>NZ_JBITIL010000022.1:97689-124068 GCF_044458905.1 Nocardia sp. NPDC050408 | reverse complement strand
ACTCGCGACTTCGTCGCATGCGCTTCGACGGCTCGGACGCGAGACGGGCCGCGAACGGGTCGCTCGTAAGACTCGCTCCGTGGTGGTTGGTGATGGCGGGGCCGTTCGGCATCCGGTGCGCGGGTGCTGGATGGTCGAGGCTCGTGACTTCGTTGCCTGCGCTTCGATGGCTCGGACGTGAGAGGGGCCGCGAATGGGTCGCTCGTAAGACTTGCTTCGTTGAGGTTGGTGATGCGGGGCGTTCGGCATCCGGTGCGCGGGTGCTGGATGGTCGAGGCTCGTGACTTCGTTGCCTGCGCTTCGATGGCTCGGACGTGAGAGGGGCCGCGAACGGTCGCTCGTAAGACTCGCTCCGTGGTGGTTGGTGATGGTGGGGCGTTCGGCAGTTGGTGTGCGCGGGTGCTGGATGGTCGAGACTCGCGACTTTGTTGTATGCGCTTCGACGGCTCGGACGCGAGACGGGCCGCGAACGGTCGCTCGTAAGGCTTACTCCGTGGTGGACTGTGAGTGGGCAACCCTCGCTGCGATCCAGACGGACGCAGGACCCGGTTGGGCGTTGGGTAGACTGTGCTTCCGGCCACCGCCTCGATACGGCAGGTAGCTGCAGCACACGAGTGTTGCGCGTCGAACCGTAGGAGACACGACCATGCCGGCAATCGTCCTGATCGGCGCCCAATGGGGCGACGAGGGTAAGGGCAAAGCGACCGATCTGCTCGGTGGCAGGTTGCAGTGGGTGGTCCGGTACCAAGGCGGCAATAACGCCGGCCACACGGTCGTTCTGCCCAATGGGGACAAGTTCGCACTGCATCTGATCCCGTCCGGGATTCTCACGCCGGGCGTGACGAACGTAATCGGCAATGGTGTCGTGGTCGATCCCGGCGTCCTGCTCGCAGAGCTGGCCGGACTGGAGGAGCGCGGCGTCGACACCTCCGGCCTGCTGCTCTCGGCCGACGCGCACTTGATCATGCCGTACCACGTGGCCATCGATAAGGTCACAGAACGCTTCCTCGGCAATAAGAAAATCGGCACCACAGGTCGCGGCATCGGTCCGTGCTATCAGGACAAGGTCGCCCGCGTCGGCGTGCGCGTTGCCGATGTGCTCGACGAGAAGATCCTGACCCAGAAGGTCGAGGCGGCCCTGGAGTTCAAGAACCAGGTCCTGGTGAAGATCTACAACCGGCGCGCGTTGGACCCGCAGCAGGTGGTGGATGAGGTCCTCGGACAGGCAGACAGTTTCAAGCACCGCATCGCCGATACCCGCCTGGAACTGAATCTGGCGCTGGAGCGCGGCGAGACCGTCCTGCTGGAGGGGTCGCAGGGCACACTGCTCGATGTGGACCACGGCACCTATCCGTATGTGACTTCGTCCAACCCGACCTCGGGCGGTGCGGCGGTCGGCGCGGGCGTCGGACCGAACAAGATCACGACCGTGCTCGGCATCCTGAAGTGCTACACCACCCGCGTCGGTTCGGGTCCGTTCCCGACCGAACTATTCGACAATTTCGGCGAATTCCTGGCCAAGCAGGGTGGTGAGGTCGGCGTGACCACCGGCCGGGCCCGCCGCTGCGGCTGGTTCGATGCGGTCATCGCGCGCTACGCGACCCGGGTCAACGGGGTCACCGACTACTTCCTCACCAAACTGGACGTCTTGTCGAGTCTGGAGCGGGTGCCGATCTGCGTCGCCTACGAAATCGACGGCAAGCGGGTCGAGCAGATGCCGACCACACAGACCGAATTCCACCACGCCAAGCCGATTTACGAAGAGATGCCCGGTTGGTGGGAAGACATTTCACACGTGAAGACGTTCGAGGAATTGCCTGCCAACGCCCAGGCCTATGTCTTGCGCCTGGAGGAGTTGTCCGGCGCCCGCATCTCCTGTATCGGCGTCGGACCGGGGCGTGACCAGACCATTGTCCGCCACGACGTACTCGGTTAGCGGCCGAAACAGCTGAGCTGGTGCGGCCGTTCATGGTTCGTTGTCCTCGATCATGATCCGTGACGAACTACAGTAAGAGCTATGGCTCGGAACTGGCCGATTATCGAGCGCGAGACCGAGTTCGAAGCGATCCGCGCGGCACTCACCGGAACTGAATATGTCGGTGCGGTATTGACGGGCGACGCCGGAGTCGGGAAGACGACGCTGGCGAGACAGGCGACGGCCGCGGTAGGCGGCAATGTCCGGTGGGTGGCGGGTACGGAATCGGCCCGCAGCATCCCATTGGGCGTATTCGCCCATATGGTCGGCGTTTATACGGCGCACGATCCGGTGACATTCATGTCCGCCGCGCGCGAGGCGCTGCTCGCCGACGGACACGCGATCATCGGTGTCGACGATGCGCATCTGCTCGATCAGCTCTCGGCCACACTGCTGTTGCAGCTGGCCATCGATAAGGCCGCCCATATCGTCGCGACCGTGCGCAGCGGGGTGCAGGTGCCAGATGCGGTCACCTCGTTATGGAAAGACGGCCATCTGCTGCGCATCGACCTCACTCCGTTCACCCAGCAGCAGAGCGTCGATCTGGTCGAGTCGATGCTCGGCGGGCAGTTGGAGGGCTTCACCGCCAACCTGATGTGGGAGTCCTCCGGCGGAAACGCTCTGTTCCTCCGGCATTTGGTGGAGGGCGCGCTGGAGGCGGGCTCGCTGCGTCAGGTGAACGGCGTCTGGCAGCTACGCGGCCGGGCTGCGGTGACCTCGGAATTGGCTGCGCTACTGGAGGATCGGGTGGAGCAGCTGCCCGAACCGGTGCTGCGGGTGCTCGAACTGCTCACCTTCTGCGAGCCAATCGATCTCGACGTGCTCTCCGAACTGGCGGGCGAGGAGGCCGTGGAGGCCGCCGAAACCCGCGGACTGATCAGGGTTGTCGAGAACACCCACCAGTTGATCGTGCGCTACAACCATCCGCTGTTCGGTGAGGTCATCCGGCGCCGGCTCGGCATCGCCTCGGCCCGGCGGCTGCGCGGTCGGCTGTACTCCTCGCTCAGGGAACGGCCGATCAATTCCGCGCCGGACCGCATCCGGTTGGCCGAATTGGCTTTGGACAGTGATAAATCCGCCGATCTCGAACTCTTCGAGGCGGCCGCCGCCGATGCGATCGGGCTGGCCAATCTGCCGCTCGGTGAGCGTTTCGCCAGGGCCGCCGTGGAACGTCGCGGCGGGGTGGAGGCCGCGGATCTGCTGGCTCGGGCGCTGCTGTGGCAGGGCCATCGCATCGAGGCCGAGCGCACCCTCGCCAGCTTCGACCCGGATCAGATGAACGAGGTCCAACTGGGCCGCTGGGGCAGCACCCGGGTCTCGAATCTGTTCTGGGCCATGGGTGATGCCGAGCGTGCCGACGAGGTGCTCGCAATGCTGCGTGGCAAGGTGCAGCATCCGAAGATCATTGCCACCTTCGAGGGCTTGGCCGCAGCGTGTGCGGTCCACGAAAATCTGCTCGAGGACGCGTTTTCCGGGGCCGAGTCGGTGATGGAGACCGAAGGCGCACCGCCGTGGGCGGTTTGGTGGGCGGCCTTCGGCGGCGGCCTGGCGCTGGCGCTGATGGGTAAGGGTGAGGCAGCGCGTCAGTACGCGGCCCGCGGGCATCAGGTGGAGTCGCATATCGATGGACTCAACCGGTTCATCTCGACCCATGCCGAGGTGCTCGCGCTGATCTGCACCGGTGATCTCGAGGCCGCACGCCGTCGTGCCACAGGGTATTTCGGCTATTCGGCACCGGGCCAGTACCTGGCGTGGGGCATGTCGAAGATCTTGCAGGGCAGCGTCGACGTGGCGCAGGGCCGCTTCCTGGACGGTATCGAACATCTCGAACAGGCACTGGCCGCGCTCACCGCCGAGGGCGCCGCCGCCTGGCATATTCCGGCGAGAATCCGTCTGGCCGAGGCATATTCGGCGCTCGGCCGACCGGCGGAGGCGGCCGAATCCATTGCCGAGGCGGCCGCTCGCGGTGGCAGGCACAGCGCGGTCTACGACCCGCAGTTGGAACTCGCGCGCGCCTGCGCGGCCGCCGCGGAGGGCACCGTCACCCCCGCCATCCGATTGGCCATGGGCGCCGCCGACGCTGCGGCGCGCGCACATCAGCACGCCATCGAGGCCATGGCACTGCATACCGCCGCACGCTTCGGCGACCATGCCGTGGCAGGGCGACTCGCCGACCTGGCCGCCCGGGTCGACGGGAGCCTGGTGCAGGTCCAGGCCCATCACGCGGTGGCACTCGCCGCGCACGACGGACCCGGACTGGACGCGGCCGCAGCCGAATTCGAGCGCATCGGCGCCATGCTCTCGGCCGCCGATGCCGCCGCCCAGGCCGCATCCGCCCATGAACGCGCCGGTGACCGCCGTCGCCTGCTCGAATCCGCCGCCACCGCAAACCGTCTCGCCGCGGCGTGCGGTGGTGCGAGCACGCCAGCTCTGCGTCAAGCGGCTCAGCCCCTGCCACTGACCTCCCGTGAACGTGAAATCGCGAATCTTGTTGCGGCAGGGCTGTCCAACCGTCAAATCGCCGATCGCCTCACCGTTTCCGTCCGCACGGTCGAGGGGCACCTCTACCGAGCCTGCATCAAGATGGACGTCACCGACCGCGAGTCACTCGGGGCGCTGATGCGCGGCGAATCCTCCGGCGGGGGAGCGAGCTGACTTCCGCGGGCTGCCGGTCGGTCGTCGGTGCGGACGCTTGTTTGAATCACGGCGGCGTTATTCAGTGATGCGCCAGGTGATGTCGAAGCGGACGAGGGCATCGAGGAGTTCTTCGGCATCGAAGGCTTCGGCTACGGACAAGGTGCCGGGCTTGGTTGTTCCGTCGGCCAGGCGCACTGCGATTTCTACCGCTTCCAAAGCTGAATCGCGGTAGGAGTCGACGCCGCTGACGACACCACGGGCCGAATGCCCGTTGGTGTCATAGGCATCCACGACCACGTCGTAGCGGAGGTCGGAGCTCGGCTCGGCAGGGAGCGATTCGATGATTTCCTCGGTGAATGAGCCAAGGAGGTCGTGGATGGCGATGTCCAGGACGCCTTCCACGTACGACACATCGGTGTGTCTGGGGATAGTGATCACCGGCGGCTGCGGGAATTTCGTGACGGTCGTGGCCGCGGTGTGGCCGGGGAATGTCATCTCGGCGTGCCGGGCGGCGGTGCCGGTGCGCAGTTCGCCGTCCTGGAAGTGCCAGCCGCCGCCGCGGAACCAGTCGAGGCTGGCGAAGACCGTTTTCGCGCTGCCCTTGGAACCGTTGCCACCGCTCTTGCTCAGATGGCTGAGCACGATCTCGACCGGTCCGGTCAGTCGGCGCGCGGTCAGGTGGGCGAGCAAGTCGCCCGCCACATTGTTATCGGTGATACCGGGGATCACCGTGACGCCCGCGGCCTCGGCCTTCGCACCGTACTCGTCGAAAACCCGCTTCAGGAAAAGCTGTTCGCCGGACAGATCGGTGTAGTGCGCCCCGGCCGCGATGGCTGCCGCGAGTACCGGCTCGCCATTGTGCACATACGCGGACAGGCTGCTGATGACGGCGTCCGCGCCGGTGAAGGCGGCGACCAGGGCGTCGTGATCGGTGAGTGTCGCGACTCGGATCTCGGCGTCCGGGACCCCGGCTGCCTCGGCCGCCGCCCGCATTCGAGAGGCACTGCGGCCGACCAGGATCGGGTCAATCCCGCGCCGGTGTAATTCGGTGAGCAGGTAGCTGCCGGTGTGGCCGGTCGCGCCGTAGACGGCAATCTTCGTCGTTGTCATGAGTACGACATTATGGATCATATGTGCGTAAATGAATGGCTGATCCGCGCTGGGTGATGTCTGAAACGCTCACTGCGGAGAGTATGGTGATCAGGTGGACATCCTCAGCGAAACCATCGCCGCCATCCGCACCGGCAACCCGACCTCCGGCCTGTTCATCCGGCACGCGCCGTGGGGCCGCGCCTATCCGGTCGTCCCCGGCGCGGGTTTCCATGTGGTGCTGCAGGGTTCGTGCGTGGCGGTGCCGACCGGCGGTGAGCCCATCGCGCTCGGTGTCGGCGACGTTCTTTTCATGCCGCGCGGTGCCGACCACGACTTACTCGACCGCCTGGACAGTGCGGTCACCGAGAAGGCGCAACCGGGGGAGCCGCGCGAGATCACCGGACCAGGTGCGCGTACCGCCCTGCTCTGTGGCGCATATGAACTCGGCAGGCAACGCAGCCACCCGCTGCTCGACGAACTTCCCGAATTCATCCATCTGCCAGCACGTCCCGGTCGTCACCCGTCCTTGCGAGCCGCCGTCGACCTGCTCGCCGCAGAGGTCGCCGAGCCGAAACAGGGCAGCGATGCCGCCGTGCCCGCCATTCTGGAGACCCTGCTCCTGTTCATGCTGCGCGCCTGGTTCGACGAGCAGGCCGTCGGCGAACCCGCCACCGGTTGGGCGGGCGCCTTCGCCGATCCGGCGGTCGCGGCCGCGCTGCGCGCCGTGCACGAGGCGCCGGCTCGCACCTGGACGGTCCCCGACCTCAGCGATATCGCGGGCGTCTCCCGAGCCACCCTGGCCCGCCGCTTCACCGCCACGGTCGGCGAACCGCCGTTGGCCTACGTCACCCGCTGGCGCATGCTCACCGCCGCCCGCCTGCTCCGCGACACCGACAGCCCGCTCGGCACCATCGCCCGTAAGGTCGGCTACACCTCAGAATTCGCCTTCGCCAAGGCCTTCAAACGCGAATACGGCCAAGCTCCTGGCCAATACCGCCGCGCCGAGGACCAGCCTCCACTGATCGCGGTCTGATCAGCCGAGTTTGCTCACACCCACGGTGGTTGCCGCACGCCAGGACTGGCGAACGCTGGCCGTTGTGCTACGGGTGGACTTCGATCCGCTGCCGTTCGACGCGGACGCAGCTACGCGGTACGGCACTTTGGTGGCGTTGACCATTGCGGCGAAGCGAGATCCCGAACCGCGCAGGATGGACCTGCTGATTGCGGCGATAGCGTCGGCCCGCGGGCTGCCGCTCTACACGCGCAACGGTAAGGATTTCCGTGGGCTCGAGAGCATGCTCGATATTGTCGCGATCTGATGCGGCAAGCGGTCAGCTGAACGGGGTGTTCGGGCGGTCTTGGAGTTCGCCGTCCAGGTAGATGTCGACCTTTTCGTTGTAGAAGCAGGCCAGGCCCGCGATCTTCTGGCTTTCCGGCAGTGGGGTGCGGTAGCCCCAGACGATGTCCGGGTAGTCCTTGCCGTCGATGTGGACGGTCCAGTAGTCGGCGGTGCCCTTGTAGGGGCAGCTGGTGTGGGTGCCGGAGGGCTTCAGTAGGTCTTGGCGGACATCGGTCAGGGGGAGGTAATACCTTGCCGGGAGGCCGGTTTCGAAGAGGATGCGCGGGGAGTGCGAGTCGGCGACGGTGGTGCCGTCGATCTCGACGCGGATATGGCGGGAGCTGGCGAGGATGTCGACGCGGGTGTACGGATCGCGCGGGTGGACGTAGACCGGCTCGTCCTCTTCGAACCATTCGTCCATGGCGTTCCAGTCCAGGCGCACCAAGTCGTTCAGTTCGGTGAACGGGGAGTCGTGGTAGCGAACGGCGGCTCCAGCAGCGGTGGTGCCGTCGACGATCACGTCGTAGCCGGTCGCGGTGCCACGGCTCGGGGATTTCGCGCTGGTGCCGTTCGGCTCGAGTTTCGCGTGCAGATCCGCGACGGGCAGATAGTAGGTCGGGTAGTGCGGACTCTCCCAGACCAGGACCGGACGGACGGTGTCGGCGACCAACTGGCCGCCGAGGTAGACCCGGACTCGCTTCTGGCTGGTCGCTACCTTGACTCGGCCACGCTTCTCATCGGTCATACTCTCCGACCGTACTCCGGTCCGACCAGTCGAATCGGCTATCGCGACGTGGACAGATGCCGCGGCACCGACTTCTTCAGTGCCTCCAGCAGTTCCTTCATATCGCTTTCCATCCGGGCCAACCGTTCGATATCGAAACCGGTGAGCTTCGCCGCCATCGCCTCGCCGAAGGCGGCGCGGGCATGTGTCAAACGAGTGCGTCCGGCCGGGGTGAGCTCGACGACGACGGCCCGGGAATCATCCGGATCCTTGCGTCGGGAGGCGTATCCATCCACGACGAGCTTGCCGATCAGCGCCGTTGCCGCCGGCTGTGAACATCGATCGATGCGAGCGAATTCGCTGACGCGCACCGCGCCGTGTTCGTCGAGCACCGCAAGTGCGCGCAGCACGGCTCGCGGCAGGTCGTCGCCGCTGATCACCCCGGCCAGCCGGGTCAGCCGGCCCGCGGTGACGAGGAGGTTGACCACGATGTCATCTGCTGTTGCCACCTGAGCCCGCTGCACACAATATTATTACATACGCTAACTATCTATGGCCAGGGTGTGCGCGGTCGGTAGCGGAGCGGGGATATCAGGCGGGTTGTGGCAGCGGCCTGTGCGGTTGCCCGAACAACTGCGCATCACCGTGCGCGCGCTTGAAGAACAAATGCGCGTCATGTTCCCAGGTAATGGCGATGCCGCCGTGCAACTGCACCATCTCGGCCACGATGGTCGTGAACGTCTCCGAACAGTGCGTCCGCGCCGCCCAGACATCCTCCGCGGCCGACGAGCTCTGCTCCGCCACGGCGACCGTTGCCGCATAGGACGCGGATTTGGCCGACTCCACCAGCACATACATATCCGCCATGCGGTGCTTGAGCGCCTGGAAACTGCCGATCGGCCGTCCGAACTGCACCCGGGACTTGGCGTACTCGACCGTCATCTCCAGACACCGTTCCGCGGCACCGACCTGTTCAGCAGCCACTGCGGCCCAAGCGATTTCATGCAGGCGGACGATGAGCGCCGGATCCGCCGAACCGAGCCGCCGCGCCGGAACCGTCGCAAACGTGATTTCGGCCAGCTTGCGAGTGGGATCCATGGTCGCGACCGCGCGACGCGTCACGCCCGCGGCACCCGACTCGACCTCGAACAGGCCGTCAGAAGTCACAACGAGAAGGGTGTCGGCATGCAACCCATCGAGCACGTAATGTGCTGTGCCGGAAAGCGTTCCGTTTTCGGAACGCACACCCGGCTCGGCCCAACCACCGGTGCCCGCCCAGCACACCGCGAGCGTGCGAGTACCTTCGGCAACTTCGGGCAGCAGCCGCTCACACGCCGCACGGTCGCCGGACAACAGCACCGCCTGCGCACCGAGCACGGCTGAACCGAGCATTGGCACCCCGGCCAGCGTGCGCCCCAATTCGGTTACCACCAGCAGGGATTCGACCAGGCTGGCACCGAACCCGCCGTATTCCTCCGGAATCGCAAGCGCCGCCACGCCGACCTGCTCGCACAACAGCCGCCACAGCTTCTCGTCGTAGCCGAGTTCGGTATCCATTGCCGCGCGTACCGCGGCGGATCCGGCATGCTTGGTGAGCAGCGCCCGGACCGAAGCGACGAATTCCTGGTGTTCGGTGGTGGGCCCACCCGTCGCCCGACCGCCCCCCATCGAATCGCTACGCGATGCGCTCATTTCATACCTCGCAAAGCCCGGTCCTGCACAGCCTCATCGCGCAGCGCGCGGGCAATTCGGGAACGATGCAGATCCGTTGTGCCCCAGGCCGACCGGAGCGCTGTCACCCTGGTCAACCACAGCGACAGGTCGTACTCGGCGGTGTACCCGATCGCGCCGTGCACCTGCAGGGCAGCCCGAGCCGCCCGATAAGCCGCATCACCGCAGGCGATCACGGCAGCCGAAACATCGCGACCGCGCGTGGCTTCACC
This sequence comes from Nocardia sp. NPDC050408, assembly GCF_044458905.1. Classification (NCBI taxonomy): domain Bacteria; kingdom Bacillati; phylum Actinomycetota; class Actinomycetes; order Mycobacteriales; family Nocardiaceae; genus Nocardia; species Nocardia sp. NPDC050408. The sequence goes on along the minus strand of NZ_JBITIL010000022.1, from coordinate 114,358 downwards.
CATTGTCAATGCCGCCCGGTAGAGCAGCGGTTCGGCCAGATCCAGCCCGATCAGCACATCGGCCAACTTCTGCTTCACGGCCTGGAATTCGCCGATCGGCTTACCGAACTGCCTGCGCTGCTTGGCATATTCCGTCGCCGCAGCCAGTAGTGCCCGTCCCGCACCGAGCAGCTGCGCCGCATTGGCCAGCGCACCGGTATCGAAGGCGGCCGCAACGGCCTCGAGCACCTGCTGCCCCTCGGCGACAACAGCATCGGATTCGATGACGAACAGTCGCCGCGCCGGATCGACTGATCGCACCAGCCCCGCGCGATGTCCGGTGCGGAGCTGATTACCGTCGGCGATCAGCACCACCTCGGCGGCATCCGCATCCAATGCGACCGTGCCGTGATCGGGTGAAGTGAATGCCAACGTGCCGAGCGCAGCACCCTCCGTGAACCCGGGCAGCCAGCGTTCGGCCAATTCGGTATTCGGAAGGGCTTGCAGCAGAGCGGGTACCGCGGCCGCCGTCTCGACCAGCGGACCGGGTGCGGCGGCGCGGCCGATTTCCTGGAATGCGACAACCAGATCGATCGGCTCCGCGCCGACACCGCCGTGCCGCTCCTCGACGGCGAGACCGAGCGCACCCGCACCGGCCAGCTGCCGGATGAGCCCACGTCCGGACCGGGGATCGCCCGCGGCCCAGTTGCGTACGGCGGCGGGAGTCCGTCCGGCATCGAGCAGTTTGCGCAGGCTGGTGCCGAAGTCGAGTTGTTCCTGGCTGAGCGCGAATCTCATCGGCTGCTCCCTCTCGGTAGTCCGAGCAGCCGCTCGGCGATGATATTGCGCTGAATCTCATTGGTACCGGCATAGATCGGGCCGGACAGCGAGAACAGGTAGCCGTCGGTCCAAGGCCCGGACCGCTCGGCTGCACCGCCGAGTACCTCCAGCGCGGTCTCGTGCATGGCGATGTCCAGTTCGGACCAGAACACCTTGGTGATCGAGGATTCCGCGCCCAGCTTGCCGCCCTCGTTCAACCGGGTGACCGTGCCGAAGGTGTGCAGCCGATAGGCTTCGCTGCCGATCCAGGCGTCCACCACCGCATCTCGCTGTGCGGTATTGGTTCGGTCGCCGGTGTCGAGCCAGAGATCGACGAGCCGCTGCGCGGTGGCGCTGAAGCGTCCGGGGGACCGCAGCGACAGTCCACGCTCGTTGCTCGACGTGCTCATCGCGACCCGCCAGCCGTCGCCGGGTGCGCCGATCACATCGCGATCCGGTACGAAGACATCGTCGAGGAAGATTTCCGCGAATCCCGGCTCCCCATCCAACTGCGGAATCGGCCGCACGGAAATACCATCCGCGGACAGCGGGAACATCACATAGGTGAGTCCGCGATGCCGACCCCGGCGGCTGCGGTCAGGCTCGGAGGCGGCAGCCTGCGTAACCATGGAGGGCCCCGCATCCGCCGCGTCGGGATCGCTGCGGAACAGCCCGAATGCCCAATCCGCGAATGATGCTCGCGAACTCCAGGTCTTCTGGCCGCTCAGCAGCCAGCCGCCGCTGGTGCGCCGCGCGGTCGAGCGGATACCGGCCAGATCGCTGCCCGCCTCCGGCTCGGACCAGGCCTGCGCCCAGATATCGTCACCGCGCGCCATCCGCGGCATGATCCGTTCCAGCTGCTCCGGCGTTCCATGTTCGAAAAGCGTTGGTGCCAGCAGGAATATGCCGTTCTGGCTGACCCGCCCCGGCGCCGCCGCGGCGTAATACTCTTGCTCGAAGAGCACCCACTCCAGCAGCGAGGCATCGCGTCCGCCGTACTCCTGCGGCCAGGCGACGACCGACAGCCGCGCCTCGGCGAGTGTGCGCTCCCATTCGCGATGCGCCTCGAACCCGGCCTCGGTATCCATCGAAGGCAGCGGTTTCGCGGGTTTGTTGGCGGCGAGAAATTCGCGAACTTCGCGCTGGAATTCCTGTGTCGCCTGATCGAGATCCAGATCCACTACGTTGTCCCGTTCTGCTCGGACGTCGAGGCCGCGGTCGTCGCATCGGCCTTCATCGACTTTGCGTTCATACCGCCGAGCGAATCCGCGCCGACCTCGGCATTGTGCGCATGCGCGAAGTGGTGCAGGCCGAATACCGAATCCATACCCGCCCGCATCCCCATCAGATCCTCGGCCTGATTGACCGCCTTCTTGGTCAGCGCGAGCCCGAATTGCGGCATGGTGGCGATCTTTTCGGCCAGTGCGAGGGTTTCGGTTTCGAGCTGGTCGCGCGCTACGACGCGATTGACCATGCCCCATTCCTTGGCCTGCGCCGCATCGAAGCGGTCCCCGGTGAACAGGAACTCCTTCGCCGCGCGCGGGCCCATCACCCACGGGTGCGCGAAGTACTCCACGCCCGGAATGCCCATGCGCACAACGGGATCGGAGAAGAAGGCGTCATCGGAGGCGATGATCAGATCGCAGACCCAGGCCAGCATGAGCCCGCCCGCGATGCAGGCGCCCTGCACCATGGCAATGGTCGGCTTCGGAATTTCCCGCCAGCGCCGGCACATGCCGAGGTACACCTCGAGCTCGCGCGCGAAGCGCTGGTCACCGCCGACCTTGTCGACGTGATCCCACCAGAGTGCGGCCTTGTTCTGGTAGCGCACATGGTGATCACGGCCGGGAGTGCCGATATCGTGCCCGGCGCTGAAGTGTTTTCCATTGCCCGCCAGGACGATTACGCCGACCTCGGGATCCTCGACCGCACGCTCGAAGGCGGCGTCGATGGCGTAGGTCATCACCGAGTTCTGCGCATTGCGGTAGTCGGGCCGGTTGAGCGTCACGATGGCGACTCGACCCCGCCGTTCATACGTGACCACGTCCGGCTCATAGGGGATCTCGGACATTACGACTTCTCCTCACGTAGCTCACGTTTCAGCACTTTCCCGGCCGCGCTATAGGGCAATTGGTCCCGGAATTCGATGAACCGCGGCACCTTGAAATTCGCCAGCACCGTGCTCGCATGTGCGAGCACCTGCTCCTCGGTCAGCGCCGCGCCCGGCTTGCGCACCACAAATGCCTTGCCCACCTCGCCCATTCGGGTATCCGGCACCCCGACGATTGCCGATTCGGCAACCCCGTCGAGCCGGGCCAGCGCCTGTTCCACCTCCGCCGGATACACATTGAACCCGCCGGAGATGTACATGTCCTTGAGTCGATCGGTGATCTTCAGATAGCCGCGCTCGTCGATCGTGCCGATATCACCGGTGTGCAGCCAGCCGTCGGTATCGATGGTTTCGGTGGTGCTTTCCGGATCGTTGAGGTAGCCGAGCATGACATTCGGGCCGCGCAGCAGCACCTCGCCCTGCTCGCTGAGCCGCAGTTCGAAATCGGCGATCGGACGGCCGCAGGTGCCCGCGATGGTCGCGGCATCGTCGTCCGCGCGGCACATGGTGCCGAATCCGGAGGCCTCGGACAGTCCGTAGCCGGTGATGACGACGTCGAAGTCGAGTTCCGAACGCATGCGCTCGACCAGCACCACGGGTACGGTCGCGGCGCCGGTTACGGCGACCCGCAATGTGCTCAGGTCGTAGTTATCCCGGTCCGGGAAGTCCAGGATCGTCTGGTAGATGGTCGGCGGTCCGGGCAGTACCGTGATTTTCTCTTCGCCGACCAATCGCATGGTCACCGGCACATCGAAGGTCGCCTGCGGAATGATCGCCGCGCCGGTCGCCAGGCACGCGAGAATGCCCGCCTTGTAACCGAAGTTGTGGAAGAACGGGCTCACCACCAGATACCGATCGGAGCTGTTGAGGGTGGTGCATTCGGCCCAGGCCCGCACCACCGACAGTGCCTGCCGATGCGCGACCAACGTGCCCTTGCTGCGTCCGGTGGTGCCAGAGGTGAACAGGATGTCGGAAATATCCTCGGGGTCGACGCCTTCGGCGCGCTGCACCGCATCGGCCAGCGGGACAGATTCGGCTAGTCCCGCCAGCTGCGACCAGTTCAGCGCGCTGGGATCGGCGGTATCCGACTCGACCGGAATGACCACCACCGTATCGATATGCAATTCCGGTGCGGCGGCACGCAATTCGGCCAACCGATCCCGGCCGAGGAAGGTTCCGGCAATGAACAGCGCCTTGGCCTCGACCCGCTCCAGTACGTCGGCGGCCTCATCCGCGACGTAGCGGGTATTCAATGGCACCAGTGCCGCGCCCGCGTAGTGGGCGCCCAGTGCCGCGATCACCCAGTGGTAGGTATTCGGTGACCACATGGCGACCCGGTCACCCGACTGCATACCGCGCGCGATGAGCGCCCGCGCCACCTCCTGCACCGCCGTGAGCAACTGCGCCCAATCCAGCCGCATCTCGCCGTCGCCGAGGGCGGGCGCGGTGCCGAAGGTGCGCGCGGCATCGTGCAGTGCCATGGGTGTCGTTTGTGCAGGGGTTGTCACGGGTGTCCTCACCGTTGGCGGGGTCTTTTGCTGCCTTTGCTCGATAAAAGCGGTTTGGCTCTAACAAAGCAAGTGCTTGGTAGGTTATCCTACCGGCGTGGTTGCGATCCAGGCATCAGATTCCGACAAGGGGGGCGGGCCCACGGCGGGTGGGCCCGCAGGGCAGGGGGCCGGGAAAAGCGCAGGGCAGGACGGTGCAGACAATCCTGCCGCACAGGACGCGCGGTTTTCCGCAGAAGTGCGCGAGTGGTTGGCCGAGAACCTCGATGGCGAGTTCCGTGCGCTACGCGGACTCGGCGGGCCCGGCCGCGAACACGAGGCCTTCGAGGAACGCCTCGCCTGGGACCGGCATCTAGCCGCCGCCGGATGGACCTGCCTCGGCTGGCCCAAGGAGTGGGGCGGGCGCGAGGCCTCGGTGCGCCAGCAGGTGATCTTCCATGAGGAGTACGCCAAAGCGAATGCGCCGGCCCGGGTTTCCCACGTCGGTGAGGAATTGCTCGGCCCGACGGTATTGGCCTTCGGCACCCAGGCGCAGAAGGAACGGTTCCTGCCGGGCGTCCGGAATGTGACCGAGCTGTGGTGCCAGGGCTATTCCGAACCCGGTGCGGGCTCGGACCTGGCGGCCATCACCACCAGCGCCCAGCTCGATGGTGATGAATGGTCCGTCAACGGCCAGAAGATCTGGACCTCGCTGGCCCATGTGGCCGACTGGTGCTTCGTCGTCGCACGCACCGAAAAGGGTTCGACCCGGCACAAAGGCCTGTCCTACCTGCTGGTTCCGATGCATCAGCCGGGTATCGAGGTCCGTCCGATCATCCAGCTGACCGGCACCTCGGAATTCAACGAGGTCTTCTTCGACAATGCCCGCACCGCCGCGGACCTGGTCGTCGGCGAACCCGGTGACGGTTGGCGCATCGCCATGGGCACGCTCACCTTCGAGCGCGGTATCTCCACGCTCGGCCAGCAGATCCGATTCGCCCGCGAACTGGCCGACATCGAAGCATTGGCCCGTCGCACCGGCGCGGCCGACGATCCATTGATCGCCGATCGCATCGATAAGGCATGGGTCGGCCTGCGCGTCCTGCGCGCCCACGCGCTGCGCACCATGCAGGACAGCACCGCCGACGACGGCGGCCAGGCCTCGGTTTCGAAGCTGTTGTGGGCCAATTGGCATCGGGGCCTCGGCGAATTGGCCATGGCCGTGCTCGGTCCCGCCGGTCTGGTGGCCGATGAGCACGATCTCAACGAATGGCAGCGGCTGTATCTGTTCACCCGCGCCGACACGATCTACGGAGGTTCGAACGAAGTGCAGCGCAATATCATCTCCGAGCGTGTGCTCGGCCTGCCGCGGGAGGCTCGCCCATGAACGGACCGCTTTCTATTGCGCCGCAGCCTATTCCGGGGCACGGCCTGCTGACCGGACGCAATGCCGTGATCACCGCCGCGGCGGGCACCGGCATCGGCTCCGCCACCGCGCGCCGGTTGCTCGCGGAGGGCGCCGATGTCGTCGTATCCGACTGGCATGAGCGGCGTCTCACCGAAACCGAGGTCGAGCTGAAGGCCGAATTCCCCGAGCGCCGGGTCGCCTCGATCGCGTGCGATGTGCAGAGCACCGAACAGGTCAACGAATTGATTCGTGGTGCCGCAACCGCTTTGGGTCGCATCGACATCATGGTCAACAATGCTGGACTCGGCGGCGAGACCCCGGTCGTCGATATGACCGACGAGCAGTGGGACCGCGTGCTGGACATCACCCTCAACGGCACCTTCCGCTGCACCCGCGCCGCGCTCGGCTACTTCCGGGATGCGGGCCACGGCGGCGTCATCGTCAATAACGCCAGCGTGCTCGGCTGGCGGGCACAATACGGCCAGGCCCACTACGCCGCCGCCAAGGCCGGCGTCATGGCCCTGACCCGCTGCAGCGCCGTCGAGGCCGCCGAACTCGGCGTCCGAATCAATGCCGTCGCCCCGAGCATCGCCAGGCACGCCTTCCTGGACAAGGTCAGCTCGACCGAACTGCTCGATCGCCTCTCCGAGCGCGAAGCCTTCGGCCGCGCCGCCGAACCCTGGGAAGTCGCCGCCACCATCGCCATGCTGGCCAGTGACTACACCACCTACCTCACCGGCGAAGTGGTGTCGGTCAGTAGCCAGCGCGCCTGATCAGCCTCAGCCGAGTCGTCCAAGCGCGCCCCGCGAGTGTCGGCCGGTGGGCGGTACATGGAGTGTCGACCTGTCTGTTCGAGGTGATGTCCGCGGAGCGGGTGTTACGAGCGACTGTTCGCGGCCCGTCTCGCGTCCGAGTCGTCGAAGCGCGGCCCGCGCGAGTGTCGGGTGGTGGTGCATGGGGTGTCGACTTGTCTGTTCGAGGTGATGTCCGCGGAGCGGGTGTTACGAGCGAGGAGTTCGCGGCCCGTCTCGCGTCCGAGCCGTCGAAGCGCATGCGCCGCAGGCGCGAGTCTCGACGGCTCGGACGCGAGACACCCGGGGGCCGCGAACCCGCCGCGCCGCAGGCGCGGCCATCAAACACAGCCTGATCAGGTAAAAAGGCCGGGACGCAGGGTGTCCGGGTGTGCAATGCTGGGGGTGGCCGAATCTCGTACTTCCCTAAGGGGCGATGGCTATGGGGCTGGATCGCCCACAGGCCCGCGAACAACTGGAACTCGAATTGGTGCGCGAAGTCGTGCTGGCCAGGCGACGGCTGGACAGCATGGTGCTCGCCGCGCTCACCTTCGGTGCCGAACTCATGAACCACACCTCTGAGCGCACGACCGCGACCCGGGCCGCTCAGATTCTCGAGCAATACGCGATCGACGAATCCGAGGTCGCTCGCGATCCGCGCGGTGCGTTGCGTGCCGATATGGCGCGCGATTACGAACGTGCCTGCCGCATCGGGCTCGGTGCCGCATTGCTCGGATCCGAGCAGGACCGTAGACGGCGGCGGCAGACGGCGCTGTTGTGTGAGGTGCGAGCGGATCTGCTCGACGTCATTCGCAAATGCCGCAAGTACCGCTTCGATCGCGGGGCACTCGCCGACGAGATCGCCCAGGGCCTGTGCGCGGCCACGGACAAGCTTGTCGTCGGCGCGGATATGGATACCTACCGGGCCTGGCAGCGCGGCATGATCCTCAAGCTCATCGAGGAGCAGGTCCCCTTCGGTCCACCGCGTGTCATGGCCACTGTCGACGCGGGCCCGGATCGCGGCCCGCTGACCGTCGAATGGGACAGCTGTGAACGCAGACTCGCGCTGGTGGCGCGGATGGCGCGGGCGGGCGTTTCCCCGGTCGTCATCTGCGATCGACTGCTGGCGGACCTGTCGGTGTCTTCACCACTGCGCTATTCGATGCGCTGATGCCTCCCGAAGGACTGATTTGGCTAGCACATGGGTGAGTCGTCGGGCTAACTGAACTCCACTGAATACCGCTGCTCGCCAGTGCTGGTCTCGCGGAGGTCGAGTCTGGCGCCTGAAGATTCGGGGAGGCGGACCAGCCGCCGCTAGACCAAGCAAATGCTTGGTTGTATTATGAGCCGTGTGACCGCACCAGACGCCTCGAAATCAGCACGGCGCAATGAATTGCTCGCACTGGCGGCCCAACTGTTCGCCGAGCGCGGACTGCGTGCGACCACCGTGCGTGATATCGCCGATGCGGCCGGGATTCTATCGGGGAGCCTGTATCACCACTTCGATTCCAAGGAGTCGATGGTCGACGAGATCCTGCGCGGCTTCCTCGACGATCTGTTCGGGCGGTATCGGGAGATCGTGACCGCCGGGCTCAGTTCGCGAGATACCTTGGAAGCCTTGGTGATCGCGTCCTACGAATCATTCGACCGTTCGCACGCCGCGGTGGCGATCTATCAGGCCGAGGCCAAGCGCCTGCGTGATTCGGAGCGGTTCACCTATATCGCCGACTACAACCGCGAATTCCGCGAGCTGTGGCACCGGGTGTTGACCAACGGCGTCGAGGACGGCAGCTTCCGGCCGGAACTCGACGTCGAATTGGCCTACCGGTTCCTCCGGGACACGGTGTGGGTTGCGGTGCGGTGGTACGAGCCCGGCGGCTCGATCACCGTCGAGAACCTCGCCAAGCAGTACCTGACCATCGTGCTCGACGGTCTAACCGTGCCTTAGTCGATCTCGGCGGTCGTGGACCCTCCGTGGTTACGCGAGCTACCGCCTCCGGGCCCGTCGCTGCCGCCGGGCAACACCAAGTAGGAGTTCTCCATGTCAGCACCATCCGCTCGCCGCCCGTACGCCCCGCTGCGGGATGCCTATGTGATCGACGCGGTGCGCACCCCGGTCGGCAAGCGCAATGGCGCACTGGCCGCGGTGCATCCGGCCGATCTCGGCGCGGCCGCATTGCGTGGGCTGCTGGATCGCAACCCCATCGATCCGGCGGTGGTCGACGATGTGATCGTCGGCTGTGTGGACAATATCGGTCCGCAGGCGGGCAATATCGGCCGCACGATGTGGCTGGCCGCCGGTTATCCGGAGGAAGTTCCGGGTGTCACTGTCGACCGGCAGTGCGGATCTTCCCAGCAGGCCATCAATTTCGGTGCGCAGGCGATTATGAGCGGCACCGCCGAGGTGATCGTCGCAGGTGGTGTGCAGAATATGAGCGCCATCCCGATCTCGGCAGCCATGTTGGCCGGCAAGGAATATGGTTTCGACGCACCCTTCGTCGGTGCGCACGGCTGGGACCATCGCTATGGCACCGCCGAGGTTTCACAGTTCAACGGCGCGCAGCTGATCGCCGACAAGTGGGATATCAGCCGAGAAGAGATGGAGCGCTGGGCATTGCGCAGCCATGAGCGCGCTCGCGATGCCATCAAGAACGGCCGCTTCGACGGCGAGATCGTGCCGGTCGGTGATTTCTGGATCGACCAGGGTCCACGCGAGACCTCGCTCGAGAAAATGGCGTCGCTGCCTGTTCTCGTCGAGGGCAGCACGCTGACCGCCGCGATCGCCAGCCAGATCTCCGACGGCGCGAGCGCGACCCTGCTCGCCTCCGAATGGGCTGTCGCGGAATACGGATTGCGCCCGCGCGCCCGCATCCACCACGTGAGCGCCCGCGGCGCCGACCCGATCATGATGCTCACCGGCCCGATTCCGGCCACCAAGTGGGCGCTGGAGAAGACCGGTCTGACCATCGACGATATCGATGTCGTCGAGATCAACGAGGCTTTCGCCCCGGTCGTGCTCGCCTGGCTGCGCGAGACCGGTGCGGACCCGGAGAAGGTGAACGTCAACGGTGGTGCGATCGCCCTCGGCCATCCGCTCGGCGCCACCGGCGCAAAGCTTTTCGCCACCCTGCTGAACGAGCTGGAACGCCGCAACGGCCGCTACGGCCTGCTCACCATCTGCGAGGGCGGCGGCACCGCTAACGTCACCATCATCGAACGCCTCAGCTAGCAGTCCACTCCATCGACGGTAGTCGAATGGCGGCTGGCAACACATGCCACAACAACCATTCGGCTGCCCTCGACACCATCCGGCAAGCCCAGCGGCCCTGCCTCATCGTTGCGGGTCAGGTGGCTAGCTCCATTGAGGAGCAGTTGAATGGTGGTTGTAATACCAAGCCGCGCCCACCATTTGAGAACCCACGACACCGATCGGGCACGCCCCCGTACGCCCCGCCTCATCGAGGCGAGCCAAATGACTGTTCAGCCCATCAAGGCGAGTCAAAAGGTTGCTCGAATCCCCAGATGCAACAACCTTTGACCCGCCTCGTAGCGCTCGAGAACGCAATCACAGCTGGCCGACTGGGCCGGAGGCTGTGGGCCTGTGTGCACGAACTCCGGGAACTAAGCCGGATACGGCACACGACGTGCCCAGCACGGCCCGGGTAAACCCCGGGACGGCAAACCATCCCGGGACAGCCGAATTCCGAGATGTCAATGCAGGACAACAGGACCCACCGCAGCCCAATGAACCCGAACGCGACAACCTCCGCAGGCCGCGCGAAACGCGTCAGCCCGCGGTCAGCGCGGCAATGCTGTCGATCCGCGTGACGGCGTCGGCGACGATGCGGTCGATGAGTTCCTTACAGGTGGGCAGGTCGTCGATGATGCCGGTGACCTGGCCAGCGGCGAGTACGCCCGCGTGAGTATTGCCCTCGACGAGTCCGGCGCGCAGCAGCATCGGGGTATTTGCGGCCATGACGACCTGAGACCAGCTGAGATCCTTGGCCTTTCGCATGGCCAGCCCGTCGCGGACCATGGTCGACCACTTCATACCGGTCATACCCTTGAACTTCGCCGCATTGGAGACGGCTGCGGCCAGCCCCCGCCAGCGCCCCGAATGTTCCAGGCGATCAACGAGTTCGGTATTCAGCACCCGGTGCGGCATACCGTCGACCTTGAGCGAGACCACGGTGTCCTGCAGTTGCCGCTTCAAATACTCCTGCTTGACCGCGTCGGGCACGGTGCTCTCCTTGGTCAACAGGAAGCGTGTCCCCATCGCGACACCCGCCGCGCCATAGGCCAATGCGGCGGCCAGACCACGTCCGTCGAAGAATCCACCCGCCGCGACAACCGGAATATCGACAGCATCCAGCACCGACGGCAGCAGCAGCGTGGTCGCCACCGGACCGGTATGCCCACCGCCCTCGCCGCCCTGCACGATCACCGCATCGGCACCCCAGGACGCGACTTTCACCGCGTGCTTGGCCGCGCCGATCGATGGAATAACCACCACACCGGCATCTTTCAGCTTGGCGATGAGTTCCTGCTTCGGTGCCAACGCGAAGGACGCGACGGCCACCTTCTCCCGGATCAACAGATCGATCCGCTCGGGCGCATCCGTGGCGTCCGCGCGGATATTCACGCCGAACGGCTTGTCGGTATGCGCCTTTGTCTTCGCGATCGCGGCTTCCAAATCGGCGAATGTCATGGTGGCCGAGGCCAGAATCCCGAGTCCACCGGCCTCGGCGGTCGCCGACACCAGACTCGGCCCGGCCACCCAGCCCATACCGGTCTGCACGATCGGATGTTCGATGCCGACCAACTCGGTCAGCGGTGTCCGCAGAGCGCTCATGACGGCACCTCGGATTCCCGAACCTTCTTGGGATCGAGCACATCCCGGATCAACCGCAGCTCTTCCGCGGACGGCAGGCGGGTCTGACCAGCCTCCGCCAGTCCGGCGATCTCGAACGAGGTGTTCTCGGCGACCTCATCGGCCGTGACGCCCGGATGCAGACTGCGTGCCCGCATCGTGTGGTCTGGCCCCCCGAAATCGAAGACGCCCAGATTGGTGACCACCCGGTGCAGGTGGTGGAACCGATACGCCGGATTGGCCGGATCGACCTTGTCGTAGCCGACGCCGGAGACGATATCCACCTGATCGACGAACACCCGACGCGTATGCCGCGAGACCCAGTAGCTGGTCGGATGATTGATGGTGTTGCCCGGCGCACCGCGCGAACCGAACATCTGCCGGGTTGGCTGCTGCAACGGACCGAATGCCGACAGGTTCTGATTGCCGAACCGATCGAGCTGATTGGCCCCCATCACCACATGGCGCCGACCGGAGGCGACCACATCGAAGACCTTGCGGAATGGAATCCACCCCTCGATCGGCGCCTTACCGCCCAACGGGGGAGTGTCGGCGAACAACAGCGCCTCGCCATCGGAGAGCAGCAGATCCGGTTCGGTGGTCAACTTGGCCAGCCGCGCGCCGATGATCGTCATGGGCGACATCGGCGAGGCCATGATTTCCCCGGCGCCGCTGAAGATCTCGGCGCAGGCGATGGCGCAGATCTCAGCCCGCGTAATGGTTTCGGTTGTCGTCACTTCGACACCTCCTGTGCGAACTCGCGAACGGCGGCCTGATATTCGTCCTCGGAGACCGCCAGATATCTGTCGACGAACTGCTGCCAGGACTCCGGCGTCTTGGCCGACTCCACATAATGCTTCTGGAACTTCTCGTCGCGGCCGTAGCTATCGGCGGCCAGGGTGAAGTGCGCGCCGCCGGGCGCCTCGACCACACCGTCGACCAGCAGCCGGTTGAGCAATAACGACTGCAGTGGAACGGCTTTCACCAGCTCCTCGGTCTCCACCACCCGCTCCACCGATACGTAGCGACGCTCGGCGGCCAGGCAGTACAGGTCATCGAAATACGGATCGACACCGGTGTAGGCCGCATTGCCGTGCTTATCGCCGATATTCAAATGCACAAGCGCCGCATCGAGATTCAGTGCGGGCATCGCGATCAGCGTTTCGGTTCGTCCGTCGCCGTCCGGATACGGCGATGCGACGGTCTTCAGCTCGCCATCCCAGAAATTGACGACATCGGATCCCAGTCCGGCGCGGATCGGCAGGAACGGCAGTCGCGCGGCCGCCGCCTCCAGCCCGCACTTCAACATGCCCTCGTCCATCTCGCGCGCCACCAATGCACCGGAGGTGCGTGCCTTGGCGAACCACGGATCGTAGAACGGTGGCGAATCCAGCGAGACGAAGCCGTAATACGCCTTGCGCACCTTGCCCGCCGAACACAGCAGACCGAGATCGGGTCCGCCGTAACTGACCACGGTCAGATCGGTGATATCCGAGCGCAGGATGGCCCGCACCAGCGCCATCGGCTTGCGCCGCGAGCCCCAGCCGCCGATGCCGATGGTCATACCGCTGCGCAGCTCGCCCACGACCTCGTCGAGCGACATTCGCTTGTCCCGCATCAGTTTTCCTTGCTCTCTTCCTTGCGTGCGGCCAGATCGTCGTCGAACCGCGCACGGATCTCATCCGCGACACCGGCCAGATTCAGTTCGAAGGTGAAGCCCTGTTCGTAGCGGTAGCTGCGGTGCACGTCCTGCACATCGATGCCATTGAGCGCGCGCTTGGCCGCCCGGATGACCCGGCTGTCCTTGGCCGCGATGTTCTTGGCGACCTCCAGTGCGGCGGCGTCGAGTTCGGCGCGCGGCACCACCTGGTACACCGAGCCGAAGTGCTGCAACTGCTGTGCGGTGATGGTGCTCGCGGTATAGAACAGCGCGCGCATCAGATGCTGCGGCACCAGACGGGACAGATGGGTGGCCGCACCGAGCGCACCGCGGTCGACCTCGGGCAGCCCGAAAGTCGCGTCATCCGAGGCGATTACGATATCGGCGTTGCCGACCAGACCGATGCCGCCGCCGAGGCAGAAGCCCTGCACCGCGGCGATCACCGGCACCGGGCAGTCGTAGACGGCCGCGAAGGCCTCGAAACAGCCGTGATTGGCGTCGATCAGCGCCTGATGGCCCGGGGTGCGCTGCATCTCCTTGATATCGACACCGGCATTGAACCCGCGGTTCTCGGCGCGCAGAACCACCACCTTGGTTTCCGGATCGCGCCCGGCCGCGCGGATCTCATCCGCCAGCGCGAACCAGCCGTCGGACGGTATGGCGTTGACCGGCGGGTAGTCGACCGTGACCACGGTGATGCCGGTTGATTCGGAGTGACGGTTGATCCCCATCGCATGTCCCATCTGTGTGCCGGGGTAGGCCGATAACCTCGGCGCTGATTTTTCGAGCGACCTGCAAGCAGTCGCTACGGGGTGGCAAAGCAAGCAGTTGCTTGGTAGGTTAGCACGGTGGCACTCGAAATAGACCTCACCGGCAACGTCGTCCTGGTCACCGGCGGTGTGCGCGGGGTGGGCGCGGGCGTCAGCAGGGCCTTCTTGGCTGCTGGAGCGACCGTCGTGGCATGCGCGCGACGACCCGGTGAAGAGTCGGTGGAACACGAGGGGCGGGAGATCGAATACCTGCCCTGCGATGTGCGCGATGCCGATGCCGTGCAGGGATTGGTCGATGCGATCGTCGCGCGGCACGGCCGCCTCGATCACCTGGTCAATAATGCGGGCGGCGCCCCGTTCGCCCTCGCCGCCGATGCCAGCAAGAACTTCCACAGCAAGATCATCGAGCTGAATCTGCTTGCACCCCTGCTGGTCTCGCAGGCCGCCAATGCCGTGATGCAGGCGCAGCCGGGCGGCGGCTCCATCGTGATGGTGTCCAGCGTGAGCGGGCATAGACCGTCGCCGGGCACCGCCGCCTACGGCGCGGCCAAGGCGGGCATCGACAGCCTGACCTCCTCACTCGCGGTCGAATGGGCGCCGAAGGTTCGGGTGAATTCACTGGTCGTGGGCCCGGTCGTCACCGAACTGAGCGAATTGCACTACGGCGATCAAGACGGTATCGACGCCGTCGGCGCGACCATCCCGCTCGGTCGGATGGCCTGCCCCGAGGACATCGGCCGCTGCGCCGCATTCCTGACCTCATCGCTGGCCGGATATGTCAGCGGCGCGACGCTGCTGGTGCACGGCGGCGGTGAGCGCCCGGCATTCCTCGCGGCCTCGAATGCGAACGGCCACTAGCGACTGCTTGCAGGTCGCTCGAAACGACACCGCCGAGCAGACCGCTCTGGCCTGCACAATCGAATCCGAAAACGAAGAGGACACAATAGGTTATGGACAGCGAGCAGATCTGCGCGGGGCGCATTGTCATCGTCACCGGCGCCGGCCGCGGTATCGGCCGGGCGCACGCGCTCGCCTTCGCCGCCGCCGGAGCCCGGGTAGTCGTCAATGACCTCGGCTCCGCGCTGGACGGGGCGGCGACCGGCGAGACGCCCGCCGAACAGGTCGTCGCCGAGATCAAGGCGCTCGGTGGCGAGGCCGTCGCCAACGGTGACGACGTCGCGGACTGGGACGGCGCCCGCAATCTCATCCGCCAGGCCGTCGATACCTTCGGCGGCCTGGATGTGCTGGTCAACAATGCCGGTTTCGTGCGCGACCGCATGTTGGTGAACCTGGGCGAGGACGAGTGGGACGCGGTGATCCGGGTCCATCTCAAGGGCCACTTCGCGACCATGCGTCATGCGATCGAGTACTGGCGCGGTGAGTCCAAGGCGGGCCGCCCGGTCGATGCCCGCATCATCAACACCAGCTCCGGCGCGGGTCTGCAGGGCAGTGTCGGTCAGAGCAATTACGGTGCCGCCAAGGCGGGTATCGCGGGCCTGACCCTCACCGCTTCGGCCGAATTCGCGCGCTACGGCGTCACCGTCAATGCCATCGCGCCCTCCGCCCGCACGCGCATGACCGAAACCGTCTTCGCCGAGACCATGGCCGCACCCGAGGACGGCTTCGACGCGATGGCTCCCGAGAATGTCTCGCCGATCGTGGTCTGGCTCGGCAGTTCACAATCCGCGGCCGTCACCGGCCGGATGTTCGAGGTCGAGGGTGGCAAGGTCGCGCTGGCCGACGGCTGGCGCCACGGCACCGCCGTGGACCGCGGCGCCCGCTGGAATCCCGCCGAACTCGGCCCGGTGGTCGCCGATCTGATCGCGAAGTCCGTTCCGCCGGAGGCGGTGTACGGCGCCTGAGCGCTGAATAGTTCCGGCACCGCTGGGCGGCTGTTGTAAAGGCCGCTCGGCGGTTGCTTCACCTCACACAGAACGGTACTGCCGTACTAGTCTGCTCTCCGGCTAGGGCACGTCGGCGTGTCCCTCGATTCGTGTTCTGGTCGCGGGGTGCCCAGCTGCGGTCTGTGGCGACGTCACGGGCGGCCGGACCGACGCGGGTTCCACTGCGGGCACGTCTTTTTCACGTCTTCTCGGCATCGGCATACGTACTGGTCTGCCCGTTTAGTGCAGGCGGAGGTAGGGGATCAACGCGAAAATATGTTCGGGATTGCAGCCGGACCTCCGAACATATGATTGGGCCGGTCGACCGAGAACGGGCGTAAGGCCTGTCGGGCGTGTCGAATACCCGGCGTGGCCCGAGCCACTGCGCTGATTTGGGCTGAGGTTTACTATGGGCTCCCATCCGTTGAAGTCCCGGAACTGGAGTGTTGCGACCGGGCAAGAGATCTGCGCTATTTCGATGAGGGAAGGCTGGCGCATGGCCGTTGGTCGCACGTCGCGCGTGGTTGCAGTACTTGCGACTGTCGCCGGCTTTGTGCTACTCGGCGGGGTTTCAGCCGAGGCGCAGCCCGCGGGTACCTGTCCGCAGTGCACGGACCCGAATAGTCCGAGGCCGGATTCGAACGGCGAGTTCTGGATGCCGCTGGCGATTCCGGGCCAGTCGAGCGTCAGTTCGCCGGTGGATCCGACCGACGCCGCAGCCGGTGCGAATCCGGCCGCCGGTCCCGGCTCGGCCGCGGGTTCGGCAGCGGCCGGTTCCGCCGCGGTCGGTGTCACCGGTCTGCTCAGCGCACTCCTCGGCACCGGCTCGGCCGGTGTCGCCACCATCCTCGGTACCGGTTCCGCCGCCGTCGGCTCAGCGGCCGCCGGAACG
>NZ_JBITIL010000022.1:0-97592 GCF_044458905.1 Nocardia sp. NPDC050408 | reverse complement strand
ACGGGTTCGGCCGCGCTCGGCACCGGGTCGGCTGTGCTCGGCACCGGTTCTGCCGCAGTTGGTTCGGCGGGTATTGGCACCGGTTCGGCACTGGCGGGTACGGGTTCGGCCGCGCTCGGCACCGGGTCGGCTGTGCTCGGCACCGGTTCTGCCGCAGTTGGTTCGGCGGGTATTGGCACCGGTTCGGCACTGGCGAGTACGGGTTCGGCTGTGCTCGGCACCGGTTCTGCCGCAGTTGGTTCGGCGGGTGTCGGCACCGGTTCGGCACTGGCGGGTACCGGTTCGGCGGCGGTCGGTTCCGCGGGCGTCGGTTCGGCCGGAACCGGTTCTGCCGCTGTGGGTTCGGCGGCGGTCGGTTCCGCTGCCGTCGGTTCGGCCTCGCCGCTACTGCTGCTCTTGATCCCGCTGCCGACACCGGCCGCGCCCGCGGTGCCGCCCGCTCCGATCATCGTTGCGCCGGCACCGGCCGCGCCACAGCTCGCGCCGGTACCGGTGGCCGCGCCACCCGCCCCCGCGCTCGAGCAGACACCTCCGCCACCACCGCCTCCGGCGCCGCCCGCGGCATCGGCCAAGCCGAATCCGGACGTCCGGTCGACCAGCGCCGACGACGGCCTGCCGAAGCCCAACATACTGGGTGTCGTTGGCGGCCTGATCGCGCTCGCGCTGGCCGGAACCGGTTCCGGCGCAGTGAGTTTCCAGACCGCGTCGGCCGCGCAGGCCCGCATCGACGCCGCTCGTGCCGAATTCTTCGGACCGAGGACGTAAGGGTGCGTTCGATGAGTGAGAGCAGGACGCAAACCGGGCTCTGGGCCTATCGCCGGGTCGCGGCCGCGGTCGACGCGGTATGCGCTGTCGCCGCGGATTCCGATGCGACCACCCTGGAGGAGGTCGTCGCCTCCATTGCCAGCGAGCGGCGCCGCGAGATCGAAATCGCCAGTGCCGAACTGGGTCCCGGTGTCTGCGGTCAGCGCCGGTTCTATCCGGATCGCGATGTCATCGTGCTCGCCGCCGCACTGCCGAGCCGCGACCACACGCTCGCACACGAATTGGGCCATATCGTCTTCGATCATGAGGGTGCGCCCGCGCCGGAGGTGATGCTGGAGGCCAGTGACGATCTCATCGCCTACATGCTCAGTCAACGGGCGCATCAGCAGATCGTCGACGACGGTGCGGACGAACTCGCCGAATGGGAGGCCGAGACCTTCGCCGCCATGTTGATGACACGACTGCGCGTATTCAACAGCCGGGGCGCGGGCGTCTCGGTCCTTCGATTCGATGAGGCGCTGGGATGACCCTCTGGTTGACGGCCATGCTGGTCTGGGTTGCCGCTGGCGCGCGTGTGGGGCGCGTGCTGGTGAAGCCCGCGACGACCGCCCGGGTGGCGATCGTCGTGGCAGTCGCGGCGGTCGCACTCGCGGCGACCGTCGCGGTGCCCGAGATCGCCCTGGCGCTGGACAACCTGCTTCCGCGCGGTCTGCACTCGGGCCTGCTCTCCGACGGAGTCGTCGCCTCCGCCTGGATTCTCTTCGTGACCGCGACCTCGGTGGTCGCCTCGGCGGCGTGGCCGGTGGTCTCCCGTACCAACCTGCGCCGGATCGCCTTCGTCATCTATGGCCTCGCTGTGCTCGCGGTGGCGGTGAATCTGTTCTGGTCCACCACCTTCGGCTGGTTAACCGTCGCGCTCGGCTGTGTATTCATCGTCATCACCGGTGTGCGCAACCTGGACTGGACCACCCTTGGTCGCGGTATCGCGATCTATACCGCCGCAACCGCGGTCGTCGCGGTGCTGGCCGTGCTGCAGGTCCGCCGGGCCTGCATCGGCGCGCCGCCCACGAAGGCCGGTGAACCGGACTGGGGCTGGCCGATCTGGGAGGTGGCCGCGCTGCTCATCGCCTTCGGCGCGGTCTGGATCGTGGTGGAATTGTGGGTGCGCGCGCGAATCCTGTTGCGGCAGACCAAGGTTCTGCACCGCATCATGGTCGGCCGGTTTCCCGAGGTGGTCGCCCACGAACAGACCGGCACCTCGACGCAGCTCGAGGCATCCGATCAGGTCGCGCAGATCATGGACGCCCTGTATCTGCAATCCGGCGGCGGCGTCGAATTGGCCGCCGCGGGTCCGCCACCGCCACTGGTCTCGCTGCGTGCGGACCGTGTTGCGCAGTGGGCG
This sequence comes from Nocardia sp. NPDC050408, assembly GCF_044458905.1. Lineage (NCBI taxonomy): Bacteria > Bacillati > Actinomycetota > Actinomycetes > Mycobacteriales > Nocardiaceae > Nocardia > Nocardia sp. NPDC050408. Next base: position 95,425 of record NZ_JBITIL010000022.1, on the reverse strand, counting down.
CGAAACCCTTTGGGCGATGTAGTAGTCGACGCGCGATGGATTGCTCCACCCGAGGGGATTAGTCCCCGCGGTTGGGTCCAGGCAATCGCGCGTGCCTACGAAGCGAGTGCCGAAGCCGCTGCCCGAAATTGATCGTGTGCAATCAAAACGATCAGTTCCGGAGCATTCCGAAGGACTCGCTCCGGGTATTCAATATGGTTGACATAGCAAGGAATCCGGCCGGGTGGATGGCCATGCCGGATTCCATGTGTCTACCGACGTATCCGCACAACTGATTTCGTCGCAAACCGGTGACTCCGGGCGCGCTTTTATCGCATCCCTGCACTCGTCGCCAAGCCCACAATTTTATGGGCGGACGCGGATGCGACGAAGTCGAGAAGCGGCAAGCCCCATGACGCAGTACGGTGCGACCCTGCGGGCCGCACCGTACTGCACTGTGGGAGAACCTATTCGGTACCGTCCGGAGGAATTTCGGGCAGACCTTCACTTGCCCGCAACTTCTCCGCCATAGAGGTGAGGAGGTTCTGTGATTCTTCGGACAGATCGAACGCCCTACTCGACAACCGTCGCAGCCCATAGCCCTGCAGCTGGGACAGCAACTCCAGATCGTGATCGATCTTGGCGGCATAGATGTCGTTGAAGAAGTAGTCCGGCTTGACCTTGAAGAACTTGGCCAGTGCAGCCACCGTTTCGTCCGACGGGTTGGTCCGCTGTCCCGACCGCAACTGCGAGAGGTACGGTTTCGAGATCGGATGCCCGGAGGCGGTCAGCGCAGCCGCAACCTCCGCGTTGGTGTGCGGCTTGCGCCCCGGGGGATGCACGGTTTCGAACAGCTTGTTCAGCCGCGCCGCGAAATCAGCCATTGTGAGCCGCCCAATTCCCTTCGCTGTACTAACAGTCGTTATCTCGGATACGTATCATTGATATTAGCGGCTCAGTAACTGAAAACCTACGCCTGATTCAGGATTTCCTTGAAGCTTCTAGGTGCCGCTCCGGGGAAGACACTGCGACGGTTGCGTTTGCGGGTCACGCCAACGGCTCTTGAGAAAACGTGGTGTGATCAGGTTCTGGCCCGTCGCGAGGGTCTTCCCCGCCGCATCTATGATAGCGAAAAGATAGCTGATGGGTCATCTACACGTCTGTGCTGGTCTTTGTGTGGCGTACGACACGTTTTGGGCTCATGGGGATGAACGTTCAACCTTTGAGCAGAATTGGTTGAAACTGCTACAAGCGCTCGATGATGGTGCCTGTCGCCAATGCGCCGCCCGCGCACATCAGCACCATCGCGGTACTGCCGCCGGACCGCTCCAGTTCGTGCAAAGCCGTTGTGATGAGCCGAGATCCGGTTGAACCGACCGGATGTCCGAGTGCAATCGCACCGCCGTTTACATTTACCCGGTCCATGTCTGGTTTGTGTACAGAGGCCCATGAAAGTGCAACTGCCGCAAAGGCTTCATTGATCTCGAAAAGATCGATGTCGCCGATATTCATTCCGGATCGTTCGAGCAGTCGGGTGCACGCCTGTACCGGACCGTCGAGATGGAATTCCGGTTCCGCGCCGACCAGTACCTGGGTGACGATCCGTGCGCGCGGGCGCAAACCCGCTCGCTGCGCGGCCTTTTCGTCCATCAGCAGTACGGCGGCGGCGCCGTCGGAGATCTGCGAGGAGGTACCCGCCGTGTGGACTCCGCCCTCCAGTACCGGCTTCAACTTGGCCAGACCTTCGAGTGAGGTATCGCGCAGGCCCTGATCCCTTGTCACGTCCAGCTTTTCACCGGTGAGCTTGCCTTCCTTGTCGACGGCGGGCGCGGTCACGGTGAGCACCTCGCGGTCGAAGCGCCCCTCCGTCCAGGCCTGTGCGGCCCGCCGCTGCGAGCGGACGCCGAGCTCATCGAGATCGTCGCGAGTAAGGCCGCGCCGCTTGGCAATACGCTCGGCCGCCTCGAATTGATTCGGTAGATCGATATTCCAGGTGGCCGGGCGGCGCGGTCCCGCGTTCTCGCCGACATTGGCGCCCAACGGAACTCGGCTCATCGCTTCCACGCCGCAGGCCATACCGATATCGATGGCGCCGGTCGCGATCAGTCCGGCGATCAGATGGTTGGCCTGCTGTGCCGATCCGCATTGGGCGTCGATGGTGGTGGCGCCTACCTGCCACGGCAGTCCGGCATGCAGCCAGGCGACGCGGGTGACGTTATTGGACTGTTCACCGGCCTGGGTGACGCAGCCGCCGATAACCTGCTCGACCGACGCGGGGTCCAGATGTGCCTTCTCGAGCAGTCCGCGTTGAGCGAGGCCGAGCAGTTCGGCGGCGTGCAGACCGGCGAGCCAGCCGCCACGCTTGCCGATGGGGGTGCGAGCGGCCTCGACGATGACGGGTATGCCCATGTCCAACCTTTCTTTTGGGACAGAAACTGAAACGTGTGTTCACGCGCGATACGGCGGAGTCTGTCCTGTTCTTCCCTCATTATGCAGCTTATGCTTGAATGATTGTAGAACGTGTTTCAGTTTGTCGAAGGAGACATCTGGTGGTAGACCAGCGGAATGCCCGGCCGAATCTGCCGGATGGGTTCGATGTCACGGACCCGGACATTTATGCCGAGCGTGTTCCGGTCGAGGAGTACGCCGAACTGCGCCGTACCGCACCGATTTGGTGGAATCCGCAGCCGCCCGAGATCGGCGGCTTCCACGACGAAGGCTTCTGGGTGGTGAGCAAGCATGCCGACGTCAAGGAGGTCTCGCGCCGCAGCGATGTGTTCTCCACCTTCGAGAACACCGCGATCCCGCGCTTCAACGACGACATCACCCGCGAGCAGATCGAACTGCAGCGCTTCGTCCTGTTGAACATGGACGCGCCCCAGCACACCAAACTGCGCAAGATCATCTCCCGCGGCTTCACCCCGCGCGTGATCAACGGCCTGCGTGCCGAATTGAAGACCAGGGCCGAGGCCATCGTGAAGGAGGCGGTGGACAACGGCGCCGGCGACTTCGTCACCCAGGTCGCCTCCGAACTGCCGCTGCAAGCGATCGCCGAGCTGATCGGTATCCCGCAGGAGGACCGCAGGAAGGTCTTCACCTGGTCCAACGATATGACCGGCTACGACGATCCGGAGAGCACGGCCGATCCGGTCGCCGCCTCCGCCGAGGTGCTCGGCTACGCCTACCAGATGGCCGCGGCGCGTAAGGAATGCCCGGCCGACGATATCGTGACCAAGCTGATCGAGGCGGATGTCGACGGCGATGAGCTGACTCCGGAGGAGTTCGGCTTCTTCGTGATCATGCTTGCCGTCGCGGGCAATGAGACGACCCGCAATGCGATCACCCACGGCATGGTGGCCTTCCTGGAGCATCCGGACCAGTGGGAGCTGTTCAAGAAGGAGCGTCCGGCCACCGCTGCCGACGAGATCATTCGCTGGGCGACCCCGGTCACCTCGTTCCAGCGGACCGCGCTGGAGGACACCGAACTCGGTGGCGTGCAGATCAAGAAGGGGCAGCGGGTGGTCATGCTGTACCGCTCGGCCAACTTCGACGAGGACGTCTTCGAGAACGCGGAGAAGTTCGATATCACGCGAAAGGACAACCAGCACTTGTCCTTCGGCGGCACCGGCGCGCACTTCTGCATCGGCGCGAATCTGGCGCGCATGGAGGTCGATCTGATCTTCAATGCCATTGCCGACGCCATTCCCGATATCACCAAGCTCGGTGACCCCAAGCGGCTGCGTTCCGGCTGGCTCAACGGCGTCAAGGAATTCCAGGTCGACTACAAGGCCTCGGGCTGCCCGATCGCGCACTGAATCGCCGGGATCCAGGCTTGTGTCGGCAGCCTGGATCCCCGGCTTTCGGTGACAGACAAGGGCCCCCGCACCGGTTTGCCCAATGCCGGTGCGAGGGCCCTTGTTGTGCTGCCCCCGAGGGGAGAGGCAGCGTGCTCAGGTAATCGGTTTGGCCGTCGCCATGGCTCGGTCGACCTCCCAGAAGGCCCGCAGCGCGGCGATTTTGCCCGATTCGTCGACCTTGTAGGTGAACACACCTTCGGCATCGATCTGGTGTCCGCCCATCTTGGTGCGGATCAAACCGGTAAAGGCGATTTCGTTACCGCAGGCGAAGGAGTCCTCGAACAGGAACTCGATCGAATCGGTCTTCGCGATCGCCATATCCCAGAAGGCCGCGATGGCCTCCTTACCGCGATGGCCCTTGCCCTCCGGATCGAAACCCGAAGGGCCGATGGGATCTTCGACGATGCCGTCGGTTGCGAACAGCTCGACCCAGGCCTGCTTGTCCCTGGCCCGCACCGCCGCCTGCGAGGCAAGCCCGGCGGTCCTTGCTGGATGTTCGGAATTACTCATACGCGTGCCTTCGCGACGATGGGTTCCTCGATATTCGCCGCGGCGAAGCGACGCAGTGACTCCTGTTTGGCCGCCAACTCACCGTCGAAGCCGATGCCATCGGCCAGCCACGGAACAACGATCGCATCGGTCACCCCGGCATCGGCCAGATCCTGATATCCGGAGCGCCCGAACTTGTCGATGCACACCGCCTGGATCTCGAAAGGCGCACTCTCCCGACCGAATTCGGCGCGTAGCGTATCGAGCTTGCCGATTGTGGCGCACAGTTCGTCGTAGGTCATCATCGCTGAGGTCCAGCCGTCACCGACCTTGGCCGCCCGGCGCAGTGCGGGCGCGGTGTGGCCGCCGATGTAGAACGGCACCGGTTCGCTCGGCGCCGGGCTGATCTGCAGCAGCTCGAAATCGAAGAACTTTCCGTGGTACTCGACCATGCCGCCGCCGAGTGCCAGCTTGATGACCTCGATCATCTCGTCGACCCGTGCCCCACGATTGGCATAGGGCACGCCGCACCATTCGAATTCCTCGGGCGCCCAGCCGATTCCGACGCCGAACCCGAACCGGTTACCGGACAGGTTGGCGACCGAGCCCACCTGCCGCGCAAGCAGTAGGGGATTGCGCGAACCGAGTTTGAGCACGTTCGTGTAGAAGCGAATTCGGCTGGTCACCACCGCCATGGCGGTAGCACCGATGAGTGGGTCGACCCATGGCGTCTCCGGGCCCCAGAAGCGGCCGCCGTCGGCGGTGTACGGATACTTCGCCGACGCCGACTGCATATAGAACAGCGAGTCCGGTAGCGCGATCGACGAAAATCCGCACTCCTCAGCGGTTTTCGCCAACTCCGGCAGCTGCTCCAGCGGACTCAGCGCGATACCGACGGTGAACTTCAGCGGGGTCATCAGCTGGGCTGCTCCGAGCCGACCACCCACATCGAGAAGTACTGCGACCCACCGCCGTACGCATGTCCGAGCGCCTTCTTGGCGTTCGCGACCTGGTAGTCCCCGGCCCGGCCCATCACCTGCTTGGCGGCCTCGGCGAATCGGATGAGACCGGAGGCACCGATCGGGTTCGAGGAAAGTACGCCACCGGACGGATTGACCGGCAGGGTTCCGCCGATCTCGGTCTCGCCCTTATCGGTGAGCTTCCAACCATCCCCCTGCGGGACGAAGCCCAGGTTCTCCAGCCACATCGGCTCGAACCAGGAAAACGGCACGTAGATCTCGGCGACGTCGATTTCGTTGAGCGGGTCGGTGATTCCGGCGGCGTGCCACAGTGCGGCCGCGGCATCCTGTCCGGCCTGTGGATTAACCTGGTCGCGGCCGGCGAAGGTGGTCGGTTCGGTGCGCATGGCGGTGCCGTGCACCCACGCGACCTTCTTGCCGGTGGCCTCCACGGCCTTCGCGGCATCCTCGTCACCGATCACCAGGGCGCACGCACCGTCCGAGGACGGGCAGGTCTCGTCGAATCGGATGGGATCCCACAGCATTTGGGAGGAGAGCACCTTCTCCAGCGTGATATCGGGCTGGTGCAGATGTGCCAGCGGGTTCTTCGCTCCGTTGCGGCGATCTTTTACCGCCACCATCGCGCCGATATGGCCCGGCGCGTTCGATCGGCGGATGTAGGAACGCACGTGCGGCGCGAAGTATCCGCCCGCGCCCGCGCCGACCGGCATGGTGAAGGGCACCGGAACCGACAATGCCCACATGGCATTCGATTCCGACTGCTTCTCCCAGGCAATGGCGAGTACGCGCTTGTGTACTCCGGCCTGTACCAGATTGGCGGCGACGATACCGGTGGAGCCGCCGACGGATCCGGCGGTGTGTACGCGCAACAACGGCTTTCCGGTGGCGCCCAACGCATCCGCCAGATACAGCTCGGGCATCATGACACCCTCGAAGAAGTCCGGCGCCTTACCGACCACCACCGCATCGATATCGGCGATGGTGAGTCCGGCATCGACCAATGCGCGATCGATGGCCTCGCGGCACATGCCCGCCATGGACACATCGGTTCGTTTCGTCACGTGATGTGTTTGTCCGGTGCCGAGCACCGCAGCAGGGAAACTCATCGGCTCGCCTCCGAATCCAAAACGGCTACCAAGTTCTGTTGCAGCGCCGGACCGCTGCTGGCGTGGGCGAGCGCCCGATTCGCCGTGCCCGCGATAATCGCCTCGGCCGCGAAGCCGATGCGCTCCAGACCTGCCGCGAACATCGGATTGGCCGCGAGTGCGCCGCCCGACGGATTCACCTTGGTCTCGGGCCGCAGGCCGATGGCCTCGGCGAGAATCAACTGCTGATGACTGAACTGCGCATGCAGTTCGGCGATATCGAAGCCACTGGTATCGCCGCCGGTAACCGACTGTGCCGCAGCGGAAGTCGACGGGGATACGGTCAGATCGCGGGCGCCGAGATTGGGGGTGTCCACCCGATGCGCCATGCCGGTGATCCAGGCCGGGCGCTCGCACAGTTCGCGCGCCCGATCGCCGACCGCGAGCACAATGGCGGCCGCGCCGTCGGTGACCGGTGCGACATCGTGCGCGCGCAGCGGATCGGCGACATACGGTGTGGCGAGCAGAGTTTCGATATCGCCGGAATCACCCGCGGCCACCGCCGCCATATCGCGCTCGGTCCAGCGTCCCGCATCCAGTCCGGCCTGCGCCTGCAGGCCCGCGATCGAAAGTGCGTCCGGCCACAGCGGAGTGACCAGATACGGATCGAGCTGCATGGTCAGAACCTGGCGCAGCGTACCCGCCGACGACTTGCCGAAGCCGTACACCAGTGCCGTCTGCGCCTGGCCGGAACGGAGTTTCACGAAGGCCTCGTAGAGCGCCCACGCGGCGTCCATTTCGACATGCGATTCGTTGATCGGCGGCACCGCGCCGATGGCGTCGACCGCCGAGATGAACGAGAAGGCACGGCCCGCAAGGTAATCCGAGGAACCGGAGCACCAGAAGTCGATATCGGACTTGGTAATGCCGAGTCGGGCGTAGAGCTGCTGGAAAATGGGCACCAGCATCTCGACACCATTGGTGGTGCCGAAGGTCTCCGGCACATGCGGTGCGTGGGCGAAGCCCACAACCGCGATGTCGCTAGAGGCGGCGGGGTGGGTAGGCAGAGCGTTGTTCGTCAACGTGGCCTCTCAGAGGTGGTGCTTATAGGTCTCGTAGTCGGCATCCGGCTCGCCGGTGGGTCGGAAGTGGTCCACATTGCTGAGCCCGAAGCCCCACTCCTCGCGCGGTTTCCACACCGCCTCCACCCGCATGCCCATCCGCACCTCGCTCGCCTCACATCCGAGCACGAGGTGCAGCACCGGGATGTCCGCGCCGTCGAGCAGCACATATGCCGCCACGTACGGCGGCTTGATCCGCTGGCCCATGAACGGCACATTCACGATGCAGAAGGTGGTGACGATGCCGCGATCGGGCAGTTCGACGATTTCGTCGGTCGGTCGGCCGTCGGTCGGATTGGCGCCGCGCGGCGGGAAGTACACCTTGCCCGCGGCATCCGTGCGCCCGCCGAGCAGCTTGCCCTCGGCCAAACCGCGCAGGTAGATGGTCTCCTGCGGTGACGCGCTGTGCATGTAGTGCAGGTCGACCGGTGTGATCAGCACCTCGACCGGCTCGTCGTCCGCGCTGGATTCCGTCGGCGCGGTGGAAGTCTCGCCCGGTTCGAAGCAGGCGATGTCCTTGATGCTGCCGATGGTCTCCCCGGCCCAGCGCGCGACCACGCGCAGTCCGGTGTGGATGTCCTCGGGTGTGGAAACATCGACGGCGTGCAGCAGCGTTGTGTCCGCGCCGTCGAGCTTGATCAGCGCCCACGCGAACGGGCGGTCGAATGGCTGACCGGGCAGCGGATCGCGCACGAAGGTCCAGGACTGGACGGTGCCGGTATCGGCCACATCGACGAATTCGGTCAGCGGCGCGGAGGTGACCGGATCGTATTCCGGCGGTGGCACCAATACCCGCCCATCCGAGCCGCGCACACCGACGATCCGGCGGGCGCGCAGTTTGGCCAGGAAGGTGCCGATGGTCGGTCCGACCGATCGCGTGTAGTCGAATTGCACCCGAAGGGGTGCACTGAGTACGTCGGGCGCGGCAGTGTTCAATTCCGACCCTCTCTCATCCGTGATTGTCCCGGAGGCGGTATGCCCACCCGTCGCCTGACCACCACCCCTCATGGAGTCGCTCCGCGACGCAGTATTTTCATCAGCCACGAAATCGAGTAGAACAGGTTCTTATTCTGGTGGCAAGAAGTTGGCTGGAAAGAGGTCTCCCATGAAGTTCGGATTGCAACTCGGGTACTGGATGGCACAGCCGCCGCAGAATGCCGGTGAGTTGGTGGTCGCCGCCGAGGCGGCCGGTTTCGATGCGGTCTTCGCGGCCGAATCTTGGGGATCGGATGCCTTCGGGCCACTGATGTGGTGGGGCTCGTCGACAAATCGGGTGCGACTCGGCACCTCGGTCGTACAGCTGTCGGCGCGCACGCCCGCCGCGACGGCCATGCACGCACTGACGTTGGACCATCTCAGCGGGGGCCGGGCAATCCTCGGGCTCGGCGTTTCGGGGCCGCAGGTGGTGGAGGGCTGGTACGGGCAGCCGTTCGCCAAGCCGTTGCAGCGCACCAGGGAGTACGTCGGCATCATTCGCCGCATCCTCGAGCGGCAGGCGCCGGTCACCAATGACGGGCCGCGGTATCCACTGCCCTACACCGGCCCGGGCTCCACCGGACTCGGTAAGCCGCTCAAGCCGATTGTGCATCCGCTACGAGCGGATTTGCCGATCTGGCTGGGTGCGGAGGGTCCGAAAAATGTGGCGCTGACCGCCGAGATCGCCGACGGCTGGCTGGCGATCTACTACGCGCCGCGGCTGGCCGGGATGTACAACGACTGGCTCGATGAGGGCTTCGCCAGGGCCGGGGCGCGGCGTTCGCGGGCGGATTTCGAAATCGCGGCGAGTTGTCAGGTGGTGATCACCGACGATCCCAAGAGCGAGCTGGAACGGATGCGCTGGATCATGGCGCTCTACATCGGTGGCATGGGTGCACCAGAACTGAATTTCCACGCCCAGGTCTACCGGCGCATGGGCTATGAGCGTGAGGTCGACGAGATCGGCAGGCTGTTCCAATCAGGGAAGAAGGCCGAGGCCGCCGCAATGGTGCCGGATGAGCTGATTTTGGATACATCGATCATCGGTGACGAGGAGCATGTACGTAAACAACTCGGGGTCTGGGAAGCCGCGGGCGTCACCGAGATGCTGGTGTCGGTTCCAGATATCGAGCAATTGCATCGGCTCGCACCCCTTGTACAGATGTAGAACACGTTCTAGATTCGTAGGGGTGACTGATTCACCCACCCCGTCGGCTCCTCACCATCCCCCGATGGAGTCAGTAGAAATTCTCGGTCTCTGGAACATCGCGAACGCGGAACCCGATCGGATCGCACTGGTGGATCCATCCGGCCGCGAGGTGAGCTATCGCGAATTGGCCACGCTCGCGAACCGCTACGGCACCGGCCTACGGGCACTCGGCTTGCAGCCCGGCGACGTGCTGGTCACCATGGTGCACAACTGCGTCGAGGCGGTCGCCGCGTACTTCGCGGCCTACCAGGCCGGGTTGTACATCGTCGCGGTGAACTGGCATCTGACCGGTCCGGAGGTCGCCTATATCCTCGCCGACAGCGAGGCCAAGGCCTTCATCGCCAGTGACCGGTTCGCCGCCGCGGCGATCGCCGCCGCCGATGAGGCAGGGTTGCCCGCCACCGCGCGTTTCGCGGTCGGCGAGATAGCGGGCTTCAAGTCGGTGTCGTGGCTGGGTGCGGCCGATACCGGTCGGCCCGATAACCGGACCACCGGTGCGCCGATGCTCTACACCTCGGGAACCACGGGACGGCCCAAGGGTGTTCGGCGCCCGCTCACCGGCACCGACCCGGATGTCGTTCCGGTGTATTCGTCCGCGTTCTTCGGGCTGTTCGGGCTGAAGCCCTACGACGAGCACGTGCACATCTGTGGTTCGCCGCTGTACCACACGGCCGTGCTGAACTTCGCCACCATCTCGATCCAGTTGGGGCACAAGCTCGTTCTGATGGACCGCTGGGATGCCGAGGAGATGCTGCGGCTCATCGACAAGCATCGGGTGACCCACAGCCATATGGTTCCGACCCAGTTCCACCGCCTGCTCGCGCTGCCCGCCGACGTGCGCGCCAAGTACGACGTTTCTTCATTGCGCAGCATGGTGCACGGTGCGGCGCCGTGCCCGGCCGAGACCAAGCGGCGGATGCTGGAATGGTGGGGTCCGACGGTCACCGAGTACTACGCGGCCACCGAGGGCGGCGGCACGGTGATCAACGGGACCGAATGGCTGACGAAGCCCGGCTCGGTCGGCAAGGCTTGGCCCTGGTCGGTGATCAAGGTGTTGAGCGAGGAAGACGGCTCCGAAGTCCCCACCGGCGAGACCGGTCTGGTCTATATGCGAATGGGCACGTCCAGCTTCGAATACCACCACGCCAAGGAGAAGACCGAAGAGGCAAGGGTCGGTGACCTTTTCACGGTCGGCGATATCGGCCACCTCGACGAGGACGGCTACCTCTACCTGCACGACCGCCGCTCCGATCTGATCCTGTCCGGCGGTGTGAACATCTACCCGGCCGAGATCGAGAATGTGCTGACAACCCACCCGAAGGTCGAGGATGTCGCGGTCTTCGGTCTGCCCCATCCGGATTGGGGCCAGGAGGTCAAGGCCGTCGTCCAGCCGGTCGCCGGTGTCGAGGGCAACGACGAACTGACCGCCGAGCTATTGGCCTACGCCGCAACCCAATTGGCGAAATACAAAATGCCCCGCTCCATCGACTACCTCGATGAATTGCCCCGCGACCCCAACGGCAAGCTCTACAAGCGCAAACTCCGCGACCGCTACATCCCGGCGTCGTAGCACCATCGGACGCAGCGGATTGCTGTCGCACACCGAGTGACCGTCGCGCAGAGGGGATACCCTCTGCGCGATAGTCATTGCCTCTGCGCGACTTTCACTTTCTGCGCGATAGCGTCAGGGGCCGCCACTTGCCTTGCGCGGCCTGCCGTCTGCTCGGCCTGCTCAACCGACCTGTCCGGCCCTCCCGTACCCCGGCGGCCCACCTCACCCAGCCGGTTCGCGCAACTCCGGCGCCAAACCGAAGAGCGGGAACAGTTTTTCGGTATCGAGGAAGAAGTTGAGTCCGGCGATCGAGTCGCCGTCGAGTTCCAGCACCGTGATGGACCAGGGGACCCAGACGCCCGGTTCGGTTTCGCTCGGCTTGTAGTGGCCGAAGGCGGGCAGGCCGTTGGCGCCTTCCAGGCGGATCATGCGGGAATCGCGGCACGCCTTGCCGTGGCCGAGCATGAATGCGGCCACATTCTCCGGGCCCGAGACCCACAGTTCGATCGGCGGCATGGACAGTGCCACATCGGTTTTCAGCAGGGTGGTCAGGGTGTCCATATCGTAGGCTTCGAAGGCCTTGACGAAATTGTCGACGAGTTTGCGCTGATCGTCATCGGTTTCGTCATAGGTGTCGGTGGCGGTGGGCTGCACCTTCGACATGGTTGCCCTGGCACGCTGCAGTGCGCTGTTCACCGAGGCGGGGGACATGGTGAGCGCCTCGGCCGTCTCGCTGGCCGAGAACCGCAGCACTTCGCGCATGATCAGGATGGCGCGCTGGGTGGCGGGCAGATGCTGACAGGCCGCGACGAATGCCAGCCGCAGTGTGTCCTTGGCCGAGGCGTGCTCGGCCGGATCCGATCCGAAAGCCAGTGCGTTGGGGATCGGTTCGATCCAGACGTAATCCGGCTGCGGCATGGGCAGCGGCGAATCCGGCCGCGACGGACCGGACAGATCCATCGGCCGGGCCCGGCGCTGCGGGCCGTCGAGCATATCGAGGCAGACATTGGTGGTGATCTTGTACAGCCAGGACCGTAGGCTGGCGCGACCCTCGAACGAGCCATAGGACTTCCACGCGCGGGTGAAGGTCTCCTGCACCGCGTCCTCGGCTTCGAAGGAGGAGCCGAGCATGCGATAGGCGTAGGCGCACAGTTCCCGCCGGTGTCCTTCGAAGGATTCGAGGACGTCCGGGGTGAGGCCGACGAAGTCGTTCATGGGTGTCACCCTGCCACAGCCCACCGACACATTCGAGACCCGAATTCGCTCGATCGAGCGCTGCCGGACGCGGTCCGTCATTAGTCTCGTACGCGTCGGCGTGCGAAGGCGAGACTACCGCCTACCTGCGGCTTCAAGATCATCGACAGATGTGTTCGGCCACACAGCGCCCGGAACCGATGAGTTTCGCGCGTTCGATCCGTCTCTACATAGAGACCGCCGACGCCGACGTAAGGGATCCCGCATGCCCAGCAAGATGATCTTCATCAACCTTCCCGTCGCGGACCTGGGCCGGTCCAGAAACTTCTACGAGGCCATCGGCTGGAAGGTGAATCAGGACTTCACCGATGAGAATGCCGCGTGCATCGTCATCGACGACAACATCTGCGCCATGCTGCTGACCAAGGAGTTCTATTCGAACTTCAGCAAGCGCCCGATCGCCGACACGATCGCGACCAGCGGCGGCGCATACGCGCTATCCCTGGCCAGCGCACAAGAGGTCGACGCACTCACCAATGCCGCCCTGGCCGCAGGTGCCACCGAGGAAATCCACGAGGACCGCCGCGCCCAGGAGGCCCAGGTCGGCATGTTCGGCCGCACTTTTATCGATCCGGATGGCCACCAGTGGGAGCCCTTCTGGATGGACTACTCCGGCAACTGATCCCTGCCGACGCCGGTCGAATGGTGGCCCCAGCGACCCTCGTCATTGAATCGGGCGCCGCCCGCGGGTACCACCAGTCGACTCGTCTCCGCACGAAAGTAGTTCAGCTGCCGGTGAAGGTGGGCTTGCGCTTTTCGGCGAAGGCCTTGGGGCCCTCTTTGGCATCGGCTGAGCGGAAGACCGACATGCCGAGTTCGGCCTCGATCTGGAAGGCGTCCTCTTCCGGCATGGCCTCGGTCTCCCGAATGGTGCGCAGAATCGCCTGCACCGCGAGGGGGCCGTTCGCTGCGATCTGTGCGGCGAGTTCCAGTGCCTTGTCCAATGCGGTGCCGTCCGGGACCACATGCCCGATCAGCCCGATCTCCTTGGCCTCGGCGGCGGTGATGTGCCTGCCGGTCAGCAGAATGTCGGCGGCGACGGTGTAGGGAATCTGACGGACCAGCCGAACGGCCGAGCCGCCGAGTGGGAACAGACCCCAACGCGCTTCGGATACACCGAATTTCGCGCCTTCGGCGGCCACTCGGATATCGGTGCCCTGCAGGATTTCGGTGCCACCGGCGATGGCCGGGCCTTCCACCGCCGCGATCAGCGGTTTGGTGAGCCGGCGGCCCTTGAGCAGCGCCTCCAATTTGGTCGGATCGAAGCTGCCCGCGTTATCGCCGGGGTGCTGTGCGGTCATCGCCTTGAGGTCCATGCCCGCACAGAACGCACCACCCGCACCGGTCAGGATCGCGACGCGGATATCGGGATCGGTGTCCACCTGGTCCCAGGCGTCGCGCATGATCGCCATCATTTCGGCTGAAAGGGCATTGCGCGCCTCGGGCCGATTCATGGTGACGATGAGGACGTGATCGCGCTTCTCGACGAGGCAATCCGGCATTGCTGATTCTCCTGACTTTCCAGGGGACGGCGGGTCGGCGGAGCCGACCGGGGTAAGTAAATTCGGCCTTGTCAGAAACAGTAACACGTTCTATTTTTAGCTCTGTGAGCTACAACATAGCGGACCTAGTCGAACACGCCATCGATCTGATGCCCGACCGCGTAGCGCTGGCCGACGACGGCCGCGAGGTGACTTACGCGCAGCTGGAGGAGCGGGCCAACAAACTCGCGAACTACCTGCTGCAACAGGGTGTCCAACCGGGCGACAAGGTGGGCATCTATTCGCGTAATACGATCGAGGCCGTCGAGGCCATGGTCGCGGTCTTCAAGGCCCGCGCCGTGATGATCAACGTGAACTTCCGATACGTCGAGAACGAGTTGCAGTACATTTTCGACAATTCGGATATGGTCGCCCTGATCCACGAGCGCCGCTACAGCGACCGGGTGGCCGGGGTTCGCCCGAATACGCCGCTGCTGAAGACGGTCATCGTCGTGGACGACGATACGACCGGCACCATTGCGACCGCAGCCGATTCGGTGGAATACGAGGCGGTGCTGACCGAGTCCTCCGGTGAGCGCGACTTCGGTGAGCGCTCGGCCGATGACATTTTCATGCTCTACACCGGCGGTACCACCGGCCTGCCCAAGGGCGTGATGTGGCGGCACGAGGACTGGTGGCGCGTACTCGGCGGCGGCATCAACTTCCTCACCGGCGAATACGTCGAGGACGAATGGCATCAGGCCAAAACCGGTGCGGGCAATCCGCAGATGGTCAGGTTCCCGATTCCGCCGATGATCCACGGCGGCTCACAGACCGCGACCTTCCACAGCCTGTTCGACGGCGGTAAGGCCGTGATGATTCCGGAGTTCACCGGGCACGGCGTGTGGCAGCACATCGACCGGCACAAGATCAACCTCATCTTCATCACCGGCGACGCCATGGCCCGGCCGATGATGGATGCGCTGGCCGAGGGTAATCCGGAAACCGGTGAGCCGTACGACCTTTCGAGCCTGTACCTGATCGCCAGCAGTGCGGCGCTGTTCTCGCCGACGCTCAAAGACCAGTTCCTGGAACGGCTGCCGAACCGGATGATCACCGATTCCATCGGTTCATCCGAGACCGGCTTCGGCGGTCTCGCCGTTGTCGCCAAGGGTGCCAACCACACCGGTGGTCCGCGGGTGAAGATCGATGCCGCCACCCAGGTGCTCGACGAGCAGGGCAATCCGGTGGAACCGGGCTCCGGGCAGGTCGGATTCCTCGCGCGCAGCGGCCACATTCCGGTCGGCTACTACAAGGACGAGGCCAAGACCAAGGCAACGTTCAAGGAGTTCAACGGAATTCGCTACTCCATCCCCGGCGACTACGCCCGGGTCGAGGAGGACGGCACTGTCACCATGCTCGGCCGCGGTTCGGTGAGCATCAATAGCGGCGGCGAGAAGATCTACCCCGAGGAGGTCGAGGGCGCGCTCAAGATCCACCCGGAGATCTTCGACGCGCTGGTGGTCGGCGTTCCGGACGAGCGGTGGGGGCAGCGCGTGGCGGCGGTCGTGCAGTGTCGTGGTGACAAGCGTCCCACCCTCGACGAACTGCGTCCGGTGCTCACCCAGGAGATCGCGCCCTACAAGCTGCCGCGCAGCGTGTGGTTCGTCGATCAGATCAAGCGCAATCCGGCGGGCAAGCCCGATTACCGTTGGGCCAAGTCGCAAACCGAAGAGCGCCCGGCCGACGAGCACATCGAGGCGAGCAGCAAGTAAAACGGTAGTACGACCGATAACGGCAAAGGGCTGCCGCGATATTGCGGCAACCCTTGCCTTTTGCGGCTTCGGCGCGTGGGAACGTCCGCGATAGGAGATCGAATTGACAACGCCCTATGCGTTTTTCGCGGCATCGGAAGGCGGCTTCGAGCCATTGCCGTTCGCGGCCAGCAGTTGGTCCCCGAATATGGTCAACGGGCCAGCGATCTGCGGCCTGCTGGCCAGGGCGTTGGAAAGGCAGCACTGTGCTGCGGGATTCACACCGGCCCGGCTGACCGTCGACCTGTTCCGCCCTACCTTGACCAAGCCGGTGACCGTGGTGACCGAGCTGGTACGGGACGGTCGCCGCATCCGGGTCGCCGATGCCGCACTGATACAGGACGGCGTGGATGTGGCCCGCGCCAGCGCGGTCTTCCTGAAGCGGTCGCAGCAGCCGCCGGGCGAACTATGGACGCGTACGGAATCCCCGCAGCCGCCGCCGGTTCCGATCGCGGACGGGCCGACCGCGCCGATGTGGAACAGCGACGGTACGGCCGATGGCTGGTCGTCGCGAATCGGTGAGCATCAGAACAACGGGCGCAAACGCATGTGGCAGGCGCCGCTTTCGGTGGTCGAGGGGGAGCCGCCGTCGGCCTTCGCCGCCGCCGCGATGATCGGTGAGTCGACGAGCCTCATGACCAACTGGGGGACCGCCGGCATCGGTTTCATCAATGCCGATCTGACGCTTGCGCTGTCCCGGCCCGTCATCGGCTTGGAGATCGGCGTGCAGGCCGACAGCCATATCAGCGCGGACGGAATAGCCGTCGGCAGTGCGACATTGTTCGATCGAACCGGATCCTTCGGCACATGTGTGGTTACGGCATTGGCCAACGCCGACCGTCAAGTCGACTTCGCCAACGGCGATCCGCGCCAGAGGGTCTACATTCAGTAGCCCGGATCTCCGCCGCCGCGCACGGATTGGTTCGCCGCGCACCGATTGGCTGGGCAACCGATGCGTGTCAGACCAAATCCGTGCGTGGCGGCGAGCGTGAGTAACGGCGCATCCGTGCGCGACAGCGGCGGGTCAGCGGTTGGCGAGCTCGGCCAGGCGGAAGGCCAGCTTGGTGCGGACGGCGGGGATGCGGGTTGCCGCCGTCATCAGGGCGTTGCGCAGGAGTCGGGCGGGGCGTGGTCGCAGGGTCGCCATCTTGGTCATCCGGTCGGTGAAGGCGACGACACCGAGAGCGACTGGGCGGCGGGTGGTCTCGTAGGTGTCGAGCAGGGTGTCGGTCTCGCCGTTGATCACCCGGGCCAGCAGCGGACCGAGGAAGGCCGCGTCTTGGATGCCGGTGTTCATACCCTGTCCGCCCGCGGGGCTGTGCACATGTGCCGCATCACCGGCCAGCAGCAGACGCCCCGCGCGGTAGTGGTCCGCGACGCGGTGGTGCACCCGGAAACGTGAGCTCCACAGCACTTCACTGACTTTCACGCTGCCGCCGGGGCCACGGGTGGCCAGGATGGTCTGAACATCCTCGATGGTCGGGTGTTCGGGGGCCTCGGCGACGGTCGCCACGACCCGGTACCGATTCGGATCGGTGTCGTCGGGCAGCGGCGCGACCACCGTCACGCCCTCCGGTGAAAGATGCAGTGCCACTTCGTCACGCGCGATCGGCCAGTCCATGCGGACATCGGCGAGTACGAAGGATTCCGGGTAGGTGTCGCCGGTGAAGCCGATGCCCGCCTGTTCCCGAACGACGCTGTGCATACCGTCCGCGCCGACCACGTAGTCCGCGCGGATCGTGTCGGTCACGCCGGCGCCGTCGACGTATTCGACTGTGACGCCGTCATTTTCAGCGATAACCTTGGTGATCCGGTAGGGGCGGTGCACATCGCCGCCCGCCTTGCGCAACCGTGCGAGCAGCACGGCCTCGGTGGTGTCCTGCGGAACCATCAGCGTGTACGGGTACTCGGTGGGCAGTCCGCCGAACGGCACTGTGGCCAGGGTGCGGTTGCCGTCCAGCACCCGGAAGGTCGGCACCACGATGCCGCGGTCGACGAGTTCCTCGGCAATGCCCAGTTCCTGCAGTACCTCCAGGGTCCTGGCGTGTACGACCGCGGCGCGCGAGGTGTTCGCGCCCTCGGTGAGCCGGTCCAACAGTACGAAGTCGATACCGGCGTCGGCCAGCGTGATCGCGGTGGTCAGTCCGGCCGGACCGGCCCCGACGATGACGACGGAAGTGGTCTCCGGCAGCGGGGTGGTGTTCATCGGAACTCCTAGGTCAACATCTGTAGGCCAACGCTTGTTGGCATAACCGTAGCGCGCATCGACTACGTAAGTCAACAGTTGTTGGCCTACACTAGTTGGCATGAACATCGAGCCAGATCAACCCCCTGCACGTCGCTCCGATGCCACCCGCGCGGCCATCCTGGCGGCCGCGCGCGCCCGCTTCGCCGCCGAGGGTTTTCGCAAGGCGACCATCCGCGCCATCGCCGCCGATGCCGCGATCGATCCGTCGATGGTGATGCGCTACTTCGGCAGTAAGGACGGACTCTTCGCAGCGGCCGTCGATGTGCGCCTGGACCTGCCGGATCTCGCCGCGGCCGATCCGGATACCCTCGGCGAGTTGCTGATTCGCCGATTCCTGGCGATCTGGGAGGACCAGGCCGATAACAAGGTGCTGGTGATTCTGCTGCGCTCATCGATTACCGATGAGGCGGTCAGCGAACGCTTTCGACAGATCTTCGCCGAACAGGTGCTGCCCGCGGTGCTGCGCTTCGGCGCTGCGGCCGATGCGCAGCGCCGCGGGGGTTTGATCGTCACCCAGTTGCTCGGGCTGGCGCTGTGCCGCTATGTGCTCGAGCTGCCGCCGGTGGTCGGCCTGACGCGCGAGCAGATCATCGCCGATATCGCTCCGACTCTGCAGCGCTATCTGGTATCGACGCCGATCAGTGCTTAGATGTGCGCGCCACCGTCGACGTGAATCGTTGTGCCGGTGATGAATTCGCCGTCTTCGGAGGCGGCCATCGCGACCACAGCCGCGACCATCTCGGGTGAGCCGAGCAGTGGCCCGATGGCCGGAGCCATCTTGCTCATGAGGGTCGGATCGATATCCGATGGCACATCCAGCAGGCTGTAGGTCATGGCCGTCTCGATGCCGCCGGGTGAGACGCAGACCGCGCGCAGATTCCGCTTGCTGTACTCCAGCGCCAGCACCCGCGTGAAGGCCTCCAGTCCGCCCTTGCTCGCCGCGTACGCCGCGCGATACGGCGCGGCATAGGACGCGGCATTCGAGCTGATATTGACCACAACCCCGCGCCCGGACTCCAGCAGTGCAGGCAGGGCGGTCCGGGTCACCAGGAACGACCCGGTCAGATTGGTGCCCAGGACGGTATTCCACAGCTCGGTAGTGGTTTCGTGGGTATGCGACATGCGCACGATCCCAGCGGCATTCACCAGCACGTCGAGGCCGCCGATCGCGTCTATCAGGTCGGGTACCGTCTGCTCGACGGCAGCCTCGTCCGCGATATCGAGTGTCGCGACGGTGAACCGGTCGCCCAAGTCCTGATCCATTGCGAGCTGGGCGGTCTTGGCGAGCCCATCGCCGGTTCTGCTCACGCCGACCACCTCCGCTCCCTCCTCGAGCAGCCGCAAGACGATGGCCCGGCCGATGCCCGAACCCGCGCCCGTCACGAGCACTCGGCGTTGCGCGAAACGTTTCATACGCTCTGTACATCCCGCTCGGCCAACAACTGCGCAATCTGGGGCAGTCGGTCGAGATCGATCGGCTCCGCGACCAACTCGATGGGGAAGGGCCGATCCGCGGGCTGCGGCAGGCCGGGGCCGAGGATCAGGCCACCGCGGACGCCGATGCGATCCATTTCCTGGATCAGCGGTTCGTAGCGGGCGGGCAATAAGTTGTTGTGCAGCACGAAATCCCGGATATCGTCGGCGGTGGTCAGACTGCACTGGCGCACCGGGGAGCAGACCGGGAATTTCGGGTCGCGGAAGGTCATATCGTCGACGAAGCCGCGCATGAAATCCGCGGCATGCTGCTGCAATGGTGAATGGAACGCGCCCTTGTACGCGTCCAATACAAACATTTGGCGGGTATCCGAGGACGCCTCGATTTCGGCCAGGATCTCTTGCAGTGCAGTGAGATATCCCGAGATCACGAAGGAGCGATGGACGTCATCGATCGGGCCGGTATCCACGGCGAGGTGCACGCCGGGGCGGCGCCCACCGTAATAGTTCGCCGGATCGTCCTCGATCGGCGTGTACATCAGCCCCATCCCCTGTGCGGCAACACCTTCCGGTAGTTTCGGTACGAGTCGGCGGTGATGGAGCATGCCGAACAATTCGTGCCGCTCCACCGCTGCGGCCACACAGGTGCTGATCAGCGCACCCAGGCTCAGTCCACCGGCGGCCTCCGGTTCGAAACCGCGTGTGGCCAGATCCTCGGCGAGACCGAGTGCGAAGGCGGCCTGACGCAATGCGCCGAGACTGTGCCGATCCTCCGGTTCGCTCGCCATTTCCGCGGCCACTTCTCTGGCGCGCAGGCGGTCCACCGACAATCCGGTCACCGCGGCGGCTTCTTCGTAGGCGAGTGCGATGGACGGACACCGCTCGCAGAACTCATCGATGACCTCGGCGGTCAGACTGACCTGTCCACCGAATAGAAAAGAAACCCTCATTGCATGTCCTACCCACGCCGGGGCCGCAGCAAGGCGACACCCCATTGCGTATCTGTGAAACACGTTCGACCGGAACGGAATTGGCGGCGCCGCCGTATCGAATACACCAAGCCGACCGCCCTGTGGGCAAGAGTTTCGCCGGACCAGGCGCTGGCCACCCCCTGGCCAGTAGTACCCCGGGGCAGTAGTACTACTGGCCGAGTCGCCCGAGGAATCGCAACATCAGCTGGTCGATTTCACATCCATGCGTGAGATTCGGTGTGTGCGCGGCGCCCTCGATGGTGTGAAATTCCGCGGGACCACCGAGTCCCTTTGTCAGTAAATCCACGGCGTCGTGGTCGAAGGCCGGATCGAAGGCGCCGCGGACCAATAATGCGGGACAGGTGATATCGCCGATGAGATCCGAGATGTCGTCCGCATTGATCAGACAGTCGGCCGCCGCGGCGACACGTTCCCGATCACCGCTCAACCATTTGGCCAGCCACGGTTGATGATCGGTCCGATCACCGCCGATGATCAAGCCGGCCACCATCTTCGCGATCACCGTCAACGGCCCGGTCCCGATCCAGGCATCGGTGACCTGGCGATAGCCGATCCGCTGCACGTCGCTGTAGGCCTGCGCCGAACAGCCGAGCAGGATCAGTCCATCCACGCGCGGCGGGCACAGCAAGGCCATGCGCAGCGCAGTGAACCCACCCTGCCCGACACCGCCGACGACCACCCGGTCGATGCCGAGGTGGTCGACCACCGACCAGGCATCGCGGGCCAGATCCCAGAAACTGTATGCGCCGTCGTCGTGTTCGGTCAGTCCGTGTCCGCGCGCATCGATCGCAATCACCCGGTATTGCGGTGCGAGCGCGGCAACCTGGTTCGCGAACATTTCGTGATCCATGAAGAAGGCGTGCCCGAGCACCACCGCTGGCCCGGATCCTCCGCTGTCGACGAAGTGCACTTTCGCGCCAGCGGAGGTTACGAAGGGCATAACCGTGCTCCTGTCAGACTGCGTCCCCCGAATGGAGCAGCCTAACAAGAACCGGTTATACCAACGGGTTTCACCACATCACGGGCAACTCCTCGACACCGCCGGTGAAGCTGCTGGTGCGCATCGGCACCTCGGCCGGGTCCACGGCCAGCCGCATGGTCGGGAAGCGCGTCACCAATTGGGTGAAGACGGTGTGCAATTCGATGCGGGCCAGCGGTGCGCCGATGCAATGCCGGGCCCCGTAGCCGAAGGTCACATGGGAGCCGTCCTTTCGGGTCACGTCGACGCGGTCGGGATCGGTGAAGACAGTCGGATCATGGTTGGCCGCGGTCAGATCCAGCAGCACGAGATCGCCCGCGCGGACCTCGTTGCCGTCGATCTCCATATCGGTGCGCGCGTAGCGGGGCATCTGGGTGGCATCTGCCGTCCGAAGGAGTTCTTCGATCGCGGTACGCACCAGTTCGGGATCGTCGACCAGGGCCCGCCATTGATCGAGGTGTTCTAGGAGCCGTTTGGCGCCGACCCCGATCTGGACAACCGTGGTCTCATGGCCGCCGAACAACAAGCCGAGCCCGAGCGTCGCGATGCCCTGATCGGACAGATCGTCGCGGGCGCATAGATGCGACAGCACGTCATCGGCTCGGTCGCGCCGTTTGCGTTGGACCAATGCCATGAAGTACTCGAACAGTCCGGCGACACCCTGCTGCACCTTGGTGGCGTCGTGCTGTTCGCCGAGCGCCTCGGTCCAGGCGCGGAACTGATCGCGATCGGCGTAGGGCACACCGAGCAGTTCACAGATGACCAAGAGCGGCAGCGGCAGCGCCACGGCGGTGTGCAGGTCGGCGGGGGATCCCTGCGCGGCCATCTCGTCGAGCAACCGCGTGGTGAGTTCTTCCACCCTGGGCCGCAATTCGCGCATTCGTCGCGGCGAGAAGAACGGCACTACCAACTCGCGCAGTCGCGCCTGATCGGCGGGTTCGGTCTCGAAGTTGCCCAGGGGTCCGCCGAAGAACATCGAATCCGAGGCGCGCGCAGCGGTTTCCGGTGTGGGATGGGCACGACCGAGGCGCGGATCGGCGAATAATGTCCGAACCTGCGCGTAGCTGGTGGCCAACCAGCCTTCATGGCCTAGTGCGGTTCGCGTCCGCCGGATGGTGTCGCCCGTGACGGGGCAGCCTATGTCCACGGTCACTCCTTACGTATTTCTCGAACCAGAGTCATTCGGGCAGGCGCACCCGCAGCAGATTGCCGCTCGCGGTGCCGACCAGGAATTCCCTTTCGCCGCCACGCGGTACGACGATCGAGGTCATCGGCTCACCTGTCAGCACGGTGCACGTCGAGTGATCCGCCGGGTCGATGCGCACGAGTCGGCCCGAGGTGGTGGCGTCGTAGAGCAGGCCGTCCGGGCCGACGGCGAGATCGTCGGGTAGCGGTGGTGCGCCGGGGCCAGCGGCTAGATCCGCGATTGCGGTGACGCTCGATGGATCGTCGAGTGGGATGCGCAGGATGCGGCCGTTCGGGCTGAGATACAGCGTGACGTAGAGCGCTTCGCCGTGGACAACGATACCGTCGGCTCCGAAATGCCTTGCCTGATTGGACCATTCGGTGTCGACGCGTCCGTCCGGTCGGATCCGGACAACGCCGGTCGAGGTGTCGGCGACGAAAAGGTTTCCCGCGGCATCGAATGCGGCGCCATTGGCCATACCCAGACCGGAGGCGAAAATCTCGGCCTGCGGCGTCTCGGCTGTGGGATCAATGCGGACAACGCCGCCACCGGTTGAGCCGGGCACCAGATTGGTCGGGAAGTTCCCGTACGTCACGTAGATCAGTTGGTCCGGGCCGAGTTTCACCGCACCGGGATACGCGACCGCGACCCTGGCGGTAACGCGGCCGGACGGGTCGTAGCGAACCACTTCGTTGCGTCGCACCCGCGAGACCCACAGGTCACCGTGCGCGTCATAGGCCAAACCTTCGGCCCAGTCCTCATCCCGAACAACGGCGGCCGCCGCAATCGTCGCGGTGGCTGTTTCGCACGAAATCGGTTCGGCCACAGCAGAAGTCGGTGCCGACACGCCGAAGAAGACGCTGGTGATCGCGATGCAGATCCGGGCTGCGGTCACCATGCGACAGGCAATGCAGTCAGGCCCTTGGTGACCACATTCTCGCGCACCGGCAGGGCGTCGGGATCGACCGTCAGATGCAGTGTCGGGAAGCGGGATATCAGCTGACCGAAAGCGACCTGCAGTTCGATGCGAGCCAGCGGCGCACCGGTGCAGTAGTGCAGGCCATAGCCGAACGCCAGATGCTGCCCTTCTGCGCGGGTCACGTCGAGTTGGCGCGCGTTGGTGAAGATCTCCGGATCGTGGTTGGCCGAATCCACGTCCAGCAGCACCAGATCACCCGTCCGAACGGTGACGCCGTCGATCTGCATATCGGTGCGCGCATACCGGGCGAAGGCGGTGGAATCGTGTACGCGCAGCAGCTCCTCGATCGCGGCCGGGACCAGCTCCGGCTGGTCGACCAGCTTCTGCCACTGCGCCGGATTCCGCAGCAATTGCACAGTGCACAGGCCGATCTCGACGACCGTTGTTTCGTGCCCGGCCAACAGCAAACCCATGGCCAGCGTCGCGATGGCATCGTCGGCCAGGTCCGGCACCTCGCACAGCTTGGCGATCACGCCCTCGCCCGGTTCCCGGCGCAGCCGTTCGACCAGCGACTTGCAGTACAGGAACCATTCGGCCCCGGCCTGCCCCGACTTCGCGCCATCGCTGGTGTCGAACAGCGCCTCGCTCCAGATCCTGAACTGCGCGCGATCCTCGTAGGGGACGCCGAGCAGTTCGCTGATGACCAGCAGTGGCAGCGGTTCCGCGAAGTCCCGATGCAGGTCGGCGGGGGAGCCCTTTTCGGCCATGTCGTCGAGCAGTTGGGTGGTGAACGCGGCCACCCGCGGCGTGAGTTCGCGCATTCTCTTGGCCGAGAACAGCGGATTGAGCAGCCCGCGCATGCGCGCGTTATCGGCGGGTTCGGTTTCGAAGTTCCCGAACGGGCGGCCGAAGAACACCGACTCCGACGAGCGTGCCGCGGTCTCCGGTGTGGGATGGGAGCGGCCGAGACGCACATCGGTGAATAGCTCCTTCACCCTGTGATAGCCGCTGACCTTCCAGGCTTCGTCGCCCGTCGCGGTGCGGACGCGGCTGATCGAGCTGGGTGTGGCGCCGGTTCCGGTGAAGGGGCATGCGAGTTCCGATGAGTCGGTGGTCATGGCTCACTCCTTGCTAACAAGCTCTTGTACAAGCAAGCTTAAACATAATTGCTTGTACTATTCCACTTGAACAAGGAGGTGATGTCGTGCCCGAAAGCCCAACGCCCGCCGAGAATTCGGCGCAACCCGTCCGGCGCATGCCGCGTGCCCAGCGGCGCGAGCAGATCCTCGCCGCCGCCACCCGCGCGGTGGCCCGCAACGGATTCAGCGGCACGGGCCTGCCCGATATCGCCGCCGAGGCGGGCATTACACACGTGATCCTCTACCGGCACTTCGCCTCGAAGGCCGATCTGTACCGGGCCGTGCTGGAACGGGCCTACACCAGGCTCGGTGCCGCCGTCGGCACCGAAAAACTGGACGGCACCAGCATTTCCACGTTGCTGCGGGCGGCCGCCGCGGATCCGGACGCCTTCCGGCTGCTGTTCCGCCACGCGGTCCGCGAACCCGAATTCCGCGACGTCATCGATATGGTCCGCAGCTATTCGACAATGATCGCGCAGCGGTATCTCACCGATGCCGTGCCGTCGGGGCCGTGGCAGGACTGGGCCGCGCAGGTCATCCCCACCTTCATTCTGGATGCGGTGATCGCCTGGCTCGATGCCGGACAGCCGGATCTCGACGATGCCGCCGAACGGATCAATCGCGCCGCTCGTGCGCTGATCGAGGTAGCCGGCGGCGAATTGATCCAGAAGGATTGAGCGGCAAGGCATAACGTCATCCATGGGCGGCGACCCGAAGGAGGAACATGGATGAACTACAGGTGCCGACGCTCGCCGAATTCGTGCGGATGCGGCGGCAGCGACCGACCGCGGCGCATCCGGGCGGTCTGAGCCGACAACAGCTCGCCGAAGCGATCCACTCCAGCGTCGGCTATCTCGCCAAGATCGAACAGGGCGGTGCGTTCAATCCGAGCCCATCGATTCTCGATACGCTCGCCGATGCCTTCGCACTGGAGCCGGACGAGCGCATCCATCTGTATCACCTTGCGCAACAGCGATTCAGCGGCGCTGCGCCGCAGCCGGGTCCGGTGCGCCCGCCCGTGCGCAAGACACTCGACGCATTGACCCCGCATCTCGCAGCGGCGCTGGACGACGGCTGGCGCGTCATCGACTGCAACGATGCCTTCGACGAGGCCTTCCCCGGTCTGCGCCCGAACGGACACGCGCTGCGCTGGATGTTCACCGACCCGCGTGCACGTCTGGTGATCGAGGAATGGGAGCGGGAGGCAGATCTGATGGTCGGGCGCCTGCGCGCCTACGCGGGACGTGCCGGTGCGCGGGCCGATGTCCAGCTGCTACTACGCGAGCTGGCCGCACAGTCCGATTTTCACCGCCTGTGGAATACCGGCCGGGTATACATCGGCCGCCGCGACCCGACCATTCGGCTCCGAAATCGCAAGACGGGCAAGCCGTTCGAAATCCACGTCCAGCGATTCCGCAGTACGCTGCCCGAGCCGACCCGACAACTTTTCGTCGGGTTGCTCGAGGGCAATGAGGTCGGATAGCCGCAAAGCATCACCTCCGCAACGGCCCGCCGACGCAGTCGACCACAGCTCGCGGGCTGTCCGCGGTTCCGCGCAGGCGCCGGGCGAGGCGTTGCCCACGAGTCGGGGCGCCTTGGGTGCGCACGATCCGAAGGGGGCTGCGTCGCTCAGCAATCGGCCCGCCGGTGGCAGGGCCGGCGGGCCGATTCGGGGGTGCGGATACCGGCCCTTTCGAGCGACCTGCAAGCAGTCGCCGGCGCTCGGTCAGGCAGGAGTTTCCGCGAGCAGAGAGCCGATGGCGCGCAGGTGGTCGCTCGCCCCACCCAGTGCGAATTCATTGTGCTTGGCCGCGGTGAAGTAGTTGTGCGCGATGTGGTCGCGGTCGATGCCGACGCCGCCGTGCACGTGAACCACGGTGTGCGCCACGCGATGTCCGGCATCGGCGGCCCAGAACTTGGCGGTGTGTACGGCTTCCGCGCTGGCCAGATCCTCGGAGACTCGCCAAGCCGCTTGGGTGACCGCCAACCGCAGGCCTTGGACGTCGATGTAGGCGTCGGCGAGACGCTGCGCGACGGCCTGGAAGCTGCCGATCGCCTTACCGAATTGTTCACGCTCGCGGGCATATTCGGCGACCAGTTCGAGCGCGCGTTCCAGGGTGCCCAATTGCTGCGCGCTCAGACCGAGCCAGGCGCGGGTCAGGATCCAGTCCAGGATTTCCGCGCCGGAGTCCGCCGTCGCAACCAATTCGGCTGGGGTGTCATGGAATTCGACGCCGAACTCGGCGCTGAAGTCGACCACACGCTGGGCGGTCACATTCACCGTCGTATCGGCGGGATCCACCAGGAACAGCGCGGGTGTACCGGAAACTGTGGCGGGGACCAGGATTCGGGCCGCACGATCGGCATAGGGCACCGTGGTCTTCGCGCCGGTCAGTCGCCAGCCGCCATCGACCTCATGGGCCACGGTGGTCGGTTTGGTGGGCTCCCAGTTGTGCTCCTCGGCGAGCCCGACGGTCAGGATAATGCTGCCGGCACCAGCCTGACGCGCCCAATCCTGTTGGGCGACCGAGCCGAAACGTGCGAGTGCACCCGCACCCACCACGATCGACCACAGATACGGCACTGCGGCGACATGCTTGCCCAGTTCACGCAGCACGGCGCTCTGCTCGAGCGCGCCGAAATCGCCGCCGCCCACCGCTTCCGGCAGTGCGGCGGCCAATATGCCGGTCTCGGCGAGCGACTGCCACAGCGGCTCGTCGAAGCGGCCCTCGGCATCGAGTTCGCGGATCCGGTCCGCGGTGACCAACTTGGCGCAGACCTCGGCGGTCAGGCGGGTCAGATCGAGCTGAGCTTCGGTGGGTGTGAAATCCATGGTGTCTACCTGCTTTCTGCGGTGCGAGCGACGGGCCCGGAGGCGGTAGCTTGCGTGACCATGTCGGGCCCCGGGAGCACCGCGATTGAACAGCTCAGCGCGCTGCGGCGGGTTGCTTGAGTGCGGTCATAGCGATGATGTCGCGCTGGACCTCGTTGGTGCCGCCACCGAAGGTGAGGATCAGCGCGGCGCGGTGGAACCGCTCCAACCGTCCGCGCAGCTCGGCACCGGGCGAATCCTGACGCAGATAGGCCTGCGGGCCGAGGATTTCCATCAGCAGTCGGTAGGCCTCGGTGGACAGTTCGGTGCCGTAGACCTTGCAGGTCGAGGCATCCCACGGCCGCGGCGCGGCATCCCCGCCCGCATCGGCGCGACTGGCGATCTCCCAGTTCAGCAGCTTCAGGTATTCGACCTTGGCCTGCACCCTGGCCAGATTGAGCCGCACCCATTCCTGATCGATGACCCGGGAACCGTCGCCCGCCTTGGTGTTGCGCGCCCATTCGGTGGTCTGGTTCAGCGCCACCATGAGCGGTCCGGCCGAGGTCAGCGCGACGCGTTCGTGGTTGAGCTGGTTGGTGATCAGCGCCCAGCCGCCGTTCTCCTGCCCGACCAGTGAACTCGTCGGTACTCGGACGTCCTGGTAGTAGGTGGCGCTGGTATCCGGTCCGGCCATGGTGTGCACCGGGGTCCAGGAGAAGCCCTCGGCGGTGGTCGGCACGATGAGCATGCTGATGCCCTTGTGCTTCTTGGCGGTCGGGTCGGTGCGAACCGCGAGCCAGACATAGTCGGCGTACGCGATCAGACTGGTCCACATCTTCTGCCCGTTGATCACATAGTCGTCGCCGTCGCGCACGGCGGTGGTGCGCAGGCTGGCCAGGTCGGTGCCGGCGCCCGGTTCCGAATAGCCGATGGAGAAGTGCAGTTCGCCCGCGGCGATCTTGGGCAGGAAGAACTTCTTCTGCTCCTCGCTGCCGTAGTGCATGATCGTCGGCGCCACCGAGTTGATGGTGAGGAAGGGCACCGGCGCGCCCGCGATGGCCGCCTCATCGGTGAAGATCAGCTGGTCCATGGTCGGGCGGTCCTGGCCGCCGAACTCCTTGGGCCAGGCCAGGGTGAGCCAGCCGTCGCGGCCCATTTCCTGGACCACCTCGCGGTAGACGTTGCCGTGGCCGTACTCGCCGGTGGTCGCGCTCAGCGCGGCTCGGCGCTCCGGGGTGATCAGCCGCGCGAAGTAGTCGCGCAGCTCCGCGCGGAGCTCTTCCTGCTGCGGCGTGTACGCAATGCGCATGGCGATACCTCATGCCCTCGTTCGGTGTCGGTCAACCGATCATTGCATACGGACTGAAACATGTTCCAGTATTGCTACCGAATCCGCACAATGGCGGTACCCGATATGACCTGGTGTTGTTAGGCTTCGACCAGAGTCGCGTTTAAGGAGTTTCTATGAAGGTCACGGTCGATCCGGATCAGTGTGAAGCCAACGGAATCTGTGTCGGAATCGCCCCCGACGTCTTCGAACTCGATGACGAGGACGTGTTGCACATCGTGGAAGCCGACGTGCCTGCGGATCGGCTCGCCGATGTCGAGGACGCGGTGGCCCAGTGTCCGAAGGCGGCGCTGAAGTTGCAGTAGCCGATGCTTGCCGTCAGATAGGAACACGTTCTAGAGTCGGCCCGTGAGTGAGCGCAGCGAACGAACCGAAAACACAGCGTGTATCACACACGGCGGAACCGAGCGCAGCGAGGTGCAGCCGTGAGTGATGTAGACAACACGGATGTTGGCCTTGCGGGGCGGGTGGCCATCGTTACCGGTGGCGGCGCCGGACTGGGGCGCGCCGAGGCGCTGGCCTTGGCGCGGGCAGGCGCGTCGGTGGTGGTCAACGACCTGACGGAGTCGGATGCGGTGGCCGAAACGCTCGCCGATATCCGTGCGCTCGGCGCCAAGGCCGAGTTCGTGGCGGGCAGCATTGCCGAGCGCGCCACCGCCGACGCGCTCATCAGCACCGCCGAGGAAGCGTTCGGCAGCGCCGACATCGTGGTGAACAACGCGGGCATCACCCGCGATCGCATGCTGTTCAACATGTCCGACGAGGACTTCGACGCGGTGGTCGCAGTCCATCTGCGCGGCCATTTCCTATTGACCCGCAACGCGGGTGCCTACTGGCGGGCAAAGTCCAAGGCGGCGGGCGCGCCGATCTACGGCAGGCTCGTCAACACCTCTTCCGAAGCGGGCCTGCTCGGTCCGGAGGGGCAGGCCAACTACGGTGCGGCCAAGGCCGGTATCACCGCGCTGACGCTGTCCGCCGCGCGGGGGCTGTCCCGATTCGGTGTGCGCGCTAATGCCATTGCGCCGCGTGCGCGCACCGCGATGACCGAGGCGGTCTTCAGTGCGGCGCCGGAGGACGGCATCGATCCGCTCTCGCCCGATCATGTGGCCCGCTTGGTCGCGTATCTCGCTTCGCCCGCCGCCGATGTGGTCAACGGTCAGCTGTTCGTGGTCTACGGACCGATGGTCGCCTTGATGGCCGCGCCGGTCGTCGAACAGCGCTTCGATGCCGCCGATGATCACTGGTCGGTAAATGATCTCGCCGCCACGCTCGGCGGTTACTTCGCGCAGCGGCCCGCGGGGCGTACGTTTTCTGCGTCTTCATTGATCGATCTAGACAACTGACACTGTGATGGCAGGCGCCATCGGACGCAAGCTGATCACTCGACCAGTTGTTGATCACCGATGCGGCGCTTGGTAGACATGGGAGTCAATGGTGCGTGACGCCTCACAAGGGTTAGGCCACCCTCAAATGACACCTGTTACAAATTCATGGGCCGAATTTGAGAAAAATGGCAGTTCAAATGTGCCAAAAAGCTTCCTACAGCAATGTGAACATGTTCTAATCGTTGCGGCGATGTGGCCAGGGCGGGGGCATCGTGCGATGAGCAGAATCAGCAGGATGAGCAAGGAGGATCGTGCATGAACGAGGTCCTTGCTGTGCCATTGCGGGCAGTCGGCGGATTCTTCGAACTCGTCGCCGACGTTGCGCGGGCCAGCATTCGACGTCCGTTCCAAGGGCGCGAGTTCATTGATCAGGCCTGGTTCATCGCACGCGTTTCGATCATTCCGACGCTGCTGGTGGCGATTCCGTTCACCGTGCTGGTGAGCTTCACGCTCAACATCCTGTTGCGCGAAATCGGCGCCGCCGATCTCAGCGGCGCCGGTGCGGCATTCGGTGCGGTCACCCAGGTCGGGCCGATTGTCACCGTATTGATCGTGGCGGGCGCTGGCGCCACTGCGATCTGCGCGGATCTCGGTGCGCGAACCATTCGCGAAGAGATCGATGCGATGCGCGTACTCGGTATCGACCCGGTGCACCGCCTGGTGGTGCCGCGGGTGCTGGCCTCGATGTTCGTGGCATTGATGTTGAACGGCCTGGTCTGCACCATCGGCATCGTCGGCGGCTTCCTGTTCTCGGTGCTGCTGCAGGACGTTAATCCGGGTGCTTTCGTCAATGGCATCACGCTGCTCACCCATCTGCCCGAGCTGGTCATCTCCGAAGTGAAGGCCGGTTTATTCGGGCTGATCGCCGGACTGGTGGCCTGTTATCTCGGCCTGAATGTCAAAGGTGGTCCCAAGAGTGTCGGTGATGCGGTGAATCAGACCGTTGTCTTCGCCTTTATGGCCCTGTTCGTAGTAAACGTCGTGGTCACCGCCGTCGGTATCAAGTTCGCGGCGCGGTGAGGCGATGGCATTCGTAATCCAATCCCGCTTCCCGCGTACCGTTCGGCGAGTGCGTCGCTTTTCGAACTCGCTCGATTCGCTGGGTAAACATGCGGTGTTCTATGCGCAGACGATCGGTTCCATCCCACGCGCACTGATCTACTATCGCACCGAGACCATTCGTTTGATCGCCGAAATCAGCATGGGCACAGGCGCTTTGGCAGTTATCGGCGGCACGGTTGTCATTGTCGGATTTCTCACGCTGTTCACCGGCGGCACCATCGCGGTGCAGGGTTACAGTTCGCTCGGAAATATCGGTGTCGAGGCGCTGACAGGCTTCTTCGCGGCATTCATCAATGTGCGCATCGCGGCGCCGGTGATCTCCGGAATCGGTTTGGCGGCAACGATCGGCGCGGGTTCGACCGCGCAGCTGGGCGCCATGCGGGTGGCCGAGGAGATCGACGCACTGGAGTCCATGGCGATCCGGCCGGTGCCGTATCTGGTCGGCACCCGGGTGCTCGCGGGCATGATCGCGATCGTGCCGCTGTACGCGCTCGCGGTGATCTGTTCGTTCATCGCCAGCCGATTCGCCACCGTGGTCATCTACGGGCAGTCGGCGGGCGTTTACGACCACTACTTCTCCACCTTCCTGATCCCCAGCGACATCCTCTGGTCCTTCGCCCAGGCGATCTTCATGGCCTTGGCGGTCATGATGATTCACACCTACTACGGCTACAACGCCGCGGGCGGACCGGTCGGCGTGGGGATCGCGGTCGGCAATGCGGTGCGGGCCTCGTTGGTCGCGGTGGTCACGGTGACACTGCTGATCTCGCTGGCCATCTACGGCACCTCCGGCAACTTCCATCTCTCCGGGTAGAGCGGTATGGCAACGAAGCAATCGGGAAGCGGCCCAAACACCTCAGCATGGGCCGCGGCACTGCGCGGCGGGCTCGGGCTCAAGCTCGCCGGGCTCGGCATGGTGATCGCGCTGGTCGCGATCGTGTCCGTCGCGATGGTCATGTTCGTCGGCGGATTCACCAACACGGTGACCGTCACGCTGGACGCACCGCGCAGCGGCCTGGTGCTCGATCCCGACGCCAAGGTGAAGATCCGCGGTGTGGAGATCGGGCGGGTCTCGCAGATCAAGCAGACCGCCGACGGCGCGAAGCTGACGCTGGCGATGGATCCCGAACTGCTGAAAATGGTTCCGTCGAATGCGACCGTGGATATCAAGTCCACCACCGTATTCGGCGCCAAGTACATCAATTTCACTGCGCCGGACCAGCCTTCGTCGACCCCCCTGAAGCCGGGTTCGACCGTGACGGCCCAAGCGGTGACCGTCGAATTCAATACGCTGTTCCAGCATCTGACCGATGTGCTGCAGAAGATCGAGCCGGAAAAACTCAATGCCACACTGTCGGCGCTGGGCACCGCGCTGCAGGGGCGTGGCGACAAGCTCGGCGATCTGCTCGCCCGCAGCGATGCCTACCTGCGCGATATCAACCCGAGTCTGCCCGCGCTGCAACGCGATCTGGTCTCCTCGACCGGCGTCACCAACCTGTATGCCGACACCGTGCCGGATCTGCTGCGTACCACCGATAACGTGACCGTGACGGCCGCAACGCTCGTCGAAGAGCAGGAGAACGTCGATGCGATGCTGGCCAACCTCATCGGATTGGCCGATACCACCGGCTCGGTGCTGCACGAGAACGAGCAGCCGCTGGTGACGGCGCTGGATCTGCTGCGCCCGACCACCCAGCTGCTCAACGACTACAAGCCCGCGCTGTACTGCCTGGTCGTCGGTCTGGCCAATGTGCTCCCGATCGGTGAGGACATCTTCGGCGGACGGTACGACGCGGTGCCGCTGAATGCGAGTTTCATGCCCGGTGCCGATGCCTACCAGTACCCGCAGGATCTACCGAAGGTGAATGCCACCGGCGGGCCGCACTGTGCGGGCGTGCTGGATCGAGTGCCGGACAGCCACGCGGACTTCGTGGTCACCGATACCGCCGAGGGGCACGTGTGGACGCCCTCGACGACGACACATCTGAACGGGCCCAAGGTGTTCCAGTTGCTGTTCGCCGGATTGCCGGGGGTGGGGCAGCTGTGAAACCGCGCGCGACAACGGTCAAGCTGACCATCTTCACGCTGGTGATGGCCCTGGTATTGGCGGGACTGGTAGTGGTGTTCAGCCAGATGCGCTTTGCCAGGGAGAGCGGCTATCACGCGGTCTTCACCAACTCCTCCGGCATGCTGGACGGCGCCAAGGTTCGAATCGCCGGTGTGCCGGTGGGTTCGGTGACCGGGGTGCATGTCGGCAAGGACAAGCTCGCGCACGTCGATTTCGATGTGGACAGCAAGTACCGGCTCTACACCAGCACCAAGGCAACCATCCGCTACGAAAACCTGGTCGGGGATCGGTATCTCGAACTGCTGGAGGGGCCGGGCACCGCGCAGGTGATGTCCAAGGGCGCCACCATCGGCCTCGACCGCACCTCGCCCGCACTCGATCTCGATATGTTGCTCGGTGGCTTCAAACCGCTGCTGCGCGGCCTCGATCCGGCTCAGGTCAATGATCTGACCGAGGCGCTGCTCCAGGTATTCCAGGGGCAGGGCGGCACGCTCGTCGCGCTGCTGAACAGTTCCGGATCGTTCGCCAAAACCCTCGCCGATCGAGATGCGTTGATCGGCAGCGTGATCGAGAATCTGAAGACCGTGCTCGCCACGATCGATGACCGCGATCAGCAGTTCGCCACCACTCTCGAGGAATTGCAGCGGCTGGTGAGCGGTTTGGCTGCCGATAAGGATCCGATCGGCGCCGCCCTGCCGCGGATCGCCGGTGCGACCGGGGATCTGACCGAGCTGCTACAGCAGGCCCGGCCGGATCTGAAGACCACCATCGAGCAGACCGGCACCGTCGCCGCCACCCTCGACGACGGTTCCGACACCATCCAGTGGGTGCTGGATCGGCTGCCCGAAACCTATAAGAAGCTGGTCCGGATCGGTTCCTACGGATCGTTCCTGAACATGTACGTGTGCGGCACGAACTTCATTGTCGACGGGCCGGACGGCAAGCCGTTGCACATCACCCTGCCCGGGTTGCAGACGACGGGAAGGTGTGCAAAGAGCTAATGAACGAAACCCGATCACGCGCAGTCTCGCTCGGCATTATCGGCATTGTCGTCGCGACCACGGTCTCGCTGTCCGCACTTCAGGTCGACCGGCTGCCGTTCATTCGCTCCGGCGCGACCTATACCGCGTACTTCGCCGATGCGGGCGGACTGGTTCCCGGCGACAATGTGCAGGTCGCGGGTGTGAAGTCGGGACGCGTCGAGCAGGTGAAGCTGGATGGTGCGAAGGTCTACGTCCGGTTCACGCTGGACGAGGCAATCGTGCTGGGCAATAAGACGAGTGCCGCCATCAAGACCAATACGGTGCTCGGCCGCAAATCGCTCGAGGTGACTCCGTCGGGCAGCGGTTCGACTCGGACCAACGAGACCATTCCGCTGGACCGCACCACCTCGCCGTATTCGCTCACCGACGCGCTCGGCGATTTGTCGAATACCGTCAAGGGCCTGGATATGGACAAGGTCAACCAGACACTGGACGCATTGTCGACGACCTTCGCCGATACTCCGGCTCCGCTGCGGTCGGCACTCGACGGCGTCACTCAACTCTCACGCAGCCTGAATGCCAGAGATCAGGCGCTGACCGAGTTGCTCCGCCGGGCGCAGAACGTCACGAAGGTGCTCGCCGATCGCAGCAATCAGATCAATGCGCTGCTGGTCGACGGCAACGAGTTGCTCGGCGAATTGGATCGGCGGCGCGGCGCGCTCAGTCAGTTGATCGTGTACATCAACGGGCTGGCCCAACAGCTGACCGGCCTCGTCAACGACAACGAGGCACAGCTGAAACCCACACTGGACCGGCTGAATTCGGTGCTGGCACTGCTGCAGTCCAATAAA
Source organism: Nocardia sp. NPDC050408 (assembly GCF_044458905.1). Classification (NCBI taxonomy): domain Bacteria; kingdom Bacillati; phylum Actinomycetota; class Actinomycetes; order Mycobacteriales; family Nocardiaceae; genus Nocardia; species Nocardia sp. NPDC050408. The sequence goes on along the minus strand of NZ_JBITIL010000022.1, from coordinate 60,222 downwards.
GACAACCTGTCGAAAGCGCTCGATGGACTCGGTCCGTTCTCGGCCGCGCTCGGTGAACAGGTCGGCAGCGGTCCGTACTTCCAGGCATATGTCTCGAACGCCACTACGCGCGGCCTACAGATACTCGTCGACGCGCTGGTCTGGCCGCAGCATGTGCCCGATTCCTTCCGCGCATATCTGACCGATCCCGCGCTGCCATCGATCGAGCCCGCCATTCAGGAGCCGCCGCGATGAATGCATTGCGCACTGTTCGTTCGGCACCGCAGTGGGTGCGGGTGCTCGCCCTGGTCGTCATCGCCGCACTGGTGATCGCCGGCGGTTGGTCACTGATATCGCGGATCGGAAAGACCTCGATCACCGCGTATTTCCCGTCCACGACCGGCTTGTACGCCGGTGACGAGGTGCGGGTGCTCGGGGTCGCGGTCGGCCGAATCGACTCCATCGATCCCGGTCGTGACCGGGTCCGGGTCGCGATGACACTCGATCGCGGGATCGAGATCCCCGCGGATGCCAAGGCGGTCATCATTTCACCGTCGCTGGTGTCGGCGCGATTCATCCAATTGGCTCCGGCCTACACCGGTGGACCGAAAATGCACGACGGCAGCGTTATTCCGATCGAACACACCGCGGTTCCGGTGGAATGGGATGACATCAAGGCCGAATTGTCCAAGCTGGCAACGACTTTGGGGCCGGTCGGCGACGATGAGCAGGGCTCGTTCGGGCGCTTCGTGAATACCGCCGCCGACAATCTCGGCAATGGCAACGCGCAGGCGCTACGCGATACCTTGCGCGAGTTGTCGCACACGCTGAGCACATTGTCGGATGGCCGCACCGATCTGTTCGGCACCATCCGCAATCTGCAACAGTTCGTGGATGTGCTGTCCAAGAGCAACGATCAGATCGTGCAATTCGGCGGACGGCTCGCCTCGGTGTCGTCGGTGCTCGCGAATGTTTCCGGTGATCTCGGTGCCGGACTGGACAATCTCGACATCGCCGTCGGTGATGTGCAGCGGTTCATCCAAGAGCGCGGCGGCGCGCTGACCGAGGGGGTGCAGCGGCTGGCCGAGGTCACCCAGAACCTTGCGGATAAGCGGCCCCAGCTCGAGCAGGTATTGCATTCCGGGCCGACGTCGCTGGCGAACTTCTATCAGATCTATGATCCGGCGCAGGGCAGTCTCACCGGTGCCGTAGTCGCGCCGAACTTCGCCAACCCGTTCGCCTTCCTGTGCGGCGCGGTCGAGGCGAATGACGCGAACGGTTCCGATCAGAGCGCCGCACTGTGCCGCCAGTATCTGGCGCCCATGATCCAGCAGCTCATGATGAATTACCCACCGCTGCTTGCCAATCCGGTATCCAATCAGACCGCGTTCCCGAATCAGCTCGTCTACAGTCCGCCGAGTCTGGCCGCGCGCGGACCGAGTGATTCGGTGCCGCAATCGGATCCGGTCACCGTGCCGAACGGTATTGCCGGGCTGGCCATTCCGGGAGGAGGGCGATGATGCACAGGCGAATTGCCGGTGCGGCAATCGGATTGGCTGTCGTGCTCGGAGTCAGCGGCTGCGAGTGGGATGGGCTCAATTCGCTGCCCATGCCCGGTACCGCCGGAAGTGATCCGAACGCCTATGAAGTCGAGATCCAGATGCCCAATGTCACCACGCTGACCCGTAATTCGCCGGTCCGCGTGAACGACGTGACGGTCGGAACCGTGACGAAGCTCGAGGTGGAGGGCTGGCACGCGCTGGTCACCGTCTCGTTGAACCACGATGTGAAGCTGCCCGCCAATGCGACCGCCCGAATCGGGCAGACCAGTCTGCTCGGCAGCAATCACCTCGAACTCGCCGCGCCGAAAGATGTTCCAGCACAGGGTGAGCTGAAGAACGGCGATCTGATCCCGTTGGATCGGGCCGGTGTCTATCCCACCACCGAGCAGACCCTGTCATCGCTGTCGGTGGTGCTCAACGGCGGCGGCATCAGTCAGCTCGAAACCATTACCCACGAACTCAATGCCGCATTCAACGGCCGCGAGGATGCGATCCGGGATCTGCTGCCGCAGCTGACCGAGCTGACCACCACACTGGATTCTCAGACCAAAGACATCATCGATGCGATGGGCGGACTCGACCGGTTCACCGGCACGCTCGCCAAGCAGAAGGATCGGGTGGCCGCGGCGATCGAACAGATCCATCCGGCGCTCACCGTGCTCGCCGATCGGCGCGAGAACATCACCCAGACCCTCACCGCCCTTGGTGATCTGAGCGATGTGGTGCAGCGGATCATCGCGCAGGGTGGGGACAATCTGAAGGCGAATCTGGCGAATCTGGCACCCGTGCTGGAGACGCTGGCCAGCACCGGGAACAGCCTGGTCGAGGTGCTGAAGCTGATCTTCACCTTCCCGTTCCCGATGAAGAATCTCGATCACGCGGTCAAGGGCGACTACATGAACCTGCTCATGACCGTCGATATCACAGGTAAGCGGTTGGATTCGAACTTCCTCACCGGCACCCCGCTCGGCGGTCGGTTCGGCGGGGTCGAGGGCGCACTCGGCGGTCTGGCCGGTTCGGCGGAGGGCAATAGCAATCCGGCGACCGCACCGCTACAGCCACCGGCGACACCGGCTCCGACGCCGAGTATCCCCGGGCTGCCGCCGATTCCGGGTCTGCCCGCGATACCCGGCCTCACCGTTCCGCCCGCCGGGCAGGAAGGTGCGGGCCGATGAAACTCACGCGCTTCGTCCGGATCCAGTTGGCCATCTTCTCGGTGCTGACGGTGATCGGGTTGGTGGTGATGGGCGGCACCTATGTGGGACTGCCCGCCATGTTCGGCATCGGCCGCTATGAGGTGACGGTAAAACTGTTGGCCACCGGCGGGCTGTATCCGACGGCCAATGTCGCCTACCGCGGCACGAATGTCGGCAAGGTGGAAGAGGTTCGGCTCACCCCGACGGGTGTGGACGCGAAGCTGTCCATTGATAGTGATTACAAGATTCCGTCCGATGTCGACGCGTGGGTGCGCAGTGTTTCGGCCATCGGTGAGCAGTACGTCGATCTGGTACCGGCCGCTGATGCCAAGGGCGGCAACCTTTCCGACGGTTCGGTGGTTCCGGTGGAACGCACCAAGCTGCCCGAGGATATCGGTACTGTGCTCGATCGCTCCGATCGTCTGTTGTCCAGCATTGCCGACACCAAGCTCCGGCAGGTGATCGACGATGCGTTCACGGCATTCAACGGGGCCGGACCGGATCTACAGAAGTTCATCGATTCCGCATCGCTGCTGGTGCAGGAGGCTCAGGCGAATGCGGAGCCGACCAAGGATCTGCTGGAAAAGATCGGACCGCTGCTGGATACGCAGAATCAGTCCGATGCGGCGATCCGGTCGTGGACCCACGACCTGGCAACGGTCACCGATCAACTGCGCGCCCATGATCCGGCATTGCGCAATGTCATCGAGAAGACGCCCGGTGCCGCCCAACAGGTGAGTTCGCTGTTCCAGGACCTGCGCCCGACCTTGCCGATTCTGCTGTCGAATCTGGTCAGCGTGGGTCAGGTCGCGGTGACCTATCACTCGGGTCTGGAACAGATCCTGGTGATTTATCCACCGCTGACCGCCGCGTTCCTGACGGTTATCCGCGGCCCGGTCGAATACGGTGCCGTCGTGGACTTCCACCTGGAACTCAACGATCCGCCCGGCTGCACCACCGGCTTCCTCACGCCGGAACAGCGCCGCTCGCCCGCCCAGCTCGACACGCCGGATACACCGCCCGGGCTGTACTGCAAGGTGGCGCAGAACGCCAGGGAAGCCGTGCGCGGTATCCGCAATACGCCGTGTATGGAGGTGCCGGGTAAGCGGGCACCATCGCCGGAGCTGTGCCGCGATCCGAACGGCTATGTGCCCGAAGGCAATAACCCGGCGTTCGGTGCGCCGCAGCCGGTGACGCCGTCTGGCGACCCGATCGGCGATCAGGGCTCGACCCACCCGGCCGCACACAGCACGACATTGGATCCCGGCAGTGGGACGTTCATGGGACCGGACGGACGCACGTACCGTCAGGGGGATATCGGAAAGGACGGATCCGGCACGATACCGTCGAGTTGGCAGGCGATGCTTCAGGAGCAGCAGCAGTGAGAGAGCGCAGCGAACGAACAATGTCACAGCGTGCTTCGCGCATGCCGGAACCGAGCGTCAGCGAGGTGCAGGCATGAGTGAATCCAGTGTGGTCAAGGCTCGGCCCAGGCGACGGGCGGTGCGTTCGGCGGGTCCGCCGCCGGAGGACACGCTCCCGCTCGAGACCGAAGGTGTCGAGCTGTCCAAGGCCGTCGATGTCACCGTCAAGGTGACGAAGACGGAGTCGGACAGTCCGAGCGAGGATGCCGAATCCGTGACGACGCTGGAGATCCCCAACGTCGCCGATGAGGTCGTCGATGACGCTGCGAAGTCCGCCCCGCCGCGCTGGGTTCTCATCGCCGGTGCCGTCGCGGCCGCGGTCGTGGCGATCGCGCTGGTGGTCGGCACCGGATTCTTCGCCTTCAACCTGCACACCGCATCCGACCGCGATGCGCGGCGCGCGGACTACGTGCAGACCGCCAAGCAGGCGATTCTCAATCTCACCACCATCAAGGACGACACCGCCAAGGCCGATATCGACCGCGTCCTCGCGGTGGCCTCCGGTGAACTCAAGGCCGAATACTCCCAGCGCAAGGACGCCTACGCGAGCGTTGTGGAACAGGCCAAGGTGAAGGCCACCGGTGAGATCATCGAATCCGCCATCGAGAGCGAGGACGGGGATTCGGCACGCGTGCTGGTCGCCGCCAAGCAGACCCTGACCAATGCGGGCATGGCGGATCCGCAGACGCGGTACTACCGGTTCCGGGTCACCGTCACTCGCGGCGATAACGGGATCACCGCCTCACAAGTGGAGTTCGTGGCATGAGTCGGCGGCTGATTCTGGTGGCGTCCGCGGTCGCCCTCGTCATCGTCGCGTTGGCGGCCATCTGCGGCGTCACCGGATACAAATTCTGGAACGACCGCAAGAGCGAACAGGCGCGTACCCAGGCCGTCCCCGCCGCCCAACGCACTGTCGAAGCGATGTTCACCTACAACTTCAAAACGGTGGACGCCGAATTGCCCAAGGTCGCGGACAATCTCAGCGGCAGCTTCCGCGACGACTACCTGAAACTGATCAGGGAAGCTATCGCCCCCGGCGCCAAGGAAAAGGAACTCAACGTCCAAGCCACCACCCAGGCCACCGGCGTAGTCTCCGCCGAACCCGCCCACGCGGTGGTCCTGCTGTACCTGAACCAGGTAACCACCGGCAAGGACTCCCCCCAAGCCAACATCAGCACCAGCCGAGTCCGAGTAAACCTCGAAAAGGACAACGGCCACTGGCTCGTATCCGCAGTAAACCCGATTTAGTTGGCTGCACCCGCTGTCACCGCGGCCGGGGGTGTCCCTATGTTCGTTGTCAAGTCGTGGGTTGATGTTCTGCCTTGTGATGGCTTTGGCGGAGTCCGCGGTCGGTAACGTGATTCGAGTGGCGTCAAAGGCTGAATGGCAGGCTGCTCGGGATCGTGTGGCGGCGTATCACGAAGTGCGGCTCGGCGAGCTGCTCGAGCACGTCGGCCGGGCATTGGACGGGTTCGGTGCCGGGCAGTTGGATGCGTTCGAGGTCGACGCGGTGATCCACCAGTACCATCGGGCGGCTCAGCGGTTGTGGACGTTTTGCGGCGAGTCCGGTGCGCAGGTGGAAGCCGCCGCGCATCTGATCGAAGACATGACTCGCGCGGGTGAGGTGATCGATTGGTGGCAGCGCGGCATGTCGGCCAGGGCCCGGCGTGCTGAGGGGCCGGACGCCTGAACCGTGCCGGTTGTCGAGCAGCTGCCCGGCGATCAGGCCGCCGCTGCGACGTCCTCTATGCCATGCTCGAAGCCAAGCGGCTATATCGAGATCCGAGACCAGCCGCAACCTGAGCCTCGGCACGACCAGTCGGCCGCGAACAACGCTTCCCAATACCCAGACCCGCCCCGATGAACAACACACCACCGAGCATGAACCACGGATTCCACAGCACCAGACTCCACCAAGTTCGATGCGGCCCCACCTCGCAACGGACACCGCCCGCATCCGCGGCTAACGCGACCTCGACCAGGACACCGCGAGCCAGCAACACCAGCCCGGCAAGCCCGATCATCCACGCCATAACCCAGCGCCACCGGCGCGGCATATTCACAGCTGCTGCCACACCAACGAACGCAGCATCAGCCAGAAGCACAACAGCCACGCCCCACAGACCGGCCGCAACGAACATCGGCGGACGCCGAGCCGCCAAATCCGAGCCCGCTGACGACGCCAGCCCCACAGACCCACCCAAGGCCCAGAACAAGTGCACCGCCGCGAACACACAGCTCCAAAACACCGCGGCGACCACGGCCCAATCCCTCCGAGCCAACCTCATCCAACGCAGCATACGTCCCGAAATCTCCGAGAAGCTTCCGCCGCCACCACCGTCTCCACAGTTACCACGGTTGCAAATCGCGCCTACCACGGTCACTGCGGTCATCGCACCACTTCTCTTGGTCGGCCGATCAGGTGGAACTGGCGGCGGCGAGTAGACCCCGCCACCGGTTCCCCGTGATCGCTTGTCCAGCAGTGTATTTCGGGGGAGGGGCAGGTTTATGATGCTGGGCCGCGGTTGGGAGGTCCGCTGGGGGCAGTTCGAAGGTGTGTGCGTCACCGACGCGTGGTGCGACGCTGAGTCCGGCGCGGCCGCACTCGTTCGTCCGGGGGCTACGCCGTGATCAAGACGGCATTACCGCTGGCCTGGCGGTGCCCTGGAACAGCGGCCCCCGTCGTAGGGCACCTCAACCGGATCAAGCCTCTGTCACGTGAACGGGCGCGCCGTGACCGACGCGCTCGGCTGGGGCCCCCTGTCAGGATTGAACTGACGACCTTTCGCTTACACGAACGGCAGGGCCTCTGCCGCTGAGCTCAGCCGCGTAGCGGCTGGAATGGAGCCCCCTGTCAGGATTGAACTGACGACCTTTCGCTTACAAGGCGAGTGCTCTACCACTGAGCTAAGGAGGCGGACGGTGTCTTACAAAACGGTGCCAATCATAACCGGGCACGCCAGCTGCGTGACACCGGCTATGCGGTGTCACGCAGTGACGGTTCAGCTGTGAGCCCGGCGCAGTATCGGATACCGCGCGTCAGGACTGGGCGCCCTGACGGGCCGCGTCATCGGCGGCCATGGCGTCACGCAGGCTCTTCGGACGCATGTCGGTCCAGTTCTTCTCGACGTACTCCACGCACGCGGCGCGGCTGTCCTCGCCGAAAACGACTCGCCATCCGGCCGGAACCTCCGCAAAGGCCGGCCACAGCGAATGCTGTTCCTCATCGTTGACCAGAACGAAGAAGCGGCCGTCTTCGTCATCGAAGGGGTTGGTGCTCAATTTCACCTCACTGGATACTGGCGCATGTACGGGATCGCCCTTGGCTCGTCCAACGCTGTCGAGCGCCGGAAGGTCCCCGAGCGTTGTGTCGACCCTAGCAAGGTAGACGTTACGCGTAGGCGGTTACCTCAGGCCGCGAAGAAATCGAGCAGGATCTTGTTCACCGCTTCTGGACGCTCTAGATAGCCATAGTGCCCCGCATCAGGAACTTCCAGGTAACGCGCACCAGGAATGACCTCGGCAACCTCCCTGGACAGATACGGCGGAATCATCCGATCGTCGGCGAATCCGATGGCCAGGCACGGCACCTTGATGCCGCGGTAGGCCTGCACCCGGTCGAAATCGTGGTCCATCCGGCGCTGGGCGCGGATCCCGGGCGTCACCGCACCACCGGTGAATTCGAACAGATCGAGCCAGTCGCGGGCGGCGTTCGGATCGGCCATGGTCGCGGGCGACATATTCATCACCGCGGTCACGGCGGCCTCGTACTTCGCGGGCAGGCTGACCCCGCTGGCGTCGAGTTCGTGTTCGCCGAGCGAGAGCGTCTTCTGGAACTGGTCGAGGCGGCCGTGTCCGGCCATGAATACGGCCTTGCGGACCAATTCCGGACGCGCCAGCGCGAGTTCCTGGGCCACCCGCGCGCCCATCGAAGTGCCGACCACCAGTGCCGGACCCTCGTCGAGCAGTTCGATGAGTCCGGCGGTATCCCCGACCAGCTGATCGATGGTCATCCCTTCGGCCGCCTCATAGGACGGTTTGATGCCACGATTGTCGAAAGTGCAGACCCGATATCCCGCCTTGACCAGCGCCGGGACCTGATGCAACTCCCAGACCCGGCCTGGGCTGCCGGTGCCCATGATCATGACGACCAGCGGACCCGCGCCCTTCCCCTCCGTGCCCTTGGCTCGGTCGCCCTTGACCTGGTAGTTGAGTGAAATTCCGTTCACCGTGGCCAGCGGCATATCGACCCTTTCGTGGAGTTGGTGCTGCGTTCCAACGGTATCGGGCTCCGGTTTTCGACGAACAAGCGAAGGGTATGACGCCGAACGTGTCGGAGGTCACCCATATCCGGGTGCGACACACCTCGATGGTGGCCAGATACCATTGAATATTCGCACGTACGAGCGTACTGAGCCGGGAGGACAACAAGATGGCCGCGAAGAGCAGCGCGAACGACATCGCGGACGACGATCTGGAACCACTCGCCGACGAGACCGCCCGTCAGGCGCAGCGAGTTGTCGCGGCCTACGCGGAGGATGCCGACGAATGCCGGATGCTGCTGTCGATGCTGGGCATCGGGCCTAACTCTCGGGGCGAGTAACCACCTCGACGTCAACGGGGCCGTCGACTATCTCATAACTTCAACGGGAACAGCGACGCGCAAAGGATGCGTGAGTGGACCAGATGACCCAACAGCCGTCCGAGGACTCCGAACACGCCTTTCTAGAGCCCCCATCCGAACCCGACACCACGGTGGTCCCCTCCGCCCTCGCCGACGTGAACGGGGCCGGTTCCGGCTTCGTCGTCGTCGCCAACCGGCTGCCGGTCGACCTGGAGAAGCTGCCCGACGGTTCCACCCGCTGGAAGCGCAGTCCGGGCGGTCTGGTGACCGCGCTGGAGCCGGTACTCCGCAATAACAAGGGGTCCTGGGTCGGCTGGGCCGGCGTTCCGGATGTGGATATCGATCCGATCATCGAAGACGGCCTCGAACTGCATCCGGTGCCGCTGTCCGCGGAGGAAGTCTCCGAGTATTACGAGGGCTTCTCCAATGGCACGCTATGGCCGCTGTACCACGACGTGATCGTGCGCCCGGTCTACGATCGGGCCTGGTGGGCCGCCTATGTCACGGTGAACAGGCGTTTCGCCGAGGCCACCGCGAAGGTCGCCGCCGAAGGCGCGACCGTCTGGGTACAGGACTACCAACTGCAATTGGTGCCGAAGATGCTGCGCATGCTGCGGCCCGATCTCACCATCGGATTCTTCCTGCACATTCCGTTCCCGCCGGTCGAGTTGTTCATGCAGATGCCGTGGCGGACCGAAATCATCGAGGGTCTGCTCGGCGCCGACCTGATCGGCTTCCACCTGCCCGGCGGCGCGCAGAACTTCCTCTACCTGGCCCGCAGACTGGCCGGACAGCCCACCTCGCGCGGCACCGTCGGTGTGCGCTCCAAGCTCGGCGTGGTGCAGGTGGGCTTCCGCACGGTCCGAGTCGGCGCGTTCCCGATTTCGATCGCCTCGGCCGAACTCGACGAGCATTCGCGCCGCCGTTCGGTCCGGGAGCGCGCCGCGAAAATCCGTGCCGAACTCGGCAATCCGAAAAATATCCTGCTCGGCGTCGACCGCTTGGACTACACCAAGGGCATCGATATCCGTCTCGCCGCGCTCGAGGAGTTGCTGCTGGAGGGCAGGCTGGATCCCGCCGATACCGTCATGGTGCAGCTGGCCACCCCGAGCCGTGAGCGGGTCGAGAGCTATATCCAGATGCGCGGCGATATCGAACGCCAGGTCGGCCGGATCAACGGCGAATTCGCCAGGGTCGGATATCCGGTCGTGCACTATCTGCACCGCCCGATTGCGCGCGACGAACTCGTCGCCTTCTTCGTGGCCGCCGATGTCATGCTGGTGACGCCGCTGCGCGACGGGATGAACCTGGTCGCCAAGGAGTACGTCGCCTGTCACAGTGGTCTCAACGGCGCGTTGGTGTTGAGCGAATTCACCGGCGCCGCAGCCGAATTGCGTCAGGCGTATTTGTGCAACCCGCACGATCTGAACAGCGTGAAGGATGCCGTCATCTCCGCGCTGGAGGACGACCGCGATACGCGTCGCCGCCGAATGCGCTCCTTGCGCCGTCAGGTGCTCGCGCATGATGTGGACCGCTGGGCGCGAGCGTTCCTGGAGGCGCTGGCACAGGATCAGGTCGCGGGCAGCGCGCTACTCACCGACGACGATGTGTACCCGGAGTCGCGAGCTCCCCGTCGCTGACGCACCCACGACGGAGTTAGTCATACGAGCGGCAATTGAACACACCATTCACAGGAATCGCCCAGGTAAGGTCCAGACAGTTCCCAGTCGATTGCCGGACTATGAAGCAATGAGTGGTGCGCCTGCGGAGTCCACGCCCGAGGCCCGGGTGCTGGTGGTGGACGACGAACCCATGATCGTGGAGCTCCTGTCGGTGAGCCTGCGCTATCAGGGGTTCGCGGTCGATACTGCTATCGACGGGGCGCAGGCCCTGGACAAGGCGCGCACCTTCCGACCGCAGGCGCTGATCGTCGATGTGATGATGCCCGGCATGGACGGCTTCGGGCTGCTGCGCCGACTGCGCGCCGATGGCATCGACGCACCGGTGCTGTTCCTGACCGCGCGCGACGATGTGCAGGACAAGGTCGCCGGACTCACCCTCGGCGCCGACGACTACATCACCAAGCCGTTCAGCCTCGAGGAAGTGGTCGCCCGGCTGCGAGTTGTCTTGCGCCGCTTCGGTCATACCGCCCCGCAGCGCGAGAGTTCGCGAATTCGGTTCGAGGACATCGAACTCGACGACGATACGCACGAGGTGTGGAAGGCGGGCGTGCCGGTCGCGTTGTCGCCCACCGAATTCACCCTGCTGCGGTATTTCATGGTCAATGCCGGGACGGTGTTGAGTAAGCCCCGCATCCTGGACCATGTGTGGCGCTATGACTTCGGGGGTGAGGTCGGCGTGGTCGAAACCTATGTCTCGTATCTGCGCAAAAAGGTCGACACGGGTGATCAGCGTTTGATTCATACGCTGCGTGGTGTGGGCTATGTGATGCGCGCGCCGAATCGCACGCGCCAGTCCGAGAAATGATCACTTCCCGAATCGAACAGACCCGTCGCAGACTGGCACGTGCCTCTTCGGCGATTCCGCTGCGGGTGACGCTCGTGCTCGCGCTGGTGCTGCTTTCCGCGCTCGGCCTGTTCGCCTCCGGCACGGTCGTCACCTCGGCGCTGGAGAATTCGCTGCTGCACCGCACCGATCAGCAGCTTCGCGATGCGGTGATGGCGTGGTCGCGGCCGCGGCCGCCGACTCCGTCGAATCCGCCGCATCCGTCCAGCACCTTCTATGTGCACATCGAGCCGACCCCCGGCGGCAACGGCACCGTTTATCTCGAGACCAGGCCGTTCAATGAGGAGGCCGAGCCCGAGCTGCCGCGGTTGACCGATGCGCGGCCGAACACGGATCCGCCGGGTAGCAAGGTACTCACTAAACCGGTGACCGTCGGTTCCAAGAGCGGCTCGACGGTCAAATGGCGGACCATGACGGCGGTTTCACCCGATACGACGACGACGGTCGCGATACCGCTGACCGAGAACATCGACACCGTCAATCGACTGATCATGTTGCAGCTCATGGTCGGCGCCGCGGTGCTCGCCGCGCTGGCGGTGCTCGCCTACTTCGTGATCCGACGCAGTCTGCGGCCGCTGCGCGCGGTCGAGAAGACCGCCGCCGCCATTGCCGCCGGTGATCTGCATCGCCGAGTTCCGGTGCGCGGCACCAACACCGAGGTCGACCGGTTGTCCCAATCGCTTAACGGCATGCTGGCCCAGATCCAGCGAGCCTTCGCCGCGACGGAAGCGTCCGAGGCGGCGGCCCGGCGCTCCGAGGCGAAGATGCGCCGCTTCGTCGCCGACGCGAGTCATGAACTGCGCACCCCACTCACCACCATCAGCGGCTTCGCTGAACTGTATCGGCAAGGTGTGACCGCGGATCCGGCCATGTTCATGGACCGCATCGAACACGAGGCCCAGCGCATGGGGCTGTTGGTCGAGGATCTGTTGATGCTGGCCCGATTGGACGCGCAGCGTCCACTGGAACTGGGTCCGGTGGACCTGCTCGCCCTCGCCAGCGATGCCGTGCACAATGCCCGCGCAGTCGCCGCGGCCAATGACGACGACGGTTCGCAACGCTCGGTCGAACTGGAAATCTGTTCGGGCACAGGAACATTGGAAGTAGTCGGCGATGAAGCGCGGCTGCGTCAGATACTGGCCAACCTGCTCAACAACGCACTCACGCACACACCCCCGGACGCCGACGTCACGGTCCGGCTGACCCCCACCGACGACGAGGTCCTGCTCGAAGTCGCCGACACCGGCCAGGGCCTACCGTCCGAGGAAGCCGAGCGCATCTTCGAACGCTTCTACCGCACCGACACCTCACGCACGCGCGCCAGCGGCGGCACCGGCCTGGGCCTGTCCATCGTGCAAGCCCTCGTCGACGCCCACAACGGCACAGTGAGTGTCGAAAGTGCCGAGGATGAAGGCACCACCTTCACCGTCCGCCTCCCCCGCGAAAATCGCTGAGCGACGGCACTGCTGTGGGGCACCCGGGTCCGGTTGTGAGCACTTGCCTTGTAGACGAAGGGTCGTCAGTTCATCGATGAGGCCACGGCATCTCCCCGGCGGTGGGGCTGAAAAACACGCTAGGCGTGCGGCTTTCGGGAACGGACCAGTTCGGTGTCCACACGCGTCTACAGCGTCTACCAGCGGACTGTGCGCGTTAGGCTGGTCTTATGGAACCCGGTGCGCTGATGCGCGCCGCTCGCGAGGCGGCGGGTATCTCGCTGCGCGCGATGGCCGAGCGGAGCTACTACAGCAGGGCATACCTGTCGCTGATCGAGACCGGCCAGCGCCCGGTACCTGCCGGTGTCGTCGCTGCCTACGAAAGGGTGCTCGACGCGGACTTGGAGCGGCTGACGGCGGTGGCGCGAGCACCAGCCAGCGTGGACATCACCGCCTTGTCCGACGTGGCGGTGATGTTGGCGGCTACGCGCCGATTCGAGGACGCGGCAGGGGCTTTGACAGTTCTGCCCGCCGTCCGGGGCATGGCCGAGATGACCGAGACATTTGCCGGTGAGGCGCGTGTGGGACGGAGTAATGCGGCGTCCCTCGCGTCGGAGATCACGCAGTATCGCGGGTGGCTGGAGCACGCGATCGGAGCTGATGCCGCTGCCCGGCGTAGCCTCGGCACCGCTGTGAGCCTGGCGGAGGAGTCTCGCGACCCGGACCGGCTTGCCCACAGCCTGGGCTTCCTCGGCTACGTGACCATGAGCGCGGGGAAATATGACGAAGTCCTCGCACTGTCGGACGCCGCGCTGGCGGTACGGGACGCGCACCCTGTCATTACGGCCTATGGGCGAATGCGGCGAGCCGAGCTATTGGCCGCGCACGGAGAGAAGGTCGAAGCACAACGCGCGCTGGCCGTGGCCGATGCGGCGGCGGAAGCGGCGGAGGGTGCTGAGCCCCCCGCGTCGATGTATTGGTGGAGCACCGGATTCGGGGCTGTGCAGCGTGGCGGTGTGCTGGCGCTGCTGGGGCATACGGCCGAAGCGATAGGCGAGGCGACAAACGGGCTGGCAGTGATGCCAGCCGAACACCGCCGGTCCGAATGGTTGGCATCAGCGCTGCGTCGCGTCGATCCAGACATGAGCGCGGGCGATTAGGTGTGACCGCGCCGACGCGCCGAATCGCTACGGCGAATATGAACCTGGGCTTAGCGGCCGACGAGCTGGATGAGGCGGCAGACGGCACGCTCACGGCCGTGGCTTCTGGCCGACTGGTCCCGTCCAACTATTGGCGCGTCGCCGAGGTGGTCTTCGGAATCGAAGGCCGACACGCGCCGGATGCGGCGACCGTCCGCGTTCCGCGACACTCATACGGCCTGGATCGACCCATCCGGCACACCGGAAGCGACGCCTGATCAATCGGGAACGTTGGATCCGTAGCCCAAGTCGCGGAGGGCGGTTTTGATTTTGGTTTGGGCTTCGTCGAGGGATTCGGGGGTGGGGTGGGGGTTGGCGCCGGAGATGTCGAAGTTGCCCATGGTGAAGGCTGGGAAAACGTGGACGTGCAGGTGGGGGACTTCCAGGCCGGCGATGAGTAGGCCGGCGCGGGGTGCGTCCCAGGCGTGGCGGACCGCTCGGCCGATTTTCTGCGCGACGCCGTTGAGCCGCGCGAAGGTGTCGGCGTCGACGTCCTGCCACTGATCGATCTCCTTGCGGGGGACAACCAGTGTGTGCCCTTGCGTTACCGGGGCGATGGTGAGGAATGCGACGAATTCGTCGTCCTCCCAGACGAAACGGCCCGGCAGCTGGCCTTCGATGATCGCGCTGAAAACAGAAGCCATGTACCGCAGGCTACGCCGAGCGGTCCCGAGCGGCCGTTCCGGTGTTGACGTCGCCCCGGAATTGTGTCTATCGTACACATATCAGTTTCCGACGGACACAGTTTAGGAACGACATGATCACCATTGCCCTTGCCGCCGCAGCAGCCGCCGCCCCCGCAGGTCTGCTCACCCACCGTCAGATGCGTCGCCGCGGCAATGCTCGGGCGCTCCGGATCGACACCCCGAACGGAATCTCGGAGGCGGGCTTCGTCACCATCGGTGGCATCGAGCAGTGGGTCGAAATCCGCGGCGAGGACCGGTCCAACCCGGTGCTGCTGGAATTGCACGGCGGCCCCGGCGCCTCGAACACCTACTTCGCCCATCGAACTCGGGCTTGGGAAAAGCACTTCACGATCGTCCGGTGGGATATGCGTGGCGCGGGAAAGACTTTCGGTCGCGGCGCGCAAGGGGAGATGACCTTCGGCCAGCTCTACGCCGACGCACTCGAGGTCACCCACTACGTGCGCGACCGGCTGCACGCCGACAAGGTGGTGTTGCTGGCCGCCTCCTTCGGTTCGGTCCTGGGACTTCGCCTGGCCCGCAACCATCCCGAGCTGTACTCGGCCTATGTCGGCACTGACCAGAACATCACCGGCGGCGAGCCCGACGAGAGCGCATTCTTCGCGGTTGTGCGACGGCTGCGCGAATCCGGAAAGCGCGCCGCCGCAGCGAAATTGGAGGAAATGGGACCGGATGCCACGCGATGGACCGCCGAGCAATGGGGTCTGCACGCGAAATTGGCGACGAGCTCGGATCCCATGCTCACCGAGGTCCTGAAGAAGCTGATCATGCCCTCGATGTGGTTCTCGCCACTGCATCGGCTGCGTGATCTGAAGGTGGGTGCGGACGGTATGAAGTTCTCCGCTCAGGTCGGCGTCGAATCCGTGCACTTCGATGCCTGGCGCGACGGCACGCGATTCGAGTTGCCGTTCTTCATCTTTCAGGGCGAACACGACAGCTTGATGCCAGCGGCCAGGGCACGCCGCTACTTCGACGATGTCGAGGCGCCGTACAAGGAGTTCGCGGTGATCGCGGACGCCAACCACTTCGCGGCATTCTGGCAGCCCGAACAGTTTCTCGAACTGCTGCTGACCCGGGTCCGTCCGGTGATAACCAGCGGGCTCAGTGGTCAGGCGATGTAGTGCGACAGAATGCTCTGCACTTCGTAGATGTCGACCTGACGGTTGAATCGCTTCTGCACGGGTTCATGGGTGCCGGAGATCCAGATGCAGAGTTCGGCATCGAGGTCGAAGGTGCCCGCGGTTTCCACCGAGAAGTGGGTGATGGCGCGGTAGGGGATGCTGTGATAGCTCACCTTGCGGCCGGTGACCCCCTGCTTGTCGACCAGGATGAGACGCTTGTTGGTGAACAGAATCGCATCGCGGACAAGCAGATACGCGGCGTAAACCTGCTCACCGCCGCCCATTAGTCTCGCGTATTCCTCTTGCGCCTTACCGGGATCGATCCGTCCGGCATTGCCCATCAGTCCGTCGATCAGACCCATAGACTCCCCCGCCTCTCCGCGTATTTTGCCGGTCGTCCGGTGCCTCGATATCCACAATACGGGCCGGCGGTAACCGGGCGGTCGGCTTTTGGGCGTGCCCGACGAGTTACCCATGTGCTTACGAAATCAGTCATCGCTCGCTCGCCCACCAGTGGTTATCGGGATGGGCGGCGGCAGAAATCGGTACCGCCTGCCAGGATCGGCGGGTGCGGGGTGCACGGCCGATGAACCCCGAGTATCGGGTGCGCGGACTACTGGTCGGGGCGAGTTCGGCACACCCTAAGCTGTTGCCCGTGCGCGTACTCGTCATCGGTTCCGGAGCCCGTGAACATGCCCTCGTCCTGGCCCTGCGCCGGGACCCCGCGGTGACCGCGTTGTTCGCGGCGCCGGGCAATGCCGGTATCGCCCAGTACGCGCAGGTCAGAGCGGTTGATCCGTCCTCGGCAGAGGCGGTTGTCGCGCTGGCTACCGAGCTGGACGCGGACCTGGTGGTGATCGGACCCGAGGTGCCGCTGGTGCTCGGCGTCGCCGATGCGGTCCGGGCCGCGGGTATCGCATGCTTCGGTCCGTCGGCCGCGGCCGCGCGCATCGAAGGTTCGAAGGCGTTCGCCAAGGATGTCATGACCGCCGCCGGGGTTCGCACCGCGCACAGCGAGATTGTGGACAATCCTGCTGAACTCGATGCCGCGCTGGACCGGTTCGGCCCCACCTGGGTGGTCAAGGACGACGGCCTGGCCGCGGGCAAGGGTGTGGTGGTGACCGCCGACCGGCTTGCGGCCCGCGACCACGGTGCCGAACTGCTCGAGCAGGGCCATCCGGTGCTGTTGGAATCCTTCCTGGACGGGCCCGAGGTTTCGCTGTTCTGCCTGGTCGACGGCGAAACTGTGGTGCCGCTGCTGCCCGCGCAGGATCACAAGCGCGTCGGCGACGGTGATACCGGGCCGAATACCGGCGGTATGGGTGCGTACACGCCGCTGCCGTGGTTGCCGGAGGAGACTGTCACCGCGATCGTCGAGGATGTCGTGAAGCCCGTCGCGGCGGAGTTGGTGCGGCGTGGCTGCGGCTTCTCCGGTCTGCTGTACGCGGGGCTGGCGATCGGTGCCGCCGGACCCGCCGTCGTCGAATTCAATTGTCGCTTCGGCGATCCGGAGACCCAGGCCGTGCTCGCGCTGCTGGAGAGTCCGCTCGGCGAATTGCTGAACGCCACCGCGACCGGCACGCTCGCCGAGGTTGCCGCACCGCGTTGGCGCGTCGGTTCGGCCGTCACAGTCGTGATCGCCGCCGAGAACTACCCGGGTCATCCCCGCGTCGGTGATGTGATCACCGGAGCGGGCGAGGGCACTACCGACGACACGTCCGCCGTGCTACATGCGGGAACCGCATCGCGCGAGGACGGAGCACTGGTCTCCGCGGGCGGTCGCGTGCTGAGCGTCGTCGGCGTCGGCGCAGATCTGGCCGAGGCTCGCGCGCACGCCTACGACCGCATTGCCTCGATCAAGTTGCCGGGCAGCCACTTTCGCACCGACATCGGCCTCGCCGCGGTCGAGGATCGCATTTCGGTCTGACGGGACAAACCGGCACTAACGACCATCAGGGAGCGAGTCTTACGAGCGAGGAGTTCGCGGCCCGTCTCGCGTCTGAGCCGTTCAAACGCGTGTGACACAGTCGCAGGACTCGACCGTCCAGCACGCGCGCATCAGGTGCCGATCGCTCCCCGCCTCCGTAACCACAACGGAGCGAGTCTTACGAGCGAGGTTCGCGGCCCGTCTCGCGTCCGAGTCGTCGAAGCGCATGCGACGTAGTCGCGAGTCTCGACGGCTCGGACGCGAGACACCAGGGGGCCGCGAACACGCCGCGCCGAAGGCGCGGCCAACAACTCAGGCGAACGTGAGCCCGTGCACCGCCAACCACTGCTGCGGATCGACGTGCTGTCCGTTGACTATGACCTCGAAGTGCAGATGCGGTCCCGTGGAGTCACCACGGTTACCCATGCGGGCGATCTGCATACCCGCCGGAACACGTTCGCCGACCGAGACGAAGAAGTCGTACATATGGCCGTAGACGGTGATGCTGCCGTCATCGTGCCGGATGCGCACCCATAGCCCGAAGCCCTGCGCCGGTCCCGCATCGATGACGGTGCCGCTGGCAACGGCATAGATCGGTGTGCCGATCGGCCCCGCGATATCGATTCCGTTGTGGAAAGTGCCCCAGCGCGAACCGAATCCGGAGGTGAATGTGCCGCGCGTCGGCAAAACCATACTGGTGATGCCGGGCAGCACCGAGCCAGCGGTGACCGGCGCGCTGCCCGCCAGCCACGGCTGGTACTCGCCGGACACGGCCGCGGCCGCCTCGGCCTTGGCACGTTCCAACGTCGCGCGTGCCGCGGCCGCCACGACCTCCTGCTCACGGATGCGCTCACCGTTGGCGATGGCATTCAGATAGCGCTTCACCGACGGCGGTGTCGACTGCATCTGCTGTGGATAGGCGAAGGCGACGCGTTGGGACTCGTCCGGGCCGGGCGTGCGATCGGTGATGCCCCAGTCGAACGTGGAATCTGCGGCCGCGAATACGGCGGTGACACAGACCCCGGCGATCAGGATTCGGTGCTTGCGCGATAACGCGCGGTAGTCGGGTTTGGGTCGGTCCTGCCACAGCGCGCGCAGGTCGGGCGGTGGTTGCCGACGCAGCCAGACCAGGCCTTCCCTGCACTCGCCGAACACCTCGTGCGCTCGCCGACGCAGCTCGGACTCGCGCCGCTCCCGCAACTTGGCACGCCAATCGGGGGGAATGACACCGATGCCACCCACCCCGGGTACTCGGTCCAGCCGCGCCCGGCGAGCCTTGTCAAGCATTAACGCCGACCATAACCCGTACCGCATGCCGCACACATGCCGAAACACGCGGTGGGTCGCATTTCGCTACCTGTCGACAAAAGCCGAGTATCGGCGCCCACTCGACCTGCGGGACCGTCTACCGTACGTCGGGTGTCCAGAGAATCTCGCCGGTCGACCATTCCACCTTTCTACGTGATGGATGTTTGGAAAGCCGCCGCGGAACGTGCCAGGACGCACGGCGATGTGCTGGTGCTGGCGGCCGGGCAGCCCTCGACGCCCGCACCAGCCCCGGTGCTGCGTGCGACGAAGGCGGCGATCGATGCCGAATTGCTCGGTTACACAGAGACATTCGGCATTCTGCCGCTGCGCGAGGCGATCGCCGAACACCACCGCGATACCTACGGATACGCCGTCGAACCCGATGACGTCGTGGTGACGACCGGATCCTCCGGCGCATTCACCCTAATCTTCCTGGCCGCGTTCGATGTCGGGGATACCGTCGTGGTGGCCAGGCCCGGATATCCGGCCTACCGCAACACCCTCACCGCGCTTGGTTGTCGCGTGGTCGAACTCGATTGCGGTGCGCAAACCCGATTCCAGCCGACGGTCGCCATGCTGGAAGCGCTGCCGGAACCTCCCGCCGGCCTGATCGTGGCCAGTCCGGCCAACCCGACCGGCACCATGATCGATCCCGATGAGCTCTCCGCACTGGCCCGCTGGTGCGATGCGCACGGCACTCTGCTGATCTCCGACGAGATCTACCACGGCATCACCTACCAGGGCCTCAGCGTTGGCCGAACGTCGTCGGCCTGGGAGACCTCGCGCGAATCCGTGGTCATCGGTTCGGTCTCGAAGTACTTCTCGATGACCGGCTGGCGGCTCGGCTGGATGCTGGTGCCGAGCGGTTTGCGGCCCGCGCTGCAACGGCTCGCATCCAATATGACCGTCTGTCCGCCCGCGGTCTCGCAGTTCGCGGCGCTGCACGCGTTCGGTGCCGAGGCCAAGGAGGAGCTCGACGGTCACGTCCGCCGCTACGCGGTGAATCGGCAACTGCTGCTGGAGGGGTTGCCGAAGCTCGGCATTACCGAGCTGGCCCCGGCCGACGGCGCCTTCTACGCCTACGCCGATATCGGCCATCTCACCGATGATTCGAGGAAGTGGTGCGCCTCGGTGCTCGACCACACCGGAGTCGCGTTGGCCCCCGGAGTCGACTTCGATACCGCGGCGGGGAACCGGACGGTACGGATCTCCTTCGCCGGCGCTACTGCGGACATCGAGGCGGCACTCGTTCGGCTGGGTCACTATCTGCGTGGTTGATCATGCTGTCGGACAATGAGTTTGCACAGTTCGGCACCCTGAACGAGCAGATGCGGTAAAACAACGATGGCTGGGTTTTCACTCTCTGGGTTTCCTCTCTGATTTCGCACGGATGAACTGATGATGACTGGCACGATGGCACGGTGATAACCGCGACGACCCCGAAAGGCGAACGGCGTCGCCAGGCTTTGGTAGCGGCCGCCGCCGAGTTGTTACTCGAAGGCGGATTCGATGCGGTGCGGCATCGCTCGGTCGCGACGCGCGCCGACCTTCCGCTGGCGTCGACGACGTACTACTTCGAGTCGCTCGATGATCTGATCGCGCGAGCGGTCGAATTCAGCGGCAATGCGGAACTGGACGCGATGCGGCGTCGGGTCGGCGAGGTGAGCCACCGCAGACGCGGCTCGGAGGCGACCGTCGATCTGGTGTTGGACCTGTTGGTGGGGTCGGACGGCAGCGACGAGGGCGCACGCGGACAGCTCATCGCGCGCTATGAACGTTCGGTGGCCTCGGCGCGGCATCCGGAACTGCGCGAAGTGCAGCTCCGACTAAGGGCACAGCTGGACGAGTTACTCGCCGACGTACTGCGCCGCTCCGATCGGGCGGTTCGACCGGAGCAGTTGCGCAGGATGGTCGCGGTGGTCGACGGTGCCGTGGTCGCGGCGCTGAGCGAAATGGACCCGGAGCCAAGGCGAATGGCGCGCGGTGCGTTGCTCGAGGTCATCGATATCGTCGCGCCCCCGGTGCGAGCGTCCGGCCCGGAGGTGGTAGCTCGGGTAACCACAGAGGGTCCGCTCGCGCCACATCAGATACAGACGCCGCAGCAGGTCGACAGGTTCCGGACACTAGACTGACAACACGTGAGAGAGCGCAGCGAGCGAACCAAAGACACAGCGCCCAGGCGTACGACGGAGCCGAGCGCTAGCGAGGTGCAGTCGTGAGCCTCGTCCCGAATGTCCTTGCCACTCGATACGCCAGCCCGGAGTTGGTGCATCTCTGGTCGCCCGAGAACAAGATCGTGCTCGAGCGGCGGCTGTGGCTGGAGGTGTTGCGGGCGCAGTCCGAACTCGGCATCGGACTGCCCGCGGGCGTCATCGACGATTACGAGCGGGTCATCGATCAGGTGGATCTGGCCTCGATCGCCGAGCGTGAGCGGGTCACTCGCCATGACGTGAAGGCGCGCATCGAGGAATTCAACGCGCTGGCCGGGCACGAGCATGTGCACAAGGGCATGACCAGCCGTGATCTCACCGAGAATGTCGAGCAGTTGCAGATTCGGCTCTCGCTCGAGCATGTGCATGCGCACGGTGTCGCGGTGGCGGCGCGGCTGGCCGAGCGGGCCGCCGAGTACCACACGCTGGTGATGGCGGGCCGTTCGCACAATGTCGCCGCCCAGGCCACCACGCTGGGCAAGCGGTTCGCCTCCGCCGCCGATGAGCTGCTCATCGCGCTGACCCGGCTGCGCGAGCTCATCGACCGCTACCCGCTGCGCGGTATCAAGGGCCCGATGGGCACCGCGCAGGACATGCTCGATCTGCTCGGCGGCGATTCGGCCAAGCTGGCGACGCTGGAGCAGCAGGTCGCGCGGCATCTCGGTTTCGCGAATGTGCTCACCAGTGTCGGTCAGGTGTATCCGCGCTCGCTCGATCACGATGTGCTCTCGGCGCTCGTTCAGGTCGGTGCGGGCCCGTCGTCGTTCGCCCACACCATTCGGCTGATGGCGGGCCATGAGCTGGTCACCGAGGGCTTCCAGCCCGGGCAGGTGGGCAGCTCCGCCATGCCGCACAAGATGAACACCCGCTCCTGCGAGCGCGTCAACGGTCTGCAGGTGGTGCTGCGCGGTTATGCCTCGATGGCCGCCGAACTCGCTGGTGCGCAATGGAACGAGGGCGATGTGTTCTGCTCGGTGGTGCGCCGTGTCGCGCTGCCGGATGCCTTCTTCGCCATCGACGGCATGATCGAAACCTTCCTAACCGTGCTCAGCGAATTCGGCGCCTACCCCGCCGTCATCTCCCGCGAACTCGACCGCTATCTCCCCTTCCTCGCCACCACCCGCATGCTTATCGCCGCCGTGCGCGCCGGTGTGGGCCGTGAAACCGCCCATGAGGTAATCAAGGAACACGCCGTAGCCGTCGCCCTCGCCATGCGTGAACAGGGCCGCGAACCCGACCTGCTGGACCGCTTGGCCGCCGACTCCCGCTTCCCCTTGGACCGTGCCGAATTGGAAGCCGCCCTGGCCGACAAGTCGGCCTTCATCGGCGCGGCAGAAGCTCAGGTTTCGGATGTGGTGGCCGGCGTCGAAAAGCTCGTGGACCAGTATCCGGACGCCGCTCGCTACACCCCGTCCCCGATCCTCTAGCCGACCGGCCATAGTGATCGGGTGAATCCGTACACGATCTTCGGGGACATTGTGGCCGGGCGGGCCGAGGCCAGCTGGGTGTATGAGGACGATGATGTGGTGGCGTTCATGGACATTCGGCCCATGACGCCCGGGCATTTGCTGGTGGTGCCTAAGGTTGCGGCGCGCAGTCTGGCGGAGTTGGATCCGGTGGTCGGGGGGAAGTTGTTCCAGGTGGCGCAGAAGCTGGCCGAAGCGCTGCGGGCCAGCGAGGTGGGGTGTGATGGAGTCAACTTCTTCTTGGCCGACGGGGTGACCGCGGGTCAGGAAGTGTTCCATGTGCATCTGCATGTCATTCCGCGGACGCCCGGTGACGGGTTCGGATTACGTGGGCGGCCGACCAGTCCGCGCCGCGCTGACCTGGACTATCTGGCGAGTTCGATCCGCGGCGCGCTCGATCGCTGAGCCGTCGCCGGGTTGGGCGGTGCCGGCGTGAAAGTCGGCGGGAGCTACCGCTGATCATCGACGCCGATACGACAATGGCGTCAATGCCATCGGCGGCCTGTCCATGGGCGGTAATGCGGCCTCTATCCTCGCCGCCGCATCCATTCGAACAGGCGGCTGCGCGCCCTCGGCATCCCGGCCGAGATCGAATACAGCCCAACCGGAACCCACTCCTGGCCCTACTGGCAGGACACCCTGCACGCCTCCTGGTCGACCATCGGTCCGGGCATCGGAGCCTGAGGTCAGGTCCGCAGCACCCGGACGATGGCGAAGACCACGACGATCGCGGCCAGGGATGCCGTGCCGAGGATGACGATGCCCGCGGGCACGCCGAATAGTTCAACATCCTCGGTTCGGTGGATCGTCTGGTAGACCTCCGCGTCGCTGGCATCGGCCTCGAAGGCGAAGTCGGAGCGGATATCCGCGGGGGTATCGATCGAAACCCGCAGTTCGGTCAGGTAGTTGCGGCCATTCGTGGTCACCGCCGCGAGTTCTGGATCCGATGTGGCAACCCGGCCTGCGAAGTCGACATGCACACTTTGGGCGGCGGCATCGGGATCGCTGCGGCGCACACGATGCTCGCTCAGCGCGTAAAGGTGCACGTACTGGGCCTGTTTGGCGGCGCTCGACATGCGCATCGGATAGACGAAACGATCCGAATCGAAGCTCAGGCGCACCGGATCTATTGCGCCATCGAGTGGTTGGGCGCTGGTGAGGCGCATCGCGACGAAGGACCAGCCCTCGCGCAGATATGGTTCGACAGTGGTGACCACCTCGGGACGTATCTCGTAGCCGTTGTCGCTCAGCCACTTTCGAATGCCGTCCAGGTTGCCGCCGGACAGGGTGGTTGCTTCGAGCGGGCCGAGTTGCACGCGATCGAGGACGGTCGGGCCGCCACCGGCAGCGGTCATAGCGCCCTCGCCCGCGGCGTCGCTGGAACCGGAGCCGAACCATCGACGCTGGGTAACAACCTTGGGCGCGGTCAAGTTCGCCAGGTCGGTAAAGGTCGCCGCCGAGCCACCCGCGACGGTCGCCGGTTTCGGTGTCGGCACGATGAGCGCCGCCTGATCGGTACCGGATTTCAGCGTGAGCCGCATGAGCATCGTCTCGCGCTGTCCGTCCCAGCTGACCAGCGCCGTCTCCTCGCGCACCGACGCCGGATGCCCGGGTGGATTGGCGACTGCGCCGCACGCGCATGCGGACGCCGGTGCGAGCGTGCCGATTCCGGCGGTGGCGAATAGCATCCCCGTGACGGCCAGCAGGCGAATTGCGATTGTGGCGCGCATGGCCGCGAGCCTAGTGGGCTGCGCGGCCGTGCATCCGGACCTCAGGCGCACCGCGTTTCGCGCAACCCCCAGCGTGGATAGTCGCTGTAACCCGCCGCATCGCGCCCGTACAGCAGTTCCTCGCGGATCGAACCGAGCGGCAAATTGTAGGTAATCCGTGTCACCAGATCGGGATTGGCGATGAAGGCGCGTCCGAACGACACCAGATCGGCGAGCCCCTGCTGCAGCACCGTCTCGGCCTCGACCGCGGTGGTGGGTTCGCCGTTCTCACCGATATTCGCGATGAGCGTGCCGTGCCAACGCGGCCGCAGGTCGGCGAGAGCCGGGTAGTCGTCGTTATCGGTCAGATGCAGATAGGCAAGGTCACGGCGATCCAACTCGGCCACCAATGTGCGGTACAGCGGTGCCGGATCCGCCTCGTACATATTGAACTGCGGGTTGCCCGGCGATAGCCGAATTGCGGTCCGGTGCGGCCCGACGGCACCGACGACCGCGTCGACGATGGCCAGCGGCGCCCGCATGCGGTTCTCGATCGAACCGCCGAATTCATCGGTGCGCAGATTGGTGTTGTCGGCCAGGAACTGGTGCAGCAGATAGCTATTGGCCCCGTGGATCTCGACACCGTCGAAGCCCGCCGCGATCGCATTGGCGGCAGCGGCCGCGAAATGCTCGATCACGGCGGCGATTTCGGCACGGCTGAACGCTCCCGGCGTGATCGGATCGGCCTTGGTGCCGTCGAGCAGGTGCGGCCGATCGTCATCCACTACGGCCGACGGTCCGGTCGGCCACGAGCCGTCGACGCGCGCCAACGGATGTCCCTTCCGGCCACCGTGCATCAGCTGTGCGACGATCCGCCCGCCCGCCGCGTGCACCGCCTCGGTGACCTGCCGCCAGGCATCGACATGGCGGCCGGTCTGCAGGCCCGGCACCCAGGCCTCGCTCTGGCCGGTCGAATGCGGCCAGATGCCCTCGGTCACGATCAGTCCGGCCGTGGCCCGCTGCGCGTAGTAGTCGACCACATCGGCGGTCGGCGAACCGTCCGGATGCGAACGCAACCGGGTCATCGGTGACATGACGATGTGATTGGGCAGGGCCAGAACGTTGTTGCGATATTCGCTCAATAGCTGCATGACGGCACCATAAAACCTGACATCGATGTGAGGTCAAGTAAGCTCGACACCGCAACGGCTGATCTCGGGAGCGCATGGGTAACTCGTCGGGAACGTCCAGCAGCTCTTCGTGCGTGGCCGCCGACCCGCAGCGCGCCTTCCGTTGCACTCACTTGTCGGCAAAGGTCCGGGAAGGCGGAACAGATATGCGCATCGGTGAGCTGGCCGAGCGGACCGGGGTGAGCGTCCGGTCGCTGCGGTACTACGAGGCCAAGGGCATGCTCGGATCCGAGCGCAGCTCCGGTGGTCAGCGTGAATATCCGGAGTCGGCGGTCGCGCGGGTGCTGCGCATTCGTGAAATGTTCGCCGCGGGCATCGGCAGCGATACTGTCAGCCAGCTGCTGCCGTGTATCCACGACGAAGATGGCACGCCGAACGAACTGGCGACACCGTTCCTGGTGGACAAGCTGGCCGAGGAGCGCCGCCGCATCGACCAGGCCATGACCGATCTGCACCGGGCGGGCGCGGTACTCGACGAGATCATCCGAGCGGCGGGCGGTGTGCAGCCCGAACAGTAGGGTGGGCCCATGGCTCTCGACAGTGGAACCGGAACGCTCGCCGGTCCGGGTGATGAATCGGCCGTGGTGACGGCCCCGGTCGCCAAGCAGGTGCGCACCGAGCGGGTGCACCACGGCGACGTCTTCATCGACGAGTACGAATGGCTCCGCGATAAGGAAAATCCCGAGGTCATCGCCTATCTGGAGGCGGAGAACGCCTACACCGAGGCGCAGACGGCGCATCTGGGCGGGCTGCGGGACAAGCTCTACGACGAGATCAAGGCGCGCACCCAGGAGACCGATCTGTCGGTGCCGACCCGGATCGGCGAGTACTGGTACTACTCGCGCAGCTTCGAGGGCAAACAGTACGGCGTGCACTGCCGCTGTCCCATCATTGCCCCGGCGGGAGCCGAGGGGATCGACGCCTGGACCCCGCCGCAACTCGAGGCCGATACCGAGATTCCCGGCGAGCAGGTGCTGCTGGACAGCAACCAGGCCGCCGAGGGACACGACTTCTTCACGCTCGGCGCGTTCTCGGTCAGCCATGACGGCAACCTGCTCGCGTACTCGGTCGACACCAGCGGTGACGAGCGCTACCTGCTGCGCTTCAAGGATCTGCGCACCGGGGAGGAGCTCGCCGACGAGATCGCGGGCACCGCACCCGGCGCGACCTGGTCGCTGGACGGCACGCACGTCTTCTATCAGACGGTCGACGAATCCTGGCGGCCCGACACCGTGTGGCGGCACCGGCTCGGCACGGCCAAGGATGACGATGTCAAGGTCTTCCACGAGCCCGATGAGCGCTACTGGGTGAGCATCGGCTCGACGCGCTCGGAGAAGTACCTGATGATCTGGCTCGGCTCCAAGATCACCAGCGAGGCCTGGGTACTCGAATCCGATAATCCGGAAGGGGATTTCCGGGTCGTTATTCCGCGTCGCGAAGGTGTCGAGTACTCGGTGGACCATGCCGTGGTCGGCGGTGAGGACCGTTTCCTGATCCTGCACAACGACGTCGTGGACGGGGTGAAAGCGCAGAACTTCGTACTCGCCGAGGCCCCGGTATCGGATCCGTCGAATATGACGCTGCTGATCGGCCACCGCGACGACGTGCGGCTCGAGGACATCGATCCGTTCGCCGATCATCTGGTGCTGAGCTATCGGCGCGAAGCCCTTCCCCGCATTGCCATTTGGCCGCTGACCGAATCCGGCTACGGCGAGCGGCGCGAACTCGAGTTCGATCTGGAACTCTTCGCGGTCGGTTCCGGCCGCAATCCGGAGTGGGAGCAGCCGACGCTGCGGATCGGGTTGACCTCGTTCATCACACCGATGCAGGTCTTCGACTATGTCCCGGCCACCGGTGAGCTGTTGCTGCGCAAGGAGCAGCCGGTACTCGGCGGCTATGACGCGAACGACTATGAGCAGGAACGCGATTGGGCGATCGCCGCGGACGGCACCCGGATTCCGATCTCGCTGGTGCGCAAGAAGGGGCTGCCCGCGGGTCCGAAACCGCTGCTGCTGTACGGATATGGCTCCTACGAGACCCCTATTGATCCGTCCTTCTCGTTATCGCGGCTTTCGCTGCTCGACCGCGGCATGGTGTTCGCGGTGGCGCATGTGCGCGGCGGCGGTGAAATGGGGCGGCTCTGGTACGAGAACGGCAAGACGCGCACCAAGAAGAACACCTTCACCGACTTCATCTCCTGCGCAAGGCATCTCATCGATACCCGTGTCACCTCGGCGGACCGGCTGGTCGCCGATGGCGGCAGCGCGGGCGGTCTGCTGATGGGCGCGGTGGCGAATATGGCGCCCGAGCTGTTCAGGGGCATTCTGACCAACGTGCCGTTCGTCGACCCGCTCACCTCGATCCTGGACCCGTCGCTGCCGCTTACCGTCATCGAATGGGACGAGTGGGGGAATCCATTGGCGGACAAGGACGTCTACGACTACATGAAGTCCTACGCGCCCTATGAGAACATCGAAGCCAAGGACTACCCGGCCATCCTGGCGGTCACCGGCATCAATGACACCCGCGTGCTCTATGTCGAACCCGCCAAGTGGGTCGCCAAACTGCGCGCGACCAAGACCGGTGACACCCCGCTACTGCTCAAGACCGAAATGAGTGCGGGCCATGGCGGTGTCAGCGGCCGCTACGAGCAGTGGAAGGAAGTCGCCTTCGAATACGCCTGGCTGCTGAGCACCCTCGGCCTGGCCGACGCGTAGGTCGGGTGAGCGGTCGGTGCACCCCGGCCGCTCACCCGGTGGGGGCCAATAGTTTGCCGAGCAGCGCCGTGAGCTGGGGGCGCCGCGGTGTGGAGCTTCATGCTCGCCGCGCGCGCTCGCGGACTCGGCACCACCTGGACCAGTGCGCAGGGGCCGCTGGAACGCGAACTAGCTGCGGCACTGGGGATTCCGTACGACACGGTGATGCTCGCGGCATTCATCCCGCTGGCCTACACCCTCGGCACCGACTTCAAACCCGCGGTCCGGGTGCCGAGGGAGCAGGTACTGCACTGGGAACGGTGGTAAATCAGAGGCCGCAGGTGCGCATGTTGTCCAGGAACGTTGCGCGATCGCTGTCGCGGTATTGCTCGATTCCCTGATATGCGCCGTTCGCATCCATGATCGCGATATAGGCGTCGGCGATCTGATCCGGCGTCGCGTCCGGCGTGCGGCTGCGCACCTGGTTGACGAACCCCTGTGTCGCAGTGCATGTTTTGTCTTGGCTGAAGATCTGGGGGGCGTCCGGATCGGCTAGGGCGGTCGCCGGTGCGATGAGCAGGAGTGGAACTGACAGAGCGCTGAGCAGGGCTGTCTTCACGCCGGAGATCTTAGGTCAGATGTGCCGCGGGTGTGACGAAGTGTTCGTCGGCGGGTCATCCGCCCTGCACGCCGAGTACATCTGCGGCTGGCACCGTGAGGTCATGAACGCTGAGCTGATCGTGTCGATTTCCGGGATCCGGGACACCACGCGGGACGCGGCTATCGAATTCGCGGCCGAAATGGATCGCCGCGATGTGCGGCTTTCGCTGCTGATCGCGCCTCGGTTGAAGGGCGGCTACCGGCTGGTGGAAGATCCGGCGACGCAGGCATGGCTGCGTGGCCGGCGGGCCCGCGGTGATGCGATCGTGCTGCACGGCTACGACCAGGCGGCGACCAAGCGGCGCCGAGCCGAATTCGCCACCCTGCCCCGGCACGAGGCGCGCCTGCGGCTGACCGCGGCGGATCGCGTGCTCGAGCAGGTGGAATTGCGCACCCGGTTGTTCGCGGCTCCGCGCTGGGATGCCTCGGCGGGCGCCATCGAGGCGCTGCCCGAGGCCGGTTTCCGGCTCGCGCTCGGGCTGACCTCGATTCTCGATCTCGAGCGCAATATCGCCCAGAAGGCGCGCGTCTACGGCATGGGCGAGGGTTTCCGCGCCGAACCGTGGTGGTGCCGCGCGCTGGTGCTCGGTGCGGCCAGGACCGCACGTCGCGGCGGTGTGCTGCGCTTGGCCGTTTCCGCCGCTCAGCTCGGCCGTTCCGGTCCGCGGCAGGCGATGCTCGATGCGGTCGATCTCGCGCTGTTCCACGGCGCGTCCAGCGAGGTGTACCGCTGGGAGCCGTTCGCCGCCGTCAAGGCGGCCTGATCAGGTCTGCCCGAAGCCGTGTGGGTGGTCGGCACCGCCTACACGAGGCGCCGCCGCCCGTAATGGCGTGATCGGGCGGCGGCGCGCGGCGAAATCAATTCTGCGCCAGCGCTATTCGGTGGCTGAGCGCTCGGCGGTCAAGATCGGGGCCGGACGGCTTTCGCCTTCTCGCTCGGTACGGCCGCGGTCGCGTTATGCGTGAATCCGCCCGCTTCCTCTCGAGTGAGCGGTTTGGATTGTGGATGCTTCTCCAGTTGCTCCATGCCGCGCGCGATATCGGCGAGCAGTAGGTCGGCCATATCGATGCTGAACCCGTGCCGGACCAGTGCGCGCATGATCGTCTCGTGCTCGCGGTCGGCGGGCAACGGATACGCGGCGATCAGCCAACCCCTGGTCCGCAGCCGATCCGACAGTTCATAGAGATTGAACCCGACATCCTCGGTCAGCCGCCACGACACCGCCGCGATGCCACGATGCGGATCGCCGCCGTGGATCATCTCGAACGGCCCGAGTTTCAGCAGGCCATCGGCCACATGCTGGGCGACGTGGTAGAGCTGGGACTGTAGACGGGTGTATCCGGTGTGGCCGAGCCGGATGAATTCGTAGTAAGAGGTGATCACCTGCCCGCCGGGGCGGGAGAAGTTGAGATTGAAGGTGGCCATGCTGCCGCCGAGGTAATCCACATTGAAGATCAGCTCCTCGGGCAGATCGGCGGCCTCGCGCCAGATCGCCCAGCCCGAGCCGAGCGGTGCCAGCCCGGTCTTGTGGCCGGAGGCATTGATCGATTTGACCCGCGACAGTCGGAAATCCCAGATCAGATCGGGTGCGGTGAACGGCGCGAGGAATCCGCCGCTGGCGGCGTCGACATGGATCGGGATATCCAGGCCGCTGACCTCCTGCAGCCGGTCCAGTGCCCGGCTTATCCCGGCGACATCCTCGAACAAGCCGGTATAGGTCTGCCCGAAGGTCGGCACCACCATGATGGTGTTCGCGTCGCAGTAGGCGGCCACATCTTCGGGATGCATGGTCAGCCGGTCCCCGCGCAGCGGAATCTGGCGGATCTCCACATCGAAATAGCGCGCGAACTTTTCCCAGCACACCTGCACCGGGCCGCAGACGAAGTTCGGGGTTCCGGTGCCGCCGCGTTTGCGCCAGCGGAATTTGGCGGCCAGACCGCCGAGCATCGCGGCCTCACTCGAGCCGGTGGTGGAGGTGCCGTGCGTGCCCGCCGGATCCGGCGCATGCCAAAGATCGGCGACCATCCGCACGCACCGGCGCTCCAATTCGGCGGTCTGCGGGTATTCGTCCTTGTCGACGATGTTCTTGTCCAGGGCTTCGTTCATCAGTCTGCGCGCCTGGTCGTCGACCCAGGTGGTGCAGAAGGTCGCCAGATTCATCCGGGAGACGCCGTCGAGCATCAGCTCGTCGTGCACGATCTCGTAGGCGACCTGCGGGATCAACTCGTTTGTCGGGAATCCGGCCTTCGGTGCCGACCGGCGCAGGCCCGGCAGGGCGAATAGGTCGTCGGGCTCCAGTTCTTCTGTCATCGAACCGCCTCCGAACATGGCTTGCGTGATGTTTGCGAAAACAAGTGGCAACCAGCGTCGACGTTTCAGCATGTCACAGCGGCGACCGGATTTTCGGTGTTCCGATCCGGACGACACAGACCGATCGGTCGGGTGATTTCTCCGTATGCACCGAGCGGTTCATGCCAGAGTGGGCGGGCGGCGCGCGGTCGGCCGCTTCTGTGCTGGATCGGATCGGAAATGAGGTTCGCAGATGATCGACGACTCCCGCATCGCGGCGCTGCGCCAGCGGGTGGCCGCGCTGATGCCGCAGGCGAAAACCGATCTCACCCAACTGGTTTCGTTCAAGTCGGTGGCCGATCCCCGGCAGTTCCCACCGGAGGACTGCAACCGGACCGCGCAGTGGGTGGCCGACGCATTCGCCGGGGCGGGTCTGACCAAGGTGGGGCTGCACGAAACTCCCGATGGCAGCAAGGCCGTCATCGCCTCGCGTCCCGCGCTGGACGGTGCGCCCACGGTATTGCTGTACTGCCACTACGACGTGCAGCCGCCGCTCGACGACGATGCCTGGCGCACGCCGGTCTGGGAGCTGACCGAGAAGGACGGCCGCTGGTACGGGCGTGGCAGTGCGGACTGCAAGGGCAATATCGTGATGCACCTGACCGCGCTGCGGGCACTCGGCGCGGATCTGCCGCTCGGGGTGACGCTGGTCGCGGAGGGTTCCGAGGAGCAGGGCACCGGCGGACTCGAACAATTCGTCGAGGCCAATCCGGATCTTTTGCGCGCGGATGCGATTCTGATCGGCGACTGCGGCAATTTCGCGATCGGGATGCCGACCTTGACCGAGTCCTTACGCGGCAATGTCAACGTGGTCGTCACCATCGAAACCCTCGCCGGGCCAATGCATTCCGGCATGTTCGGCGGTCCCGCCCCCGATGCGCTGGCCGCGCTGATCCACCTGCTCGCCTCGTTACGCGACGAATACGGCAACACCACCGTGGCCGGTCTGCCCAATGATCAGCGTTGGACCGGTGTGCAGTACTTGGCGGACCAATTCCGCGCTGACGCAGGCGTACTCGGCGGTGTCGAACTCACCGGTAACGGCACCGTCGCCGATATGCTCTGGGCGCGACCGGCTTTGACTGTGCTCGGGATCGACGCACCGAAGGTCGTGGGCTCAGCGGCGGCAATCCAGCCCGCCGCGCGAGCCCGGCTGAACCTACGCATTCCGCCGGGCACCGATCCAGATCAGGCGCTGGAACTGCTGACCGCACACCTGCTGTCGCATACGCCGTGGAGCGCGAAAATCAGCGTGGAAACCGAGGGGACCGGCGCGCCGTTCCGCTCGGCCAGCGGCGGTCCCGCGCGCACCGCCATGGAAGCCGCACTCACCGCCTCATACGGTCGCGCGACCACTACCCAGGGTCAGGGCGGTTCGATCCCACTGTGCAATGTCTTCGCCGACACCTACCCGCACGCCGAGATCATGCTGCTGGGCGTCGAAGAGCCCAAATGCCTCATCCACGCCCCCAACGAGAGCGTCGACCCCTCTGAAATCGAACACATGGCCCTCGCCGAGGCCCTCTTCCTCGCCACCTACGCCGAACACGCCCCCTGAGGTGTTGGACGCCCGATCACCACGCATCCGTGGCGGATCCGCTCGACGTTTGCCGCCAGGGATACATGGTGATCAACAGTCCAGGTATCAGAGGTCGCGCTGGGACTCGGGGGCGATGACCGTGAATTCTGTATTGGTGGGGCCCATTTCGGCTAGGCGGCCGAAGTAGATGCCTTGGGCTTCGGGCTGGATGATGCCGAAGTGGATGGGGAAGGCGGTGCGAGGGGAGACGGCGCGCAGGTAGTCGATGGCCTCGCTGATTCGCATCCACGGGGCGGATGCGGGGATGGCGAGGACGCCGACCGGCACCGGTGGCACCCAGAGCGAGTCGCCGGGGTGCACGAGTTGGGCCGGGTCGTCCGGGGTGCCGAGTTGGAAGACCGTGTTATCGATCACCGGGATCTCCGGGTGGATCACGGCGTGTCGGCCGCCGCCTCCGGTGATCCGGAGATCGCCGAGGGTGATCACATTGCCCGCGTGCACTGCCTCCCATGGTTCGCCGCGCTGCTGTGCGGTCTGTGGATCGCTGAACAGGCGTGCGTTCGGGTTGTTGTCGAGCAGCGCCTCGATCCGGCTCGGATCGATATGGTCGGGATGCTGGTGGGTGACGGCGATGGCGTCCAGGCCGGTAATGCCCTCGAAGCCGTGCGAGAAGGTGCCCGGATCGAACAGCACCTTCTTGCCGTGCAATTCGACGAGGATGCAGGAGTGGCCGAAGTGGGCTATGCGCATGGGGCCATGCTATTTGACTCGACCCCGACCGTAGCTCGGACAAGCTGGACAACTACGCTGCTCAGGTAACCCCAACACCACCTGAGGAGCAACGCGTGGCACGAGTCGTGGTCGAGGTGATGCCGAAGGCCGAGATCCTGGATCCGCAGGGTCAGGCCATCGCCGGCGCGCTCCCGCGCCTGGGATTCGCCGGAGTGTCGGATGTACGGCAGGGCAAGCGATTCGAACTCGATGTCGACGACAGTGTCAGCGACGCGGAGCTCGAACAGATCGCCGAGGCGCTGCTCGCCAACACCGTGATCGAGGACTGGAAGGTCGTGCGGGTTTCGGCATGAGCGAGCGAATCACAAGCACGACGGCGCGGATCGGGGTCATTACTTTTCCCGGCACGCTCGACGATGTCGATGCCGCACGGGCAGTGAAGTTGGCGGGTGCCGAGGCGGTCAGCCTGTGGCATGCCGATGCCGATCTGAAGCAGGTCGACGCGGTGATCGTGCCCGGCGGCTTCTCCTATGGTGACTACCTGCGCGCCGGTGCCATCGCCCGGTTCGCCCCGGTGATGGGTGAGGTCGTCAAGGCCGCGGGTCGGGGCCTGCCGATCCTGGGCATCTGCAACGGTTTCCAGGTTTTGTGCGAGGCCGGTCTGCTGCCCGGCGCGCTGACCCGCAACGAGGGTCTGCACTTCGTCTGCCGTGACGAATGGCTGCGCGTCGAAACCGCGAATACCGCATGGACCTCGCGTTTCGAGCCCGGTGCCCAGATTCTCATCCCGGTCAAGAACGCCGAGGGCCGCTACCAGGCCTCCGATCGTGTGCTCGACGAACTCGAGGGCGAGGGTCGGGTGGTCTTCCGCTACGCCGGTGACAATCCGAACGGCTCCCAACGCGATATCGCGGGTGTCTCTTCGGCCGATGGCCGGATCGTCGGCCTGATGCCGCATCCCGAACACGCCACCGAGCCGCTGACCGGCCCGAGCGATGACGGCCTCGGCCTGTTCCTCTCGGTACTCGACACCTTGGTTTCGGCCTAGCCACCACGCCGTCGGCAAGCGCACGGCTAGGTGATCTGGGCGATGACGTCGAAATCGACGCCATTGGCCAGCGCGATGTAGCCGGGCTGCTGGGCTTGGTTTCCGAGGAAGCCCCGTGTGCCTCCGGGGGTTTCGAGTAGTACGCCCTGATCGAGTGCCGCGTGTACGTCGGGTACGTGTAGTGATCCGGCCGTCTCGCCGATCGCGCGCAGGGTGTGGATCGCCTCGTAGCTCATATTGCTGAAGCTGGTCAGTGCGGGTGCGAAGGTGCCGTGTAGTCGGCGGTAGCGGGCCAGCCGGTCACGGCCGTCGTCGGTGTGCGGGTCGACGAAGAAGCTCGATGCCACGTAGAAGTTGTGGTTGGCCTCGGCACCGGCGGTCAGCAGTACGTTCTCGTCGGCGGCCGGGCTGACGCGCGGCAGCGTGTCGGCGCGGCCGGTGGCGGCGAACTGCCGGTTGAAGCGGGAGACATCCGCGCCGACCATCAGGATCATGACGGCGTCGGCCTGGTCCAATGCGGGATGGTCGAGGAATTCCGTGAAGTCCGGTGCGCCGAGCGGTACGAATCGCTCCAGCACGATGGCGCTCGGATCGGCCAGGCTACGGCGCACCGCCTTGGCCGATTCGCGCGGCCAGATGTAGTCGTTGCCGATGATCGCCCAGCGGCGCACACCGTGTTCGCGCTGCAGCCAGTGCACCGCGGGCAAGGTCTGGTCCGCCGGATGCTCCCCGAGCATCAGCACCCCGGGTAGCTCATTGGTGAGACCCTCGTGTCCGGTGGCGAAAAGATAGGGCACCCGACTGGCATTGGCCCGCGCGACGGCCAGTCGCACCGCCGAGGTGTGCCAGCCGGTGATCGCGTGCACCATTCCGGTGGCGAGCAGCGCGGAAACCTCATCGGCGACCTCGCGCGGATTCCGGCCGCCATCGATATTCGTAGTACGAATTTCGCGGCCCAGAAAACCCGTCCCAGCATTGATTTCGTTGACCGCGAGGGAAATCGCCGCATCGCATGACGCCGCAACGATACCGCCCGGTCCCTGCATCGGGACTATGTTCAGTATCTCGATCGTGCCGTCTGGGCCCTCGCCGAACGCTGACATTCGGTACTCTTCTTCTCGTTCGAGCGAAATTCATGGCAGGCAGGAAATAATGACGACCATTGTAAGCGGATATTCCACGCTGCATGGTGCGCTGCGTGCCGCACAACGGCGTTGGCTGGATCACCTCGACGCCGCCCTGTGCGCCAGGCAACTGACGGCCGATCAATGGTCGATGCTGTCGAATCTGTCCACCGGGTTCGGGGTCACCATGAGTGAGCTCGCGGCCAGGTCGCAGCTACCGCCGTCCTCGGCGACCAGGCATGCCGACGCACTCGCCGAACGCGGCCTCATCTTCCGGATTGCCGCGGAGGACGACCGCCGCCGCATCCTGATCGGGCTGAGCCGGCTCGGTTCGGATCTGGTCGACGCGGTGCGCGCCGAGGAGGAGCACGCGGAGCAGGAGTTGCGTTCGCGTATCGGTGTGCGGCGTTATGCCGAGCTGATGCGTTTGCTCGAGCTCGTTTCCGCAGAGTAGTTCAAATTGGTAAGACTTTCATCGGATGAATTAGTCCGATGAATGTCCGGTTGCGCTGATCGCGCGGAATTTACCATTACTCGGGTTATGTTCCGAGGCCTCATTGTGCTGCCCGAATATTTGACCATCGGCGTACGACGAGACCGAGTTGTACTGCACCGCGACGGTGATTTTCGGCGATGAGAACGCGTATTCGCCGAGGCCTGCCGCCGCAACACGGTCGGTGGCGTGTTCTCGGTGGTGCAGCGGCACTTCGACGGCGCCTGCTTCGGTCCCTGCGGGCTGTTGAACCGCAGCGGCGGCCGAGCGCTGGGTGCGCGGGTCAGGCGGACTGCCCGGTCTGCATAGGATCGCAGGCATGCCCGTTTCCACTACCGCTGCCACGGCCGCCGGGTTGTGCGCCTTCATCGACGCTTCACCGTCGCCGTTCCACGTGTGCCGGACGGTCGCGCGGGAGCTGGACTCCCACGGCTTCACCCCGCTCGCGGAATCGCAGCCGTGGCCCTCGGATGGGCCGAGTCGCCATTACGTTGTGCGCGGCGGTTCGCTGGTCGCGTGGGCGACGGCCGATTCCGCCGGTGTGACGCCGTTTCGGGTGGTCGGTGCGCACACCGACAGTCCGAACCTGCGGGTGAAGCAGTATCCGGATCTGGCCGCGGTGGGCTGGCAGCTGGTCGGTTTGGAGCCCTATGGCGGAGCCTGGCTGAATTCGTGGCTGGACCGGGAACTCGGCATCTCCGGGCGGCTCAGCGTGCGCGACGGAAATGCGGTGCGAGACCAGCTGGTTCGCATCGATGAACCGATTCTGCGGGTGCCGCAGTTGGCCATCCACCTATCGGAGGATCGCCGCGGTGTCACGCTGGATCCGCAGCGGCATGTCAATGCGATCTGGGGTCTGGGTGCGCAGCCGCGCTCATTCCTCGAATTCGTCGCCGAATATGCCGAGGTCGATCCGCGGTCTGTGCTCGGCTGGGAGCTGATGACCCATGATCTGGCACCGAGCCGGTTGGTCGGCCGGGACCGCGATCTGGTGAGCGCGCCGCGCCTGGACAATCAGGGCACCTGCTATGCCGGATTGAATGCCTTCCTCGCGGCGATCGAGGAGCCCGGTGCGAACATTCCGGTGCTGGCGATGTTCGATCACGAGGAGGTCGGCAGTCAGTCCGATCGCGGCGCGCAGTCGGATCTGCTGCCGACGGTGCTCGAGCGCATCGTGCTCGCACGTGGCGGCGGCCGCGCCGAATACTTGGCCGCGCTGGCCGGATCCGTCTGCGCCTCCGGCGATATGGCACACGCGACGCACCCCAACTACCCGGACCGCCATGAGCCCGCCCATCGCATCGAGGTCAACGGCGGCCCGGTACTCAAGGTCAACCAGAACCTGCGCTACGCAACCGACGCGGCGGGTGCGGGTGCCTTCGCCCTGGCCTGCGCCCAAGCCGAGGTCCCCCTGCAGCGCTACGTGCACCGCGCCGATCTCCCCTGCGGCTCCACCATCGGCCCGATGACCGCGGCCCGCACCGGCATGCCCACCGTCGATGTAGGCGCAGCCCAGCTGGCTATGCACTCGGCCCGTGAA
This sequence comes from Nocardia sp. NPDC050408, assembly GCF_044458905.1. Classification (NCBI taxonomy): domain Bacteria; kingdom Bacillati; phylum Actinomycetota; class Actinomycetes; order Mycobacteriales; family Nocardiaceae; genus Nocardia; species Nocardia sp. NPDC050408. The sequence goes on along the minus strand of NZ_JBITIL010000022.1, from coordinate 22,461 downwards.
ATCATGGGCGCAGAAGATGTTTCGGCCTACGCCGCCGCACTAGCCGCCTTCCTGACCCCCGCACCGTAGCTTCGCCGACGCGTGGCGCTACGCAGTTGCGGATTTTTCCCGAGTTGCCGGGTGGTAGGTGATGACGGCGACAACGAATACCGCCAGCGTGACGAGAACGTAACTGCTGCCGATGAGCTGTTGCCACCAGGCCCAGCCGAGTTCCAGGTCCTTCGAGTGCGGCAGGAGCCATTGGGGGCCGATCATGAACAGGACGGTGCAGGCGGCGACGGAGCCGATGAACCAGCGGTTGCGGGTGCCGCGGGCGATGGCGTCGGCGGCGACCAGGATGGCGGGGGCGATCCAAACCCAGTGGTGCGACCAGGAAACCGGGGACACCAGCAGTACCGCGGCAGCGTTCACCATCAGTGCGGCGACCTGCTGCCCCGCTGCGAGCAGCCGGTGCATCCACACCGCGGCCAGGGCAATCGCGATGAGCGACAGTGTGATCCAGATCATGGTGGCCAGCGAGTCGGAGACGCCGATGCGAAAGGCCATGCCCTTGATCGACTGATTGCCCGCGAAGTACGGCGGGCCGATGCGGCCGGTATCGGCAAGGGTGTGGAACCAGTATTCGGCCGAATCACTCGGGAACAGCAGGAATCCGAGTCCGACCGCGACGATCGCGGAGACGATCAGCGTGCCCGCCGCCTTCCAATCCCGGCGTAGCAGGAAGTACAGCAGATATCCGGCCGGAATCAATTTCACCGAAACCGCGATGCCGATCAGCATGCCGCGCGGCCAGACGGGTTTGCGGACAAGGCAATCCATGGTGACCGCGGCCATCAGCACCAGATTGATCTGACCGAAGCCGAAGGTCTGCCGGATCGGTTCGGACATCTGTGCCACTGCGACCACACCGATGACCAGCGCGAGCATGGTCCGCCGCTCGAGGCTCGGGCGCAGTCGCGCGAGCACCAACCACAGTGTGATGCCAAGACTGAGCACCGAGGTGGCGGTCACCAGCACCTCGGCCAGCGGCAGCGGCATCAGCGCGAGCGGTGCGAAGAACAGGGCGGCCAGCGGGGGATAGGTGAAGGGCAGCCCGATCCCCTCGACCGGGGGCATCGGTCCGTACAACTCGCCGTCGTCGAGCCAGACGCGCGCACCGTTGCGATAGACCTGGAGATCGATGTATCCGTTCCACCAGTGCACCACCAGCGAGACGATGGCCGATACGGCGAACATCGCGACGGCGATCAACAGCCAGCGCACCTGCGGGTTCGACAATGAGAATCGCGGCGAGACAGCCGAGTCGAGTTCGAGCCGAGTGTTCTGCGTGGTGACGGGCTGCTCGGCCGGATCCGCAACCCCCGATCGATCGTTCACGGCCAAAGCGTAGCGGTTGCGAGCTCGCGCGATGTGTGCCGACCCGAGGCATCCGCGGCCGAAAAACCGGCGATCCGGACGACCGGTCGATGCGACCGGCCGCCCATCGAGGGCCAGGGCTAAACTTCATGGCGAATCCCCAGCTTCGCGCTCCGGCCCGAAAGGACCCTGGTACTCCGTGACTCCGCAGGTCGACACCGTCAGCGCAGCCGCAGCAACTCCCGACGCCCCGCAGCCCTACAAGGAGCTCGGTCTCAAGGACGACGAGTACGCGCGGATCAAGGAAATCCTCGGCCGTCGGCCGACCGACGCCGAATTGGCGATGTATTCGGTGATGTGGAGCGAGCACTGCTCCTACAAGTCCTCGAAGGTGCATCTGCGCTACTTCGGCGAGACCACCACCGACGAAATGAAGTCAGCGATGCTCGCGGGCATAGGTGAGAACGCGGGCGTCGTCGATATCGGCGAGGGCTGGGCGGTCACCTTCAAGGTGGAAAGCCACAACCACCCGTCCTACGTGGAGCCGTATCAGGGTGCGGCCACCGGCGTCGGCGGCATTGTGCGCGACATCATGGCCATGGGCGCACGGCCCATCGCGGTGATGGATCAACTGCGCTTCGGTGCGGCGGAGGCACCCGATACCCGGCGCGTGGTCGACGGTGTGGTGCGCGGTGTCGGCGGCTACGGCAACTCGCTCGGCCTGCCGAATGTCGGCGGCGAGACCGTTTTCGATGCCTCCTACCAGGGCAACCCGTTGGTTAACGCGCTGTGCGCCGGTGTCATGCGGGTCGAGGATCTGCATCTGGCCTTCGCCTCCGGCGCAGGCAACAAGATCATTCTGTTCGGCGCGCGCACCGGTCTCGACGGCATCGGCGGCGTTTCGGTGTTGGCCTCGGACACCTTCTCCGGTGATGAATCCGGTACCGGCCGCAAGAAGCTGCCGAGCGTCCAGGTCGGCGACCCGTTCGCCGAGAAGGTGCTCATCGAATGCTGTCTCGAGCTGTACGCGGCCAAGCTGGTGGTCGGCATCCAGGACCTCGGTGGCGCCGGATTGTCCTGCGCCACTTCCGAACTCGCGGCCGCGGGCGACGGCGGCATGCATATCGACCTGACCAAGGTGCCGCTGCGCGCCAAGGGCATGACCCCGGCCGAGGTGCTCTCCAGCGAATCGCAGGAGCGCATGTGCGCGGTGGTCACGCCGGAGAACGTGGACGCGTTCATGGCCGTCTGCCACAAGTGGGATGTGCTGGCCACGGTCATCGGTGAGGTCACCGAGGGCGACCGGCTGGTGATCAGCTGGCACGGCGAGACCGTTGTCGATGTGCCGCCGCGCACCGTCGCGCATCAGGGCCCGGTGTACGAGCGCCCGGTGCAGCGACCGGATTTCCAGGACGCGCTCATCGCCGACACCCCGGACACGCTGCCCCGCCCGAAGACTCCGGACGAATTGCGCGCCACCGTACTGCAGATGGTCGCCAGCCCGCAGCTGTGCAGCCGCCGGTGGATCACCGAGCAGTACGACCGTTACGTCCGCGGCAATACCGTGCTCGCCGAACATGCCGACGCGGGTGTGATTCGGATCGATGAAGAGACCGGCCGCGGCATCGCCCTGGCCACCGACGCATCGGGCCGATACACCAAGCTCGACCCCTACACCGGCGCGCAGCTCGCGTTGGCCGAGGCCTACCGCAATGTGGCCACCACCGGCGCGACGCCGAAGGCGGTCACCAACTGCCTCAACTTCGGCTCGCCGGAGGATCCGGGCGTCATGTGGCAGTTCCAGCAGGCGGTGCGTGGTCTCGCGGACGGCTGTGTGGCCCTGGGCATTCCGGTCACCGGCGGCAACGTCAGCTTCTACAACCAGACCGGTCAGGACGCCATCCTGCCCACCCCGGTGGTCGGTGTGCTCGGCGTCATCGACGATGTGCACCGACGCATCCCGACCGGTCTCGGCCTGGAGCCGGGCGAGACACTGATCCTGCTCGGCGAGACCGCCGACGAATTCGGCGGCTCGATCTGGTCGCAGGTCGCGCACGACCATCTCGGCGGTGTGCCGCCCAAGGTCGACTTCGCCCGCGAGCAGCTGCTCGCCGAGGTGCTGACCTCGGGTTCACGCGACGGCATGATCAGTGCGGCGCACGACCTTTCCGAGGGCGGTCTGATCCAGACCGTGGTCGAGGCCGCGCTGGCCGGCGAAACCGGTTGCCGCATCCTGCTGCCCGAGGGTTCGGATCCGTTCGTGCAGTTGTTCGCCGAATCGGCGGGCCGGGTGCTCGTCGCGGTGCCGCGCTCAGAGGAGACCCGCTTCACCAAGATGTGCACCGCGCGCGAATTGCCGTGGGTGCGTATCGGTGTGGTCGATCAGGGTTCGGATTCCGTTGAGGTGCAGGGCCAGTTCTCGATCACCCTGGACGATCTGCGCGAGGCGCACGAGGGCACGCTGCCGAAGCTGTTCGGGGCCAGTGCCGTTTGAGCGCGCCGGAGGCTGATGAAGTCTCGGCAGTCCTACGCGGAGGTGGATTAGCGGCGTTCGCGGTCCCCTTCGTGGTCACGCTCCGCTACCGCCTCCGGGGCCTGAGCTCACGCCGCGGAGGTGGATTAGCGGCGTTCGCGGTCCCCTCCGTGGTCACGCTCGGCTACCGCCTCCGGGGCCTGAGCTCACGCTGCGGGGGCGTCGGCAAAATCGTCGGCGCCGTCGAGCGTTTCTTCCACCCGAATTACGTCGGCCTCATCGTCGCCACGGTGTTCTTCGGCTGGTCGCTGACCCCCTCACTGCTGCCACGGGATTGGCTGTTCGAGGGACTGGTCAGCGGGATCAATGCGGCCATCGGCTACGGCGTCGGCTGTCTGTTCGAATGGGTGTACCGCAAGTGGTTGCGGAAACCGATACGCCGCAAGGTCGCACAATTGCCAACCGCGGTCACGCGGGTGTGGGCGAAACGACCCGCGTGGCTTTCCGGCGCGGTCAAGACCGCGATTGTGTTCGCCTGTCTCGCTGTCGCCGTATTCCTAATGGTCGAATCGTCCTGCTGGCAGCGGGAAATCACCGCGCTCATGGGCATGGAACCCACGACTACCTCTGGATTCATGCGCACCGGCGCACTGAGCGCACTGGTCGGTGCGATCGTCATCGCGGTATTCCGGATACTGCGGCGGCTCGTCCGTTCGGTCGCGTTCGAGCTGATCAGGCGCGCCCACTTTCCGCGCCAATTGGCCGTCCCGACCGGCGTGCTCGTGGTGGTGGTCGCGGCGATGCTGCTGTTCAACGGCGTGCTCACCAAAGTCTTTTTCGACGTGGCGAACTCGGCGTTCAGCGCGCGCAACGGCAACACCTCGCCGAATGCCGTACAGCCGCAGCTGCCGGAGCGCTCCGGCAGTCCGAATTCATTGGCAGCCTGGGATACTCTGGGGTCCGAGGGCCGCTGGTTCGTCTCGTTCGTGCCGCGCGCGGCCGATATCAGCCAGGTCACCGGAAGCCCCGCGCGCGAACCGATTCGGGTCTACGCCGGATTAGAATCGGCCGACGGACCCGAGGCACAGGCCGAATTGGTCGCGGCGGAGTTGGAGCGCACCAAGGCTTTCGAGCGCAAGGTGCTGGTGGTCGTCACGACGACGGGCACCGGCTGGGTCGACTCGTCCAGCGCCGAATCCATCGAGCTGATGTACAACGGCGACACCGCGATCGCCGCGACCCAGTATTCCTATCTGCCGAGTGTGCTGTCGTTCCTGTCCGATAAGGACAAGGCCACCCAGATGGGAAAGCTGGTCTTCGACAAGGTTTATGAGCACTGGTCGGCCCGGCCGGAGCAGGAGCGGCCCAAGCTGCTCGTCTACGGCGAGAGCCTGGGATCCCAAGGCGCCGAAGGTGCTTTCACCGGCCTGGCCGATATCCGGTCGAAGACCGACGGCGTGCTGTGGGTCGGACCGCCGAATTCCAACCGGCTATGGAGTGAATTCACCGCCCGCCGTGATCCCGGCACGCCGGAAATCTTGCCGACCTACGCCGACGGACTGGTGGTGCGCTTCTCCGACAGCCGCGCCGACCTGTGGAAGCCTGGGGACAACTGGCTGTCGCCGCGCATTGCCTATCTGCAGCACGCCTCCGATCCGGTGGTCTGGTGGTCGGCGGATCTGCTGTTCAGCGAACCGGATTGGCTGCGCGAATCGCGCGGCCCCGATGTTTCCTCGCGCATGGCGTGGTATCCGATTGTCACGTTCTGGCAGGTCGCCGCGGATCTGCCCAGGGCGCAGAGCGTCAGCGACGGACACGGACACAACTACGGCAACCTGGTATTGGATGCGTGGGCCGCGATCGCGCAGCCGCCGGATTGGTCGGCTGATCTGGCGGATCGGATCCGGGATTATCTGGCGGTCTCCGCCGCCCGTGAGCACCAGCTGAAATAGCGCACACATACTGAGCGGGCTCGAACCCCTCGTTCGCCGGACCCGTCCAGGTGCGCACCATCAGGTGACGGATTTGAACGGATCGTGCTCCGCGATCAGTTTTTCCATCCGCGCCTCGTCCAAGCGGCGGCTGATGCTCGCCGATTCCTGTTGGTCGCGAACCACCTTTGCCAGCGTGAACGCGCTCGACACCAGGAACAGCACGGACATGCCGAGAAAGCCCCGCTGTGCGATATCCAGTGGCAGGTAGAAGATGCCGACGCCGGTCCCGAAGAAGCTGACGCCGAATGCGATCGCGGCTTGCGCGAGGAAGGCCGAAGAGGTTTTCGGCCGGGCGTTGGGATTGCTCATGCCTGCCCCTCGCTGACGCTCGACTCCGGCATACGCAAAGCGCGCTGGCACATTATTCGTTCGCTTCGCTCACTCATAGGTACCGAGTCTGCTGATTCAGGGCGCTGCGCAACCGCGTACAACTACTCGAGCGCGTTGGGTAGTTGCCGGAGGTCGCGGTAAGTGACACTGCCGCTGGATGATTCGCGAATCGAGTCGGTTGTGGCGGGCCGAGTGGCGGTGTGATCTGCGTCGGCAATACCGCGCGCCGCTGCGGGCGACACACCCGTTGACCCGAGCGCACCCGCATACTGTTCGGGTGATGATCGCTACGGACCTGTCGACGCCCGTGCCCGATCCGAACCGCCACGATCCGGGCATCGCGCCGTCGCGCTGACCGATGCTCGAAACCACGACCACCCTGACGAAGCTGCGTGCGCGCGGCGTCGTGGTCGTGCGGCGTGCCGAGGACATCATCGACCTGAACTATGTCGGTCTGGTCTTCGCGACGATCTTCTTCGCACTTTCGGTGACGCCGTCGCTGGTGCCGCGCGACTGGCTGTTCCAGGGCCTGATCAGCGGCATCAATGCCGCGCTCGGCTACGGCCTCGGCTGCCTCTTGGAGTGGCTGTTCCGGCTCTGGGGACGGCCGCGGCTGGCCAAGCTACTGCGCGACCGGATTTCGCCGCCGCCGACCTGGGTGCGCTATGCGGTGAAGTCCGCGATCCTGCTCAGCGCCGCTGTCACCGCGGCCTTCATGCTGGTGCAGTCGGCCCGCTGGCAGCGCGAGATCACCGCGCTGATGGGTATGGAGGGCACCACCACCCCCGCATATCTGCGCACGGGATTGCTCAGTATCGCGGTGGGGACCGGGGTGGTCGCGGTGTATCGAACGCTGCGCGAGATCATCCGTTTCCTGGCCCGCCAGCTCAACCGCTGGGTGCGGGTGCCGCGCGAGCTGGCGCCATCGGCCGGATTCCTGGTTCTGGTGGTGCTGACCGTCACGCTGTTCAACGGCGTCGCCTCACGTGCCTTCTTCGCGGTAGCCAACTCGGCGTTCAGCGTGCAGAACGATCACACCTCGCCGAATGCGGTTCAGCCGCTGCAGCCGGAGCGCTCGGGCAGTCCGGCCTCGCTGGCGAAATGGGATTCGCTCGGATTCGAGGGCCGCTGGTTCGTCTCGCACGGTCCCTCTGCGGCCCGGATCACCTCGATCACCGGGAAGCCCGCGCGCGAGCCGATACGCGCCTATGTGGGTCTGGAGTCTGCGCAGAGCGGTGAGGCGCGGGCTGAGCTCGCGGTCTCCGAACTGGAGCGCACCGGCGCCTTCGACCGAAAGGTGCTGGTGGTGATAACCACGACCGGGACCGGATGGGTGAATTCCATGGCGGCCGGCGCAATCGAGTACATGTACGGCGGCGATTCCGCCATGGTGGCCTCGCAGTATTCGTATCTGCCCAGTGTGCTGTCCTTCCTCGCGGACCGCGGCAAGGCATCGGATGCGGGTAAGCAGCTGTTCGACGCGGTCTACCAGCATTGGTCGGCGCGCCCCGAGGGGGCGCGGCCGAAGCTGCTCGTGTACGGCGAGAGTCTGGGGTCGCAGGGCTCGGAGGCGGCCTTCGACGGACTCGCCGATCTGCGCTCCAAGGTCGACGGTGCGCTGTGGGTCGGGCCGCCGAATTCGAATCGACTGTGGGAGCAGTTCGTTTCGCGGCGCGATCCCGGATCGCGCGAGGTCGAACCGGTGTACGCCGATGGTCTGGTGGTCCGATTCGCCTCCGACAGTGCCGATCTCGTGCGTCCGACGACCGAATGGCGTGCGCCACGCATCGCCTATCTGCAGCACGCCTCCGACCCGATCGTCTGGTGGTCCTCGGACCTGATCTTCTCCCAACCGGATTGGTTGTCCGAACCACGCGGCTCCGATGTGTCATCGCAGATGCGCTGGTGGCCGTTCGTCACGTTCTGGCAGGTCTCGTGTGACCTGTCCAATGCACAGGGCGTCACCGACGGGCACGGGCACCGGTACGGCAGTCTGGTATTGGACGGCTGGATCGCCGTCGCGGCGCCGCCGGATTGGACCGTGGAACAGTCCGACAAGATCCGGGCCCAGATCGAGGCCGCCGAGGACTACGAGCGCGAGATCAAATGACGTTTATCGGGCGCGTTGCGAAAACTGCTGTCGCCGTTGGCATTCCATTGGCATGGAGCAATTGGCTGTTGCCGCGCTCGAGGCTGGATCTGCGCGGCCGCACCGCAGCCAATGCCGGATTCGCGACTGGCTACGCACTGGCATTTCGGGGCCGACCGAACTGGTTGTCTGTGCGGGGGCTCGGTTACGGACTCGCCTCGGCGAGCGTGGTCGCCGCCGGTTATGGTGCGGCCGTCGCTATTCCGGCGCTGCGTGATCGTCTCGGTGGGTTCGCCGACCGGGCTCCGGACGTCCCGCTCGTTGAGTGGGTCGCGGTACATATCCCGATCGGCACCGTCTACAGCGAGGAACTCATCTTCCGTGCGACCCTGAACCCATTGCTGGACAAAGAGTTCGGGCCAAGCGGCGGTGCGTTGATCGGAGCAGCTACCTTCGGCCTCTGGCACATCTATCCCGCACGCGCTGCGGGCGACAGCGTTCCGGCATCGATTGCCGCGACCGCTGCCAGTGGCCTCCTATTCGACCTGCTGCGCCGCCGCACCGACAGTGCCACAGCCCCCGCTCTGCTGCACTTCGCCGTGAACGCCGGAGGTGCGCTTGCGCCGCGCCTCGCCGCGGCTGGTTCGCCGAGCAGTTGACCGGCTTCAGCCGCTGTCACGTTGCGGCTCCGAGCTTGTGGCCGAGCCATCCATCCCGGCGCGAACGAGCCTGAACGTGCATACCTGACCGTGACGACCGAACTCTTTGCCGCCATTGACAATTGAACGGTGTTCTATAAGCATGGCTGCGATACTCAGTGCTCGGGACACACTCACACAGACGCGAGGTTTTCGTCAGCCACGGCAAAGGAGACGAGGCAAATCATGGGGGACGACCAGCACGACGAGGACTCTCGGAACTCGAGCCGACCCCAGCAGGAAGTCCCTCCCGGGCGGCGCAGCTGGGCCAGTCGCCACCCCGTTCTCGCCGCGATACTCTTGCCGGTCATTCCCGGTTTGATCGTCGGCTTGATCATCCTCGTACCGGACAAGTTCTTCGATGCCAAGCAGGACGGAAACTCCTCCTCCCAGTCCCCTCCACCGACCCAGCAGGCTTCCCGGACCGAGCCGGCCGACCGACCGCCCACTGTCTCCGCGCCCGCTACTTCCTCGACATCGATCTCGTCGGAGGACGTTCGGTGGTCCGGCACGGTCAACCTGACCTACCTCGACCTGGACTCCGTCCCACCCAGGGTGGTATCCGGCAACAAGGGCGCCAGCACGTGGGCCAGCTACAACTACTCTTCGTCCAAAAAATTCTCCGAAGCCACGCTCTACGGCCAGCCAGGCGACTTCTTTACCGTGCAGCCCACCATCGCGTCCTGGAGCAATCCGGCCAAGCCGACCCGGCAACAGTGCGCAGACCTCATCGTTACCCAGGGCGTCGAATCCCTACCTCTCAGCAAGAACAGCAGCTACTGCGTCAAGACCGCGGCCAATCGCGTCGCCTTCATTACCGAACTTTCGCTCAGCGACGCCATCCACGCCTACACGGCCGTGGTGACCGTCTGGTCCGCCACCAGTTGATGGGGCCTCGCCCACACCAACCCACATTCTCGCCTGGTTGTCGTCAGCGACACCCCGTTGATGATCAACGAGGTGCCACACGTGATAGCCGACACCAGCGTCATCCTCGATGGCGCACAACCACTCTCGTATCGAGGGCAGCGCACCAGCGTGCCGCCGGTCGTCTGATGGCTTCTCGGGTATGCAGCTGGTCCGGCTCTGGTCTTCACCCCCGGCTGCCTTCACGACGAGCGTGCAAAACGGCGACTTCAACCGGCCCGAAGCGTCGACGCCATCCGCTGAGCGACCGACCCGCACTCGTCTGGCCGCAGCGCCCATTCTCGCTCGATCCGGCGGGAATCCCCGGATACGGGGCAAGAGCACGGCCGCTGCGGCCAGTCGCCTCCCAGTATTCTCGGCATCGTGGCAGGACGAGCAAAGGTGGATCCAACGGAACTACGAGCGGCCGTCGCGGCGGTCAGCGCGTGGCTGCGCGACGATTCGACGCCCGCACCCGCCCGGCCCGAACTCGCCGCCGCGGTCCGCGCCACCGTTCGCACCCTCGCCGCCGCCGCACCCGGCCACTCCGTCGAGGTCCGCGTCCCACCTTTCGTGGCCGTGCAGTGCATCGAGGGCCCGCGGCATACCAGGGGCACACCGCCGAATGTCGTCGAAACCGACCCGCGCACTTGGCTTTTGCTTGCCACCGGCCTCCTTGAATTCGACGTTGCGGTGGTATCGGGCGCGGTCAGCGCTTCCGGCAGCCGAGCTGGCGAAGTGGCCCACTGGCTGCCCATCACGCGTGCCACCGCAGACTGACGATCGTCCTGGCCAGTGCCCGCGAGAACTCCATTGGCTGAATGTGTCTGCTCGACGCGCCCCTGCTGGACTCCATCCTGGACGGCGACGAGGACGAGGGAACCAATGTCTTCGATCGAATCCTGGAAGTCATCATCACCAGTTGAAAGACTTCCCGCCCGAGAGGTCTTCCGCAGGGTAAGGGGATGCCCGGGATAGCCGTTCTCACAACAGGTTCCGGGATCCAGCCATCCCCACTGTGCCCACATTTTGCTCAGAGGAGGCGTGAATCCCGGTGAGGGATGCGAGGATTCGCAGGCTAAGGGTAGACGGTGTCGGCGGCCTGGGTCAGGCGGTCCAGCAGCGCGGTCCTGATGGCCGGGCGGGAGCCGAAGACCAGCGTGAAGGTCGCCTCACGCAGTGAGCGCTCGGCGAGGTTGCCGCGCGTGACGGCCGCGCTGCCGACTGCGGTCACCAGAGCCGACGCCGCGCGGACCGCGAGTTCGGAGGCGCGGGCGCGAGCCAGGTAGACATCCGACTGGCCGGTGAGCGCATCGTCGAGTTCGGTTCGGATGCGGGCGGCTTCGGCAGCCGAAGCGGTGGTGTCGATGCCGAGCCGCGTGAGTTCGCCGAGACAGCGCCGCACGATGCCGAGGGCCAGCGCGCCGTTGCGCCAGGCGGCCAGGATGAAGGAGGCGTTGAAGCTGCGCAGCGAAATCCGGTTGTCCACAGCGGAATCGGGCACCTGGACGCCGTCGAAAGTGAGTGTCACGGTCTTGCTCGCGTCGGCGGCGATGAGCGGGAGCGGGGTGGCATGTACTGCGGGGCTCGGTTCGGCGGGCACCAGCACGCTGATCAGCGATCCCTCGTCGTCCGCATCGCGCGCCATCACGCCGAGGATGTCCACCAGACCCCACCCGGTGACGAACGGGGCGGTGCCGTCGAGGACATACCCACCGTCGACGCGACGCGCGATCAAGCCGGGTTGGTCGTTCGCGCCCGCGTAGCTCACACCCGCGCGTACCCGTCCGTGCCGCAGGTCCTCGGTAAGTCGTTCGCGCAGTTCGAGATTCGGTGAGGTGGCGACCCGGCGCGCGACCCCGAGATGCTGCGCCCAGACGAAGGTGGTCGTCAGGCATCCGGCGACCAGGATCTCACCGGCCTGGGTGAAGGTGGCGATATCCATATCGGCCCGCCTCGTCACCCGGCCACCATCCCTCATCGAATCGCTGCGGGATGCTGGATCCATGGTCGCGCCGTAGAACCCGTATTCGGCGAGCAGGTCGAAATGGGTGCCGGGAATTTCGCCGGTGCGGTCGACCGCGTCGGCCTGTGGTGCGAATATCTCATCGGCCAGATAGCGCGCGTGTTCGATCCACGAATTCACACCACCCATCTTGGTGCATGCCGCGAATCCGGTCGCAGTCGCCATGAGGCTCGCCTCAGCCGCGGGACAGATCGCGCCGATGCAGGCCCTTGTAGTCGTAGTACCGGGTGATGAAGGTGCCGAGCACCAGCCCGATCACGAGCCCGAGCACCGCCATCCACACCCCGCGTGCCAACCCCGCCGGGAAGTTCGCATCGAAGTAGAGAATGGCGCGCACACCGACGAACACCTGGTGCATCGGCTCGAATTTCGCCAGCCAGCCCAGATATTTCGGCGTCGCCTCGATCGGCACGGTGCCGCCCGAGGAGGGCAGCCCGAGAATGATGAACAGGATCAGGTTGATCAGCAAACCCGCCGAACCGACCGCTGCGAGGATGGACAACCCGGTGATCCCGACCGCCATGATGGCCAACGCGCTATAGAGAAACAGCGTGAGCGGATGATCGATCGGCATATCGAGCAGGCCGGCCACAGCGAGGAATACGCCCGCGACGATATTCGCGGTGATCACCATCACGCCCCATTTGATCAGCAGCGTATTGAACCGCGAGATCGGTGTGTACGGAAAATGCACGTACCACGGCCCGTATTCGGTGGGCACGAATCCGAGTGCGGCATCGATCATGGTGTGGATGGTCATCGAGCCGACCAGCCCGGCGAGCAGGAGTAGCAGCGCGTAGAAAAACGCCGTCAAACCCTGTCCGGTGCCGGATGGCAGCGGGCGGAACGGTGCGATGACGATGTGCAGCGGATCCGCGAGCGCCACCCGAGTCGCACCCGTCAACTCCGGCGCCGCCCCGCCACCAGGCGGCCTCAACTGCGCGTTCACCTGATCGGTCAGCTGCTTACCGACCTGCTCGTTCACTTGGGTCAGCGCCTGGGTGCCGATGGTCGTGACGATATTTGTGACGAACGCCCCACTGCGCGGATTCGTCTGCAACGTCAGCGTCGGGCGCTGGATATCACCGGGCACTACACTGCCCGCCCCGAGAATGCCGAGGCGCTTACTGAAATCGCTGGGAATCAGGATCGTGCCGTACACCGCACCGGACTGCATCTTCAGCTCGGCCTCGTTGATGCCGAACACCTGCAGATCGACCTTGTCCGCCGGAATGCCATGGCGCAGCGCATCGGTGATCTGTGTGCCGAAATTCACCTGCTGCCCGCCGACCGTATCGCCGACATCCTGATTGACCAAGGCGATCGGGAAGTCGTGCAGGTTCTTCTCCGGGTCGACGACGTAATCCAGATACATTGTGCCCAGCAGCGCCATGAACAGGGTCAATACGGCGATCGGGGCCAACCACATACGCGCGGTCAACCGTGTATCCGACCCGCGGGTGCGTGCACGGTCCGAAGTCGTCACGGCTGGCACGGTAGCACCGTGCCGCACGGAAAAACGGCAGCGTCGCTCGGCGATTGCTGCGCCTCCCCGGTGGCGGTGATCGCGGCGCAGCATTCACCCGTAGAATGGCGATTGCCCCCAGCCCGCCCGAACAGGGAGCAAACGGTGACCAACGCCGAAATGCCGGTCGAAACTACCTCCGATCAGGTCGAGAACGAACCACGCGAAGAGTGTGGTGTGTTCGGAGTCTGGGCGCCGAGCGAGGACGTGGCCAAGCTCACGTACTACGGCTTGTATGCGCTGCAACACCGTGGCCAGGAAGCCGCGGGCATCGCCGTCTCCGACGGCTCACAAATTCTGGTCTTCAAGGATCTGGGCCTGGTCAGCCAGGTATTCGACGAGCAGACGCTGGCTGCGATGCCGGGTCATATCGCCATCGGCCACTGTCGCTACTCCACCACCGGCTCCACCACCTGGGAGAATGCGCAGCCGATCTTCCGCACCACCTCGGTCGGTTCCGGACTTGCGTTGGGCCACAACGGAAATCTGGTCAACACCGCCGAATTGAGCGCGCGCGCACGCGAACTCGGGCTGATCGGTATGCCGCCGGTCTCCGGTGGGCGCCCCGCGCAGATCACCGCCACCTCCGACTCGGATGTGATGACCGCACTGCTCGCGCACGCCGCCGCGGATTCGAGCATCGAACAGGCCGCGATGAAACTGCTGCCGACGCTGAAGGGCGCGTTCTGCCTGACCTTCATGGACGAGCACACTCTCTATGCCGCGCGCGATCCGCACGGTGTTCGTCCGCTGTGCCTCGGCCGGCTCGAGCGTGGCTGGGTCGTAGCCAGTGAGACCGCCGCATTGGATATCGTCGGCGCCGCCTTCGTCCGGGAGATCGAGCCGGGCGAACTGCTGGCGATTGATGCCGATGGCGTGCGGTCCATGCGCTTCGCCAATCCCGAACCCAAGGGCTGTGTGTTCGAATACGTCTACCTGGCCCGGCCCGACAGCACCATTGCCGGTCGCTCGGTGCACGCTACCCGGGTGGAGATCGGCCGTCGCCTGGCCAAGGAACATCCGGTCGAGGCCGATCTGGTGATTCCGGTGCCGGAGTCCGGCACCCCCGCCGCGGTCGGTTATGCACAAGGTTCGGGTGTGCCCTACGGGCAGGGCCTGATGAAGAACGCCTACGTCGGGCGCACCTTCATCCAGCCGAGTCAGACCATCCGTCAGCTCGGTATCCGACTCAAGCTGAATCCGCTGCGCGAGGTGATCCGCGGTAAGCGGCTCATTGTGGTGGACGACTCCATCGTGCGCGGCAATACTCAGCGCGCGTTGATCCGGATGCTGCGCGAGGCGGGGGCGCTGGAGATCCACGTGCGGATCGCTTCGCCGCCGGTGAAGTGGCCGTGCTTCTATGGCATCGATTTCGCCTCGCGCGCGGAGTTGATCGCCAATGGCGCGGGCGCCGATGACAGTTACGACGACATGGTGGAAGCGGTGCGCCGCTCGATCGGCGCCGACACCCTCGGCTATATCTCGACCGAGGGCATGATCGCCGCCACCGAGCAGCCGCGCTCGCGGCTGTGTTGTGCCTGCTTCGACGGCGATTACCCGATTCCGCTGCCCACCGAGGCGGCCATCGGCAAGAACGTGCTCGAGGGCATGCTCACCGGCCAGTCCGAGGCAATGTTGTTGAGCGAGAACGCGAATGCGAGCGCGTTGAGCCGTCCCTGACGAAAGACGATCGACGAACCCCTCGGCAGCAGCCGAGGGGTTCGATCGTGTTCGGACCTAGTCCCGAGTCTATGTCCGCCGGTGTGCTGTGGCCTACTCGAGACGCCTTCGGGCCGATTTCGGAGTGAACCTGGTCATTCGTCCGGTGATCCGGCCTTACCCGTGCACCATGCGCAACGTCGGCTAACACCCTCGTGATTTTTTCTTTGAAAACGCAACATCCCAGAAATGGATCGTGGGTACGGTGCCCGACATATCGGAAGTTCACCGTGCCCGCCGCGGTCCTGTGATCCAGCACATGCGGTGTGGCGCGCTCGAGAAGTGGGGCCTGATGATGAGGGTTTCGAAGAAGCCTGGGCGAGGGAACCGGACGCGACGAATCGCGGCGGTCGGGATGGCGGCGCTGGCCGTGTCCGCGATCGCGGGATGCGGTTCGGGGCGTACCGGTGGGGGTGGTGACGGGGCAGGTTTGGTGGCGGGCACCACAGACAAGATCTTCTCGCTCGACCCGGCGGCCGCCTACGACAACGGTTCGCTGCTGGTCGAAACCCAGATCTATTCGTATCTGCTGAATTTCGCGCCCGGCGATGCCACCCCTAAGCCGGACGCCGCGGACAAGTGTGACTTCAGCTCTCCGACGGTATACACCTGCAAGCTGAAGTCGGGGCTGAAGTTCGCCAACGGCAACCCGTTGACCGCCAAGAGCGTCAAGTTCTCCTTCGATCGGATGCAGGGCATCAACGACCCGAACGGTCCCGCCTCGCTGCTCGGCAATCTCGAGAAAACCGAGGCCGTCGACGACCTGACGGTGAACTTCACATTGAAGGTCGCCAACGATCAGACCTTCCCCGCGATCCTGCCGACCCAGGCCGGTCCGATCGTGGACGAGAAGGTCTTCCCGGCCGACAAGGTGCTGCCGGATGAGGACGTAGTGAAGAACAAGGGCTACTCGGGCCCGTATACGATCGCCAGCTACGACAAGAACAAGCTGGTCGAGTACCAGGCGTACCCGGACTACAAGGGCATCCTCGGCACACCGAAAACCGCGCAGGTCTCCACCAAGTACTACGCGACCTCCGACAATATGAAGCTCGATCTGCAGAGCGGTGCGCTCGATGTCGCGTACCGATCCTTCACGCCGACCGATATCGAATCGCTGCGCAAGGACAGCAAGGTCACGGTGGCGGACGGGCCCGGCGGCGAGCTGCGCTACATCGTCTTCAATTTGAACACCATGCCGGGTGGTACCCCGGAGCAGAAGCTGGCGGTGCGCAAGGCCATCGCCTCGTCGATCGACCGGCCCGCGCTGGCCGAAGGTGTCTACAAGAACACCTATCAGCCCGCGTACGGCTATGTGCCGCAAGGCATGCCGGGTGCGGCCGAGCCGCTGAAAGATCTCTATGGTGCCAAGCCCAATAAGGACGCGGCGGCGAAATTCCTCTCCGGCGCCGGCGTCGCGGCACCGGTGGAACTGAACCTGCAGTACAACCCCGATCACTACGGTTCGAGCAGCTCCGAGGAGTATGCGGCGATCAAATCGCAACTGGAGTCGACCGGGCTGTTCAAGGTGAATCTGCAATCCACCGAATGGGTTACCTACCAGAAGGAACGGGCCCGCGACGGTTACCCGCTCTATCACTTCGGCTGGTTCCCGGACTACCCGGACGCCGATGACTACCTGACCCCGTTCTTCGCGCCCAACAACTTCCTGCAGTCGCACTTCGAGGATCCGAAGATCACCGCGCAGCTCACCGCGGAGACGACCGAGCAGGACAAGACCAAGCGCATCAAGCTGATCGAGGACGTGCAGAAGGATCTCGCGCAGAACTACCTGCCGACCCTGCCGCTGCTGTCCGGTAAGCAGATCGCGGTGTCGAATCCGAGCGTCAAGGGTGTTTCGGACACACTCGACGCGTCGTTCAAGTTCCGATACACGGTGCTGAGCAAGTGACATCCGGCGAAGCCGGGCCCGAAGCTGTTGCCACCGCTGACAAGCGGGGACCGGTTCGGGCCCGGCGCTTCGGGCTGCCTAGGGTTGGGAAGTCGAGTGGGGATTCCCGACAGCTGGCGTTGTTGCGGTACTTGGTGATTCGACTGTTGTTGATTCTGCCGACGGCGTGGATCCTGGTCACCGTCGTGTTCTTCCTGATGCGGGTGATCGGCGATCCGATCAGCGCCGCGATGGGCGGACGGATGACCCAGGAACAGATCGAAGTGCGCAAGGAGGCGGCCGGTTTGAACCGGCCGATCCTGACCCAGTATTGGGAGTACATCTCCGGGCTGATGCACGGGGATTTCGGTCACTCCCAGGACAATCGGCAGATCAGCGAGGTGGTGACCACCTACGGCGCGGCCACCCTGGAACTGGTGTTCTGGGCGCTGCTCGTCGCCTTCGCAGTCGGCGTGCCGCTCGGCAGATACGCTGCGACACATCGTGATTCGACGGCCGACGCCGGGCTGCGGTTATTCGCCATCCTGGCCTACGCGGCGCCGGTCTTCTTCGTCGGTCTGCTGCTGAAGCTGATCTTCGCGGTGAAACTGGAGTGGCTACCGGTCGCCGGCCGGGCGAGCACTCCCGTCGAACTGCAACTGCAGCATGTCTCACCGAAGACCAACATCATGGTGGTCGACGCAATCCTGTACGGGGACAACAGTTATCTGATCGATGTGCTGAAGCACGCGATATTGCCCGCGGTGGCGCTCGGTCTGTTGACGGCGGGCATCTTCTTGCGCCTGGTGCGCGTCAATCTGATCCAGACACTGCGCAGCGAGTTCGTGGACGCCGCACGGGCCCGCGGACTTTCGGCACGGGTGGTGACGGGACGACATGCCGTGCGCAACGCGATGATTCCGATCATCACGGTGATGGGCATGTATATCGCGACGATGCTCGGCGGCGCGGTGCTCACCGAGACCACCTTCGAATGGAAGGGGTTGGGTTATCAACTCGCGGAATACCTGCATCAGCGCGATTTCATCGCGGTGCAGGGGATTGTCGCGTTCCTGGCGCTGGCCGTCGCGGTCATCAGCTTCCTGGTGGATGTTGTTGTCGCGCTGATCGATCCGAGGGTGAGGTTCTGATGACCGCTCCGGAATTGGCGAACGAACCACTGGTGATGCCGCCGGTGCCGCCGACCAGGCGCAGGCGGATTCCCGGATTGCGGCTGTTCACCATGACCGCTGGATTGCAGCGGGTGACGTTGATCGTCGGACTCGGCCTCGTCGCGGTATTCGTATTCGTGGCGATCTTCGCTCCGCTGATCGCACCGTACGGGCTGGCCCAGAACTCTTCGGACGGTGTCGGCTTCGTCGCACAGCAACCGCCATCGGGTCAGCATTGGTTCGGCACATCGGTGCGCAGCGAGGATGTACTGTCCCGGGTGATCTTCGGTGCCCGTACCGCGCTGCTGGTGATCGCGATCTCGCTGGTGATGTCGCTGGTCGTCGGGGTACCGCTGGGCTTGGTGTCCGGGTACATCGGACGCGCCCTGGACCGGGTGCTCGTACTGTTCATGGACGCCATCTACGCGTTCCCGACTCTGCTGCTCGCGATCGTCGTCTCCATCGTGGTCGCGGGTGGGCAGTCGAGCAGTTTCGGCGGCGTGCTGTCGGCCGCCGTCGCGATCACGGCGATCTATGTGCCGCAATACTTTCGGGTGGTTCGCAATGCGACCGTCGCGGTGAAGAACGAACCGTATGTGGACGCGGCCAGGGTCACCGGTGCCTCCACCACGCGAATCATGTTCCGGCACATCCTCGCCAACGTCACCCAGTCGCTGCCGGTGATCGTCACCCTCAATGCCGGCGATGCGATCCTGACGCTGGCCGCGCTCGGCTTCCTCGGTTTCGGTATCGAACCGACCCAGGCCGCCGAATGGGGTTACGACCTCAATAAGGCGCTTTCCGATGTGTCCAATGGCATTTGGTGGACGGGCATCTTCCCCGGTACGGCCATTGTGCTGGTGGTGCTCGGACTGACGCTGGTCGGCGAGAGCCTGAACGAGGTGCTCAATCCATTGCTGCGCACGCGCCGTGCCCTGAGCCCGGCCACCGTCACCGGCGACACGCTGAGCGCCGCAGGTGCCGACCTCGAAAATGGCCCTCCCGCAGCGGAACTCACCGCAGCGGAACTCGACCTCGTCATTGGGGCCGAAGAGGAGAGCAACGAAAAGGGCAGCGCCGAAAAGGGCAGCGTCGAAAAGGGCAGCGTCGAAATGGACGGCATCCCAGAGGACAGCGCCGAACAGGACGTCACTCCAGAAAGTTGCGCCGGAAAGGGCAGTGCCGCAGAGGGCGGCGCCGAAAAGGGCAGCGCCGAAAAGGGCAGCGGCCCAGTCGAAAACACGGAGGGACCAGCGCGATGACGCAAACGTCAACCGAGACCAAGCGCCCGGCACTGTCCATCGAGTCGCTGTCGGTCACCTTCGCCACCGACGCCGGTCCCGTATACGCGGTCAGCAATGTCTCCTACGAGGTATTCCCCGGCGAGGTGCTGGCCATCGTCGGGGAATCCGGCTCGGGCAAATCGGTGAGTTCGCGCACCGCGATCGGGCTGCTGCCGAATACCGCGCGGGTCGAGGGACTGGTCACCCTCGGTGCGGACAAAGTCACCTCGATGAGCGAGCGGCAGCTCACCGCACTGCGCGGCGGCGCGATCTCGATGATCTTCCAGGAGCCGGGACGAGCACTCGACCCGCTGTTCACGGTGGGCTATCAGATCGCCGAGGCACTGCGGGCGCATAGCGATATGAGCCGCAAGGCCGCCAAGACCAGAGCGATCGAATTGCTGCGCATGGTCGGCCTGCCCGATCCGGAGCATCGGGTGGACTACTACCCGCATCAGCTCTCCGGTGGTCAGAAGCAGCGCGTGATGATCGCGATCGCGATTTCCTGTGAGCCGAAGGTGATCATCGCCGACGAACCGACCACCGCACTCGATGTCACCGTGCAGGCCGAAATCCTGGAGCTGCTGCGCGATCTGCGCGATCGCATCGGTAGCGCCATCGTGCTGATCACACACAACATGGGCGTGGTCGCCGATATCGCCGACCGGGTGGTGGTCATGCGCGACGGCAAGGTGGTCGAGCAGGCGCCGGTGGACGAGCTGTTCACGGCTCCGAAGCAGGAGTACACCCGCAAACTCCTCGCCGCCGTACCACATTTGGGCACCGAGCAGTTGGAACACGGTGCCGTCGAGGATGTCGCCGCCGCCGAGCCGGTGCTCGAGGTAACCGATCTGGTGGTGCAATTTCCCGGACCGTTCGGCCGACCGCCGTTCCGCGCGGTGGACAACGTGAGTCTGTCCATTCGGCCCGGCGAAACGCTTGGCTTGGTCGGCGAATCCGGTTCCGGGAAGTCGACCATCGGCCGCTGCGTCGCCGCCTTGCAGCGCCCGACCTCGGGACTGGTCAAAGTGCGTGGACAAAACATCGCGGATCTGTCCCAGCGGCAGCTGCGGCCGATTCGCCGCCGCTTCGGATTCGTCTTCCAGGATCCGGCAAGTTCGCTGAATCCGCGGCTCACCGTCGGCGACTGCGTGGCGGAACCGCTGATCGTGCACAAGGCGGGCAGTTCCGCGGAGATCCGGGCGCGGGTCCGCAAACTCCTCGATGACGTGCAGCTGCCCGCGGGCACCGAACGCCGCTATCCGCACGAACTGTCCGGTGGTCAACGTCAGCGCGCCAGCCTGGCCAGAGCGCTGGTCCTCGACCCGGACCTGCTGGTCGCCGACGAGCCGACCAGCGCACTGGACGTCTCGGTGCAGGCGGCGGTGCTGGAGCTGTTCGGACAGCTGCAGCAGGAGTGCGGCTGGGCCTGCCTGTTCATCAGCCACGATCTGGCGGTCGTCGACCAGCTGGCCGATCGGATCGTGGTCCTGCGCAATGGCGCGGTGGTCGAGCAGGGTGATCGTGATCGCATTCTGCGCCGACCGGAGCAGGAGTACACCCAGCGGCTGGTCGCCGCGGTCCCGGTGCCCGATCCGGTAGAGCAGCGACGGCGTCGCGCGCAATCCGCTGCTCTGTTCGCCACCGGACACGCCGAGTAATCGGCATCGGGGGAGCCGTTCGGCGCTATGTCCGCTGCAAGCTTGTTATCCGACTCCGGTAGCGTGAGCTGGCATCTATCCGCCGATTCGGTTTGGAGCTTTCCCCGAAAATGACTGAACAGAGCCCCAGTGGTGCCGGTGCCTCGTACGCCGCAGCCGGCGTGGACATCGAGGCAGGTGACCGCGCAGTCGAGTTGTTCGGGCCATTGGCGAAGAAGGCCAGCCGACCCGAGGTGCAGGGTGGGCTCGGCGGCTTCGCCGGGCTGTTCGCACTGAAGGGTGGCTACCGCGAGCCATTGCTCGCGGCCTCCACCGACGGGGTCGGCACCAAGATCGCGATCGCCCAGGCGATGGACAAGCACGACACCGTCGGCCTCGACCTGGTCGCCATGGTGGTGGACGATCTGGTGGTCTGTGGCGCCGAGCCGCTGTTCCTGCAGGACTACATTGCCATCGGCAAGGTCGTCCCGGAGAAGGTGGCCGAACTGGTCTCCGGTATCGCGGAGGGCTGCGTGCGGGCGGGCTGCGCACTGCTCGGCGGTGAGACCGCCGAACATCCCGGCCTGATGGATCCCGACGACTACGACCTGTCCGCGACCGGTGTCGGCGTTGTCGAGGCTGATTCGGTGCTCGGTCCCGACCGGGTGCGTCCCGGCGATGTGGTGATCGCCATGGGCTCTTCGGGACTGCACTCCAACGGCTACAGCCTGGCCCGCAAGGTGCTGCTCGATATCGACCGGATGTCTCTGACCGGCCATATCGAGGAGTTCGGCCGCACCCTCGGTGAGGAGCTGCTCGAGCCGACGGTCATCTACGCCAAGGACTGCCTGGCACTGATCGCCGAAACCGATGTGCGCACCTTCGCACACGTCACCGGCGGTGGCTTGGCGGCGAATCTGGGCCGGGTGATCCCCGCGGGCATGGTCGCCGAGCTGGATCGTGGCACCTGGAATCCAGCGCCGGTATTCAAGATGATCGCCCAGCGCGGCCGGGTCGATCGGGTCGAGATGGAGAAGACCTTCAATATGGGCGTCGGCATGGTTGCCGTGGTGGCGCCCGAGGACGTCGACCGGGCCCTGGCTGTGCTGACGGCACGCCACATCGCCTGCTGGACCCTCGGCACCGTCAAGAAGGCCAAGGATGCCGACGCGCTCCGCGCCGTATTGGTCGGCGAGCACCCGCGCTTCTGAGTCTGATTTGCAGCGCCTGCGGCGCTGTGTGTGCTCTGTCTAATGGCCGCGCCTGCGGCGCGGCGTGTTCGCGGCCCCCTGGTGTCTCGCGTCCGAGTCGTCGAGACTCGCGACTTCGTCGCATGCGCTTCGACGGCTCGGACGCGAG
>NZ_JBITIL010000021.1:0-128743 GCF_044458905.1 Nocardia sp. NPDC050408 | reverse complement strand
GCGCGGCCGGTCGCGCGTCCGAGTCGTCGAAGCGCATGCGACGAAGTCGCGAGTCTCGACGGCTCGGACGCGAGACACCAGGGGGCCGCGAACACGCCGCGCCGCAGGCGCGGCCAACATCACAGCCGGCGCTGTTCGAATTCCTTCTCGAATTCGGCATCATCGGCCTGCGGTTTGCGGAAGAGGAAAGCGATGACGATCCAGCCGATGATCGCGACCAGGACGAAGCTCACCAGGCGGTAGACGAAGGCGGCGGCGACGGCCTGGGAGGCGGGCAGGGCCGCACCGGCGGTCAGGCCGTAGATGAGCGTCGCATCGACGTAGACGATGCCGCCGGGTGCGAACGGGATCGAGCCGACGGCCTTGCCCACGGTGAAGGCGATCAGCAGACCGGCCAGCTTCGGATCGGCACCGACCGCATAGCAAGCCGCACCCAGACAGGCCACGTCGGCGAAGCGGTGCACCAGCGCCCAACCCGTGACCATTGCCCCGTCGCGCTTTCCGAGATCCACCGATTCCAGCTGCGTGAGCATATCGGCGAGCTTGTTCATGCCCTGCTTGGCGGGGCGTTTGCGGATCCGGTTGAGCAGCGCGAGTCCGCGGCGCAGCACGGTCTCCAGCGCGCCCGGATTCTTTGATAGATGGTTGCCCGCCCACACCAGCGTTACCACGCCGGCCAGCGACAATATGAGCTTGAACGGCCCGACCCGGTCGCCGACCAGCAGTGCACCACCGACGCCGAGCAGTGCGAGTCCGGCGGTCGCGATCACACCGGACATCACCAACTGCCAGGAGGCGACGATCGGATTCGCACCCCATCGGCGGGTCTGGCGATAGGTGAAGGCGGTGGAGAACACCTGTCCGGCAGGCAGCGTCACCGACATTGCGGTGGCGCCGTAGACGACGGCGACGGATTTGTGCTGGCGGACCTCGACACCGCCCGCATGCAGCAGTTGTTTCTGTACCCGGCTGAATCCGCTCATCGACATTGCCTGCAGCCAGATACAGGCCGCGACCCAACCCCAGTGAATTTCGGTGAGCTTATTCCAGGAATCGTGTAATCGTGGCCAGAGGTAGTAACCCTCGCCGATCAGCAATGCCAGCAGGGCGATGCCCGCAACCCATTTGAGCCACCAGAATTTGCTCCGGCGACCACGTCTCGCCGGTCTGTCGGTGGGGTCGTCGGACGGCTGCGGCGCAGGCTCGCCGGCTAGTTCCCCATTGGCCGTCACTCGGTCAGCCTAACGAACCGACTGATTCGCTGTCTGCATCGACGTGCGGAGCCAGCATCTAATCGGCGGTGCTCCCGGGGCCCTCCGTGGTTACGCAGGCTGCCTCCTCCGTGCCCGTCGTCGCTCGCACCGCGGCCCCATCCTTCGGCCAGGCCAACATGGTCTTTCGTCGCCGCCCGCGCAGCTGGACTTCCTCGCCCGTCAGCCAAAACTCCTGCTCACTCTCGTCGGCGAAATACAGCGCGCTGCCCGAGGTGAGTACGCGGCCGGGTTGATCCTTGGCCAGTTCGGTCAGGCGCGACGCCTCGTTCACCGGATCGCCGATCACGGTGTATTCGAAACGGTTTGCGGCGCCGATATTTCCGGCGACGGCCAGGCCGGCCGAAACTCCGATTCCGATATCGAGTCCGGGCACCTCGCGCAGGGCTTCGCGCAGTTCGCGGGCGGCGGCCAAGGCCGCGGTCGGCGCGTCCGGGCGGTCCAGCGGTGCGCCGAAAATCGCCAGCGCGGCATCGCCGACGAATTTATTGACGAAGCCGTGATGTCGATCGATGACATCGACCACGATCCGGAAGAACTCGTTGAGCAGGCTGACCACCTCGGTCGGCGGTCGCTCCGCGGCGGTCGCGGTGGAGCCGACCATATCGACGAACAGGACGGCCACGAATCGGGTCTCGCCGCCGAGTTCGGTGCCGTAGTCGAGTGCCCGCTGCGCCACTTCCTCGCCGACATGCTGGCCGAACAGTTCCTGGAGCTGGCGGCGCTTGGCGGCTTCTTCCATCATGCGGTTGAAGCCGACCTGCAGCAGTCCGATCTCACTGCCGTCGAACACCTCGACCTGCACGTCGCGGGCGCCCTCCTGTACCCGGTCGATGGCCTGGCTGAGCTGGCGCACCGGGTCGGAGATGCTGGAGCCGGTCAGCATCGATAGCGCCAGCGCCTGCATGATCACCACGCCGCACAGCAACAGAATCGAAATGGCCAGCGATTGCGCGGAGAACTTCACATCCGAGGAGATCTGGGTGACGCACAGCAGCACGATGGCGATGGTGGGGGCGAAGGTGCCCATACCCCAGGTCATCCCCATCCTGGTGCCGACGCCCGGCGTCAGCGTGTGGTCGAACGAGCCCTCGGTGAGGGCTTGTGCGGCGACCGGGCGCAGAATCCGCTCGCCGAGCATGTAGGTGAAACCGAAGACGATCGTCGCGGCCATACATTCGGTGACGATGACCGCGCCCGCCAGCTCGGGCGCGTCCGCGATGATGGTGGCGGCAAGAATGGCGCCGCCGATCAGCCACAGCACCAGATGCAGGATCGCCTGGCGCAGCGGTGCGTGCAGTGCCGCCATCTGTTCTTGGTGGCTCGGCGGCCCACCACGCATCTGCCAGCGCATGACCGGACGCAGCATGAGCGCCGAAGCGGCAAGGCTCAGCAAACCGCCCGTGGTGAAAACCAGACCCGGAATCAACAGGCCGGTGCGTCGCGCACCGGCCGCCTCACCCTCGGGAACCGGGAGTCCATATTGGATGAACGCCCACACCAGGACCGCGCCGAAGGCATTGGCCAACAGCATCGATGTCAGGTACAGCGGCCAGCGCGTTCGCATGGTCTGTTTGACCGCTTCCAAGGGCGCTGACACGTTGACCAATCTAGCGTTCAGCTCAATCGAGCATGTCCGCGGCGCTCTGCGGCCATTAGGCTCGCGGAGGTGACCGACCAGAAGGTAAGTGCTCTCGGAAAAGCCAATGCTGCACGGTCGGCTGCTGATTCTGTGCACCCGTTCGTTCGAGTTTCCGCCGAGTGGGCGTGGCGGCTGCTGGTGATGTTCGCCGCATTGATCGCGAGCTCTATGGTGGTGCAGAAATTGGCGACGGTGGTCATCCCGCTCGCCATCGGCATGCTGGCTGCCGCATTGCTGGCGCCGCTGGTGGATTGGATGCAGCGGCTCGGGGTGCCGCGGGCGGTGGGGGTCTTCGTCGCGCTGGTCGGATCACTCGGGGTGGTCGCGGGGATCATGACCTTTGTCATCGAGCAGTTCATCGAGGGCGTACCGCAGTTGTCGGATGAAATTACGCACAGCATTCACGAAATTCAGGACTGGCTGATCAACGGTCCACCGCATCTGAGCGATGAGCAGATCCGCAGTGCGGGCGACACGATCGTCAAGACGATCCGGGAGAATCAGGACAGTCTCACCAGCGGTGCGCTGACCACCGCGACGGTCATCGGTCACCTGCTCACCGGCGCCTTCCTGACCCTGTTCATTCTCATCTTCTTTCTCTATGGCGGAGACCAGATCTGGCACTTCGTGACCCGGATCGTGCCGACCCCGCATCGGGAAAAGGTGCGCACCGCAGGGCAACTCGGCTTCGGCACGCTGGTCGGGTTCGTGCGCGCGACCGTGGTGGTGGCGCTCGTCGATGCCATCGGCATCGGTGCCGGCCTAGCCATTCTCGGGGTCCCGCTGGCATTGCCGTTGGCCTCGCTGGTGTTCATCAGCGCGTTCATCCCGATCGTCGGTGCATTCCTCGCCGGGACCATCGCGGTATTCATCGCATTGGTGACCAAGGGCTGGGTGACCGCGGTGATCGTGCTCGGCATCATCATCGCGGTGATGCAGCTGGAAAGCCATGTGCTGCAACCATTGCTGCTCGGACGGGCGGTGAGCATCCATCCGCTCGCGGTGGTGCTGGCCATTGCCGCGGGCATTGTGCTCGGCGGGATCGCGGGCGGCCTGTTGGCGGTGCCGTTTGTCGCGGTGATGAATACCGCGATTCGGTCGCTGCTGTCGGAAGGTCCGGAGGAGGCGTTCGAGGAACTGCATACCGGCGACGGTGGTCGATTTGCGGTGGAGCCGGATAAACCGGAGCCCGGCCGGTTCGATGTGGATGCGGTGCTGACCAAGGAGATGCATCGGGAGGACCGCTCGGATGACTCGACCGGTCCAGGCTGAGGTCAGGGCAGCCGAGCTGAGCGCGGCCGATGCGGCGACCGCGCCGCTGTGGCGTGCGGTGCAGGCATTGCGGCTGGTCACGCTGCTCTATGCGGTCGGCCAGCAGATTGCCTCGGTGCAGTACTACCAGAGCCGGCAGCTGAGCTGGGTACTGATCGCCGTGATGGCGGTGTGGTCGGGTGCGTCCGCATTCATGTTGTCGCAGTGGCACTTTCCCGATGTAGCGCGGCTGCGGTCGTGGGTGGTGATCGGGGATCACCTGATGGTGATCGCGCTGATCGCCTCGACCCGGTTGGTCGCCGATTACGGCTGGTACCACGGGCATCAGACGCTGCCGACCACGCTGTGGGTCGCCAATGCCGTTGTCTCAGTGGCGATTCTGCGTGGACCACTCGCCGGTGTGCTGTCCGGACTTTTGATTGCGGCGGTGATCGTGACGGTGCGGCAGCAGTGGGGTCAAGACGTGTGGGCCGATGCGACCGCGCCGGTGCTCGTCTCCATCGGGCTCGCGCTCGGGCTCGCGGCCAATACCGCGCGTCGGGCACAGGGACAGCTGGAACGGGCCGTTCACTTGACCGCGGCGACCGAGGAGCGGGAGCGGCTGGCTCGTGAGGTGCATGACGGCGTGCTGCAGGTGCTCAGCTATATAAAGCGGCGTGGCAACGAGATCGGCGGTGCCACCGAGGAATTGGCGCAGCGGGCGGCGGAACAGGAAGTGGCGCTGCGGGTTTTGATCTCCGAGCAGGGAAGGCACGGGGATACCGGTGGCGCGGATGTCGACCTGCGGCCGCTGCTGACTGTGCATGCGACGCCATCGGTCTTCGTTTCGACGCCGGGCGAGCCGGTTCGGGTCGGGCGATGGATGGCGGGTGAGATTGCGGCGGCGGTGGCGAATGCACTGTCCAACGTCGCGCTGCATGCCGGGCCGGATGCAAAAGCCTATGTGCTGCTGGAGGATACCGGTGATGAGCTGATCGTCAGCCTGCGTGATGACGGTGTCGGGATTGCGCCGGGGCGTTTGGCGGAGGCGGAAGCCGAGGGGCGCATGGGGGTTTCGCGATCCATTATCGGTCGTATCGAGACGTTGGGGGGAACGGCGGTATTGCTGACCGAGGAGGCTGGTGGGGTTGGGTTCGGTACCGAGTGGGAGTTTCGGGTGCCGCGTTCGGGAGGGGTGGGGTGAGTGCGCGACAACATCTCGCTGGCGCAGGTTTCGTCGTGAATGACGACCGGCGTGCGGACGCTGCCGCGTGAACTCCCGCAGCGGCCAGAGGCCGGTGCATACCGGTGTTCGAGTGTGCAGGAGGACACTATGGCCAGTGGTAATGCTTCCGAAGCGATCGGGTCATCGATTGCCCCTAGCGACCAGGAGCTCGAGCGCGCAGGAGGGCCTTGTGACCAGTGGTGATGCGGCCGAGGCGATCGGGTCATCGGTTACCCCTGGCTGCCTGGGTATCCGTGTGCAAAGGAGGACCTTGTGACCAGGGACGAAGCGGCCGAGGCGATTTCGGTGATGGTGGTGGACGACCATCCCATGTGGCGCGACGGGGTTTCCCGTGATCTGGCCGAGGCCGGGTTCGTGGTTGCCGCGACTGCGGATGGGGTGGGGTCGGCTACTCGGCGGGCGGCGGCGGTGCGGCCTGCAGTGGTGTTGATGGACATGCAGTTGCCCGATGGGAATGGGGCGCAGGCCACTGCGGAGGTGCTACGGGTGTCGCCGGAGAGTCGGGTGCTGGTGTTGTCGGCCTCGGCCGAGCGCGGTGATGTGTTGGATGCGATCAAGGCGGGGGCCTCGGGGTATCTGGTGAAGAGTGCATCGGCTAGCGAGTTGATCGAGGCTGTGCGGGCCACCGCGGCTGGGCAACCGGTATTCACGCCGGGCCTGGCAGGGTTGGTGCTCGGTGAGTATCGGCGGATGGCGACCGCGCCTACCGAACCGGATGAACCGCATCGTCCCGCGCTCACCGAGCGGGAGACCGAGGTGCTGCGGATGGTGGCGAAAGGCTTGTCCGCCAAGCAGATTGCGTCGCGGCTCGGGCTCAGTCATCGAACGGTGGAAAACCATGTGCAGGCGACTTTGCGGAAGTTGCAGTTGGCCAATCGGGTTGAACTGACTCGCTATGCCATCGAGCAGGGACTGGAATAGGTGCGCAACGGTTCCCGAGTAGATGCGTAGCGGTTCTCGAAGTAGGTGGCGCAAGGTTCTCGAGCAACTGCGTAACGGTTTCGGCCACCTCGAAGGCTCCGAGTGCGGCCCGATCGTCCTGCGGGGGGATACCGAACATGTCGCGGACGGAGCGTGGGAAACATTGACCGTGCCACACCGGTTCCACTAGCGAGCCCCCACATGAGGTGCCCGGCGGAACGGTGCCGAAAACGGGAGATCGGGCCGAGGGGAGCGGGAACTCGGGGATTGCCCTGATGCGTCGGGTGCGCTGGGCTCGGTAATCTCGAATTCATGGGTGGCCCCGAATCGGTATCCAACGGTGTCGGCTCCGGTGACGTGGTCGGCGACCGTGAGTTGCGCGTTTCCGATGCCGAGCGCGAACATGTCGGTCAACTGCTGCAGCGCGCCGTCGGGCTCGGCATGCTCTCCCTCGGGGAGTTCACCGAGCGGATGGATACCGCGCTGGCCGCCAAGACCCGTGGCGAACTCAATGCCGTACTTGTCGACCTGCCCGGCGTGCGACTCATCGGTCAGCCCGCCGCACCGCCCTCGACCTTCGTGAACGCTTCGCCGGCATTCACGAAGCGGGTCTCACCGCCGCCCTCGGTCCCGACACAGGTCACGCCGGGCAATGTGATCCGCAGCCGCCTTTCCGGCGTCAATCGCCGCGGTCCCTGGCAGGTGGCGCCCGCGCTGCAGCTGAACAACTGGCTCTCCGGCGTCACCCTCGATTTCACCGAGGCGATCATGTCCACTCAGGTCGTCGAGGTGCATGTCGACGACTACCTCAGCTCACTCACCCTGATCGTCCCCGCCGAGGCCACCGTCGACCTCAACGCCGTCGACCTCATCGGCTCCAGCGTCAACAACAAGGTCCGCACCGGACCACCCCTCGGCCCACTGCACGTCGTCGTACACGGCCGAATCCGCTTCGGCTCGATCACCGCCAAGCACTCCCTGCGCGCCCAGTGGCGCAAGTTGATGGGGGGTTGATCGTGTGCATAATTGCGGCCCTCGGATGTTCACCTCGCCATCGAGGTCGTTTCTTCCGGAACGAAAACCAGGGAGCGAGTGCTTCGCCCCGCGCAGTATGCCGAAGCGGGCATCAAATGCTTCTGGCGCGTGGAGAATGAAGAGAACGCGATCGTCATCTACGTGTTCGAGCTGTTACCCGAGGGCGGATACGCGCCGACGGGGGCGTGCACCGGACCCGGGTGCAGGTCGATCGTCGTTTCCCGCTCGATATCGAACTGCCTGAAGTCACCTGGTAGTCAGCATATTTCGGAGCCGACCGGGGTCAGGTGTTGACGCCGATGCGGCGGGCGAAGGTACGCAAGGGAACTCGGCGGTCGTGGTCCAGTAGTTCGGAGACGATGTGCCGGGGCAGCGACTGGTATTTGATCCAATCGGCACCGCCGACGCGTTCGGCGTCGAGCAGGGCGGCGAGGGCGCGCTTGTGCTGGCCGGTGCGGGCGAAGGCGACGGCCGTATCGGTGAGGTGCCGGGCGCGCGAGGCCTGGGGCAGACCGCAATTCGCGGGCATGTCCTGTGCGGCGGTCAGCGCCTCCGGATAGCGTTCGGAGCTGATATTCACATCGACTGTCTGCATGACGACTTGCGAAGGGCCGAAATAGGTTTCGTAGTCGTGGCGATCGGCGCCGATGCGCAGCGCGACCTCAGCCGCCGCTTGAACCAGCGACAACGCCTCGGGAACGTCCTGCGATCGACCGGCCGCGGTAGCGCCCTGCAAAATCAGCGATCCGTACGCGGACAGATGCGCCGGGGTCTCGTCACCGTCGGGCTCCAGATTCGCCGCCGCACGCAGCGCGACCTTGCGCGACTCCTCGTAACGGCCCTGCACCAATAGCTGCCAGGCGACCGAGCCGCGAATGGTGGCCAGCAGCAGCGGATCGTTGCCGAGCTCGGCGGCGGCGAGTGCCTGGCGGATCGCGAGGAACGCCGGGTCGGTCTGCCCGAGATGGACCAGGGTGCAGCCGGTGACCCAATACATCCGTGCGAGTAGTTCATTCGCGGATGCGACGGCGCCGTTGCG
The DNA here is from genome assembly GCF_044458905.1 of Nocardia sp. NPDC050408. Lineage (NCBI taxonomy): Bacteria > Bacillati > Actinomycetota > Actinomycetes > Mycobacteriales > Nocardiaceae > Nocardia > Nocardia sp. NPDC050408. Next base: position 120,338 of record NZ_JBITIL010000021.1, on the reverse strand, counting down.
GGCGGTGTGCACCGTTGCTCGCAGCTGGATGAGCCCGGTCGGCAGGATCGAGGTGAGCAATTCGTAGTGACCGGTCCAGTAGGCGCCCCACGCGTAATCGACGGCCCGACTGCCCTCGTCGAGGCCGATCGCATCCTCGTCCGGGATCTCGCCGAGCAGATCGTCGACCGGGGTCAGTGCGCGTCGGATGGCGACGATACCGGCATCGGGATTGCCGGAGGGGATACCGTGTCGCTTGCCCACCAGGTCGGAGATGTCGACATCCAGTGCGCGCGCGAGTTTTTGCAGACTGGCGATCGACGCGGTCTGGCGGCCACCCTGTTCCAGTTTGCGCACCAGGTCAACGCTGACACCGGCTTGGTCGGCGAGTTGGCGCTGCGTGAGTGCCTTTCCGCGGAACAGTCTTATCCGCACGCCGATCGACGAATCGTCCATTTAGCCAAGTCCTTTGTTACATCCTTGTTTCAGCGTACGACGTTAAGTGATCGCGCTCACCGGAAGTGGGACATTACGTACGACTCGTTCCTGCTCAGTTGGAATACCGTTGCCTTTCTGCAACTTTGAGAATGCAAAGGGCGGCGGCAATGATCACCATGCCGAATACCACCGTGCGAGCTCTTCGCGCCGACCGCGCGCTCGAGCCGGGTGTCCAGACCAGTCGATTCGCGCGCCACACCCACCGCGTGCGCGAACAGCACGGTCCGCTACGCAGAGGGGGCTGCCCGGTCTGTGGACGAGGGGAGGCGTAGGCCATGTTCGAGCGCTGTCACTCCCCTCACGAAATCGCGCATATGCTGCGACATCGGTACGGGCTGCCGGTCCAACTGTTGGCCGGTCGCCCGATGATCACCACCGGCTCCATCCTCGGCGCCCTGGTGATGCCACCGGATCTGGGCCAGAAAGTCCTGGCCGCCCTCGACCGGACGTTCACGGCCCCGGTGGTTGCCGAACCCGGCGAACGCACCTGGACTTTCCTCGTCGCACCGCCGAGCCCGGCCGTACCGGTCGAGATCAGCGTGCGCCGTTGCCTGGCCGGACACTACGTAACCGTCACCCCACCCGGCCGCCACGTCCTGCTCCCCACCACCGACTCCCCACTCGGCTGGCACTGGGCGGGCGAACCAACCCCCGGCGTTCTGCGCATGCCACCCCGCTCCGCGGTGATCAATGCGGTCTACCAGGTCACCAACATGCGCTCCCACACCCTGTAATCAGCGCCGACCCCCGCCCTGCCACCGGCGGGCGGGGGTTGATCGGCAGGGGTGACTCAGCGATCAACTGTGGGTAATGACTACGTCGGCTTGGCCAGGCTGTTGAAGGTGGTTCGGGTGTAGCGGCCGCAGTAGCGCTGCGGCGCAGCTCGGTACTGGGTGACTGGTTCGCGCTGCTGGAATTCGAGTAGATCCCGGATGAGTACCAGTGGTTTCTACTCATGTTCCGGTGCGCTCGAGAAATCAGCATTGGGGATATGACTACGTCTATCGATCCCGCGCTGATTTCGCGGTTGTCCGGGGAGTTCGCTGCGTTGGGAACGCAGATGGGCGTCCTCGGCCGAGATTTGGATTTGTTACGAGCGCAGATCATCGCGGATTCAGTTGCGGCACCTGCGGTTTCGAAGGACTCGACCGGGTTCTCGGTTCGCGGGGAGTATCCGCTCGGTCCGATCCCGGTGCCGCTCGGCGGCAGCGGCGAGCCTGTGTCCGGACCCCCAGAGGCGGTGGGTGGCCAGCAGGTTGGTGCTCCGTTGGCTCCGACGGCCGAAGCGATCTCTGGTGACTCCGCTGCGCCTGGGACAGGTGCGGCGCCGGGTGTTCCGGCCTGGCCAGCGGGGGGTGCGGCCGTCGAGGACGCGGCCTCGGGTACTCATGGTGTGTCTGCAGAGGCTGCGGTGTCGGGTGTGCGTGCGCCGGTTGTACCTGCAGGTGGTGCGGTGCCGCGGCAGTCAGCTTCTGCGGGCGTTCCCGTTGCGCCTGGGACGGGTGGGGTACCGGGTGTTCCGGCCATGCCTCCGGCGTCGGAGGGTGCGGGATCGCCCCCGGGGACTGGTGCCATGCCCGCGGCAGGTGCGTCGGCGGCGGCGTCAGCCCAGGGGCCCGCAGCGGGTGCGGCACCGGGTGTACCTGCCGCAGGGGCGGTGTCTGGCGCGCCGATGGCGGGTGCTGTGCCGTCGGCACCAGTTCCTGGCGAGGGAGGGCGGATTCCGATGCCGCCGGTTGCGCCTTCGGGGTGGACGCGGCCGGTGCCTGGATATGGACAGGCGGGCGGTGTTGGGATGTCCGGATGGGCTGCGGCGCCGGGCGGGGTGCCCGGTGGGGTGCTAGGACCTTCGGGCGTGGGCGGTGGGTTCGTGCCGCCGCGGGCGGCTGGTGGGGCGGTTCCGCCGGGGGTGCCGCCGTGGCCGCCGCGGCGGGGTGCGGCGAAGACGCCGTGGTGGCAGCAGGAGGGGATGATCAGTCGGGTGCTGGCGGTGGCCGGGGTAGGGGTGACGCTGATCGGGGTGGTGATGCTTTTGGTGCTTGCCGCGCAGGCGGGGTTCTTCGGGCCGGTGCCGAGAGTTGTGGCTGGAGCTGTGTTCTCGGCGGCACTGGCCGGAGCCGGGGTGCGGGTGTTCGGGCGGGCGGGTGGCCGGGTTGGTGGAATTTCCTTGGCTGCCACAGGTATTGCCGGGATGTATCTGGATGTGGTTGCGGTGACGGCGATCTACGACTGGCTACAGCCGGTGGTCGGGCTCGCGGTGGCATTAGGTGTTGCGGCGGGTGGGGTCGGGTTGGCGATGCGGTGGCAGTCGCAGCCGCTTGCGGTGCTCGTGGTCGCGGGAGCGGCGTTGTTGTCGCCGTTCGTCACTTCGGAATTGGTGCTGCTCGCATTCCTGATCGTGTTGCAGTTGACATGCGTGCCGGTGCAATTGGTCCGCGATTGGCCATTCCTACATGTGGTGCGCACGGTGCCCGCGATATTGGCGACTTTGCTGGCGATTGCCATTGCCGCCGTGGATAATCCGGCGCCGAGCCGGGTGTACTGGCTGCTCACGGCCGCGGTGGCGATTGCGGTGATCGGGCTCGTCGGCGGTTTTCTAGTGGTGCGCAGGCGATCCGGTGATATCGTCGCCGCGCTGACTTTCGCGCTGTCCACAGTTCCGCTCTTGGCCGCACCCGTAATGTTCGAGCGGCATTCGGCGACCTTGGTCGCGGCGGCTTATGCGGCGGTGCTGCTGGCCGTGGCATCGCTGCACAGCGTGCCGAAATTGCGTGAGCTGGTGCGGATTCCGGGTTCGATCGCCTTCGTCGCCGCGATCGCCGGTTCATTCGCGCTGTTCGAAGCATGCGTCGGCGTGACGCGAGTGCAGACCCTGCCGATCGCACTGTTCCTGGTTGCGCTTTGCTACCTCGGTTCAGCCGGACAGCAGCGCTCCCGCATCACCGCCGCCATCGGCGCGGCGTTCACGCTGCTCGGTTCGGTAGTGTACTTCGCCACCGTGAGTCCGGAAGCGCTTGCGACACAACGGCTTGCGCACCTGCGCTTGGGTATCTCGACCGCACTGGACGCCGTCCTCGCGCTCGCAGTGATCGTTGTGGGCGTCTGGTGCGCTCGGAGACTCCCCGGCATGACCAAGGGCGGAACCGACGAATCGACGCTGTTCGTCGTCGCGAGCATTGCGGGCCTGTATGCCATAACCGCCGCCGCGGTCTCGATCGGCATCGCGACGGGCAGCGCTGACGGCTTCATTATCGGCCACAGCGCCGCCACCATCCTGTGGATGGCCGCTGCCACCGCCGCACTGTTCTTCGGCCTGCGCAACCTGTCCCGCTCGGCCGCCGTCGCCAAATTGGCCCTCGGTTCCGGACTTCTCGTCACCGCAGCCGCTCTGGCCAAACTGTTCTTCTTCGACCTCGCCACCCTCGACGGTCTGGTCCGAGTAGCGGCCTTCCTGGTAGTCGGCGTCCTGCTGCTGCTGGCGGGTACCCGCTACGCCCGCGCCTTCGCCGAAGCCGGTGCCACAAACCCGGATTCAGCAGAATCCCGCTGACACCTGTGTTAGCGGCAACGAAAGCCACAGCCGTACACCGTATTACTCGCGATCCCGCCGCCGCAGCAACTCGTTCACGCTGACCGTCCGCCCGTCCGCGCTGTGATGGCGACCTTCGTCGGGCTTGCCGATGCGGCGCCGGTTGGACCTCAGCTCGGCCATCCAGTTTTCGATGCTGCTGCGGTTCTCTTCAGGCGCATCGTCATTCGAAGTGCCGGGCAGCTGCGGTGCCGCGTGGTGGGACGGATGGTCCGCGGTCGGGATCGGCGTCGGCTGAGCGGGCGGCGGGGGAGGCGTGGGCGTGGGTGCAGGCGGAATCGGACGAGTCGGCTCGGACGCCCCCGAAATCGTCGGAACCGGCCGCGGCCGAATGGGCTCGGGCGGCGCCGACTGGCCGAGCGGTGTGGGAGGCGCCGACTGGCCGAGCGATGCGGCATGCGCGGACGGCAACCGCGGCGCGGCTGGTGCGGATTGCCCCGATGGCGATCCCGGCGCGGACGATGCAGGAGGTCCGGATGGCGGCCCGGATGGGGGCACCGGCGGTCCAGGCGGTGGCGTATGCAACGGCGAACTCGCGCGCGGCCGAGTCGGATCATGCGGCGTGACCGGCCGCGGTGGCACCGGCGGGTCTGCCGGAATTTTCGCGAAATGCTGTGTCGGCGCCTCCGCCTCGATCTCCTCGACCGTGCGCGGCCGCCGCGGTGACCGCGACCGAGTACTGACGTTATCGGTGAGCGCGGGCATCTGCATCGTCACCGGATCGGTTATCGGCGTGGTCTTCACCAGGTCGACGACCTCGCCCCCGCCGGGACGCTCGTCGTCCAGAATCGGCTCGCCGAGCCCGACCTTCTGCTGTACCTTCTTCATCCACGCCGGCGCCCACCAGCAGTCGTCGCCGAGCAGCTTCATGGTGGCCGGGACGAGCAGCATGCGCAGAATCGTCGCGTCGATGAACAGCGCCGCGATCATGCCGTAGGCCAGATACTGCATCATGACCAGATCGGAGAACGCGAACGCGCCGGTCACCACGAGCAGGATGAGCGCGGCGGCGGTGATGATGCGCCCGGTCTGCGCGGTACCGATGCGCACCGCCTCGGTCGTCGAAGCCCCCTGCGTGCGCGCTTCGACCATGCGCGACAACAGGAATACCTCGTAGTCGGTCGAAAGACCGTAGATAACCGCGATGATCAGCACCAACACCGGCGACATGATCGGCTGCGGCGTGAAGTTCAACAGGCTCGCGCCGTGTCCATCGATGAAGATCCACGTCAAAATGCCGAGCGTGGAACCCAATCCGAGCGCGCTCATCAACGCGGCCTTGATCGGCAGCACCAGTGAGCCGAAGGTGAGGAACATCAGCAGCGTGGTGACGAACAGCACCAGTGCGATCATCAACGGCATCCGGTGCAGCAGCGCGTCGATGCTGTCCTTCTGGATCGCGGGCTGGCCGCCGACATACATCTGCACGTCGTCCGGAATTTCCAGGAAGCGCAGATAGTCGATGGTCGGATCCGCGTTCTCCGAATCCGCGAGCGTCGCGCTGGTGCGGAAAACTTCCTTGTCCGTGTTGGACTGAGCAGGCACGTCGAAGGTGCCGTTCAAGCCGGGCGCCTGCTTCGCCGCGGTCCACAACTTGCCGACGTCATTGCTGTTACCGGAGACGAAAACCAGCTGAATCGGATCGGACTTGCGTAGCGGGAAGATCGAGTCGAACTTCGCCTGTGCGAGTCGGGTCGCGTTATCCGGCGGCAGATACCGCTCGTTGATACCGCCGAAGGCCAGATTCTTGACCGGAATGATCAGCAGCAGCAACAGGATGCAGATCGGGATCGCGATCTTGAGCGGATGCTGCATCACCCAGCGGGTCGTCGTGCCCCATAGGCTGGTCTCGACTTCTTCGGCGGTCTTGGTCTTGCGGAAGCGCTTGAGCCCGAGCATATCCACCCGCGACCCGAGGATGCTCAGCATCGCGGGCAGGATGGTGATGGCGGTCAGCGCGGCCAGCGAGACGGTCGCGATGGAGCCGTACGCGATCGACTTGAGGAAGCCCTGCGGGAACAGCAGCATGCCGCCGAGGCTGGCGATGATCATGGTCGCGGAGAACACCACGGTGCGACCCGCGGTCATCACCGAGCGGCGGACGGCCGCGCGCGTGTCGTAGCCCTCGGCGAGTTCCTCACGGAACCGACTCACGATGAACAGGCCGTAGTCGATGGCCAGACCGAGACCGATCATCGAAACGACCGGCGAGACAAACGAGTTGACCTCGGTGAACTGGGTGACGAACCGGACGATGCCCCAGGCGCCGATCACCGTTAGACCACCGACGATCAGCGGCAGCGCCGCCGCGACCACACCACCGAAGATGAAGAACAGCAGCACCGCGACCGCGGGGATGGCCAGAATCTCCATCCGCTTCTGGTCGGCGGCCATGGTGTCGTTCAGCGTGCCGGCCACCGCCTGCAGACCCGCGACCTGCACGTCGATGCCCGGAATCGCGAAGACATCCTTCACTTTCCGGAAGTTGCGTACCATATCGGTGTCGTTATCGCCCTGGATGGCGATCGAGGCGAAGGTGTACTTCTTATCCTTCGAACCGAATGTCAACGGTGACGCCGGACCGGTTTCGGTCTGCCAGTAGGCGCCGTTGATCTTGGCGATCTCATCCGGATGTTCGCGCGGCAGCTTGTTGAGGCTGTCGACGATCTTCTGCCGGAATTCGGGATCATCGATCGTCGTACCGTTCGGTGCGGGGTAGAGCACGATCACATCGCTGTTGTGATCACGTCCGAACGCCTCGTCGGACAACTTGGCCGCCGTGGCCGATTGCGACGTGGGATCATCCCACCCGCTGGAGCTGAGATGGTCTTCCAGGCCTAGGCCGTAACCGCCGAGTGCCAAGAGTGCGGCCGCGACCATGCCGATGACAGCAAAGCGCAGCCGATAGACCAGATCGCCCCAGCGTGTGAACACTAAGCGACTCCTTGGGCAGGGCGAGAGGTGAGTAGCGCCGACAGCGGCCGGAACGGCTGCAGCCAAGCACCCTCGTCGGGCAGCGAGTCGAGGCTGACCCTGGGCAGTGGTTCACGGAACACGCCCGGGATGTCCTCGAGATCTACGAACTCGAGGGTATCGGATGTTACGGCCCAACTCGCATGCTCACGGAAGCCGAGTATCTGAGCGGGGATTCCGTTGGCGGCCAATCGTTCGAGCGGTTCGCGGAATGCCTGGCCATCGGCGGAGGCGACCATGATGCCCGCCAGCCCGGCGCCGCGACTGCGTAGCTCGATGTGCGCGAGCATATCCGCGTCGACATCGGAGTCCTCATCGATCTTGGGCTTGGCGAAGACCGCGTAGCCGACATTGCGCAGCGCCTCCACCCACGGCCGCACCACATCGGCGGTGCCGGGCGCGATATTGGTGAAGACGGTCGCTTCCGGTTCGACCCGGGTCGCGCTGCCCACCGATAGTTCGGCGGTGCGCGCGAGCAGCCAGCGGCCGAGCGCGTCGAAGCGCGGTCGATAGGCGGCGGTCGGGCGGCCGCCGAGGATCGCGCCGAGGCCCATGTCGAGATTCGGGGCGTCCCAGACCAATAGCACCCGACGCACATCGGGCGTAACCGCGCCGATCACCTCGGATCCGGTCCCGTGCACCTCCCCGGCAACATCCACGACCTCACGGGCCATCTCACCGACACTCATCATCCGATCTTCCCCCATATGAACTCGTTGATGGCGCTTCCGGCGCGATGTGCCTTGCCTTCGAATTTGGTGACTGGCCTTTCGAAACCGATCGGCGCGCTGTCGCGATGCTCGGCACTGACCCCGCCCGTGGTCTCGTTCAGGCCGATGAGCTGTGGTTCTGCCGCGCCGACCGCCGCGATGAACTCCGCGTAGTCGGCGTGGTCGGTCGCGACATGCAACACACCGCCGGGCCGAAGGCGATTGGCGATCAATGCGAATGTCGCGGGCTGCAGCAGCCGCCGCTTGTGGTGTCGCGCCTTCGGCCACGGGTCGGGAAAGAAGACTCGGACGCCCGTGAGCGACTGCTCAGCAATCATGTTCTCCAACACATCGACGGCGTCGCCGCGCAACAGGCGAATGTTGTCGATCTGCTCGCGCTCGATGCGCTGCACCAGTTGCGCGAGACCGGGCTGATAGACCTCGATGCCGATGAGATTCAGATGCGGTTCCGCCTGCGCCATCGCGGCGGTGGCGGTGCCTGTCCCACAACCGATCTCGATGACGAGCGGAGCGTCGCGACCGAACCAGGCGGCGGCGTCGAGTGGTTCGTCGGCCACATCGCGGCCGATCCTGGGCCAGGTGCGATCCCAGGATTGCTGCTGGGTCGCGGTGAGTGCGCCCCGACGCGAGCGGAAGCTCGTCACTCGGGGGTACAGGCGTGAGCCCGAGCCTTTTCGGGATCCACTGTCCGCCGGAGCCGAAGCTGTGGACGGCGGTCCGGGAACTGACTCGGCAGTATGGTTCGCGGCGTCGTTCACACGCTCCATTGTCCAGCATCGCAGGATGCGGGCAGCAAGCGGTCGTAGCGGACCGCTTGCGGATCACCCGAGACGAACAGTTATGCGGCGCGTACGCGGGGGATTCGAGTCGCTGGCTCGGTCTCCTGACGCAGCGGCTTGCCCAGCGCCACCTTGAGCGCGGTGCCGAGCATTTCCCATAGCCCGCGCACGCCGGTCGGCGAGGCGGCGACCGACCACACCGTGCTGTCGCCGACATCGCGCACCGGTTTTCCGGCGAGCCGATCGCTGAGCCAGTCCAGGCTGATCGGGGTGGCCAGCGGAAGCAGCGAGAAATGCTCGCTGAGCCGGTCGCGCACGTAGGTGACCTGCGTGCCGCCCCGGCGATAGCGCTCGACCTGGCCGTCGACGCCGTCCATATGGATGATCTGGTCGTGCACCGGCTGCACCACCAGCAGTGGGCAGGTCGGGGCGGAGTGACCGAGGCGCAAGTCGTCGAGCATGGCCTGCATCTCGGGTGCGGCGAGCACCTCGGCGAGCGGACGGCTCAGATGGTGGCCGACATCTCTATTGATGAGCCCGAGAACCGCCGCGATCGGTGTGGACCGTTCTGCGTGCTCGATCAGCCGGTGGCCCTCGGCATCGCAATCGCTCTCGAAGACCGCGGCCAGCGCCGGGTAGAGCCTGCGCAGCACCGCCACCACAATCGCGGGTAATCCGGCGTAGTGCCCGCCGTTGAGCCGGGTGAAGACCTGGCCCGGATCACCAACCGGCGCACCGAGCACCGCGCCGACGATATCGAGCTCCGGCGCGTAGGTCGGCGCCATCTCCACCAGCCACGAACTGGCCATGCCACCACCGGAATAACCCCAGACCGCGATCTGGGTATCGGGATGCAGACCCAGCGGTGCGAAGCGCAGCGCGGCGCGGATTCCGTCGAGTCCGCGGTAGCCGGGCTCGCGTGGCGCACCGAAATTCCCGTGCGGGCCCTCGTGGTCGGCGATGCTCACTGCCCAACCCCGGCGCAGTGCGTTGGCCACGAGCATCCATTCGAGTTGGGTGACCGAGCCGAGCGCGTGCGAACCGCGACGCAGGGCGTAAGAGGGGGAACATCGCTCGGCGACCGCGTCCATCGCGGTCTGGAAGGCCAGCAGCGGGCGGTCCTCGTTCGGGTCGGCGTCGAGCGGCAGCAGCACCGTGGTGACCGCCGCTTCCGGCGTGCCGTGCATATCACAGCTGCGGTAGAGCAGCTGCCAGGCCGAGACCTGCTGCGGCACAAGTCCGAACAGTGCGAGTTCGACGCGACGGCTGCGCAGGATGGTCCCGGCCGGACGAGCCGCGAAGCCTTTCGGTGGTCGGAGGAAGGGATCGCTACTGGGTAGCAGTGGCTTCCTATCGCCGGACGCGTCCGGCTCAGCACCGATGACATCGACGGTCACGGCAACCTCCTCATCGAGACCAGCGGAACGGATTCCGCCTGGTCGGCTTGCCGCCTTCGAAAAGCGAAGCTGCGCACCGTCTATGGTGCCGACCATCCCGCCAGATTAAGTGACCACGGCATCTGTGGGAACCCCGAGGTAGGGGGCTTGCTCCCGCACTAGACTGCGCGCATGAGTAGACCGACTGTGTTCATCACCGGTGCGGCGGCGGGTATCGGCCGGGCCACGGCCCTACTTTTCGCTGCACAGGGGTATCACGTCGGTGCGTACGATATCGATGAGTTGGGGCTGACCAGGCTCGCGTCCGACATCCACGCCACCGACGGCAGTGTGCGCACTGGGGTACTGGATGTGACGAACGACACTCACTGGACCGAGCGTCTCGCCGAGTTCAACGGTGACGAGAATCGGCTCGACATCCTCATCAACAATGCTGGCGTTCTGCGCGCTGGACGGTTCGAATCGATCGAGCTGGCCACGCACCAGACGATCATCGATGTCAATCTCGGCGGGGTGATAGCGGGTACGCATGCCGCGTTCAGCTATCTGCGCGATACGCCCGGCGCTCAGGTGGTGAATCTGTGCTCGGCATCGGCGATCTACGGACAGCCCGAACTCGCCAGCTACGGCGCGACCAAGTCCGCGGTCAAAAGCCTCACGGAGGCGTTGGATCTCGAGTGGGAGCGCCACGATATCCGGGTGATCGCGGTGTGGCCGCTGTTCGTATCCACCGCCATGGTGGAAGGGATGGAAACCGGCACGACCAAGTCGCTCGGCGTGCGTCTGACCGCAGAGGACGTCGCGCAGGGGATTTGGGACGTGACCCGCAAGCGCGGACGGCTGCCGCGCGTGCACTACGAAATCGGCGCGCAGGCAAAGGTACTGGCGGCCGCCGCGAAATACGCGCCGAACTGGGCCGTGCGAACCGCGAACAAATACTTCAGCGGCAGCTGATCCTTTCCAGCGACCCACAAGCAGTCGCCAGCGGCCCGTCCGCGCGGTATGTCTGCAAGAATGGCGCACCGAAAAGGGGGTGTGCAGCTTTGCCGACAACCACCGAATCCGAGGGGCCCCGGATCCGACCGGGCGGGCCCGCACGGGAACTGGACCAACTCGACCACCTGCTCGCGGTGCTGCGCTCGGGTGCTGATCCGCGGATCGTGGGCCAGGTGGGGACCGCCATCGCGCGGTGGCGTCGGCCGCCGCGCATTCAGGTGACCGGGCGGGCGCATACCGGACGGACCACGGTGCTGCATGCGCTGGCGCTGATGTCGGCGGTGGAGACGGCTCCGATCGACGAACCAGGCGTGGCCGATCCTGAACTCGACGCCGACGTCATCGTCTACGTGCTCGCCGGTGCGCCACAGCCCGCGGACCGGCGGATTCTGTCGGAATTGCCGCCGGAGCGCACCGTCGCGGTCCTGAACAAGGCCGATGCCATCGGGTCGCGGTGGGGTGATGCGGTCGCCGCCGCCGAGCAGTGCAGCGGCGGCCTCGGCACCATCACACTGCCCGTGGTCGCCTCGCTGGCCGTGCGCACCAGGGCCGGTGCGGTGAGCGAGGCCGATATGGTCACGTTGCGCCGCCTCGCCGAAACCGCAGATCCGGCGCTCACGCTCTCGCCGGACCTGTTCGTCGCGGCATCGGCAGGACCCGATGTCGCCGAGCGCGAAGAACTGCTGCAGCGCTGGGATCTGTACGGCGTGACCTGCGCGCTGTCCGCTCTGCGCCAGGACCCGGAACTCGGTCCGCACGCACTGCTGCAGATCATGCACGCGGCCAGCGGTATCGATCCGCTGCACCGCCTACTGCACCGCCGCTACGAACAGGTATCCGCACTGCGCGGCGGCGAACTCCTCGACGAACTGATCCGCCTCGCCGCCCGCGCCGTGCCCGTCGACGGCGCGAACGCACGGGACGTTTTGGAGGACTACCTCTTCGGCGACGACGCGCTCTGGCTCGGCCTCTGCGCGGGCCTCGCCTACCCGGAGGTCGCCCATCTGGCCGCCGGATATCGCGCACCCGCACCGTCCGATGCCGACGACGCCCTGGCCCGGGCCGCCCGCTGGCGCGCCGTGGTCTCCAGCGATATGTCCCCCGCCGCTCGCCGCGCCGCCCTCCGCGTCCACAACGGCTACATCCGGCTATGGGAACGGATGAGCAGTGCCGGCCTCTGAACAACCGGATTCCGCACGCGCGGAGCCGGGCTCGACTGCGCCCGAGCGTGATGAATCCGCCACTGCTCCACGCCGATCCGCGAGTGGTTCGGCGGCACAGGCATCGCCGCCCAGCGGATCGCCGACCAGCGGGGATGAATCGGCTGGACCAGCGGAGCGACCGGCCGCCGCGCAGGGGCGGTCAGCGGTTGCGTCACGCGGGGCTCCTTATGGATCGCCCGAACCCGAGAAGGGCTCGCTGGCGCCAGAGGTCGAGGCGGTCATCGCACGGTGGAATCCACAGGGGACGGCGCTGTTGCGCGCGGTGCGGGGGACGGGGGTGGCGTCGGCGGTGTCGTTGATCGGGCCCGATGACGCAAATACGAGCCTGTTGCGCACCGAGCTGGCTCGGTTCGAGCCGTGGATCCCGCTCTCGGATCCGGCGCCCGATGCGAGCGCGGCCGTGGAGACCACGTCGCCGTCGGGTAATGCGCCGTCAGCGGTCGCGCTCATACTGTTGGACGCGGGTAGTGCCCTCGGTGCGGACACCCTGCATGTGGTGCGGCGCCTGCGCGCCGACGGCACCAGGATCCTGCTCGCCATGAACGGCATCCACGCCTATCAGGACTGGCGCGCGGTGCAGGCGCACAACCTCGAACTGCTCGCCGCCCAGGGCATCGACGATCTGGCGATCGTGCCGGTATCGACGCGGCTCGCGGTGGCGGGCCGGGCGGCGGGCGATGCCGGCCTGCTCGATCGCTCCGGCCTCGGCGCGCTACACGCGGAACTCGCGGCGGCGACGGCCGGCGCCGAATCCGACGACCGGATCGCCACGGTCACCACGCGCGTGTTGACCGATACCCGCAGGCGGGTCGCCGAACAGGTCGCGGTGCTGCGCTCCGGCGCGGAACCGATCCAGTGGCGCGAGGAACGCGCCGTGCTGCTCGCCGGACGTGACGGCGGCCGCGCCACCGCCATGTCCACCCTGCGCAGCCAACTGCATCTGGCCAGGGTCGATCTGATGACCGATGTCGGGGCCAGGGTCCGCGCACTGCACGCCGCCGCCCGGGGCGAACTCGACCGTTTGCGTCGCGCCGAATCCGCCGGCTATCCCGAACGCTTACAGCAGGCGGTCAACGAACTGACCAACGCCGTGGACGGGACCATCGATCAGCGGCTGTCCGAGCTCACCGATCGCATCGGCGCAGTACCGGAACACGACCGCGACACGCCACCGCGATGGCGCGATCCGGCCCTGCGCGTCGGCCCGGATCCGGAGCCGCGGCATCGAGGTGTCGAAGATCACCTCATGATCGCGCTCGGCGCCTCCGCGGGGGTCGGCATCGGCCGTCTACTGGTCGCCCCGTTCTCGGTCGTGCAGGCCCTTGATTTCGCGACCGTACCGGTGACGCTGCTGCTCGGAGCCGGTGCGGCGGCTTGGGTGGTGCGCGCCCGCGGTCAGGTCGCCGACCGCGCGCACCTCCGTCAATGGGTCGCGGACGCTTTGGTGAATGTGAAGGCCCAGTTGGAGCAGCGGGTCGCCACCGCACTGGTGGAATCGGAGACCGCGCTATCGGACCGCGTCATCCGCGCGAGCACCGAGCGAATCGTCGAAATCGACCGTCAGGTGGCCGAATTGGAGGCCAGACTGCGCCGCGCAGCGTCCGAGCAACCTGGTCAGCTCGCCGCCTGCGAACGCGATATCGCCATCCTCGATCGGTATCGCAGTTCTTTTGATTAGGTAACTTAGTGGGTACTCCTGCAGGAACCCGATTCCGTACTGGTCGTCACATCGCGTTAACCTCTTAAGCAGGAACCTGGGCGTCCGCTTCGTCCTTGTACGCGGTCCAGCCATGACGCGCTTTCGACTGGTCGTAGCGGGTGCCTTCCCGCCAACGGTGGCGCTCGGTGTATTCGCGCTGGTCATGGGCATTACCGCAGCGACTGCTCGCAGGTCGCTCGAAATGGTCAGCCTAGGCGGCTACACCGTGAACCGCCCATCTCAGGAGAGTTTTCATGACCTCAGCGACCATTCCTGGTCTTCGCGATTCCGACGGCAAGCAGCCGACCGAGCACAGCGAACTACTCGCCTGGGTACAGGACGTCGCAGAACTCACTCAACCAGAGCGAGTGGTCTGGGCGGACGGTTCCGACGAAGAGTGGGAACGGCTGACCACCCAACTCGTTGCGGCGGGCACCTTCAAAAAACTCAACGAGGACAAGAAGCCGAACTCCTTCCTCGCCCTCTCCGACCCCTCCGATGTGGCGCGTGTCGAATCCCGCACCTACATCTGTTCGAAGACCGAGGCCGACGCGGGCCCGACCAACAACTGGGTCGACCCCACCGAGATGCGCGCCACCATGACCGAGCTGTACCGCGGCTCGATGAAGGGCCGCACCATGTACGTGGTGCCATTCTGCATGGGCCCGCTCGGTGCCGAGGACCCCAAGCTGGGCGTGGAGATCACCGACTCCGAATACGTCGTGGTCTCGATGCGCGTGATGACCCGCATGGGCGCCGCCGCGCTGGAGAAGCTCGGCGCCGACAAGCCGTTCGTGAAGGCATTGCACTCCGTCGGCGCTCCGCTGGCCGAGGGCGAGGCCGATGTGCCGTGGCCGTGCAACGACACCAAGTACATCACCCACTTCCCCGAGGACCGCGAGATCTGGAGCTACGGCTCCGGATACGGCGGCAACGCGCTGCTCGGCAAGAAGTGCTACTCCCTACGCATCGCCTCGGCAATGGCCCACGACGAGGGCTGGCTGGCCGAGCACATGCTGATCCTCAAGCTGATCTCCCCTGAGAACAAGGCGTACTACATCGCCGCGGCCTTCCCGAGCGCCTGCGGTAAAACCAACCTCGCGATGATCCAGCCGACGATTCCCGGCTGGCGCGCGGAGACCCTCGGCGATGACATCGCCTGGATGCGTTTCGGCAAGGACGGCCGCCTGTACGCGGTTAACCCCGAATACGGCTTCTTCGGTGTCGCACCGGGCACGAACTACAGCTCCAACCCGAACGCCATGGCCACAATGGAGGCGGGCAACACCGTCTACACCAACGTCGCGCTGACCGACCACAATGACGTCTGGTGGGAGGGCCTGGAGGGCGAGCCCGATCACCTGATCGACTGGAAGGGTAACGACTGGTACCTGCGGGAGACCGAAACCCTTGCCGCGCACCCGAACTCGCGCTACTGCACGCCGATGTCACAGTGCCCGATCCTGGCTCCCGAATGGGACGACCCGCAGGGTGTGCCGATCTCGGCCATTCTGTTCGGCGGCCGCCGAAAGACCACCGTCCCGTTGGTGACCGAATCCTTCGACTGGCAGCACGGCGTCTTCATGGGCGCGACCCTGTCGTCGGAGCAGACCGCCGCCGCCGAAGGCAAGGTCGGCACTGTGCGCCGCGACCCGATGGCGATGCTGCCGTTCATGGGCTACCACGTCGGTGACTACCTGAACCACTGGATCAATGTCGGCAAGAACGCGGATGCGAACAAGCTGCCGAAGATCTTCTACGTCAACTGGTTCCGTCGCGGCGGCGACGGCCGGTTCCTGTGGCCCGGATTCGGTGAGAACTCCCGCGTACTGGAGTGGATCGTCGGCCGCATCGAGGGTTCGGCGCAGGCCGAGCCGACCGCGATCGGCAATGTGCCCACCGCCGCTCAGATGGACCTCGAGGGTCTGAAGGTGGACCCCGTAGATGTCGATGAGGCACTCGCCGTCGATGCAGACGAATGGCGCAAGGAGATCCCGCTCATCGAGGAGTGGTTCGAATTCGTCGGCGACAAGCTGCCTTCCGGGGTGCGCGACGAGTTCGAGGCGCTGAAGGAGCGTCTGGGCTCTGCCTGATTTGCAGCGCCTGCGGCGCTGCGTGTTCGCGGCCCCCTAGTGTCTCGCGGCCGAGCGGCCGATACTGGCGACTTCGTCGCGTGCGCTTCGGCCGCTCGGCCGCGAGACGGGCCGCGAACGGTCGCTCGTAAGACTCGCTCCGTGGTGGCTGAGTAGTGGCGAAACTCGCGGACTTCGTCGCGTGTGCTGTGGTCGCTCGGCTGCGAGCGGGTCGCTCGTGAGACTTGCTGTGTGGCTGAGTTGTGGTGAAACTCGTGGCACCGCTCGCACCATCTTTCACGATGGTGCGAGCGGTTTCGTTTGTGGTGGAGGTCTATTCGGAGAAGGGTGCGCGGCCGATCAGTTGACGGAAGCCCGCGGTGCGCATGAGCCATCGAGTGCGTCCGTCCGGCACCGCGGACGCCTCGTTCGTCAGCGCTTCCGTCATGTGCTTTTTGAAGTCGTGTCGCGGATGACGGCGCAGCAGTTCCTCGACCCAGCGCGGATCGAGATCGGACATTCGAGCTCCGAACACGTCCACGGCAGCACCGGCGGAAACAAAGCCGAGATCGTCGACCTTATCGGCGACCCCGATGGTGAGATGCGCGGCGATCGCGGCACCGACCGTCTCCGCCTGCTCCGGTGTGGCACCTGCGCCGAGGACGAATCCGACGGCGCGCTCCGCCCCGGTCACCGCGAAACACCTTCCGGGCGTTGGATGTTCGAGCTGCAAATCGTGCAGCAGGCAGGAGACGTAGGCCAGCTCGTCGTCGTATTTCGTGCCATCGAATTCAGCGAGCGCGCGCCCGAAGAAATAGCTCCGATACGAGTGTTCCGATACGTGCACCGAAAGGCATTCCCGCGCTTCCTCTTCGGCGGCCTTGGCCAGCTTCGAATCGGGCAGTCGGAGTTCCGCGAAATCCACCCGCCCGCTGCCGCCTCTCCCGAGTGCCAACGCGGCCTGCCCGGCAACGAGCCGGGGCACGCCCGCAACGAGCTTGGCGGTCAGCTGCCTGCGCTGACTACTGGAAAGCGCCCCACCGGTACGCCTCGCCCATTCCCAATCCATCCCCGCAGGCGCACCCACGTTGATCTCCTTCTCCTCGAACACGTCTCGCTCTCAGTGAAGCCCCCCAGTCCCACACCGACGAGTGGCGCAAATGCCAGTAACCCTCGGATTCCCGCCAATTGTGCGCCCCGCCAATTCGTTGAACCATCGCAGCCCGGTCGTCTCCGTCACACCGACAGCCGCCCCGGCCGCCGACGGCCCCAACCAACGCCCAGAACCGGCGCACCACCCGGCTCGGACCCAACGGCTCCATCCAACAACCCCTTCGATCACCCGACGGTGCTGTTGCAGTCACCCCTCGAGCCCAAGCGAGAAGCCTCAGCCAGTTCCACCTGATCTCGATCGGTCAGCGGAAGTCGAGAGCGTGATCTTGTGCCCACTGGGCGAAGGTGTGGGCGGGGCGGCCGGTGAGGTCTTGGACGATCGTTGATACCTGCGGCGGGTCGGTAACTCCGGCCTTCCATCCGGCCAGGACGGCCTCGACGCCGATTTCCGGCATGGTCTTGAGCATCTCCACGCGGGCCTGCTCGTCGGAGATGACTTCGAAGGCGATTTCGCGATCGATGGCCGCGCCGATCTGCTGCACTTGCTCGCGCAGCGTCAGTGACTCGGGACCCCAAACGGTGTAGGCCTGGCCTTCATGACCAGGTTCGGTCAGCGCGGTGACCGCGAGCTCCGCCAAATCTTTCTCGTGGATGGGTGCGGTTCGGGCATCGGGATACGGCAGCCGGACGACACCCTCGTCACGGATGGAATGCTGCCACCACCACAGCGCGTTCGTGGCGAACATGCCGGGGCGGATGAAGGTCCAATTCAGACCGGACTTCTCGATCGCCGACTCGATAACGCTGTGCATCAAGGCAATTGGATTGCTCGACGCATTGCTCTGCAGCACGGCGCCCGACGATAGGAACACCACGTGCTGGATCCCGGCGGCTTCGGCGGCTGCCACGAAACCGTCGATCCCCTCGGGCTTGGCGTAGAGGAATACGCGCTGCGCACCTTCGAGCGCGGCGGGCAGCGTTTCGGGCTGCTCGAGATCGGCCGCGACGACCGTCGCGCCCGGCGGGGAGCCCGCGACGGAGGGTTCCCTGCTCGTCGAACGGACCTGTTCCCCTCTCGAAATCAGGCCCGCCACCACGTGGCGACCGACATTGCCTCTGGCTCCGAAAACAACTGTGACCATGGCGGCAGCGTAGGCCGGCAGGCTTACCTGCGGTAAGGACATACCTTCAGGTAAGCTCCAGAGATGGCGGTACGTTCGCAGGTCCAGCCCACTACCTGGCAGGGCATGAGTGACGCATTCAACAGCGAGTGTCCGGCGCGTGAGGTGCTCGACCACATCACGAGCCGCTGGGGCATGCTGATCCTGACCGCGTTGACCGATGGCCCGCACCGGTTTTCGGAGCTGCACACCAAAATCGGTGGCATCAGCGAGAAAATGCTGTCGCAGACGTTGCGCACGCTCGGGCGCGACGGGCTGATCGCGCGCACCGTCGAGCCCAGCACGCCACCGCGGGTCAGCTACGAACTCACCGAACTCGGCCAGGGACTCACCGAGTCGCTGCATCAGTTCCTCGGCTGGATCCGTGAGCACACGGTCGAGGTGATGGCCGCCCAGAGCCGCCACGACCGTCGGATCAGCCCCACAACATAGAGCCGCTCCGCGAGGGGCCGCCGCAGTGCTGAAGACGAGGGCCAGCGGTGCACAGCAGGTGGCAGGAGTTACGTTGACACTCGGATTCATGCCAGACTGAGAGTGTGAAGCAGGTAGTCGCGCTGGCGCTGGATGGCGTCATGACCTACGACCTGGCATGTGCGGTGCAGGCATTTCGCCACGGGCCGGGCAAGACCGGGGAACCGGTGGGGTTGGAGATGCGGACCTGCGGCGTGCGGCCGGGGCCGGTGTGGACGCCGAATGGTTTCGAACTGCGGGTCGACGAAGGGCTAGAGGCGCTGGCGAGCGCCGACATCGTGGTGGTTCCGGGCATCGCATTGCCCACGCTGCCACCGGCCTACGAGGTGCTCGATGCACTCCGGGCCGCATCGGCGCGTGGCGCGACCATGGTGAGCATTTGCGTCGGCGCATTCATCCTGGCGCGGGCCGGAGTCCTCGACGGACGGCCTGCCACCACCCATTGGGCGTATTGCGATGAGTTCGCTGCGTTGTTCCCAGCGGTCAAGCTCGACCCCGCCGCACTGTATGTGGACGACGGCGATGTGCTCACCTCGGCGGGATTGTCCGCGGGAATGGACCTATGCCTGCATATCGTGCGTCGTGAACTGGGCGCGGGTGTGGCGGCCGATCTGGCCCGCTGGAATGTGACACCACCGCACCGTGAGGGTGGTCAGGCGCAGTACATTCCGGATGCTTTGGGCGGCAATGAGTTTCCCGGCGCCCTGGCCGCGACCATGGCCTGGGCGGCGGCGAATCCGGCGGCGGCGCCGGATGTTTCAGCGCTTGCTGGACATGCGCTGATGAGTGAGCGCACGTTTATCCGTCGATTCAAAGCTGAGGTGGGCACCACGCCGCGGCGCTGGTTGGACGGGCAGCGAACGGCGCGTGCCAGGGAATTGCTGGAGGTCACCGAACTGCCCGTCGAAGTTGTTGCGGCACAGTCCGGATTCGGCAGCGTCACCGCGCTGCGGGTGCATTTGCGCGCCGCTACCGGGACGACGCCCGCCGGTTATCGCCGGTCGCTGCGCCGCTAGCGGATCTCGTCGGCGAATGCGCGTGCCGCGTGGTATCGATCTGCCGATGTTCTCGGATTGTCGGACCTGCGGCCGCAGGTGCGCTACCGTTGATTTGCCCGGACGTGCTTCGTACTGAAAGAAGGCCGGTCCGGCAGGGGTTTATGCTTTGCGTGTTCTTCGTCTCATGACCGAACAGTTCGATTGCTAATTATTAACTGTATGACCTATATCGACTGAACTACTTCCCTTTCGACTCGCGAATCCGCCTACCAGCGGCCAGCGATGAGATCGACGCATGAGAGGTGGTTGGAGCATGACCGATCTCGAAATCGGCCGGTTGGCGCCGCAGGTCGCCGGTATCGAGCCAGCGCCGGCGAGCACCCCGCTACGGCGCGCTGCCGGACGTTTGCAGGAGGTGCTGCCAACGGGTTGGCAGGTCGAAATCGTCGACGCCGGTGCGCCGAGCATCGTCGACGCACCGGGCCGTCAGCCGGTAGTCCGGGTGGTTATGCCGGGGGCTTGACTACTCCGTCCAGCCCATCGGCATGAGCAGGGACTTCTGCTCGCAGAATGCGTCCAGACCCTCCGGTCCGTTCTCCCGGCCGAGGCCGGAGTTCTTGTATCCGCCGAACGGCGAACTCGGGTCGAACGCATACCAATTGATCGCGTAGGTTCCGGTGCGCACCCGCGCCGCGATTTCCGCGCCGTGCTCGATATCCGCGGTCCAGACCGAGCCGGCCAGGCCGTATACGGAATCGTTCGCGATGGCCACCGCTTCGTCCTCGGTCTCGTACGGGATGACCGACAGGACCGGGCCGAAAATCTCCTCCTGCGCGATCGTCGACTTGTTGTCGACATCGGCGAAGATGGTCGGCTCGACGAACCAACCGCGGTCCACATCCGCCGGGCGGCCGCCACCGAGTACCAGTCGCGCACCCTCTTCCTTGCCCATGGCGATATAGCCCTCGACACGGTCACGCTGACGTTCGGAGATCAGTGGGCCGAAGGTCGTCGCTGGATCGGTGGGATCGCCGGTCTTCAGCGTCTGCACGTGCTCGACCAGCGCGTCCAGGATCTCGTCGTAGCGGCTGCGTGGCGCGAGAATGCGGGTCTGCGCGACGCAACCCTGGCCGCTGTTCATCAGACCGGAGAACGCGAGCACCGGAATATTGGCGATATCCATATCAGGCAACAGGATTGCCGCCGATTTGCCGCCGAGCTCGAGCGAGACGCTCTTGAGCTGTCCGGTCGCAATGGCGCCGATCTTGCGACCGACCGCGGTGCTGCCGGTGAAGGTGACCTTGTCGACACCCGGATGCGAGACCAGGTACTCCGCGGCATCCGCCTCGGCGGGCAGGATCGACAGCACGCCCTCGGGCAGGCCCGCCTCGGTGAAGATTTCCCCGATCTTGTTGGCGGTCAACGGAGTCAGCGGCGCGGGCTTGAGCACCATCGTGCATCCGGCGAGCAATGCGGGCGCGATTTTATTGACCGCGAGGAACAGCGGGACATTCCATGCCGTGACGGCCGCGACCACCCCGCGCGGTTCCCGCGAGACTCGCGCGGTGCCGAACAGGCCGGTGCGGGTTTCGTTCCAGGGGAAGGATTCGGCCAGTCCGGCGTACGCGTCGAGCGCGGCCACCGCCGGAATCTGGTTGAGCGTCATGGCGATCATCTGCGGTGCGCCCATTTCCGCGGTGAGCGTGGCGAGCAGATCGGCCGAACGCTCCTCGATCAGGCGGGCGGCGCGTGTCAACACCTGGGCGCGCTCCGCGGGCGGTGTGGACGGCCAGGGACCGTTGTCGAAGGCGTGCCGGGCGGCGGCGACGGCTGCGTCGACATCGGCGCGACCAACCACCGGGACGCTGCCCACCGGCTCGACCGTCGCGGGCGAGATGACCTGGAGGCGCTCGGTGCCGGCGGGCGCGGTCCAGCGGCCGCCGATGAACAGGCTGTCGTAATGCATGAGAACACGTTACAGTTTTGTCGCCCGATTGTCTGTAACGTGTTTCAGTTTCCCGTGCGGTCGACCTTCTGAACAGCGCGAATTCCAACCTGTCGGTTCGCTTTTCAGAGAACGCACTATTGCGTTCTGTTAATGCACCGGTCATGCTGTAGCTACTGATCAGCTCGCTCGATTCATGAACCGATTACGCAATTGGGGAGTCAGAGCCATGGCGGTGCAAGTGATCGGCCGGTCGCTGATGACCAGCGACCAGACCGAGCATCAAGCTAAAAGCGTCGGCGCAGGTGGGTGGGTAGTTTCCTTCCTACCGGGCCGGACGCTGACCATCGAGCAGGCTACGGCCGCGATGCAGGCCGCCGAGGCGGTCGCCGTCGTCGGAATGCTGGCTGATCAGGTCGGCCTGACCACCCTCGAGACGGTTGGCCTGGCCATTCAGGAATCCCCCTGGGCGGCCAGGATCAACGCATGTGGGCGCAGGAACTGGCGCCGGGGCTGGCTGGAGAAGTAGCCCTACGGTTTGGTGGCCACAACCACCAGATTGCTCACCAATAACTCTCGCAATACGGGTACGCGAACCACCCACCAGGCCCAGCGTGGGTGGTAGCGGGGGAAAACGATGCGCACATCTGCGGAAGTGCCTGCCGCCCAACGCAACCCGTCGGCGGCACGGACCGCGAACAGCGATTTGCCGAAGCGGTTCTTCGGTTCCCGGCCGGTCTTGCGACGGTATCGGCGCGCTGCGAACTCGCCACCGAGGTAGTGCCACGGTCCCGTTTCGTGGCCGCCGAACGGGCCGTGCCACACCGTGTACGACAGCACGATCAAACCGCCAGGACGGGTCACGCGGACCATTTCGTCGGCCATGACCCACGGCTGCGGCACGTGCTCGGCAACGTTCGAGGAGAAGCAGATGTCGACAGCGTTGTCGCGGAACGGCAATGCCATACCGGACCCGCGCACCGCGCCGGCCACCGAAAGTCCGGCGGCGTGCATCTCCGATGGGTCGGGCTCGACGGGAATGTAGCGTGCACCGGTCTTCACGAATTCGTCCGCGAAGTAGCCGGGGCCGCCGCCGACATCCAGGATGGTCGCGCCATCGAGGCCGTGGCCGCTGACGTCTCTGTAGAAATCGCCGATCATCGCCCCGCTGTCGGCGGCCAGACCGCCGTAGAACAGTGCGGGATCGGTCTGCTCGAACCGGAAACTGCCGAGCAGCCGCAACGACCGGCGCAGGGTCGCCCGCCGCGCGAACCGGGACATGGCTCGTCCGCTCCGTGGGGCGTGCGCCACCACGGCCTCGGCTGGCTCGGTTTCAGCTGTCGGCACGGCGCAGAGTCTCGCATAGTGCGGGCGATGCACCGCAGTCCCGCCTGCCTGGGGTGGGAATTCCCGCGCGGTGCGGACTGGCCGGTTGGTGGCGCGGGTTAGGGTGTACGGCGATATCCGTGACCCTGCTGACCGAGAGAAGCTCCACCGTGCGCGAAGTCCTCCTGCTGTGCTGGCGAGACACCGGGCACCCGCAGGGCGGCGGCAGCGAACGGTACCTGGAACAGGTCGGTGCGCAGCTCGCCGCGCGGGGGGTCAAGGTCACCCTGCGCACAGCGCGGTATCCGGGCGCAGCGAAGCGGGAGCGTATCGACGGCATCGATATCAGCCGGGCGGGCGGGCGCTTCTCCGTTTACCCGCGGGCGCTGGCCGCGATCGCACTCGGACGGCTCGGCATCGGTCCGCTGCGGGGCCTGCGGCCCGATGCGGTGATCGATACGCAAAACGGGATCCCATTTTTCGCGGGTGCGGCGACCAAGGCGCCGTCGGTCGTACTGGTGCATCACGGGCATCGGGAGCAGTGGCCGGTCGCCGGACGGTTCGTCGGCTGGATCGGCTGGTGGATCGAATCGCGGCTCTCGCCCCGGGTGCATCGGCACAACCAATACCTGACCGTTTCGTTGCCCTCGGCCGAGGAACTGGCCACACTGGGAGTGGACGGTTCCCGGATCGCGGTGGTCCGCAATGGCGCTGAACCCGTTCCTGTGGATGCGCCCACCGGCTGCACCGAGACACGCGCCGAAGAACCGCGCATCGTTGTGCTCTCGCGGCTGGTGCCGCACAAGCAGATCGAAGACGCATTGGCGGTTGTCGCCCGGCTACGGAGTCGGATACCCGGCCTGCGGCTCGATGTGATCGGTGACGGTTGGTGGGCGGACAACCTGAAGGCCGATTCCCGCGCACTCGGCATCGCCGATGCGGTCACCTTCCACGGCCACGTCGACGAGCGGCGCAAACACGAATTGCTAGCGCGCGCTTGGGTACATGTGCTGCCGTCGCGCAAGGAGGGCTGGGGCCTGGCGGTCATCGAGGCGGCGCAACACGGCGTACCGACGATCGGTTACCGCAGCTCGCGCGGCCTCACCGATTCCATTGTCGACGGAGTGACCGGGATGCTCGTCGACGATGTGAGCCAGCTCTGCGAGTCCGTCGGTGAGCTCATCGGTGACACCGAAGCGTGCGCTGTCATGGGTGAGAAGGCCCGGGCCCGCGCCCGTGAGTTCTCTTGGGAGCAAACCGGGAACGGCGTGCACGAGGTGCTCGCGGCTGCGGCTCGAGGGGAGCACACCTCGGGGCTCATCCCGCCTGGGCCCTGATCGCTCACGCCTGCTGTCGGGCGACGAATTCGTCGGTGACGGTGCGTCGTTGGGAGGTCGTGGCCGGTGTATCCGATCGGGGAGTCGGTGCGTGGTGCGGCCCAGGTGTGAACGCCGTCAACGGTTTTCACGTGGTGGGGCGTGGGCGCAAGGTGGCCGCCAGCAGCAGGCCCCCGACCAGGAGGGCGGCCCAGAGGAGGTGGGCGGCGTAGGTGATCACACGGTGTGCCGACTGTTGATGGTCCGGGGTGTCGGGGACGCGGTACAGCGCCAGTTGGGGGTCGGCGTAGACCGACTCCAGCTGGGCGAGTGTCGTTTTCGACTCGCCGAGCGGTCCGGGTGTGGTGCGTTCGACGAGGACCCAGCCGACCCCGAGCTCAGCCAACCGCCGCGCCGAATCACCGTGCAGCAGTGCGGTTTCCACCTCCCGCGCCCTGGCGCCCTCACCGGCCACGGTGCGCCCGTGTACCGGAAGCTCACCGGTTTGCAGCACATCGCGCGGCAGCATCCGCGGCGCCGGATCCAACACCGCCACCTTGCCGCTGTACGGAAACTTCCGAAACATCCCGCCGGGCAACACCGCAACATCCCCGGGCCCGTCGATCCGCTCCGCAACCCGCTGCCAGCCGACCGGATAATGCACCGGCTTCAGCGCCCCACCGACGCCCCAAGCCATATCGAACAGCGGCAGCACCAGCAGTGCGATGAATACCATTGCGGTCGATGCCATTCCGGGCGAGCGGGCAGGCTGCTTCGTCGCGAAGCGCACGGCGACCGCTCGGCACCCAGCGGCGGCGCACAGCGCATACGCGGGCATGGCAAGCGCCACATACTTCTGCGTATCCCGCAATAACCCCGCCCCCGGGACATGAGTAACAAGCCACTCCATACCGCTCATACCCCACGACGTCGCCCCGAGTGCAGGCAGCACGACGGCGATAGCCGCCAGTACCAGCAGCCGGCGACGAACTCGCAAGCTCTCACGATCGATGCAGTCGCCAGCGGGTGCAGCGTTGTCTCCGCTGGTCGCGAGAGTGGTATGCCCGACCTCGGGATGCTTCGACGGGGTTGTCGCGGTGCCGGTGTTGGACTCATCGATACGTGCAGTGCTGGTCGGGGGTGTGGACTGAGCAGCGGCATGGCCGTTTGTGCTCGTCTTGATCCCGGCGGTGCTGCGGAGACCAATGGCTACGAGGATCAGGAGTAGGGCGGTGGCGATCAGGGCGAGGGGGGTGGTGCGGGAGGCGGGTACCGAGTCGGCGTTCCAGATTCCGCCCAGTCCGGCCAGGGAGCCGAGTGTGCCGAGGGCGGGTTCGGCGCGGGCTGCGAAGGCGACGATTCCGGCCGGGTCCGAGGGCGCGGTCCCGGCACCCGACAAAGCCGCCGCCGCCAACCAGGGAGCGGACGCCGCCGATAGTAGAACCAGCGCCCCGAGCACACTTCGACGCCCGACCAGCACCAGCGCGATGCTGCCCGCCAGTAGAGCGCCGGTCGGCGTCAGCCCCGCCGCCGCAAAACACCCGGCCAGGGCACCCCAGGAACCGACCGCGCCCGTGCGTGCCCCCGCGTCGGAGCCGCTCGCCCGTCGCCCCCGGATGCGAATTCGATAGGCGGCCAGTGCGGTCCAGGGCAGTGCGGCGTATCCGGTCAGCAGGCTCCAATGCCCTTGGAGCACACGTTCGGCCACGTAGGGGTTCCAGAGCGCGACGGTCACGGCGACCAATTGCGGCCCGATCGATACCCGAAGCAGTTCCCTGGCCAGCACCGCCGCCCCATACCCGGCCGCCCACAGCGCCACGAGCAGGATCGTCTTGACGATCAACCCGCCGTCGACGATCGGCGACAGCGTGGCCAGCATCGCATCCTGGGGAACCGCTCGCGGAGCGGCGTCGCCGAGCCCGAGCGCAGAGTCCGTCAGATACGACCGGGGTGTGCTCACCGCATCTCGCAAAAGCAGATAGCCCGGCCCCAACAGTGGCCCAGCGATCACCACCGCCAGCGATCCGCTGTAACCGGCGGGGACGAAGCTTGCCCACCGGTTGCGTCGAGTCAGGCCGCTGCCACTCACGCCTGTGCACCTTACGTACCGACGAGCAAACCACCACTTCCGGTATCGAGCGCCTGCTACCGGCTGGGCGACCTCAATGCCGCCCTTGCAGAGCCGCACGACGTTCGACCGCCCGCACTGCGGGAAAGTCGGCGGCGAAGCCGCGCAACAGTCGCAGCGTCTCGTCGACGGGTTGACCTGTGGTCGCCGTGTCGATCGCGCCGTACAAGCGCTCCTCCACCCGCGCCACCTCCGCGGCGAGGCGGCCTCCGGCGGGGGTGAGGCCGAGGGTGATCTGGCGTCGGTCGGTGGAGCCGGTCTGCTTATCGATCAGGTCCATGGCGACGAGTCGGTCGACGAGTCGGCTCGGGCTGCCACCGGTCTCACAAACCAGCAGGTCGCCGAGCCCGGCCAAAGTCAGCGGCTGATGGTCGGCAAGTACGCGCAGGACCTCGGCCTGGGATGGAGTCAGTCCTAATGGCCGTAACTCGGACGACAGTTTTCGGTTTCCCTCCCGCTGAATGGCGAGGATGAGATAGCGCAGTTCCTCAGCCGGCCGCACGGGTTTGCACCTGTCGAGCGCCGTCGAATGAGCGGGTGGACGTCATGGGCTACCACCTTAGATGTCGTGTAACGGGCTGACGCGGTGCATAGGCAGTTGGCTGCTGAGCTCCTCGTCACGGAGGAACTCGGCGATGGTGTTCGCGTAGGTGTGCGGGTGGGAGAAGCGGAACATGTGGCCGGTGCGTTCCAGGATGACTTCCCTGGCGTCGGGGATGCCCTCACGTAGCACCGTCGCCGCCGCTTCGCCGATCAAGACGTCATGTGAGGGCGTAAGGATAAGCGTGGGCACCGCCACTTGCCCGAGTTTGCCTGTGTAGTCGGCGTTCAGCGCCGCGATCGCCCGGGCGCCGAAGGATTGGGCGGGGGTGTTGTCGAGGAACAGGTTACGGCTGTCGGCCTTACTCCATGGGATCTGCCCCTCGTGATCATGCGGCGAGGCCAGATTGTGGGCGTGGGCGCGCAGGGCTACCTGACGGTAGAGCGGTCCGCGCATCCGCCCCATGGCGCGCATCGCGGTTTTCAGGACTGGCGAAGAGATCGGATTGGCGGCGAATCCACCCGACAACACCAGGCCTTTCAACCCGCGCGGTCGGCGGACGGCCAGCGCCAGCGCGATATTCGCGCCGAAGGAATCGCCGATCAGCACGAACTCCTTCAGATCCGCGACTACATCGGCCACGGCATCGGCATAAGCCTCTATATCGGCGACGGCTTCGGGGAGCCGCATCGTGCGCATGGGGTGGGCGGCCAGTGGCGTGAGCTGCTCGATATCCCACGGGGCGCCGGAGAAGCAGGGAACAAGGACGAGAGTTGGTTCGGTCATGTATTTAGATTACACGACATACATGTCGTGTAATCTAAATAGTGGCGCAGGTCACGATGGCGGGCGCTTGCGGGGCGTGGAGTGATGGGGTGGGACGATTGCCGAGTGCCTGCAGTGCGTCGCCTCCCCGTCGTGGCGGATCTGACGTTGGTCACCGCCGGGGCGATGACGGCCAATGTGGCGGGATATCTGCTGCAGATGCTGGCCAGCCGTTGGTTGGGGGTCACCGGATACAGCGAATTCGCCAGCTTGCTCGCGGTGCAGCTGTTATGTGCGGTACCCGCACTGGCGTTGCAGAACGTGGTGGCCAGGGAACTGGTGCGCGGTGCGCGTGTCGCGGCGCTGCGCGGGTTGCAGTGGCGGTGTGCGGTGATCGTCGCGGTAGTCGCCGCGGTGCTGGTACCGGTTGTGACCGCAGTACTGGACGTCGGCGTACTCGCCAGTGCAGCCGCCCTCGGCGCGGCTCCCGCGTTGGTCCTGCTATCCGGTGAACAGGGAATCCTGCAGGGCAGCAGACGCTTCCGGGCCCTGGCCGTAGTCCTGGGCGCGGCCGGAGTAGCGCGCGTGGTTCCGGCATTGGTCGTCCTCGCAGCGGGTGGCGGCACAGCTCCCGCATTGTGGGCCGCCGCGACAGGAATCGTCGTCGCCGCCGCATTCGCCCGCTCCGCCGCAGGCTCGCCCGCATCACGCATTCGCCCCGCTATTGCCCCCGCGACGGAACGGTCGCAAGGGCCGCCGGATGCCGCGGCCGCCGACGGACCGATGCCCGGCGCAGCGCGGCCGCCATCTCCGGGACGCGATGTTTTCGAGGATGAGGCTGCGCGATCTCGATGCGAAGATGCAGCAGATCCTGCGGCTGAGCAATCGCGGCTCGGGGGTGCGGCCGAGGGGAGCGCAGCGGGAGGGCGGACTCGCGGGACATCGGGCGAGGCCGCACAGGGTGTGCGTTCGGTCGGCGTGTTGCCGGTGTTGCGGGCGGCGCAGGTGCAGGCGGCGTTGATGGCATTGTCGTCGGCGGATTTGATCGTTGCGCGAATAGTTTTGGACGAGGCGGATGCGAGCCGCTACGCGCTCGGGGCGATCGCGGCGAAGATCGCGTTCTGGCTGCCGCAGGCCGTGGGAGTCGTGCTGTATCCGCGGATGGCGCAGCCGACGCATTCGGCGCGTGCGATTCGGGATGCACTGGCAGTGCTGTCGGGCATCGGAATCGTGGCGGTATTGGGCGCTGCCCTGGCGGCGCCGGTCGCGCCATTGTTCGCGGGACAGGATTACGCGCCGATCCAAGGCTTGCTGTGGTTGTTCGCTCTGCAAGGAGCCATACTCGCGGTGCTACAGGGTGCACTGCTTTCGGCGATCGCGGTGGACCGCACCGCACTCGCCGCGGTGACCTGGCTCGGGCTGGGGATCGAGGTGGTCCTCATGACCTGCTTCGCCCGCTCGATACCGACGCTGATCACCACCGCCGTCGGTGTCGCTGCCGCTACCACCATGTTCGTTGCCGTGATCGTATTGCGTACCGCGGACCGCTCCGGCGCGGCCGAGCCGCGCGTATCCGGCTGAACACGCGCTATCCGAGGCATAACCCCGACTCGGCGGGCCGACAGAACAGCCGTCGCGGAGCCCTCCGCTCACCTAGCATCACCAGCATGATCACCGCTGTGCACACACTGGTCTACGCGGAGGATCCGGACGCGGCCCGCGCCTTCTTCCGTGACGTTCTCGGCTGGCCGAATGTCGACGCCCACGACGGCTGGCTCATATTCGGGACCGGGCCGAGTGAGCTCGGAGTGCATCCCGCGGATGGGCCGCCGCGCCACGAGATTTCGCTGATGTGCGATGACATCGAGCAGACGATGGCGGAATTGGGCGGACGTGGGGCGCAATTCGTGGGTGAGATCGCCGAGCGGAGTTTCGGGCGCTGCATCGATATGAAGATTCCTGGCGCGGGGGTGATGCTGCTGTATCAGCCGTCGCATCCCGTTGCCTACGCGCTGGGTTCGTCCACGCCCTAACCAACGCCGAACGAACTCGGCTCCCCGACATAACGTCGGGGAGCCGAGGTGTCGGACTAACTATCAGAGATTCTTCTGGATCCTGATCTGCTCGGTCGGAGCATCATCCCCACCACGACCCGGCCCACGCCGACCTGCACCGGCCGGGGCAGCCCCGTCGCGGATCCCGAGGAAAACACCGCCGACCACGGCGATGACACCCAGCACGCCGAGCACGATCGGCATGATTCGGCCGTACAGCGACAGCTTGTCGATGTTCTCCTTGGCCACCGAGATCTGCGATTCGACGGTGTTCTCGTCGAAGACGAGGTGCGACTTCAGCGCGGTGACATCCGGGTGGTCGCCGCTGCGTGCGTAGTACAGGTGGATCTGCTCGCCACCCTTGATCACGGTGCCGGTCCGCGGCTCGACCCACAGGTCGCGGGTGTCGGTGTAGAAGCGGGTCATGGTGACCGGGTCGTCACCCTCGAGTCCCCACTTCGAGGCGGGCAGGCTCAACTTGTTGGTCGGCGACTGGATCACGTCCCACATGTTGGTTACCGGCACCGACATCTGGAAGCGGTAGACCTTCATGTCGTTGATCTCGGACTCTTCGATGAACTTGGCGTCGTAGGACTTACGCGCATTTACATCGAAGTACGGGTAGCTCTTCTTCTCGGTGCCGATCGGGAAGCGGTACTGCAATCCGGTGTGCTGAACCGGGTCGGCAATGCTCTGCATGTCCTTGTTCACCGTGACGGCGATGGAGCCGTTGGGGTCCTTGGCCACCGGGTCGCCGGACTTGCGGTCGATGGTGACCCGGTCGACGGTCGCGGTGAGCAGGCCGGTGTCGCCCTGCTTATCGATGCGCCGCAGAGTCTGACCGGCCTGCACGGTCATCTCGGTGGCGTCGGAGGGCTCTTCGACGGTGAGGAACCGCTGCGAAATCAGCGGCACGTTCGTGTCGATCTTGGCCGCGCCTTCCGGTGCGGTGAGCGAC
Organism: Nocardia sp. NPDC050408; assembly: GCF_044458905.1. NCBI lineage: Bacteria > Bacillati > Actinomycetota > Actinomycetes > Mycobacteriales > Nocardiaceae > Nocardia > Nocardia sp. NPDC050408. The sequence goes on along the minus strand of NZ_JBITIL010000021.1, from coordinate 89,606 downwards.
TTGGAGTCCAGGACCAGGCTGTCCTCGCCCGGCTGGTTCGTCGCGATGGTGGTGATCTCGAGATCGAGTGGAGTTTTCGCCAGTTTGCTGACGGTGTAGGTCGGGATCATCACCGCGGCGACGATCAACAACGCGCCCAGACCCACGAGCAGGCAGGCCACCGTCCTTCTGGTTCCGGCACTCAGTGCCATGCAAACTCTCCTCGTCGTAGAACACAGGTCTGTACGGCGAGTACTGCGGGCGCGCCGCTGCACTCGTGAGCCCCGACACTAACAGCCCGATGTCGTACCATGCGGTGCCGAGGCCGGATTCGACCCAGAAATCGCCCGAGTCTAGCGTGAAATCTGAAACGTTGGGTTACCAGCTGGTAGGAGATTCCCGTAGCGACTGCTTGCAGGTCGCTCGAAAAGGCCTGCAGACTGGAGTTCGATGACCGCCACCCTACCCGCACCGACCACCGACGCTCCCACGCGCGCACGCGGTTTCGTGCCCGCTCTGGAAGGTATGCGCGGCATGGCGGCACTCGGTGTGCTGCTGACCCACGTGGCATTCCAGACCGGCGCCGCGAGTACCCCTGTGCTGGGGCGGATTTGGGAACGGTTCGATATGGCGGTCGCGGTGTTCTTCGCGCTGTCGGGTTTCCTGCTGTGGCGTCCGCACGCGCAGGTGGCGCGCGGACTTGGGACCGCGCCGTCGGTCGGCTATTACCTGCGGCATCGGGCGGCGCGCATTCTGCCCGCGTATTGGGCTGTGGTCGCCGCGGTGCTGATCCTGGTGCCGAGTGCGGCCGATACCGCCGGCCTGCGGGTATGGGCGTCGAATCTGGCGTTGACGCAGGTCTTCGTGCCGCTCACGCTCACCGACGGACTCACCCAGATGTGGAGTCTGTCGGTCGAGGTGGCCTTCTATGTTGTGCTGCCGCTGCTGGCATTCGCGGCGGTGCGGCTGCGTGGCGATGCCGCGCGCTGGCGCATTCCGGCGATCCTCGCGCTCGCGGTGGTGAGCCTGGGCTGGAACTTCATTCCGGTGCCGACTCCCGATGCCATTCACGCCGACAATTGGCTGCCCGGATATCTGCCGTGGTTCGCGGGCGGCATGTTGCTCGCCGAGCTCGTCGAAAATAGCGACCAGCTATCGCCACGGCTTCGGATGCTCGCCAATCAGCCGGTGATGTGGAGTATCGCGCTGGTCGCCTTCCTGATCTCCGCCACCGATCTGGGCGGTCCCGCCGGTCTGACGCGCGCCGAGCCATGGCAATACGCGGCCAAGATGGGTTTCGGCGCGATCATCGGTTTCGCGCTGCTCGCACCGCTGGTGCTGCGCCCGCCCGGCGCCCGTCCGCATCGCTGGTTGGAATCAGGGGTCGCCGCGATGATCGGCCGCTGGTCCTACGGCATCTTCCTCTGGCACCTCGCGGTGCTTTCGGTGGTGTTCCCGGTTTTCGGAATCCTGCCGTTCGGCGGCAATTTCGGGAAGGTGCTCATCCTGACGATCGCGATCACCGTCCCGATCGCCGCGGCCAGCTATGCCCTCGTCGAGGAACCGGCGCGTCGGTTCGCGCGTGATCGGGATCGTGCCAAGGCGGCGCGGCGGGCCGAGGTGAGCTGAGCGCCAGCTGTCGGGCAGATGGTGTTCAACGATGCTCGCGTCGCGTGGGCAGTGCGGCGACGCCGACGGCGATCACGGCGATCAATGCGGGCAGTTGGACCCAGAGCGAGCCGCCCATATATCCATTTGCCGCGCGCCACGGTCCGGTGGACAGGGCCGCCGCGGCCGCTGCGGTACCGAGACCGGCAACGGCCGCGAGGACTTTCGATGTCACCTGTGCGGCGAATCGGCTCGCGGCGAGAGCGGCGACGGTGAGGGCGGTGCCGACGGGTCCGGCGATAACCGTTGCGACAGCGGCGATTCCGAATGCGCCGAGGATGCGGGTGCCCCAGGTTATCGAGGGTGAGTCGGCCGCGTCATCCGGCGCGATGGTGTCGAAACCACCGCTTCGCGTGAGAGTTATCGGAATTCGGCGGGGGCGCGCCGGCCGGGGGATGGCGAGTAGGGCCAGCGGGACGAGGAGAAGTAGGCCGCCGAAGATGCTGAGGCGGTACCAGCGGTCGATGGGGAATGAGACGGTGATGGGATTCGAAGGGGCGGCGTAGTTGTCCGGCAGCAGCCAGCCTTGCTGCCAGCCGTTGACCACGACCGGCTCGAGTTCTTTGCCGTCGGCGGTGCGCGCCTGCCAACCGACATTGGTGCTCAGTGGCAGGACGAGGAGCGGTCGCGATGGCGTTGGCGCGGCGGCAGCGTCGAAATCCGTGCGGTTCAGGCGAAGTCGGTCGACGAAGAACAGATCCGTCGGTGCGACCGTCACGTCCGTTCGCCCTGCGGCCAACACGATCTCGCCGGTGGCGCCCCGACCGTCGGCCAGCTCGGCAGGAAGCTCCGAATCGGCGCACACGCTTGCGGGAACCGGTGCACCAGAGCGCAATTCATCAGCAGTCGCGGTGACCGACGTATGCACGAAATGTCCACCGAGCGCAATCGTCGGGCCCTGCGCACACGGCACGGTGATCGGCCGATCCCCTGGGGCGGGTGCGGGATAATCGGGCCCGAGCACCGACACCTCGGCGATACCGGGCGGCTGCGCCTGGGCGAAACCGAGGGCGGTGCGGTCGAGTACCGGCTTCCAGGTCTGGATGCTCAGTTCGATGCGGTCGGTCACGGTGGGCTGCAATGAGATTCGGGTCGATTCGCCCGGTTCGACTTCGCGAACCTGTGGGCCGTCGCCGAGATTCACCGCCACCGATGTCGGTGCTGCGGGCAGCCCACCGAGCGACGGTGTCACCTCCAGACCTGTCACCAGCGCGGGTTGGGGCAATTCCAGCGTCAGAGTCGGTTTGCCGCCCGCCAGATTTCGCACCGAATCCTCCGGTGCCGTCCAACTTGTCCGCGGATCCCCATCGGTCGCCGCAAAGGCGGATCCTCGCAGGTCACCGACATCGGCCTTACCCCGGGCAACGGGATGGGTGTGGTCGGTGAGGAGCGCCTCGAGCGCCGGACCCTGCCGAGTTCGCACGGTCAACTGTGGCGTCACGCTCGCCGGTTCCGGTACCGACAGCGTGCGTTCGAATGTGCCGGGCTCCTCGGGTGCCAGCGCGAGTCCCTTACTGCACCGCACCCGGTCCGGTGCATCGAAACACGCACTACGTCCGGGAAATTCCTGACCGAGATCCCAGCCCCGCACCTGCGCGCCCGCCGGGGTTGGTGGCAGTACGGTCCGATGCCGGATATCGACCCGCACCGGCGCACTGCGGTCGGTGTAGTCGTCCAGAGTCAGCTCGCTGATCCCGAATTGTCCACCGCGCGTGCCGTCCTCGGTGCGGATGGCGGTGATGGTGAGCCAGTCCGTCTTGCCCGCAGGCAGCGAAATGGACACCGGCATACCAGGTTCGGGAATCCGCGCGGACACGCTGCCGTTCGTGGTCCGCACCTCGACCCATTTCACCGGATCGCCGATCGCGGCCGCACTGGTGGTCAACTGCAGTAGCCCGGAGCTGATCGGATGGTCTAGATCGAGCCGAAGCCATTGCCCCAGTGAGTGTTCGGCGCCATTGCTGATCCAGGCGGTCGACGGATCACCATCCACAACCGCGGCGGTCGAACTGCCCGGCGCGGATCCGCCCAACTGGGTGGCGTCGGCGGCGGAACTGGATGCGGTGACCGTCGCCCCCGACCATTCACCGCGCACCAATTCCGCACCGGGAACCGGATAGTCGGGCACCAGATTGTGCGTGCGGCGCGCATCGTCCGGCGCGCGCAGTGCCGAATTGTGATTGTCCACCCGACCGAAGTCGGCCTCGCGATCCATCGGCGTATCCGTCACGGTCAACGGCCCGAGCGGCAGTCCGGCCGCCGCCGCATCAGATGCGAGAAGTGCCGGCGCGGTTCCGGAATCACGGCGCATCCGTTCCAGCACTTCGGGCCCGCCCTGAACCGTCCCGACCGAGGTCATGGGCACCGTATAGGCGCCGGGGAACGATGTCGGCGCGCCTGCGCCGCTGTGGATTTCGATCGGAGTGCCCGCAGCCCTCGCCTCGACGCGATAGATCTCTACCGCCGGATACACGGGCCGCAGATCACCATCGGCGACCAGACCATCGGGTCTGACAGCCTCGATCGGATCGCCGAATTCGGCGACCTTGTGCAATCCCGGCGACCCGTCGATCGCCTGATGCGCCAACATCGGCCGGGTCGAACGCGACGTCTCCGGATCGAGGTCATTGCGCAACACCAGAATTCCGATGCCCTGCTCCGTCAGCGTCGCGGCCAGGCCGGTCGACGGCCTACCGTCGGCGATCAACCGCTGCACCGAATCCATGGCCCGGATGGTGCCCGGCGGATTCAGCGGCACCGCATCCCGGATCGCCCACGGCGTACTCGCCAGCGCCTGCAGCGGTTCGTCACGGGTGAGCCCCCACACCTGACTGCCGAAGGGCGCGCCGGGCACAACCAGCGCCCGGGTCTCGGCGGCATTGTGGGATAACCATTGCGCCGTCTGCTTCCAGTATCCGGGCACCTCGTCGTAGGCGCCGCGCGGTGCGAGCTTCCCGGACCAGGCCAAGGATGTGGACAGCGCGAGCGCGGTGAGGATCAAGGCGGCGACGGCGACCGACTTATCGCGTTCGGGATGTGCGAAGGCTTTGCGCCACATCGGCATCGGAACGGACGCGGGTAATGGCACCCTGCTCAACAGATGAGCCAGGCCCAGTACCAATGGGATTCGGATCAGCGGTTCCAGCTTGTGCACATTGCGCAGCGGCGCGCCCCCGGCATCCAGGAACACGCGCACCGAATCCGCGAACGGTCCGCTCAATTCACCGACGAATCCGGCACAGATCCCGACCAGCCCGACCAGCAGGATCAGCGCGAGCCGCCCGCGATGCGGCATGGACCGCATCGCCAATCCGGCCATACCCGCCGCCGCGAGCAGTCCGGTGGCCAGCACCGCGGCCGGCTGGGTCACCAGCACCGCGCCCGCGATCCGCTCTGGCGAGACGAACGGCGTCCAACTGTCGGTGCCGCGCAGCACTTCGCCAAGGGACGCCCACTGCGTGGTCACCCCCGAGGATTCGATGTAGTCCAGGAACGGCGGACTCACTTTGCCGAGCAGCAGCAACGGCACCGCCCACCAAAATGTGGCCAGCACCAGCAGCGGAATCCAGGCCCGGGTGAACCGCCACCACCGCCGGTTCGGCCGATACGACGCCCACCACAGCGCGGCGGGTAGAAATGCGGCGACCGTCGCCACCGCATTGACCGCACCCATCAGCGCCAATGCCAGCGCGCTACCCGCGGGCGAGGCCGCACCGCCGCGCCGCTTCCGGTAGGCGGTGGTGCCCAGTGCGGCGGGCGCGATCAGCACCCACGGCGCGAGCACCATCGGCAGCGTCTCCGAGGAGATCGAACCGAGCGTGGTCAGCACCCGCGGTGACAGCGCGAATGCGGCCGCCGCCACGATCCGCGACCCGCGCGAGCCGATACCGAGCGTTTCGCAGAGCCGCACGATGCCCCAGAACCCGGCGAGCAGCAGCAACGCCCACCAGATTCGCTGCGTCGCCCACGCGGGCAGACCGAGCACATGTCCGGCCGAGAAGAACGCGCCGTGTGGAAAGAAGTATCCGTAGGCCTGGTTCTGCACCTGCCCCATCGGGGCCTGACTGCTCCACATATGGGCGGCGCGTTCGAGGAAGCCCACCGGATTCTGCGCCAGGTCGTATTTGGTGTCGGCGACCGTCAAGCCGGGCGCCTGGAGAAAGGTGAGCAGGAACGCCGCGACCACGGTCCCGACGAACCAGCCTCTGCCCAGCGGGGCGCTGTCATGCTGATGCGCCGCGCCGGAGGTTCCGAACGAATCGGAAAGTGGGGCGGGAGGCTGTATTGAATCTGCGGTGCTCACCGGCCCTCCGTGGTTACGCGGGCTGCCGCCTACGGGCCTATCGCTCGCACCGCCGGGGATCAGCGGCTGCCGTACTCAACGTTGTTGAGTAGCGAAGAGGTGGAGTCGCTGCGCTCGATGTCGGGCCGCGTGTTCTGCTGAACTGCCATCGTGATGACGAACACCGCGATCGCGCCCAACACGGCGCCGGCGACCGCACTCGCAACACCAGGGACAGCAAACTTCATCGCGGCACTCCAATACATCGATGCAGGCACATTCTGGGCCAACCTAGCAGGGCCGCGCGCGATCACCTACGTTCAGGCCACCGATAGCGGAACCGAATAGCGGGGCGCGGGTCCTTCAGCTCGGGATGGCGCAGTGCAAACTGCCGAGCAATGTGCGCAACTTGGCGGTGGTCTCGTCCAACTCGGCGTGCGGATCCGAAGCCGCCACAATGCCACCGCCCGCGAAGGCGCGGATCGAACGCCCGTCGGCGGCGATTTCCGCGCTGCGAATCGCGACCACCCATTCACCGTCGCCGTACGCATCGCACCAGCCGACCGCGCCGCCGTAGAAGCCGCGTTCCTCTTCTATGTGCGCGATGGTGTCGAGGGCGAGATCAGTCGGCGTGCCACAGACCGCCGGGGTGGGGTGCAGTCGGATCGCCAGGTCGAGCGCGGTCGTCGCGGGATCGCGTAGGCGGCCGGTGATCGGGGTGGCGAGATGCCAGACCTCATGGGTATTGATCAGCCGCGGGCTGTCCGGAATGGTGAGTTCCGCGCAGACCGGCGCGAGCACCTCTCGGATCCAATCGATGACGAACGCATGCTCATCACGATTCTTGGTGCTGGCCAACAACTCTTGCGCCTGCGCGGCATCGGCGTCCGGATCGGCGAGGCGCGGCAGTGTCCCCGCTAGCGGATGCAACGTGACGGTCGCGCCGTGCCGTGCGACCAGCACCTCCGGCGTGGCGCCGACCAGCGTCGCACCCGGCCGATCCGCCGCCGTCAGGTCGACCGCGAAAACATTCGCATGCGGATGTCTGGTCAGCAGATGTCCCGCGACCAACTCCGGTTCCAACGCGCTATCGGCCTCGGCCAGCACCGATCGAGCGGCCACGACCTTGCGCAACGGCTGCGCCGGATCGTTCAACTGCTCGACCAATTTCGTCACCCGCGCGACATGCTCTGCCGGACTCGGCATTTCGGCAATAACCCGAACGGCGGGCAAGTCCGGAAGTGCTGCGGGCCGCCATGACCCGACCGTGCGTTGCGCCTGCTCAGGAACGCACAGCGCGGCCGAATGCCGGGGATCGAACGGCAGGGCCCCCACGATCAGCTCGGCGGTCCCGTCCCGCAGCGCCGCCACCGCCCGCGCCGCCTCATCGAAGGCGACCCGGGTCCCGGACGCGCGGATCACCCCACCGGGCTGAGCGAGCAAGAAACCGTTCATGATTCCTCGACCATAACCCCGCAAACCCGGAGCAGAGCCACCTGAGCGACCCAAATCTCAGCGACGCGGTTCCTTACCAGGCGGCACCATCAGCACCGGGCGGTGGCAATGCTTGAGCACGGCGTCGGCGACGCTGCTGTGCATCAGCGCTCGAATACCGGTGGCGCCGCGCGTGCCTGCCACGATGATGTCGACGTCCAGGTCGTCGGCGGTTTCGACAATGGCGTTCCAGATCGTCGACGTGCATTCCGCCGTGCGCGCCTCGGCGTTCAGACCAGCGAGTTTGGCCAGGCGGACGCCCTCGATATTGGTATTGCGGGCATCGACATAGGCGACGTCCTCGATCTCCTCGTCGGGCACCCATTCCGGCTGCATCACACCGGAGAGTCCGGACAGCCGAGCGGCCTGACGCACCATCGGTTCCCAGGCGGTGAGCACCACCGCTCTGTTGGCCGCGAGAAACCGACCGGCGTATTCGACGGCCCGCTTGGCATTTTCGGACCCGTCATAGGCAATGAGCATGAGATCGCACGGCACGATGACCTCCAGTTGGGAGTCATTTGGCTACGCCACAAGATTACTCCGGACAACCTCGCCTCGCGGTATTGCCGCGCGCGGATAATTTGCTGTGGGAAAGGATTGCACAGAAAAATCGACTGGGCGACACGGACCAGGAGCGGATATGCCCGATGCGAACGAACTGGTGTTCTTCGGCAGGCACGAGATCGACCCGCGGACGCTGCTGTTCTATGAATGGCGGCAGCGGCTCGAATCGGGCTATCCGGTAGCCGAGTTCGAGTCCGAGGTGCGCGCATTGGTCGCCGCCGATCATGCGGAACCGGCCGAATGCTGGGCGGTTTTCGATCGACTCGAAAGCACCGAACACGATCCCGACTGGGGTTATGACGAATCCGAAACCGCGGCACCGCAGTCGGTAATGCGGCCGGTCGCGGCGATACCCGAGCTTTTCGAGCGGATCCACGGCGGCTGGCTCGGGCGCTGCGTCGGCTGCACGCTCGGTAAGCCGCTGGAAAACGGATTCGTCTGGACGCCCGCGCGAATCCGCGCCTATCTCGAGCGCGCCGATGCCTATCCACTGACCGACTATGTGCCCGCATTATTGCCGCCGGCAGCGGAATATCCGTTGAATCCGACCTGGCCGGTATCGGCGAAGGGCCGAATCGACGGCGCACCGCGCGATGACGATGTCGATTACACCGTGCTGGGACTGCACCTATTGGAAACGTGCGGAACGAATTTCACGCAGTCCGATGTCGCGGACGCCTGGTTGGCACATCTGCCATTTCTGCAGACCTACACCGCGGAGCGGGTCGCTTACCGCAATCTGATCGCCGGTCGGAAACCGCCGCAGGTGGCCAGGTATCGGAATCCGTACCGTGAGTGGATAGGCGCGATGATCCGCGCGGATATCTACGGTTACGTCAACCCGGGTAATCCGGTACGTGCCGCTGAACTCGCCGCCCGCGATGCCGGACTTTCCCATACCGGCAACGGTGTGTACGCGGCGATGTGGGCGGCCGCATTGGTGGCCGCGGCTTTCACCGCCGACGGCATTTCGGATGCGCTCTCGGTTGCCCAACAATGCATTCCGGAACGTTCGAGGTTGCGCGTCGCGGTTGCCGAAGTGTTCGCGGACCATGGCAGCGGCATGCCATGGGAGCAGGCTCTCGAAGCCATCCATCGCCGCCACGACCACTACAACTGGGTGCACGCCATTCCGAACGCCTGCCTCGTCGCCGCTGGATTACTTTGGGGCGCAGGCGATTTCACGCGCACCATCGCGCTCACGGTACAGGGCGGTTGCGATACCGACTCCAACGGCGCGACCGCGGGTTCGGTCGCCGGAATCCGCGTCGGCGACCGTGGTATCCCGACCCACTGGACCGACCCGTTCCACGACAAACTGCACAGCGCGGTCTTCGGCCATGACGGCAGCCGGATCGGCGACCTGGCCCGCCGGACGCAGCGACTGGCCGCTAGCCGTACCTGAGTCGGACCAGCCGGAGCGCGCCGATTACCGTGGACTCTCATGCGGAAGACGCCTCTCGTCCTGCTCGCAATCCTGGCCGCCGTCGCGACGGCGTGCTCGAACGGTGACTCCGGCCCCGCGCCGTCGAAATCCGCGACTCCCGCCGCGGCGACCGGTTCCGCGGCTCCCGCCACCACCACCGCCAAAGGCGACTGCGGCGCCGACTACCTCGCGAAACTCACCCTGCGCGAGAAGCTGGGGCAGCTGCTGACCGTCGGTGTCACCGGTGCCGACGACGCCACGAATGTGGTGCGCAATTCGCAGGTCGGCGGTATTTTCGTCGGCGGCTGGACCGATAAATCGCTGCTGGCCGATGGCCTGATCAAACAGGTCAAAGCCGCCGCGAAGGTGCCGCTGATGGTGACCATCGATGAGGAGGGCGGCCGGGTCTCCCGGGTCAAGGATCTGATCGGTCCGGCCCCATCGGCCCGGGTGACCGCCCAGACCATGACCGCCGAGCAGTTCCACGACGCCACCGTGACCCGCGGCCGCGCGCTGAAGGATCTGGGCGTCACGGTGGACTTCGCGCCGGACGTCGATGTGAGCAGTCAGCCCGACGAGTCCGTCATCGGTGACCGGTCCTTCTCCGACGATCCCGCGGTGGTCACCGAATTCGCCGACGCCTACATCCGCGCCATGAACGAGGTCGGCGTCGGTACGGTGATGAAGCACTTTCCGGGCCACGGCTCCGGATCGGGCGATTCGCACACGGGTGCCGTCCGCACCCCGCCGTTGACGCAGCTGCAGAGTGTCGACCTCGTGCCGTTCCGCAATCTGGTCGACTCCGGTGCCGCCGCCATGGTCGGTCACCTCGACGTACCCGGTCTGACCACCGCCGATGTCCCTGCCAGCATCAGTCCGCAGGCCATGGCGTTGCTGCGCGATGGGACCGGCTACGGCGCGGCCCCGTTCCAGGGTCCGATCTTCACCGACGACCTCGGCGGCATGGCCGCGATCACCAGCCGGATGAGCATCGAGGACGCTGTCGAGGCGGCGCTGATCGCCGGGGCCGACAATGCCCTGTGGATCACCACCGATGCGGTGCCGCAGGTGCTGGACCGCCTCGAGCAGGCGGTATCGAGCGGACGCCTTTCGGCGGACCGGGTCGACGCGTCGGTGCTGCGGATGGCTCGATACAAGGGCGCGCTACCGTCCTGCTGAAACCCGGCTCTCGTATGTTGTACAGCTGCCTTATCGCCGGACAGCCGTAGTATTCCTCTGCTGGTCAGCTGAACAGCTGCGCCCGCGAATCCAAGGACATCGCGGTCCGCAGGATGGGAGCCGAGTGCCGATAGTTCGCCGAACTTACGAACGCGCAATCCGACCCGCCGAACTTACCTTGGAGTAATATAAGAGCTCAACATGCGGTAGGAGAGTGATGGCGGGCGGAACGAAGCGACTTCCTCGGGCGGTTCGTGAGCAGCAGATGCTCGACGCCGCGGTCGAGGTGTTCTCGCGTAAAGGGTTCCACGACACCTCGATGGACGCGATCGCCGCCGAGGCGAAAATCTCCAAGCCGATGCTGTACCTCTACTACGGCTCCAAGGATGAATTGTTCCGCGCCTGCATCCAGCGCGAGGGACTGCGCTTCATCGAATCGGTAGCGCCTGCGGGCAATCCGCAACTTTCCCCGCACGAACAGGTCCGCACGGCCCTCGAGGGTTTCCTCGGATTCGTCGACAGCAACCGCAACTCCTGGCAGGTGCTCTACCGCCAGGCGATCGGCCAGCAAGCCTTCGCCTCGGAAATCGAAAACGCCCGCGAACGCGTCATCGAACTGACCGCCAAACTCCTCGAATCCAGCGCCAAGCACGCCGAACCCGGCACCAACTTCGACGTCGTCGCGGTGGCTGTCATCGGGGCGGGCGAGGCCATCGCCGACCGTGTGGCCAGCGGCCGCATCGAAGTCTCCGAGGCGGTCGACCTGCTGGACGATCTCGCCTGGCGCGGTCTCGCGGGGCGCAAGAAGGCGGAGTAACTCCCTGCCCCGGTGGCAGTGCACCTCTATTCGCAGTTGTACACCTTGTCCACGGGGTGATGCGGTCTGTGCGCATGTGTTGATCGCGGCTCGGCTTGCGGCGGCGTTAACGGACTGCCAGAGTGCGGGAGATCAAGAGAGTGGACCGGCGTAGTGGTCGGGGAACGGGGGCGGAATTGTTCGGGATGTTGCGGCCGTGTTCGCAGGGGGCCGAGAAGTACGGCATCGATGCGAGCACGTGGCGCACACATATGTGTGGGCTGTGTCTGGGGCTGCGGGATGGGCACGGGCAGTTGGCGCGGGCGGCGACCAATACCGATGCGATCGTCCTGAGCGTGCTGACCGAGGCGCAGATGTCCGGCTCGATAGGGCGAACGACGGCGGGGCCGTGCGCACTTCGGGGGATGCGTCGCGCGGAGGTGGCGAGTGCGGATTCGCCGGGCGTACTGCTGGCCGCCACGGCGTCACTGTTATTGGGATCGGCCAAGATTCGCGATCACCTCGACGATGGTGACAGTTCGCTACTCACCCGGCGGCCGATGACGAAGGTATCGAGCCGCTGGGCTGACCACGCGCGCTCGCAGGCATCCCTGATCGGCCTCGATGTGGAACCGCTTGTCGCCGCGATAAATTCGCAGTCGCGGCTGGAAGCTCTCGCCTCGGTCGATGCCAACCGCTCCGCAGCGGACGCATTGCTCGATGAAGCGTCGGCCTCTCGCACAATCTCTCTCGATGATCTGACCGCGCCGACGCAGGTCTGCGGCGCGGAATTTTTCGCCCACACCGCGGTGCTGGCCGACCGCCCGGAAAACGTTGCCGCTTTGCGCGAGGCGGGCAGGCATTTCGGACGCATCGCGCATCTCGCCGATGCGGTCGAGGACTTCGACGACGACCGAACCCGCGGCCGCTTCAACCCGCTCGCGGCCACCGCGACCACCATGCCCGAAGCCTACGACCTACTGCGGCAATCGGATTCGAACCTGCGCGAGGCGGTCGCGGAGGCGAAACTGGACCAGGTCCCCACCATCCGCTGGATGCTGCTCGACCCGCTGCACGCCCTAGTGCGCAGAGTCGGCCGCGGCCTCGGCACAACCGCTCACGCCTGCAGTACATCTCGGCACACCGCGACAATGCAGTACCCGATGCCGCCGGGAACGGGATTCGATAGGCCGCCGCGTCGCCCCGGCATCGGCGAGGCGCTGGCATTGGTCCTCGGCGTCTACTGCACCGGCTACGCCTGCTGCGCCGACCACACCAACCCGTGCAGCGGCAAGCGCGAGGACGCCTGGATCAAGAACTGCGACTGCGGCGACTGCTGTGACTGCGGCAATTGCTGCGATGGCTGTAATTGCTGCGACTGTGACGGCTGTTGCTGCGACGGTTGCGGCTGCGACTGCTGAGTCCAACCACCCCGCAGCAGATGCTGCGCAGGTTCTGTCACGCCGCGCACCGATTCGGGTGATTCACTGCGCGGGAGGCGAATTGGTACGCGGCAACCGAATCGGCCCTGATGAGTCGGGGAGACAGCGAAGCCGCACCCCTATCCGGGGTGCGGCTTCGGTCGAGATCCGAAATCAGCGCAGGGTGGCCGTCAGATGCGGATACCCCTTCTTCGGGTTCAGCAGCGCCAGATCCCAACCACCGTCGACCTGGTCGGCATACACATTCACCGTGGACGGCAGCAGAATCGGCTTACCGAATTTGACTGCGTAGCTGGCCTTTTCGGGAATCCGCCCCTCGACATTCGAGAGGATATTCGCGGCCGACCACATGCCGTGCGCGATCGCCTTCGGGAAGCCGAATGCCTTGGCGCCCAATGCCGAGGTGTGGATCGGGTTGTGGTCACCGGAGGCAGCCGCATAACGGGTGATCGTCTTCTGGTCCACCCGAACGGTGCGCATCGGCGGCGGCGGAACCTCTTCCGGCTTCGGCTCACCCTTCGGTTCGCCCGAGAGCGAGGTGCGCTGTTGGTGCAGGAAGGTGGTGACCTGGCGCCACACCAATTCCCGGCCGACATTCACCTCGGTGACCGCATCCACCAGCAGCCCCTTCGGGTGCTCACGCAAATTCTCGATATGCGTGGTGAAGTCCAGCGGCTCGCTAACCGAGATCTCGCGACCGCGCTCGATCAGATTCTGCGCGTGCACCGCACCCACCGCGACGAACGGAAAGTCGCGTGCCACAACCAGTTGCATCGCCAGCGGGAAACTGAGGATGAACGGGTAGGTCAGCGGCAGTGAGTCGCCGAACCGCAGTCCGGTCGCCCGGCAGTACGCGGCCAGGTGATCCGGATCCACGCGCAGGCCCGCCAACCGGACCACGCGGTCGGGCAGCGTCGATTTGCGCGCCGAGACCAGCGGCACCGGCACCGCACCGAGCGCGGCCTTGACGAAAAGGCTGCTGTTCTTGGGAGGTTCGGTGAGCGTGATGGTTTCGGTCATCATGCTCCGATCAGGCTCTGACCGCAGACCCGAACCACATTGCCGCTCACCGCATTCGACGCCGGGCTGGCGAAGTAGGCGATGGTCTCGGCGACGTCGATGGTCTGTCCGCCCTGCAGTAGCGAGCTCATCAGTCGACCGGCTTCACGGGTGGGCAGCGGAATGGCGGCGGTCATGGCGGTTTCGATGAATCCGGGCGCGACGGCGTTGATGGTGATGCCCTTTTCGGCCAACTTCGGCGCCTCTGCATTGACCATGCCGATGACACCGGCCTTGGACGCGCCGTAGTTGGTCTGGCCGCGGTTACCCGCGATGCCGGCGATGGAGGACACGTCGATCACGCGACCGCCCTCCTTCAGCGCGCCACGCGCCACCAGACCCGCGGTAATGCGGTGCGGTGCGGCGAGATTCACGTTGATGACCGAATTCCAACGGCCCTCGTCCATATTCGCGAGCAGCTTGTCGCGGGTGATACCGGCGTTGTGCACGACGATATCGATGCCGCCGAAGCGCTCGGTGGCGAATTCGGCCAACTTCTCGGCAGCGTCGGGTGCGGTCACGTCGAGCGCGAGCGCGGTGCCGCCGACCTTGTTGGCGGTGGCCGAAAGGGCCTCACCGGCGGCCGGGATATCGGCGACGATCACGGTCGCGCCGTCGCGGGCGAATACCTCGGCGATGGTCGCGCCGATACCGCGCGCTGCGCCGGTGACCACGGCGACCTTGCCGTCGAGCGGCTTGTCCCAGGCGGCCGGGGCGACCGCGTCGGCCTTGCCGACCCGGATGACCTGACCGTCGACGAAGGCCGACTTGGCCGAAAGTAGAAAGCGCAGTGTGGATTCCAGACCGGACGCGGTGGCGGAGGCCTCCGGGTGCAGGTAGACCAGCTGGGCGGTGGCGCCGCGCAGCAGTTCCTTGGCGACGCTGCGGGTGAAGCCCTCGAGTGCGCGCTGGGCGATCTGCTCGTCCACGCCCGCGGTCAGCTCGGGGGTGGTGCCGATGACGACGATGCGACCGGATGCCGCGACGCTGCGCATGGCCGGCTGGAAGAAATCGAACAGCTGCGAGAGATCCTCGACCGTGCCGATGCCGGTCGCGTCGAATACCAGCGCGCCGTACTTCTGACCCGAGGCGGGCGCGTCGGCGAAAGTGTAGTCCGAAAGCAGGGTACGCACCGGTTCGGCCACGCGGCCCTTGCCGCCGAGCAGCACCGGACCGGGCAGCGGCGGCTCGCCGGCCTGGTAGCGACGCAGGTTCTGCGGCTGCGGCAGGCCCAACTTGCTCGCCAGGAACTGGCCGGGAGCGGAGTGTACGAACGATCCGTAGAGGTTGGGAGCACCCTTGCTCTTGCTGGCTACCACTGTTTCTCCCTTTTCTGTCTCGTGAGTCGTGGTTTTCGGCACGCCGGTGGCTGCGTTGCCGAATGGTCTGCTCGCGTACTACATGCCCCGGCGCGAATTTACGCACACTTGCGGGGTACGGTCTCGACAACAAACTTACTCCAGAGTAAGTTTAAAGTAAACCAACCGCGACGGGGCGCCGATCTGCGCGGACACGTCCGTGTCGAACGGCCCACCGGGCACCCGACGAGACCTTGGAGACTCGAGTGACAACCAAAGCCCGTTCAGCGAAGAGCACGGCAAAGAAGGGCCCACGCCCGGTTGCGATCGTGGGCGGTAACCGGATTCCGTTCGCCCGCTCCGATAAGGCCTATGCCCACGCCTCCAACCAGGACATGTTCACCGCCGCACTGGATGGTCTGGTGAGCCGGTTCGGGCTGCAGGGCGAACGTCTCGGCATGGTCGTCGGTGGCGCGGTGCTCAAGCGCGTCGGCGAGCACGGCATGGTCCGCGAGAGCGTGCTCGGCAGCAAGCTCAGCCCCTACACCCCGGCCCACGACCTGCAATTGGCCTGCGGCACCGGCCTGCAGGCGATCGTCACCGTGGGTGACGCGATCGCCGCCGGTCGCATCGATGCGGGTGTCGGCGGTGGTACCGACACCACCAGCGATGCTCCGATCGGGGTCAGCGAGTCCATGCGCGAGTGGATGCTCGACGCCAACCGCGCCAAGAACAATAAGGACCGTCTCAAGCTGGTCGGTCAGCTGCGTCCGGCCATGCTCGGCATCGAAATCCCGCGCAATGCCGAACCGCGCACCGGTCTGTCCATGGGGGAGCACGCCGCCATTACCGCCAAGGAATTCGGCATCGCGCGCGCGGCCCAGGACGAACTGGCCTACCTGTCGCACAAGAATATGGCTGCCGCCTACGACCGCGGTTTCTTCGACGATCTGATCACTCCGTTCCTCGGCCTGACCCGCGACGACAATTTGCGTCCCGGTTCGACCATCGAGAAGTTGGCCACCCTGAAGCCGGTCTTCGGCACCAAATTGGGCGATGCCACCATGACCGCCGGTAACTCCACCCCGCTCACCGACGGCGCCTCCGCGGTGCTGCTGTCCAGCGAGGAATGGGCCACCGAGCGCAACCTGCCGGTGCTCGCGCATCTGGTCGATTCCGAGGTCGCCGCGGTCGATTACATCCACGGCCCCGACGGCCTGTTGATGGCGCCCACCTACGCGGTGCCGCGTCTGCTGGCCCGAAATGGCCTGACCCTGCAGGACTTCGACTATTACGAGATCCACGAGGCCTTCGCCTCGGTAGTGCTGGCCACCCTGCAGGCGTGGGAGTCGGATCAGTACTGCAAGGAGCGTCTGGGGCTGGACGGCGCGCTCGGTTCGATCGATCGCAGCAAGCTGAACGTCAACGGTTCCTCGCTCGCCGCGGGGCATCCGTTCGCCGCGACCGGCGGCCGCATCGTCGCATCCACCGCGAAGATGTTGGCGGAGAAGGGATCCGGCCGCGCGTTGATCTCCATCTGTGCCGCGGGCGGCCAGGGCGTCGTCGCGATCCTGGAGCGCTAGACAGCCGACAGGAGGTGGCGTCCGACTCGGCCGACGCCGCCTCCTGTTTGTGGCCGCACTTGCGAGTTCTATTCGACACCAACGGATTTCGCGGCGATATTTGCGAACTCCGGTATCCGCTCGGCTGACCGGGTAGGTTCCGTTCGGAACCGTTGTCCGAGACCGCTACGGGTGCAGGAGCGATGGATGCCGACCGCGAGGACCCTGGCCGAAGCGCAGACCTACTTGGGCCTGCTCGCCGCAGCCGATGAGACAGCCGATGCGAGCCCGCCCCAGACTTCGCTCACCGAAGGTGAGCACGCATGGACGGTGCACTCGACGTTCGGTGATATCGAGGTCCCGTACGACTCCGAGGCGGCGTGCCGGCGTCTCGGCGTGTGGTTCGGTCTCGGCGTCTCCCCGCTGGTCGACGCCGGGCAGTGGATCATGATCGCGGGCACCTACGCTCGCCGTGCGCTCGACGCGGACCTGGTCTACCAGGGCAGACCCGAACAGGACCGCAATACCGTCGAGCTGAACTGGCAGTTCGCCGCCGAGGCGATCGGCGAGGCGATCAAATTCCTGCCGGAGGGTGCGGACCGCCTCCCGGCTGCCGCATTCTGGTCCGAACTGGGTGAACAGCTACGGCGCGACGAGCCCGAGCAGATCACGCGTGCCAAGCTCGCCGACGACCTGGAGTACTACACCGGCACACTCGAGGACTTCCGCGCGCTCTACGGCGAGGCCCCCTGAGGACTCACTCGCGGGCGAGTGCCGCACGATCCTCGACGAGTCCGCGAGTGATCTCCGCGAGCCGTTGCGCCGGAACCTCCACGGCGCCTTCGGCATTGATGACGACCACGGTCGGATAGATGCCGCGGGTGAGATCCGGGCCACCGGTGGCGGTGTCGTCCTCGGCGGCATCGAAGAGCGATTCGACGGTGATGCGTAGCGCCTGGCCCTCATCGATGCCGCGGCTGTAGGTTTTCTTCAGCGAGGACTTCGCGAACAGCGAACCGGAACCGACCGCGGTGTAGCCGAAGCGCTCCTCACTGCGACCGCCGACGACATCGTAGGAGAAGATCCGCCCGACCTTCTCCGGATCGGTGGCGCTCAGGTCGTAGCCGACAAGTACCGGGACCACCGCCATATCCTGTAGCGCGGCAGGCAGATTGTCGCGCACCATCTTCGATAGCTTGTTGGCCTTGCCCTCGAAGGTCAGCCCGACGCCTTCGATCTTCTCGTAGTGTTCGAGCTCGACCGCGAACAACCGGATCATCTCGATCGCCATGCCGACGGTGCCCGCGAAACCCGCCGCCGAATAGGTATCGGTAATGAACACCTTCTCCATATCCCGGCTGGCCAGCAGATTTCCCATGGTGCCGCGCCGGTCACCGGCGAGCAGCACCCCGCCGCGGTAGGCGACGGCCACGATCGTGGTGCCGTGCGGCGCGATGTCCTGCCCGCGCACTGTGGCATCGCCGAAATCGCTGCCGGGCAGGAGTTCTGGGGCATATCGGCGCAGGTTCTCGGAGAAGGAAGACGTCGCGTACTCCATATCTCCCACCGTAACGACTCCCGCACCCGGCGTCAGCGCACCAGCCTTCCGCGGGCGGCGGCGAATCGGACCGGGCCGGGCGCGAGCTGCCCGAACATGTACTGCGCGCGAGCCTGCGAAGTCACCGGGACGATCTCCTTGTTCTTACGAATGGAACGCACGATCTGCTCGGCCCCTTGTCCTGGCCATAACCCCGCAGGCGGTACAGCGCTTGTCGTAGAGCTGCCGCCCGCGTTCCTCCTCGGCGCCGAAACTACGGCGAGTTTCGATAGTCCTACTTCTCGGGCAGCTCGATGTGACCGCCGAAGGCCTTGCGCATGGCCGAGAGCATCTTGTCCGCGTAGAGCGCCTCGCCACGTGAGGAGAACCGAGCGAACAGTGCTGCCGCGAGCACCGGCGCGGGGACGCCGGTATCGATCGCGGCGTCGAGGGTCCAGCGGCCCTCACCGGAATCCGAGACCCGGCCGTCGAAGGATGCCAGGGTCGGATCGGCGTAGAGCTCGCTCGCGGTGAGGTCCAGCAACCATGAGGCGACCACCGAACCGCGCCGCCACACCTCGGTCACCTCGGGTACGTCGATGTCGTATCGGTACCACTCCGGATGTTCGAGCGGCGTCTCCTCGGCGGAGGCCACAGCATCGTGTGTCGCGCCGATATCAGCCTTGTGCAGGATGTTCAGGCCTTCGGCGTAGGCGGCCATCGCGCCGTATTCGATGCCGTTGTGCACCATCTTCACGAAATGACCCGCACCGGCCGGTCCGCAGTGCAGATAGCCCTGTTCGGCGGGCGACGGCTCGCCCGTGCGGCCCGGCGTCCGCTCGGCCGCCTCGACCCCGGGTGCGATGGATTTCAGCAGCGGATCCAGATGCGCCACCGGCTCCGGCTCGCCGCCGATCATCAGGCAGAAGCCGCGGTCCAGTCCGAATACGCCGCCCGAGGTGCCGATGTCCACATAGTGGATACCCTGGGGCTTCAGTGCTGCGGCGCGCGCGATGTCGTCGTGGTAGCGGCTGTTGCCGCCGTCGATGATGATGTCGCCGGGCTCGAGCAGCTCGGCGACCTGGTCGATCACCTGGCCCGTCACCGCTGCCGGGATCATCACCCAGACCACGCGCGGGGTCTCCAGCCTGGACACGAAGTCCTTCAGATCGGTGCAGCCCTGGAAGCCATCGCTGCCCAATTCGGCGACGAGCGTGTCGATGGTCTTGGGTCTGCGTTCGTAGCCGACCACGGTATGCCCGTCCTTGACGATCCGGCGCACGATATTGCCGCCCATCCGACCTAGGCCGATCATTCCCAGCTGCATTCCATCCATCTCCTCGTCGCGTGTGGGGCAGGAGTTCAACTCGATTGTCTCGCGCATGTGTAACGCGCGGTGGGTCGCAGCGATAAACGGGTTGGCTCCGCGTAGTTGCCAGACCCCCGACCCGGCAACTACGCGGGGCCCTTCCATGTGTGGCGCGGACCGTTGCACGAGATTTGCTGGTGAACCGTGCTGTGCTGACGATGTCGGCGCGGGCGATTATCGTGGGCGGGGCTCGCACCGTGCGAGCTCCTGACAATCGAGCGGGGAGGACGGTTCGTGACGAGCGAATCGAGTACCGGGCGGCACGACCGACACGAAGGCGGCCAGGTCGGACTACGACAGCTCCTCGACTCGGCTCGATCCGCCACACCACAGCAGCCCCCGCCGCCGCGCACCGTTGCGCAGCCGTCTCCGGACGCGGATCAGCGGCCGCCGCAACCACCCAGACCGCGGTCGGCGCAGCCGCACCAGGCAGCCGCGCAGCATGAGTCAGCGGTACCGGCGCACTCGCCGCAGACTGCGTCGGGACATCAAGCATCGTCGGGACATCAGGCATCGGAGTGGGCCGGGGACTCCATGCCGACCGAGCCGCTGCGGACAAGCCGACGGCCCAAAGCGACCGAGCCCACCGGTGGCCAGCGGCGTCGTGCACCCGAACAGCCGTCCAGACCGAGCGGGCTGAGATCGCCCATCGCCAAACGCATCGGCATCGGCGTCGGCGCACTGATTGCGGTGTGCGGACTGGCTTACGTTGCGGACCTTGTACTTTCGTCGGGTCACGTACCACGCGGCGTCGTGATGGCCGGTATCGATATCGGCGGCAAGGACACCGCCGACGCGGCTGCCCAGCTGCACACCGCGGTGGATCCGCGCGTCGACCAGGAACTGCCACTGCAGATCGGCGACGTGCAGACCAGGCTCACTCCCAAAACCGCTGGCCTGGCGGTGGATTGGGATACCACCTGGACCCGCGTCGGCGGCCAACCGCTCAATCCGATAACCCGACTGACTTCGCTGTTCGTCACGCATACGGTGCCGGTCGCGAGCACCGTCGACGACAATGCACTCGATGCCCAGCTCACCGCCCTGCGCGTGCACGACCGCGCGACGGTAGAGGGCACCATCGCCTTCGACGGCGCCCGCCCGGTCGCCGTGCCACCGGTCCCCGGCCGCATCCTCGATGTTCCGGTCGCGCGCACCGCGCTCATCGAAAACTGGTATCTCGGTGCGCTGCTCGATCTTCCGGAGACGGCCGCGCCCATTGCCGTGCGCGCGCAGGCGGTCGAGCAGGCCTTGCACACTATTGCCGAGCCGGCGGTGAGTGCGCCGATTGTGTTCGCTGGCAAGAACAATGCGACCGGCAAGCTCGAGCCGGAGCAGATCGCGTCCATACTGTCGTTCGCCCCCGATGGTCAGGGTGGTCTGGCCGCGACCTTCAAACAAGATGTCGCTCTCGGGGTGCTGGGTCCGCAACTCGCGCCGTCCGAGGTCGAGGCCAAGGATGCGACCTTCGCCGTGACCGGGTCGACCGCGTCGGTGGTTCCGGCCGTGATCGGCGACAAGATCAATTGGGCCAAGACGTTCGAGCAGTTGCCGAATCTCATCGTCGCACCGCAGGAGCGCACCGCCCAGGCCGTCTACGAGAAGGTGGATCCCAAGCTCACCACCGAGGCCGCCAATGCACTCGGCGTCACCGAGGTGATGGGCCAATTCACCACAAGCGGCTTCAGCGGACCGTCCGGTGTGAATATCCGCGTGGTCGCCAAGAAGGTGAACGGCGCCATCGTCAAACCGGGAGAAACCTTCTCGCTCAACGACTTCACCGGACCACGTGGCATTGCCGAGGGCTACGTCGAATCCGGCATCATCGACCACGGCCGTCCGAGCACCGCGGTCGGCGGCGGTATCAGCCAGTTCGCGACCACCCTCTACAACGCCGCCTATTTCGCGGGTATGGAGGATGCCGGTCACACCGAGCACAGCTACTACATTTCCCGCTATCCGGCGGCACGCGAGGCCACCGTCTTCGACGGCGCCATCGACCTCAAATTCCGCAATAACAGCCAATCCGGTGTCTACATCGAAACATCGACCACCGACTCGGAGGTCACGGTCCGCCTCTGGGGCACCAAGACCGTCAATGTCGAATCCATCACCGGCGAGAAGACCAAGCCGACCGAGCCGACCGAGGTCAAACTCCCCAAGGGCAAGGACTGCATCGCCACTGAAGGCGCACCGGGGTTCACAATCTCCGATACGCGAGTCATCACCGATCGCAAAACCGGTCGGCAGATCTCACGCACCACGCGGACGGTGAAGTACGACCCGGTACCGGTCGTGAAGTGCGAGTAGGCAACTCCTACAGCGGGGTTCGCATCAGCAGCACGTTGTACTGGTTCCATACCGACAGCAAGAAGTACAGGTCACCGCCGGTCTGATACGGGAAGATCATCGGCGCGTAGGCGCTCGGCAGCGCGGTGCCGTCGACGAGCACCTCCGACTCGCTCCACGGTCCCTCCGGCGCCGATGCGGTGCGCAGCACCACCGAGTTCTTGGAATCCGTGGTGAGCATGATGAATTTGCCGAGATGCTCGTTCCACATGACCGACAGCTCGCTGACATCGCCGACGATCGGTGTGGCGTCCTTGGCCTCGGGCTTCCACTCCTTGCCGTCCCAGTACTCGTAGCGATCGAGATCTGCGATATCGGATTCCTGTGCCCGCGAGACGAATCCGGGATTCAGCCGACCGGCCGGGGTGCCGTAGCGATAGACGTAACCGGCATCTTTCAGGAAGGCGTTCTGCTGAAAGTTCTGATGCCCGTCCACATTCGCACGCCGGGTCGTGGTCAGCGGGGCCCAGGTCTGCCCGCCGTCACCGGAAGCGGCGAGGGTGGAGAAGTTGGTCGTCCACTTGCCGTGCTCACCCCATTCGCGCACCGACATCAGGCTCATGTACTGCACGCCGCCGACCGAAATGCCCGCTGTCGGAATGAGACTGATCTCGATACCCGGAATCTTCGGGCTGGGCAGCGGATTGGTCACGGCGCCCTCGAAGGAGATCCCGTGCGACGGATCCTTGGTCGAGCTGTGGAAAAGCATCTGGCTGCTCCAGGCGAAAACGCTGCCGACCAGCAGGTTGGGGAAGCCGAGGCCCGCGCTGTCACCGAAGGCGGTAATCATCCCGCCGTTGCCGTCGTCCCACATGACGCCGAGGTCGGTGCCGAGCACATTGACGTTCTGGGTGCGATTGGGGCTGTCCATACCGGTCATCTGGAAGACCGCTTGGGTCAATCCGGGTAAGTGCGGCAGGCCGCGTGGCTGTCCGTTGATGCCGGGAATAGGGTTGATGCCGGGGATCGGAAGCACGAAATTCGAATCCGCCGCGGCCGGTCCGGCCAGCGCGACCGAGAGTGCGGCGGCGAGTGCACCGGCTCTGGTGAGTGCGGACAGCGATCGGTTCATCCGGACGATCCCTTCTTGCGCGCGGTCTGCCCGGTCATTGTGCCCCGTTTCGTGACCTATGTCCGGTTGCTGCATGCTGGAGAGCGACATGTGACGACCGCTACACTGAAGATCACCAGGAGACGGGGGCTTCGGCAGGCGCTGGCCTGTCACCGCTTGCTTAATGGTTGCTCGAAATGGCACAGCTGTTCGGTACATCCAGCAGGATTTCGTGAACGCTAGGCGGTGGCTCCATGGGTGACAGTCGCGCGATACTCAGTAGTTGGTGGCGCGATCCGGCGCACTATCGCTGGTTCGTGCGTACTCTCGAATCCCATTCCGGGCTGCGCCTGATCAAGGCGATCATCGGTGCGGGCGGTGCGTTGATGCTCGCGATCAATATCTTGATCTGGATGTCGCCCGCGGGTCCGAACGGCACGGTGGCCCGCACGATCTTCGCGACGGCAGGTGCGACGGCCGCGGTGTGGGCGGTCCGCTGGTGGCTGTTCCCGTGGCCCCGCGCCATCACCTCGCTGGCCATGTTGACGTGGGCGGATCTGGCGATCACGGCGTCGTGCCTGGTGGACAGCGATCGGGTGTACGGCGCATTGAGCGCGATGCTACTTGTGGTCACCGGCGCCTACATCACGTTCTTCCACAGTCCGAAGGCGCTCGCCGCGCACGCCGGATGGTCACTGCTCACGGTGAGTGCGCTGGCGGTATTGCTGGTGACCGACGCGCAGACCAATGATCTCGCGCTCGCCGGTGCGATGGTCTTGATCATGGTCGCGGCCATCGTCCTGGTGCTGCCCGCGTTGCAGTTCTGCTATTGGGTGCTGCGCATCGATGTGCTCTCGGATCCGCTGACCATGCTGCTGAATCGTCGCGGACTCGACTATTACGTGCACCGTTCGCGATACCAGCGCCAACTGTGCGTGATAACTCTCGACCTCGACCACTTCAAAGCGGTCAACGACACCTTCGGCCACACCATCGGTGACGAGGTGCTGGTCTCGACGGCCGCGCGGTTGCGCGCCGCGGCCGATCCCGATGCCGTGGTCGCCCGCACCGGTGGGGAGGAGTTCGCGGTGGTCGATCAGTTGGATCGCGCGGCTGCGCTGAGTCTGGGCGAGCGATTGCGCCTTGCCGTGGCGGAGACGCCCGGCATATCCGTCACCGTCACGGCAAGTGTTGGTGTCGCGGTGCACGACGGCGGCACGGACGGGGGACGATCACGATTGCTGCTGCGGTGTGCTGATAACGCGATGTATCAGGCGAAACGGCTGGGCGGCAATACCGTTGTGCTGGCGGAAGGCCCGGAACAACCGACGATCGATCTCGCCGAGCCCGCCCGAGAGATGGTGCACCGCACAAAATAACGACAGCGGCCCCGGAAAATGAAACAAAATCCGGGGCCGCCGTGTGCGAAGCCTATTGGATCAGAACGCCGCTTCGTCCAGCTCCATGATGTCGTTGTCCAGGTTGGACAGGATGGCGCGGGTCGCGGTCAGCTCCGGCAGCACATTGCGTGCGAAGAACTGCGCGACGCCGACCTTGCCCTTGTAGAACGCCTCATCGGCACCGGTCGCGCCGTTGTCGAGAGCCTTGATGGCGACGTCGGCCTGACGCAGCAGCTGCCAACCGATGAGCAGGTCACCCACGGCGAGCAGGAAGCGCACCGAACCCAGACCGACCTTGTACAGCTCGGTCGGCTGCTCCTGGGCGCCCATCAGATGCCCGGTGAGGGTGGCGGCCATGGCCTGCACATCCTCGAGCGCGGTGGCGAGCAGCTTGCGCTCGGCCTTCAGCCGGCCGTTGCCCGCCTCGGACTCGATGAACTTCTGCACCTGGCCGGCCACGTGGGCCAGCGCGACGCCGCGGTCACGGGCGATCTTGCGGAAGAAGAAGTCCTGCGCCTGGATCGCGGTGGTGCCCTCGTAGAGCGAGTCGATCTTCGCGTCGCGGATGTACTGCTCGATCGGGTAGTCCTGCAGGAAGCCGGAGCCGCCGAAGGTCTGCAGCGACTCGGTCAGGTACTGGTAGGCCCGCTCGGAGCCGACACCCTTGACGATCGGCAGCAGCAGATCGTTGACCCGGAAGGCCACATCCTTATCGGCGCCGGAGACCAGCTCGGCGATATCCGCATCCTGGTGTGCGGCGGTGTAGAGGTAGATGGCGCGCAGCCCCTCGGCGTAGGCCTTCTGCATGGCAAGGCTGCGGCGCACGTCCGGGTGGTGGGTGATGGGGACGCGCGGGGCGGCCTTATCGGTCATCTGGGTCAGGTCCGCACCCTGGACGCGCTGCTTGGCGTAGTCCAGTGCGTTCAGGTAACCGGTCGACAGGGTCGCGATGGCCTTGGTGCCGACCATCATGCGCGCGTTCTCGATGACGTCGAACATCTGTGCGATACCGTTGTGTACCTCGCCGACCAGCCAGCCCTTGGCGGGCACGCCGTGGCCGCCGAAGGTGACCTCACAGGTGGCCGAGACCTTGATGCCCATCTTGTGCTCGACATTGGTGACGAAGACACCGTTGCGGTCGCCAAGGGTCTGGGTCTCGAAGTCGAAGTGCCACTTCGGCACGTAGAACAGCGACAGGCCCTTGGTGCCCGGACCGGCGCCTTCGGGGCGGGCCAGCACCAGGTGCATGATGTTTTCGAACAGGTCGTCGGAATCACCCGAGGTGATGAAGCGCTTGACGCCCTCGATGTGCCAGGAGCCGTCCTCCTGCTCGATCGCCTTGGTGCGGCCGGCGCCGACATCCGAACCGGCATCCGGCTCGGTCAGCACCATGGTGGCGCCCCAGTTGCGGTCGGCGATGATCTGCGCCCACTTCTTCTGCTCATCGGTGCCGTTGTTGTAGAACACCTGCGCGAAACCCGCGCCGGCGGCGTACATCTGAGCCGGCGGGTTGGCGCCGAGGATCATTTCGCCGAGCGCCCAGGAGACGGCGCTCGGGGCACCCAGGCCACCCAGCTCCTCTCGGACGGCGACCTTGGCCCAGCCCGCGTCTTCCAGCGCGCGGTAGGACTTCTTGAACGATTCGGGGAGAGTGACGGTGTGGGTCTCGGGATCGAAGGTCGGCGGGTTGCGGTCACCGTCGACGAACGAATCGGCCAGCGGACCCTCGGCCAGGCGACGGACCTCGTTGAGCATCTCCTTGACGGTCTCGGTGTCGAGATCGCCGTAGGCGTCGCTGTCGAGGATGGTGCCGAGGCCGAGTACCTCGAAGAGGTTGAACTCCAGGTCGCGGACGTTGCTCTTGTAGTGGCCCATTTCTGTTACTCACTCTCCGTTGAGTTGGTGCGGTCGGTTGGTTGCCGTTCCCGCCCGTTGTCCGTCCACCGGGTAGCCGTGCCGGCCTCCGTAGCGAACTGCTTGCAGGTCGCTCGAAAGGATCAGCCGCTTGCTACTCGCGGGTAACTTATTCGCCATATTACCGGTCGGTAATGGGGCCGCAAAGGCTCGAGCGGGCAAATGTGATGTGAAAAACACTCGAATGCGTTGCCGTTCGTCTACGGCTCGCGTAGTAGACGATCGAGTGGGGTTAGCCGAGGCATATCTGGCGGCCGAGGCGCCGCGGTTGGCTGGGCGTCTCCGGATAGCTGGGCGCCTCCGGATAGCTGGGGTCTCCGGATAGCTGGCGACTACCGTGAAGAGGTGCGAATCGAGACGAGCGGCGGGCCCGCGGAGATCGAGCTCGACAAGCCGCGCAAGGCGGCGTTCCTGCTGCTGCTCACGCACGGATCCGGCGGCGGTGTCGATGCGAAAGACCTGCTCGCCGTGCGCGATTGTGCCTACGAACTGGGCGGCGCGGTCGCGCGGGTGGTGCAGCCGTATCGGGTCGCCGGACGACGCGCGCCCGGGTCCCCGGTGAAGCAGGACGAGGCCTGGCTGGAGATCGTCGCCGACCTGCGCAAGCGGGTGAAGAAGGTCCCACTGATTTCGGGTGGGCGCAGCAATGGGGCTCGGGTGGCGTGCCGTACTGCCATTGCGGCTGATGCACGCGGCGTACTCGCGCTGTCGTTTCCGCTGCATCCGCCGGGTAAGCCGGAGAAGACGCGGCGCGAGGAACTGCTGGCTCCAGGTGAGATCGAAGTCGTCGTGATCAACGGCGCCAATGACCCGTTTGGTGTGCCCGATTCGGGCGATGCCGCCGAAGTCCGCGTTATCCCAGGTCAGTCACACTCTTTCCGGTCCGGCTTCGACATCATCGCCGAGACGGTCACACCCTGGCTGGCGCGGTGGAGTTCGTAGCTGTTCGAGGTCGCGGTTCGCTACCTCGCTATATAACAAGAACTTCTCGCTATGAGAAGAACGATCTGTTGGACTTCTGATTGCGATTCCACTTCGCTGGAAGACTCTCGGGTCGATATGTCGGTGCCGCACCCGCCCACCGACCGACCCGGCGAAGCGACACCGGAGAGTGAATTGGCGACCTACGTTCTAATCCCAGGCATGTGCCACGGCGGCTGGTGCTACGAATCGATCACCGAGCAGTTGCGCCGGCCTGGTCATCGGGTCTACCCGCTGACCCTGACCGGACTCGCCGAGCGCAGCCATCTGCTGACCGCGTCGGTGAACCTCGAGACGCATATCCAGGATGTGGTGCGGCTATTGGTGGCCGAGGATATCGAGGACGCGGTGCTGGTCGGTCACAGCTACGGCGGGATGGTGATTACCGGGGCCTCCGACCGGGTACCTGACCGGATCGATTCGCTGGTCTACCTCGATGCCGTTGTGCCGCGCCACGATGACTCCATGTGGCGGCTGGTCTCCGAACAGGAGCGGCAGTGGTACCTGGACGTGGCGGAGACCGGTTATGCGGTGCCGCCGCTGCCTTTCTTCGATCCACGAGCTACCGGACACCCGCTGGCCTCGCTGCTGCAGTCGGTCCAGCTCACCGGCGACCTCACCCGATTCCGGCGTAGGGAGTACGTCTACGCGGCGAGCTGGGACGGTGAATCTCCGTTCACCAGCTGCTATGAGCGGCTTCGGGATGATCCACAGTGGCGCACGCATGCAGTGGACAGCAAGCACAACCTCATGCGTGATGCCCCTGATGAGTTGGTGGCGATCCTGCTCGCGGACCGGTGAATCCGGCTGATCGGCAGGCGGTGCGGCTCGCCCTCGGCACCGCCTCGGCGCTCGGGCTCGCCCGCTTAGCCTTCGGATTGCTCGTCCCGGCGATGCGCGCGGACCTCGACTGGAGTCTGGGCGAGACCGGAGCCATGAGTACCGCCAACGGGCTCGGCTACCGGGAGGGAGCATTGGTTACCGCCGTTGCCGTGCGCGTGCTCGGCGCCACGGGAGCGTTCCGCTGAGGTATGACCTTACTGCGGGGCATTGGCCAGCACTGCCGTGAACAGCGATTACCTTGTGCTGCTGATAACTCGGGCCGCTGCGGGTGCCGCCGGAGCGCTGGTGTTCATCGCGGGCGGGATGATCGCGGCGCGCTTGGCCACTTGTGCCGGTGCGTCCACACCGATCACCATCTACTTCGCGGGTGCCGGACTCGGAATCGCCTTCAGCCGCACCATAATTCCGCTGCTGAGCGAGCAATGGCGGTTGGCCTGGGTATTGCTCGGCATGGCGGCGGGGCTGGCGACGGTGCTCAGTTGGACCGCCGCAGCGATCGCCATAACCGAGGGCAATCGGATACGGAGACCGGTTCTCTCGGCGCGCAGCCGATCCATGTCAGGTTCCGCCGCGGCCTGCGGATGACCAAGCGGTGAGCTGAATTATCGGGCGCGGCGTCAGGTTTCGCGTGGCGGCTCGATATGCGTTTCGGACTCGACGGCAGGCGGATCTGCCGGGGGTTTGGTGGCGATGACCAGGGCGTCGATGGCGTCGCGTTCCTCTGTGGGGCGGTAGATGCGGTCGGCCATGCGGACGCGGATGCGGTGCGGATCGGGGCCGAGGTCGGCGATGATGTCGTCGGGGGTGAACAGGACCGAGGGGTCCTTCGGGCCGCCGAAGCCCTCGGTGAGATTGGTGGTGTCGTGACCGAGGACCAGCAGGGTGCCCTCAGGGGCGAGTAGATCGGCGAGGTGGCGGACCAGCGGACGGCGTTGTTCGGCGGGCAGGTGCAGGAAGACCATCAGCACGAGTTCGTACGGGCCGGTTATGCCCGCGGCGTCCAGATCGGTGACATCGGCGCACTGCCAACTGATCCGGCTGCGGACCGAGCGGGACAGCCGACTCGCGATGGTACGGCCCTTATCAATACCTACCTGTGAATAGTCGACGGCATGCACCTGCCAGCCATGCGTGGCCAACCACAGCGCATTACGACCTTCGCCGCAGGCAAGATCGAGGGCACGCGGTAAGCCGGGCGGCTCACTGTCGGGAGTATCCGGCACTAACGGGGCGATCCGCTCCAGCCCGTAAACGTGCTCCACCACGGTGCTGTTCGGCGGTGCACCCCAGACCAGTTCACTCTGCGCATACCGCGTGTCCCAATCGGTCGCGTCCATATGCGCGAGTGTATTTGCCCGTGGACCCACGCGATGCCGTGCGCCGCTGTGCGCCACGCGACGCCCGTGCGGTTCGGGACGGGTATGTGGCCCGCGACGGCCATGTGCCGTCCGATGTGCCGTGCGCCATGCAAGTCGGTCGTGTGCCCGTGTGATGGGGGTCCGCCAGTGTGATGATCGTGGGTCACACGATAGGCGTGGTTCCGTGATGGTCGTGCGTCGCGCGATGGGGGGTCGCCTGATGGTCATGCGTCACGTGATGGTCGTGGCCCCATGTGATGGCTGTGCGCCATTTGACTGCCATGCGATGGCTGTGCGACTGCGCCCACGCGACCCTCGGTGCACTGCGCTCCGGCCGCGCGTGCGACCGCTGCGGAGCGCGCGAACTCCGCGCGTCCGCGACGATCGCGAATCCGTCTGCCGCGTGCGCCGGGGGATATCGTGGGCGGTCGGACCGAGCCTTAAGAGCTCGGGTGCGGCAACCAATGCACCGGCGAGGTCTCGCGGATATGGACGAGCGCGTCGAAAGCGTCCACGAGGGATCGCACGGTGGTGTGCGCTGTGGCGTCCTTGGCCGGATCGTAGATGCCGCTGATCGTGCGCAGCTTCGCCGGACCGTGCAGCCACAGTCGTACCGATTCCGGTGCGTCGCTGTGCAAGTCGATGTAGAAGGCGGGCAGGTCCACCGTGCCGAGCGTCGAGTCGACAAGGTCCGGCAGCGGTTCCGGTGCCACCGCCATACCGAGATTTCCGTGATGAAAGCCGATGGCGACCGAGATGTACCGAGCACCGAAATGTTCGCGCAAATAGCTACCGGTACCACGGAATTCGGAGCTCTCCGCCGGACCGGCACCGAGGGTTAGGGCGGCGGTGTGGGCGATGCCGTCCCAATACGCGATTTTCGCACCGGTATCGCGCTGCCATTGGATGACCCGGTTCGCGGCAGGTCGCTCGTCGCGCGCGAAACCACCCTGGCCGGCGACGCTTTTCTCGTGGAATTCGACGATGAGCCGCAGATGCGTCAGCGCATTTTCGAATTCTGTTGTCACCGGAAGCTTTTCGAATAATGCCGAGGCATCGCGTGCGTCGTCGATGAACGGACGGCCGGGGTGAATTCCTTGATGGCGCTGCACATGTTCATCGATCTGATGCGCGGTGCGGATCGGGTCGAGGTGGGATTCGATGGCGGCCAACCGATCCGGTGCTTGCTGCCGAACATAATCCAGCACCACGTCGTAATCCGACGGTTCCGCGCGCGGTGGCTCGACGCCGAGAATTCGCACGGGGTCGTTCGGGTGCTCCTGATTGAATTCGCGAATCCACTCCAGTGCCACCGCCATTTCGGCGGTCCGGGTCGGCCGCCACGCACCCGCGAGCACCGATTCGGGATCTCCCGCGCCGGTCCGCACATAGGCATCGAGTCGCTCACCGGAACGCGCACCGTCCTGCACCGCGAGCGTACGGAAACCGTATTCCTCGACCAGTACACGGAATACCCGTTCACGCAGTCCGAAGGTCTGTCGAGAGAACCGGGTCGACTCACCGAGTCCGACCACGGTCGCCGACCCGAGCCGTTCGGTTAATGCGGTGATATCCGATCCGGTGCTATTCGAACCCGTATCAAAAATCGGCCGTGCATGTAGACGCAGCCATTCGCGCAAATCCGAAGTGCCGGTGTCTGATTCACTTGGTGCGAGTGTGGTGCCCATAGTCTCTCCCGAAGCTCGACGACTCAACTCGACCAAGCTTCATACCTGAAGTGCCATTGAGGTCAAATCGAGGGGAACATTCGCACATGACCGCGGGGGAATGCCGCGGCCATGTGCCGTTGGGAAGGACAACGGGGCTAGAGCGTTGTCCGCATCAGCACCACGTTGTACTGGGTGTGCACCGTGGTGACGAAGTACAGGTCGCGTCCGGTCTGGTACGGGAAGATCGACGGGGCGTATGCGGCCGGGAGTTCGCGGGTGTCGATCAGCACTTCGGGATCGCTCCACGGACCCGTGGGTGAGCTGGCCCGCCGCAGCACAACCGAGTTGAACGGGTCGGTGGTGAGCGAGATGAACTGGCCGAGGTACTCGTTGTACATCACCGACATCTCGCCGACGCCCCCCATGATCGGCGCCGCGGCGTTGACGTCGCCCTTCTTGCTCCAGTGCTCGCCGTCCCAGTACTCGTACTCGCCTAGATTCGCCATATCGCCTTCCCGGACCCGTGCGATATATGCCGCCCGGTTGCGACCGGACTGGGTGCCGTATTCGTAGACGTAACCGCCGTTCTTGAGGAACGCGTTCATCTGGAAGTTGGCATTACCGCCCTCATTCGGCCGCCGGGTCTCGGGTAGCTCGGCCCAGGTCTCACCGTTATCACCGGAGACGGCGAGGCCGGAGAAATTCGTGGTCCACCTGCCGACATCGTCCCAGCTCTGCACCGACATCAGACTCATGTACTGAACGCCGCCGACCGAAATGCCCGCGGTGGGGATCCGGCTGATCTCGATGAATGGAATCTTCGGGCTCGGAATCAGATCGCGCGCCTGGCCGAAGATATCGCGCACGACGCTGTCGAAGTAGATGCCGTTGGACGGATCGTGGGTGTGGCTGCGCACGAGAATATTGCTGCGCCACGCCCATGTGCTGCCAGCGAGCAGATTCGGCAGGCCGAGTCCGGCGGTATCGCCGAATGCGGTCAGCATCTCGCCGTTGCCGTTATCCCACATGATGCCCAGATCGGTGCCGAGCACGTTATAGGCCTGGGTGTTGTTCGGGCTGGCCATGCCGGTCACCTGGAATACCGCCCTGGTTCGGCCGCCCAGATTTGGTAGTCCATTGGTGCCGTTCAGTACCGGGATCGGGTTGATCGCATTGGGGTTTGCAGTGGCTGGTGTTGTCGCTACGAGGAGCAATACCGAAGCTCCTGCCAGTGCCGAGAGCAAGGCGGACGCGGTTTTGTGCAAGTCTCAAAGCCCTCCGGTTCTGGCCGAAGTGGCACGATACGCAGGCCCCCACACCGTGTGTCGTGTCACATTTCGGCTGGCTGGCAAATCGTTCAGAATGCTAACAGCGAAACCGGAGAAATTGGCGGGTTGGGTGATTCGTCTGAAAGATTGTAAGCATCGCGCTATCTGAATTGTGATCAGCGACTACGAGATATGGCCTGCCGCAGAATCAATGGCAGCTGGGTGGCCCGCTCGATGGCGAAGGTGCGCCGAGCCGAGGCATGCCAGGAGCGATCGAAGAGTTGTTTGGCTCCCGCGACGGCGTGCGGAGAGCGGATGGCGATGCGATCGGCAAGCTTTTCCGCCGCCGCGACCGGGTCCGCGGTCACCTCGGTGACCAGGCCGATCCGCTCGGCGTGGGCGGCGTCCACGATATCGGCGGTCATGGTCAGCAGCAGGGCCTTGTCGACGCCGATCAGCCGGGACAGCGTCGCCGCGCCGGTCATATCCGGGACCAGACCGTATTTGGCTTCCATTACCGAGAATTCCGCGTCGGGGCTGGCGAAGCGGACGTCGGCGGCGAGCGCGATCTGCAGTCCACCGCCGTAGCAGTGGCCGTGTACGGCCGCGATTACCGGCACCGAGAGTCGACGCCAGGCCCAGCAGGCCTCCTGAAAGGTATTGGTGCCGCGCCAGGGCAGCGGTATGAAGCCGCGGATGACCGCGAGCGGATTGCGGCTCGCTCCCGCGATGTCGAGGCCGCTGCTGAAACTCGGGCCGTTGCCGGACAGAATGACCGCGCGGACCTCCTTGTGCTCGGCGACGGTATGCGCGGTTGTGGCGAGATCGCGCAGCATCTCGATGGTCAGGCCGTTGTGCTTTTCCGGTCGGTCCAGCGTGACGTAGGCGCGGTCGTCGACGAACCGTAGCGCGATGTTCGAGGCCATTCCTCGATCTTACCCGTGAGTCAGTTCGAGAGCCATTGCCTGCGCGTATGCGCTTTGTTCTAATCGAACGCAAGTTACCGTCAACATTGACGGTAAGAGTGGAGGAACTATGCTGCCACCCGGATTGGACCCGCGCACGCCGGTACTCGTCGGCGTCGGCCAGATCGTGCACCGCGCCGGCGAGCCCGGATTGCCCGGACCGGTCGAACTCGCCACTGAATCGCTGCGCCGCGCGGGCACCGACAGCGGCACCGGGGAGCGGCTATTGCGTTCGGCCGATCTGATCGCGGCCGCGGCCCCGGTCAGCAGGCCGTATCCGGATCTCGGCGCGCTGGTCGCGGCGGAACTGGGCGTCGCGCCCAAGCGCACGCTGCAATCCGCGCGATTCGGCGGTGACGCGCCGCAGCGCCTGGTCAATACCGTCGCGCAGGCCATCGCGGACGGGCGGTGCGAGATCGCGCTGATCACCGGGGCCGAGTCCGTCGCATCTTGGAATGCCGCCCCCCGCACCGGCGTCGCACTCGATTGGCCCGAGCAGAGCGAGGATGTGCGGCCGACCGAGCTCATCGGCACCGAACGCGGCCCCAATAACGAGATGGAGACGGCGGTGGGACTGTGGGGGCCGATCTACTTCTATGCGTTGATGGAGACCGCGCTGCGCGGACGGCTCGGACTGAGCGAGGCCGCGCATCGCGATCGGATCGGAGGACTGTGGTCGCGGCTATCGACGGTGGCGGCCCGGAATCCGTATGCGTGGCAGCCCGCCGAACAGTCGATCGATGATCTCGTGACGCCGACGCGCGCGAACCGCATGGTTTCCTCGCCCTATCCGAAGCTGCTCGTCGCGAACCTGTCCGTGGATCAGGGCGCGGGGCTGATCCTGTGCAGTGCGGCCGCGGCCGATGCGGCGGGCGTGCCGAGGGACCGCTGGGTCTTTCCGCACGGCGGGGCCAGCGCCACCGACGAGTGGTTCGTCTCCGAACGAGCGGATATGTCCAGTTCGCCGGCCATTGCCGCGGCCGGGCGGGCGGCATTGTCGGGCGCGGGTATCGGCATCGACGACCTCGCCCATATCGACCTGTATTCGTGCTTCCCGGTCGCGGTGCAGGTCGCTGCCGAGGCGCTCGGGCTGCCGATCGACGATCCGGCGCGTCCGCTGTCGGTCACCGGCGGACTCACCTTCGCGGGCGGCCCCGGCAATAACTACGCGGCTCATTCGATCGCGACGCTGACCGGTCGGCTGCGCGATGACCCGTCGGCCTACGGCCTTGCGAGCGCACTCGGCTGGTATATCACCAAGCACGCCGTCGGTGTCTACTCCGCCCGCCCGCCTGCGCGACTCTTCCGGGCCGTCGAACCGGAAGTGCCGGTGGCACGGCGTGATACGGCACCCGGCTACACCGGACCGGCCACCGTCGAGGCCTATACCGTCGCCTATCGCAAGGTGCCCGCGCCCGAACACGCCGACGAACCCGAGGCCGTGGTGATCAGCGCGTTGACGCCGGCCGGTGCCCGCATACTGGTTCGGGCGTCCGATTCGGAAACCGTCGCGGCGTTCACCGACGGCGACCCGATCGGCGCGGAGGCCGATGTGACCGCCGCCGATAGGCTCACCTTGCGCACCGAGAGGACTGTCAAATGAATTCAGCGTCGCACGACGACTCCATGGGAGTTGGTGGCCGGGGGACGGGTGCGCCAGATTTGGTGCTGGTCGAAAAGCGCGATGCGATAACGCTATTGACCGTTAATCGCCCGGAAGCCCGCAATGCCATCAATTTGGCCACAGCGCAGGCCATCGAGGCCGCTGTCGACGAATTCGAGGCCGACGCCGCCGCGCGTGTGCTGGTGCTCACCGGTGCGGGCGGAACCTTCAGTGCCGGAATGGATCTCGTCGCGGCCTCCAAGGGCGAGATGCCGATTACCCCCAACCGAGGTCCGCTGGGCATTGCCGCGAAACCGCCTGCCAAACCAATGATTTCGGCCGTAGAGGGTTTCGCGCTGGCCGGTGGTTTCGAACTCGCGCTCTCCGGTGATCTGATTGTCGCCGCGAACAATGCCCAGTTCGGTATTCCGGAGGTCAAGCGCGGTCTGGTTGCCGCGGGCGGCGGTGTACTGCGATTGACCCAGCGGTTGCCGCGCCCCATCGCCGCGGAGTTGGCGCTCACCGGTGGCCGCATCGATGCCGAACGGCTCTACCAGCTCGGACTGGTCAACCGGGTCACCGAACCCGGCGCGGCACTGGATGGTGCGTTGGCATTGGCGGCCGAAATTGTTGCGGCCGCACCGCTTTCGGTGGCGGCGAGTAAGCGGATCATCGACGAAGCGCCGGATTGGTCCGTCGCCGAGGGTTTCGCCAAACAGGGCGAAATCGCGCTGCCAGCGCTGTTCTCCAAGGATGCCGCCGAGGGTGCGCTCGCCTTCGCGCAGAAGCGCGAACCCCAGTGGCAGGGGCGCTGATCCGATGCCCGAACGCGTCCGGGAGACGCAGGCGCAGCGGCGCTCGCGCATGCGCACGCGGCTCCTGGACGCGGCGGTGGAGAGTCTGGTGGAGGTCGGCTACGCCGGTACCACCACACTCGAGGTGCAGAAGCGTGCCGAGGTACCGCGCGGCACGCTGCAACACCACTTCCCGACCAAGGCCGATCTGCTCGCCGGTGCCGTCGAACATCTGGCCGAGCGCCGATTCGCCCAGCTGACAAGGGAATTCGAGGCGATTCCGGTCGGTGCGGATCGCCTCGAAACCGCGGTCGAGCTGACCATGCACATGTTCACCGGGCCGTCATTCTGGGCGGCGCTGGAGATGTGGGTCGCCGCGCGCACCGATTCCGAACTGCTCGCGGCCTTCCTGCCGCTGGAGCATCGACTATTCGAGCTGATGCACAACAGCATTCGCGATATCTTTCGTCAGGAATTCCCGGACGACCCGCGGGTGCCGACCATCACCGAATTCACGATCGAGATCATGACCGGTCTCGCCATGCGTGTACTGCTCACCGGCGATCTGGATCGCAATCGAATCCTGCGGCACCGCTGGGGAAATGCGGTCCGGATCCTGCTCGGCGAGGCGGATCCGACAACCTTGACTCGACCGGTCAGCGACGTGGGCTGATGGTTTCGAGCAGAACCCGCGCACAGCCTGCCGGATCGTCGAAGAACGGCGTGTGGCCGCTGCCGTGCAGCGTTACGTGGCGGGCGTTCGGCAGCACGGCGCGTGCCTTCCTGCTCTGGGTGGCGTAGGTCAGCAGGATATCCCGGTTGCCCCAGGCGATGGTGACCGGAATGTCGGCCAGCGCACCGATTTCGTGCAATTCCGCATCGGTGAAGGAGGCCAGGGCGGGTTCGAAGCCGGGTGCGTCGGCCGCATCGCTGGCGGTATCGATGGCCACCTGTGGATCGATCGCCCACGGCTTGCCGAAGACCAACGACAGGAATACGGTGCGACCCGCGGCGGTGCCGAGCACGTCGGGCAGCCACCGACGCAGCACCCGGGCGAGTTGGCGGGATTTGCCGAGCGACTGTTGGCACCACACGCGGCCGGGGGTGTCCCAGAATCCGATCGGCGAAAATGCCGTGACCGAGCGGGCCGCCCCGCGTGCGCCGAGGTTCAGGCTGATGAGTCCGCCCATCGAATTGCCCGCCAGATGCGGGCGCTCGATGCCCTGTTCTTTGAGAAAGTCGGCAAGCGCTTCGGTGAGGGTGTCGACGGTGGTGTGCTCGATCGGCGCGGACCCCGCGAAGCCGGGCAGATCGACGGCGACGACGTCGAAGGATTCGGCGAGGGTGTCGATTATCGGCGCCCACACCTGCCAGCGGCTGCCTACGCCGTGCACCATGACTAGCGGTTCCCCCGCGCCCACCCGGTGGTGGTTCAACGTCGTCATATCTGTGACCGTACAGCGATTCGCACCCGTCGGACCGAGATTTCCGGCCACGAGCGGGACCGGATTTCCGCTGGCAGTCGGCCGAAACGGCGGTACGATAAATGGTATGGCAACGCGTAAGGTCACCCTCTCGCTGGATGAGGCATCCTGGGCCTTCGCCGAACAGGCGGCGGCCCGCGCTGGGATGTCGCCCTCAGCGTGGATATCGAAGGCAGCCCGTCGCGAAGCCGTGCGGACCGGCGTCGGCCCGGTACCCGATGTGACGGCCCTGGCCGCGGCGGACGAGGCGGAGCTGGCCGCCGCCGAGGAGGCGATGCGTGCGCAGGGGTGAACTGTGGACCTATCACCCACACGGTTCGCCGCGGCGTCGTACCGTCGTGCTCATCAGCAGCGATGGCATCAATGAATCACTGAGGCAGTGGCTGATCGCCGCCGAGGTCGTCGACGAGGATCCGCAGGACATTCTGGCTGTGCCCGTCGAACGGCACGGTTGGGTACATGCCGGGAATATCGGTCGCATCTATCGAGGCTGGTTGGCCGAGCCCATCGATGAGATGGAAGCGGATGCCCTGGACCGGTTGGATACCGCATTGCGCGCGGCCATGGACCTGTAACCCACTTCCCGACTGGGAAGTCGATCGCTCGGCTACCGCGCGGCGCCGTACGGCATTATCGTTGCGGCGCCACCGCGGTGGCCGTGTATTCGAACTGAATCGAGAAGAGGAATCAGGTGCGGACCTTCCTGATCGCCGCAGCGCTCGTCGCGCTGCCGGTACTGGCGGCGTGCGGTAACGACAAGGGCGCGGACCAGCCCGCGGTAACCCAAGCGGACCTCTCCAAGTCGCTCCAGGACAAGGGACTCAAGGACAAGAGCCTGGCCGACTGCGCTGCCAAGCTCTATGTGGACCAAGGCATTTCGCAGGAGGGCCTGCGCAAGATGATCAGCGACGAATACGACGCCAAGGCAGCCGATGCCAACAACTTCGGCATGAGCCAGTCTGATGCCGACAAGGCACGCGAGGCCAACACCAAGATCTTCACCGAATGCCGCGCGAAATAACAGGCTGATCAGCCTTACGCGCCCCGGACCAGCTGGGTTCGGGGCGTGGCCCGCTGAAGCCGTTGCGTACCTTCGACACTCAGCGACTCGAGCAACGGAGTTGACCGGCGCAGTGCCTGGTCTGATAAAGTCGCGGACGCGCATAGCGCATTGCCGATGTAGTTCAATGGTAGAACTTCTGCTTCCCAAGCAGACAGCGCGGGTTCGATTCCCGTCATCGGCTCAAAATGGCCCTGACCAGTACATTCGTGGTCTGGGCCATTCGTTTTCCCGCAGGCCTACGCGGTTGGGTCGCGGCGGTGTTTGCGGTGGCTGGTGTCGCACAGCGGGTAGTTCTTGGAGCGTCGGCACAGGCAGATGGCCACCTGGAAACGGTCACAATGCAGCGTCCGCCCGTCGGCTGTCACCAGCTCCACCGGGCCCTCCACCAATACGGGCCCGTCGGCGGTGAAGGACAGTCGGCGCACCGGATCAGATTCGGTCGGCACGGATCACCACCAGCTCTTCATGTCGTTGTCGTGGACTGATCAGACCGGTCGCTTCGAGCCAGGCGGCGCGCCGGCGCATTACCGGACCGAACGGCAGGACGGCCCGGGCGACGATCGCCGCCTTCAGTCCGCCGCCGCGCAGTTGGGTGAGTGTTCGATCCGGATCGCAGACCGCGGAGTGCACGATCAGGCCGATACCGTTGTGCGTCAACAGCGTCGGCAACCTGCGGCACAGCTGGTTCAGTACGGCCCGGCCGTGGTGTCCGGCGTCCCAGGCGCGCGTGTGCCCCCGCCCCGGGCGCGCGCTCGGTACGTAGGGCGGGTTGGCGACAACCACATCGAATCGGCGATCGGCCAGTGCGGTGGCGACATCGCCGCGCACGACCTCCACCCCGATGCCGCGGATGCGGCTGTTGAGCCAGGCCGTGGCGAGCGCCGCTCGGGAAATATCCACGGCGGTGACCGACGCGGCTCCGGCCAGTGCCGCGTGGATCGCCAGCACACCGGAACCGGTGCAGGCATCCAGCGCACACCCGCCGGGCGGCAGCGGCGCATCCCGCATGGCGCGGGCGAGCAACCAGGTATCGGCTTGCGGGCGATAGACGCCGGGCGGACGAATCAACATCACGTTCGCCGATTAACCCGAAAAGTGCTCGGCAATCGGATCGGCCGATATCGAATCGGGCTCGACGAGCCAAGGACTGCGCAGTGAACTGCGCCCGTGTGCCCAGTTCTGGGCGCGAACATGATCGTCGAAGCGGTCTTCGAGCAGGTTGGTTGCCTGGATGCCGAGCACGATCGACGAGGTCAGCTCCGGTTGTCGGGCGATCAGATCGCCGATCACATCGCGTCGCATGACCTGTTCGTGGACCGCGTCAGCCTCCACATGCTCGGTATAGAACCGTATGCACGCCGGGGCCGCATCGAGTTTGCGCAGGGCCTCGACCATCCGTGCCGCCCCCGGCGACGAGGTTGTCTCGACGGTTGCGAAATGCCCGACCAGTGCGCCGCGCAAGTGCCGGTGCAGCCCGAATAGCGACATCATGTTGACCACCGCCAGCATCGGCGCGGGCACCACATCGAGGTAGTACAGATAGGCGGACTCTAGCCCGGCCGCGGCCAACAGGTCCGCGTAGAGCTGTGCGTGCACACGCTCGCCGCGCCCGCCGCCGAATTCGTCGAACTCCACCGCGACCAGCGATGCCTTGGCCTGACCGCGCAGCCTGGGGATCACCCACGCATACGGATCGGCCTCCTTGTGGTGGTAGATCGATCGATGCACGAAATACTCACGCATCTGCCACCATTCACCGGCCTCCCGCAGGTGCGCGCCGATGCCGGTCGGCTCGGTGGGCTCGGTGACCAACTGCGCCAACTCGGCGTCCAGATCGGTGCCACCCGGCACATCCCGCACCATCGCGTCGAGGAACCGTTCTTCGCATCCGGCCCGTAATTCCAATAACCGCGGATCCCATTCCCACCCCGGATCGACCCCGTCGAACCCCTGGTAGTGCAACTCGTAACACAGCTGCAGAGCCAGTTGCAGATCTTCGCCGTACGGATCCGCATCGATCATGGGCGGGACGGAATGACCGATATCCCCGCGCAAGGTCTCGACGATCCCCGCGGAGAGTTCCCCGCGCGGTCCGGGCAGCACGGGCGTCGAAGTGTCGACCACTGTCATGATTGCGGAATACCCGACCTCGAAGAATCTATCGCCGTGCCTTCGGTCGAACTCGCGCCCGAATGGCGGCTGAGGAGCGGTATCGAGCAGGCGCTACGCTCGTCGGCGTGCTGCTTTCCGATCGTGACATCCGTGCGGAGATCGCCGCTGGGCGTCTCGGCGTCGAGCCACTGCTGGAAACCCTGATCCAGCCGTCGAGTATCGATGTGCGACTGGATGGGCTGTTCCGGGTATTCGACAACAGCCGCTACACCCATATCGATCCCGCGCAACGTCAGGATGAGCTGACTAGTCTGGTCGAGCCCAACCAGGGCGAGCCGTTCGTGCTGCATCCCGGCGAATTCGTGCTCGGCTCCACATTGGAGGTCTGCACATTGCCGGACGATCTGGCCGGTCGGTTGGAGGGTAAGTCCAGTCTCGGACGGCTCGGACTGCTGACCCATTCGACGGCGGGCTTCATCGATCCGGGCTTCAGCGGCCACATCACGCTGGAACTGTCGAATGTGGCGAATCTGCCGATCACCCTGTGGCCGGGTATGAAGATCGGTCAGCTGTGTCTGTTGCGCCTGACCAGCCCCGCCGAGAACCCCTATGGCAGCACCAGCGCGGGCTCGAAGTACCAGGGCCAGCGCGGGCCGACGCCCTCGCGGTCCTACTTGAACTTCCCGCTGCCCACCTAGGTCGATCTCGAAGTCGTCCCCGAGGCCACCATCCGGCGTCGAGCTGAGTCGAAAGG
The DNA here is from genome assembly GCF_044458905.1 of Nocardia sp. NPDC050408. Taxonomy (NCBI): domain Bacteria; kingdom Bacillati; phylum Actinomycetota; class Actinomycetes; order Mycobacteriales; family Nocardiaceae; genus Nocardia; species Nocardia sp. NPDC050408. Next base: position 48,339 of record NZ_JBITIL010000021.1, on the reverse strand, counting down.
CGGTTCCGGACAGTGTGCAGTACCACCATTCGACTCGGCTCGATGGACGCCCCGCCACTAGGTCGACTACTCGGTGGCAGTGCGGGTTTCGGCGGTTGCGACCAGCGACAGGCATTCGCGGCAGCAACCCGTACGCGGCGCTGATCCGAACGATCTTCCTCGTCTCGCTCGAAGCTTGCGCCTGCGTACGGGTTTCGGCTCCGGCACGCGGCTCCGGTGCCCTTTCACTGCCATTCGCCTGTGCAACCGGGTCGCGAACACCCGACCGAGCCCGCCCCTGTCGACTGCCATTAAGAGGGGCGGACTCGGTGGGCCCGGCGCCGAGCGGCGGCGGGGACCGACGACGCATTCAGTCCCCGCCACCCGCCCCCACCGCGAGTGCCGTCGTGATGATGACGGATAACGGTGGGAGCGTGTCGCCGCGACTCGGTGGGTTGACCCAGAAGCACCCTTCCCGGGTCCACCGCCCGAGCCCGGTCGGCAACATCACGGCACTGCCGATGGCCGGAATGCCTATATCCAGACGGTTCAGCACCTCCAATATCTGTGCGCCCGGCCGACTGTCCGGCTCGGCGAGGAAGCTCCAGCGGATCTGCCTGGCCAGCATGGGGCCCCTCGTCCCCTGCTGTTCCAGTGCGACCCTGACCTTTTCGGCCCGAGTCGTCGGTAGATGGACAACGCAGACCCGGCCGGTGACGGGCAGCATCACGAACCCGCCGCGTTCGGTGACCGGCAAACCGAACTCGTGCCGGTAATAGGCCACCCAATCGTCGACTGTTCTGAGTTTCTCCACATTCACGGCCAACTCCTTGCCTCCTCGAGTCCAAGGGTCCTGTGCCAGACGGCGATTCGGGAATTGCCCACCCGCCCGCCTTCCACTGCCCTTCCGCTGCCTCGGTATTGGATTTGCGGCGTTTCCGGGGCCCTACGTGGTCACGCTTTCGCTACCGCCTCTGGGCCCGTCGCGCACGCCGCCGATAGCGGAATGCTTTTGCCTGTGGCCGCACTCACAAACCGCTCGTACTCTGAGAAGAAGTTCGTTCGGAAGGATGACATCGTGGTCCGGCAGTGGTCAGGTAAGGAGGCCCGCGCCCTTCGCGATGCCAGGCGGATGAGTATCCGGGAGTTCGCGGCACATCTGGGAGTGCACGAGCGCCTCGTATCGAAGTGGGAGGCCGGCGGTGCGCGGGTCCATCCGCGTCCGGTCAATCAAGCCGCCCTCGATACCTCCCTGGCCAGGTCCGACGATGTTGTCCGGGCACGGTTCGCGGCCATGATCGATCAACCCGTAAGCGATCGACCGACCGCGCCCGGATTCGACAGGCGGGCCGATGCCTCGGCCCGCGCCAACTATTCCAGTGACGCGGATCTTTTGGCTCTCATAGACGCCGGTGCGATGAGAGGTGATGCGTTAGCGGCGATTTCGGAGAGGGATCTGATTATGGCGGCTGCCCACGAGGCGAGCGAGCACGCCGGCCAGGCCGAGAGCACCAATGTGGGAGCCACCACCTTGGAACAGCTCGATGCTGATGTCACGCGCATCGCGAACGAATATGTGCACATCCCGCCGGTACCGATGATGGTGGAGATGCTGCGGGTACGACGCCGGGTCTACCGCCTGTTGGAGGGGCATCAGCGCCCCGCCGATACCAGCCATCTGTACCTGCTGGCCGGCACGCTGTCGGGATTGCTCGCCAATGCGAGCACCGACCTCGGCTATCTCGATGCCGCCGGCGAGCAGATCAGGGCGGCCTGGGCCTATTCGGAATTGTGTGGTCACAACGGGTTGCGCGCCTGGACCCGGGGCATGCACGCGCTGATCGAATACTGGTCGGATCGGCCGCGTCGGGGCGTGCTGCTGGCGCAGAGCGGGCAGGAGTTCGCCGAATCCGCCACGGCCAGGGTTCGACTATTGAATATCGAGGCCAGGATCTGGTCCCGGTTGGGCAGTGACGCCGATGCCGATCGCTGCATTCGGGCCGCCGACGATGCCCGCGAGGTGGCCGCCACCGACTCACTGCACGACGAGGTCGGCGGCGTCTTCGGCTTCAACGAGGCCAAGGCCCATTACTACGCGGGCGCGACCTATATCCATCTCGGTCAGGCCGAACCCGCATTGGCCGCGACGCAGCAGGCCATCGAGCTGTATGCGAATGGGCCGTCCGAGCGGCGCTCCTATGGCACCGAGGCGATGGCCCGGGTCGACAGCGCCGCGGCGTATCTGATCAACGGCAGTCTGGACGGTGCGTCCGCCGCCTTGCTTCCGGTGCTCGGCCTAGCTGAGGACAAGCGCATCGCTCAACTGGAGGAACGCCTCATCGGGCTGCGGCGGCGGATCGCCGCTCCGCAGTTCCGCGACGCCGTCGAGGCGCGATTACTCGATGAAAAAATCGAAGAGTTCTGCGGATCCACTGCGGCCAAAGGTATCCCGCCGGGCAACTCGTCGTCTTGAGCCGGCCCAGCAGTTGACATCAGGCCACTTCCGTGCTTCAGCCCCGACGGAGCGAGTTTTACGAGCGAGGAGTTCGTGGCGGGTGTCGCGTTCGAGTTGTCGAAGCGTGCGCTGCGGGCGCGGGGCTCGCCGTTGCTGCATGCGTGCATCAGGTGCTGAACGTCCCGCCGCTACCGACCACCACGGAGCGAGTCTTACGAGCGACCCGTTCGCGGCCCGTCTCGCGTCCGAGTCGTCGAAGCGCATGCGACGAAGTCGCGAGTCTCGGCGGCTCGGACGCGAGACACCAGGGGGCCGCGAACACGCAGCGCCGAAGGCGCTGCCAAAAATACAGATGGCACCATAGGCAAGGTGAGTCCTAGCCATCTACCGCACCATCCGCCGCGCGTGCTGGAGCAATCCACGAAGCTGCAGAACGTCCTCTACGAAATTCGTGGACCGGTGGGCGCGCATGCGGCACGGCTGGAGGCGGAGGGGCATCGCATCCTCAAGCTGAATATCGGCAATCCCGCGCCGTTCGGATTCGAGGCGCCGGATGTGATCATGCGCGACATCATCGCCGCGCTGCCGTATGCCCAGGGCTATTCCGAATCCAAGGGCATCCTCTCGGCCCGGCGCGCCATCGTGACTCGCTATGAGCTGGTCCCGGGCTTTCCCGAACTCGATGTCGACGATGTCTACTTGGGTAACGGCGTGTCCGAGCTGATCACCATCACCATGCAGGCGCTGCTCGACAATGGTGACGAGGTGCTGATCCCGGCGCCGGACTATCCGCTGTGGACCGCCATGACCAGCCTGGCCGGGGGTACCCCGGTGCACTACCTGTGTGACGAATCCAACGGCTGGCAGCCCGATATCTCCGATATCGAATCCAAGATCACCGATAAGACCAAGGCGCTGCTGGTGATCAATCCGAACAACCCGACCGGCGCGGTGTACTCCACCGAGGTGCTGCAGCAGCTGGTCGACCTCGCGCGCAAGCATCAGCTGCTGCTGCTCGCCGACGAGATCTACGACAAGATCCTCTACGACGATGCAAAGCACATTTCGCTGGCGACGCTCGCGCCCGATCTGCTCTGCCTGACCTTCAACGGGCTCTCCAAGGCCTACCGGGTGGCGGGCTACCGCTCGGGCTGGTTGGCGATCACCGGACCCAAGGAGCATGCGGCTGGTTTCCTCGAGGGCATCGATCTGCTCGCCTCGACCAGGCTTTGCCCGAATGTGCCTGCTCAGCATGCGATTCAGGTTGCGCTCGGCGGACACCAGAGCATCGAGGATCTGATCCTGCCCGGTGGGCGACTGCTCGAGCAGCGCGATGTCGCGTGGGAACGGCTGAATATGATCCCGGGCGTTTCCTGTGTGAAGCCGAAGGGTGCGCTCTACGCGTTCCCCAAGTTGGATCCGAACGTCTATGAAATCCACGATGATTCGAAGCTGATCCTGGATCTGCTGTTGCAAGAGAAGATCTTGATGGTGCAGGGCACCGGGTTCAATTGGCCGAATCATGATCATCTGCGGATCGTCACGCTGCCGTGGGCGCGCGATCTCGCGGTGGCCATCGAGCGCTTCGGGAACTTCTTGTCGAGTTACCGGCAGTAGCGGGCTGGGCGGTCTGATCTCCCGCGCCAGCGTGCGCTCGGCTACCGGATCGCCCTGCTTCCGGGGTCAAAACATACCCCGCGTACGGATATTTAAGAGTTTTAGTTACTAGCTAGCGCTAAACGAGACTTTTTGTGTACAGTGTCTCTTGGCACTTCGAGTGCCCGGTCAAGTTGTCTACCCCCCCTGGACAACCTGACCTCGGGTTAGGCTGCCTACCCCCCTGGGCGCCGACCTGCGGGCGGCGGAGACATCCCCCTGCTCTCCGCCGCCCCCTCCCGATTTTCCATTCGGAATCTTTCATGACTGGCCTGTCGGTCGCTGTCGGTCCGTGAATCCGATCTTGAAAATGAAATCCTTTAAGCTCGCACCCTGGACTACAGACGAAAAGGTAGGAGTCCGGTGAGCCATGAGTGATCATCACCATCACCACGACCATTCCGGCCCCATCGCGATCGGCGCGACCGCGGCCCGCGTTGTCGTCGGGCTGCTCGCCGCGATCGGTGTCGTGGTCGTGCTCGCCGCGATCGTGCTGTGGCCGAGCAGCCAGCACATCGATATTCCACTGCCGATGCAGAACGCGGGCGGTGGCGCGGTGCAGACCGAGGCCGGAACCGTGGTGATGCAGGACGTCGGCGCCTGCGGCAGCAGTTCGATCGGCAAGGTGTTCATCGATAAGCCCGAACAGCCGCGTGCCGCGGGCTACACCTGTCAGCGCAGTCTGATCAGCATCGATTCCGGTCCCCACAAGGGCAATCACACCCTGTTCGAAATCGCGCCCGGCCCAGGACAACCCGATCTGCGCGCCGGTGATCACATCCGGATCGTGCGGCAGACCGATCCGAGCGGGATGCCGCTGTACTCGTTCGAGGACTACTCGCGCGGGCTGCCACTGACCCTGATCGTGCTGGCCTTCGTCGTCGTGGTGATCGTGGTGGCGCGCTGGCGCGGGTTGCGGGCGCTGCTCGGGCTGGTTTTCGCCTTCGCGGTGCTCGTGCTGTTCATGCTGCCCGCGCTGTTGGACGGTAAGCCCGCCATTCCCGTCGCGCTGGTTGCGGGTGCGATGATCCTGTATGCCGTGCTGTATCTCGCGCACGGTGTGAATCTGCGCACCAGTTCGGCGCTGCTCGGCACGTTGACCTCGATGATCGTCGCGGCAGTGCTGTCCTGGATCGCCATCGAGATCACCCATCTGACCGGGCTATCCGAGGAACAGAACACCAACGTCGCCACCTACATTCAGCACGTCAGCATTACCGGCCTGCTGCTGGCGGGCTTCATCATCGGTTCGCTCGGTGTGCTCAACGACGTCACCATCACCCAGGCCTCGGCCGCCTTCGAACTCGCCGCCATCGATGAATCCGCCTCGCGTCGCGAGGTTTTCGCCGCAGCCATGCGCGTCGGCCGCGACCACATCGCGAGCACGGTCTACACCCTGGTGTTGGCCTACGCCGGTGGCGCGCTCCCGTTGCTGCTGCTGTTCAGCGTCGCGGGCCGCTCCATCCGCGACGTCCTGACCGGTGACGCGGTCGCGATCGAAATCGCTCGCTCCTCCGTCGGCGGCATCGCGCTGGCGCTTTCGGTCCCGTTGACCACGGCGATCGCTGTAATGCTCGCCCGTCCCTTCGGGCACAAGCCCGAACCCGTTGCGCCGGCACGGCACTCACGTCATGCGAAGACCGCGGCGTCCGGCGCGGCCCGGCGCGCCAGCGGTCCAGCCAAGCGGTCCAGCGGCGCGATGGCCACCGATACGAGAGATACCGGACGCCGACGGATATCGGATCAATCCCGGGACGACGAGTCGGGCACCGGCTCGCACAGGCAGATCACCTGGGACGATCAAACCCCGAATCCCCGGGCGTACGACCGCGATCGCGGCTATCGCGGCACTGAACCACAAGAGCACGAATCCGATTACGACACCGACCCCCGCGGCTACCCCAGGCCGGAACCGCGCGGATACGAAGACCCTTGGGGCGACGACAGCCCAGGGCATAGGAGGTAGCCGCCGCCTTCGCGGGTGACGACTACACGGTGCACACACGCGTTCGCACATGTGGTCGCGACTAAAAGGGGCTGTGCGTTCACGTCGTCGGACCACGCAGGGCGCGGAAACCAGTCCGAACTCAGCGCGGTGCGGGCGGCGGGAAGGGGAAGACCTCGGGCGGAATTGTCGGTACCACAATCGGCGGTAGGCCTGGCACGACAATGGTATTCGGGCCGGGTGTGGGTGCGGCCTCGGATGTTGTCGTGCGGCGCGGGGGTGGAGGGGCGGCCACCGCTTCGCTGGATTCGGTGGTGCTGGCGGGCGCGACGGCGATCTGCGGATCGAGGGTGGTGGTGCGCGGCGGGCTGGTCGGGGAGACGGAGGTAGGACGATCACCGCTCTGCGAATCGCGCGTGAGAACCTGTGGGCCGTAACCGAGTCCGAGTCCGATGGCGGCGACGACGGCTAGTGCGCTGACGGTCAGTACCGCACCATTGATTTCCCGCTTGCCGCGAGGACGTTTGGGCGTTGCGGACAACCAGGCGGGCGAGAGCTCGTCGTCGAGCATCGGATCCGCGGCGGGCGGGTGCCGCTGCGGGGGCTGGATTACCGTACGCACCGGACGCGCCATCAGGGCGGCACCGCGGGTGACCACTGTCTCTGGGCTGTCGGGCACGATGACCGGCACGCCCATCCAGCGTTCGAGCACCTTGGCGATCAGTGGAATTCGCGCACAACCGCCGATCGCGAGCACACCGTGCACCGGACGATCCGAGCGCACGATGACATCGCGCGCCATCCGCGCCGACGATTCGATCGCCAGCATGATGAGGGCTTCGAAATTCTCCTGGGCCAGCAGCACCAGACCTTGTTCGCTCGGCAGCGCTACTGCGGTATTCGAGGACAATTGCTCCTTGGCCTCGCGGCACAGCGCGTCCAGCGCGGCCAGCCCCGCCGAATCCGGCGGATGCGCGATCCGGCCCGAGGCGATCTGCTGTTCGCGGATCAGCGAATCCAGGTAGTCACCACTGATATCGCTGGTCCGTTCGCTGTGACGGATCTCACGGGTCTGGGTGTCGACGACGCTGACCGTAAGACCGGAGCTGCCGAGGTCATACACGACGAGTGAGGAAATACCACGAATATCGCCTGTGGCCTGCGCGAATTCGACCGCCGCGACAATTTCGGGCACCAGTTCGTAATTGGTGAGCTGCTGGCGCGCCAAGGCCGCGCGCAGCGCCTTGGCATGCTGCTCACTGCGGTAGGCGATCGCGGTGGCCGCGATACCCGGCATGGATTCCAGGGTCACGCCGATCGCCTCGGCGGCCAGCTCCTCCACCTGGTGCTCGACGACCGGAATGGTCTGCAGATCGAAGGAATGCGGGGCGATGGGGCCGTGGGGGCTCGCGGTGTGTGGTCGCGCCATTCGGACGGCGCCGGCCCCCACCGAAACTCCCAGAACCGAACTCATCAGCTGCCCATCCCGTTTCACACATCACGACATGCGAGCCTGCGCCGCCCGCCGGTGGATCGGCCCGCCCTCGGGACCCTACCGTCGACGTACGACAGACCCGAAGGCAGGACCTGATCGTCCCGCTGTCGCCCCCGTGTCGCAGGCAACTCTACGGTGTGCCGAGTCCGGCGTACACCCATCCGGCATCTCTCCAGGTGGCACGATTGAGACAGTTCCGTCCGTCGATGATCGACCGTTTGCGAACCACCGGATCGAGGTCTTGCGGACGCAATGCGACGAATTCGTCCCACTCGGTCAGCACCAGCACCACATCGGCGCGATCGCAGGCATCGGTCACCGAGGTCGCGTAGTTCAAGGTGGGGAAGACCCGTCGCGAATTCTCCGCCGCCTTCGGGTCGTACACCGTCACCACCGCGCCATGCAGCTGGATCATCCCGGCCACATTCAGCGCGGGTGAGTCACGCACATCGTCGGATTCGGGTTTGAAGGCCGCGCCGAGCACCGCAACGTTGGCGCCGAGCAGCGATCCGCCGCAAGCCCGCGCGGCCATATCGACCATCTTGGTGCGGCGGCGCATATTGATGTTGTCGACCTCGCGCAGGAAGGCCACCGCGTGATCGGCGCCGAGTTCGCCGGAGCGCGCCATGAACGCGCGGATGTCCTTGGGTAGGCAGCCGCCGCCGAAACCCAGTCCGGCATTGAGGAATCGACGGCCGATGCGCGCGTCGTAGCCGAGAGCGTCGGCCAGCATGGTCACATCCGCGCCGGTCGCCTCGCAGACTTCGGAGACAGCGTTGATGAAGGAAATCTTGGTCGCCAGAAAGGCATTTGCGGAGACCTTGACCAATTCGGCGGTGGCCAGGTCGGTCAGCAGGAACGGTACCTCGGCCGCGATCAGGTCCGCGTAGATCTCGCGCACCAATTCCTCGACCCAGGCCGTGCTTTCACGTTCGCGATCCACACCGAGCACCAGTCGATCCGGGCGCAGCGTGTCCTTCACCGCGAAACCCTCGCGCAGGAACTCCGGATTCCAGGCCACCTCGACCTCGGCGTCGGTGAGCGCGCGGACCCGCGCACCCAATGCGGCGGCGGTTCCGACCGGCACCGTCGACTTTCCGACGATCACCGACGGCCGCTCCAGCAGCGGGGTGAGCGTATCGACCACGGCGTGCACATATTTCAGGTCCGCGGCGTACTCGCCCTTCTTCTGCGGCGTCCCGACCCCGAGGAAATGCACCTGGGCGTGGTCGGCCGCCTCCGCATACGAGGTGGTGAACCGCAGCCGGCCGGCATCCAGGTTCCGGCGCAGCACCTCCTCGAGCCCGGGTTCGTAGAACGGCACCACGCCATCGGACAGCTTCGCGACCTTGCCCGGATCGATATCAACGCCGATTACATCGTGTCCGAGTTCGGCCATGCACGCCGCGTGCGTGGCCCCGAGGTACCCGGTTCCGAAGACTGTGCATCGCATGATCGATTGATAGGTCCCGCCGATGGCCGCCCCACGTCAGCGAGGCAAGGGTCTGCGCAACAGCAGATGTACAGGTGGCGACATGAATCGCGGATAGCCCTGCTGACCTGCGCAAACCCTCCGCTGACGGCCCGGTTACGATCGATCTCGTGCGACGCCGGCGCAGCATTCGGGCACGCAGCGCCTGGGCAGTACTCGGCGTTGCGGTGGTGGCGCTGGTCGCTGGTCTGTGGCCGGTTTACGTCCGGCCGCAGGTCGACGTGCCCGCGAAAGCCGATGCGATTCTCGTGCTCGGCGGTGCGCACGATGGGCGCGAGAAGCTGGGGCTGCGGTTGGCGAGCGAGGGCTACGCGCCCCGGGTGCTGTTCTCCGACCCATATGAAAACAGCGCGCTGGTGAATCGAATCTGCCACAGCCGCTATAGCTTTCAGGTCACCTGCTTCGATCCGTCGCCGCGCACCACGCGCGGCGAGGGTCGGGAGCTCGCCGAACTCGCGGCGGCGGAAGGTTGGCGTCGAGTCATCGTCATCACCTTCACGCCGCATATTTCGCGGGCCCGCTACGTCCTCGGGAAATGCTGGGACGGCGAGGTGCTCATGGTGGATCCACGGCCGCGTCTTTCGGTCGCCAGGTGGGCCTACGACTACGTCTATCAGTCCGCTGGATACGTCAAGGCCTTCTTCGAAGACTGCTGACACAACGCAAGTGCAGGCAGCTGGCATCAGTTTGATTTTCGGGCTGAGACAGACGTACATTGCGTCTCATGGGGCCGCAGGACGACCCGATGAAATGACGCAGATCCCTCCGGAGGGCAGATGGATTACGACTGGTCAGCGGCCGATCTGGCCTTTCGCGACGAGGTTCGCGCATTTCTCGACGAGAAGCTGACGCCGCAGCTGCGGCGGGCCGGACGCTTGGCGACGAGCGTGTACCCGGACCATGAGGCGAGCATGCGGTGGCAGCACATCCTGCACCAGCGCGGCTGGGCCGCACCGGCCTGGCCGGTGGAGCACGGCGGCTGCGATTGGAGCCTCACCCAGCACTACATCTTCAATCGCGAGTCGACCCTGGCCGGTGCGCCCTCGCTCTCGCCGATGGGCATCCGGATGGTCGCGCCCGCGATCGTCGCATTCGGCACGCCGGAACAGCAAGCCTTCTATCTGCCGCGCATCCTGACCGGGGAAATCTTCTTCTGCCAGGGCTATTCGGAACCGGAGGCCGGTTCGGACCTGGCCTCGCTGAGCATGACCGCCGTCGATGACGGCGCCGATTTCGTCTGCACCGGCAGCAAGATCTGGACCACCCACGCCACCGAGGCGAATTGGATCTTCTGCCTGGTCCGGACCTCGCGCGAGGGTAAGAAGCAGCAGGGCATCACCTTTCTGCTGATCGATATGACCACGCCGGGCATCCAGATCCGCCCGCTGGTGATGACTTCCGGCGAACAGGTGCAGAACCAGGTCTTCTTCGATAACGTCCGGGTGCCGAAAGCCAATGTGCTCGGTCGCATCGATGACGGCTGGACCGTGGCGAAATATCTGCTCGTGCACGAGCGTGGCGGTGCGGCCGCGCCGATGCTGCAGGTCATGGCCCAGGATGTGGCCACCGCCGCGGCCGGACAGACCGGACCCGACGGCAATCCGCTCATCGACTACGCGGCATTCGCGGCGAAACTCGCCGAGGCTCGAATCCGCACCGAGGTGCTCGAAATCCTGGAGTACCGCACGCTTTCGGCGATGGCGCAGGGCAAGAATCCGGGTCCGGCATCCTCGATGCTCAAGATCCTGGCCACCGAATTGAGTCAGCGGCTCACCGAATTGGCTTTGGAAGCAGCCGGTCCGCGCGGGCGCGTATATCAGCCGCATGCCACCGCGCCAGGTGGGCCGATCGCCGAATTCACCCCGCCCGCTGACGGTTATCACAGCGGCGCGGACTGGCAGGCCGTCGCGCCGCTGCGCTACTTCAACGACAGGGCGGGCTCGATCTATGCGGGCAGCAACGAAATTCAGCGAAATATTCTCGCCAAGGCAGCATTGGGGCTCTGATGGACTTCACCTTCACCGATGAGCAGGAACTGCTCCGCGACGCGGTGGCCGGATTCCTCGGCGCCCGTTACGAATTGGACAAAAGCCGGGGCGCGGCGAAATCCGATGCCGGTTGGCAGCCGAGCGTATGGCGCGGATTCGCCGAGGAGCTGAGCATTCTGGGCGCCACCCTGCCCGAGCGGGTCGATGGCATGGGTGGTGGGCCGGTCGAGCTGATGATCATCACCGAGGAACTCGGCCGCGCGCTGGTCGTCGAGCCTTATATCGATACTGTGGTGGTCGGCGCTGGGCTGCTGAATCGTTTCGGCGGCGATCGCGCGGATTCGGTACTGCGACAGATCGTTTCCGGTGCGGCGCGGACCGCGTTCGCGGCGCTGGAGCCGAGCTCGGGGCAGACGCTGCACGATGTATCGACCACCGTGCGTCACGATGGTGACGAGTGGGTGCTCGATGGCATCAAGACCGTCGTGACCAGTGCGCCGCTGGCCACGCACCTGCTCATTACCGCGCGCACCGCCGGTGATCGGCGCGATAAAGACGGAATCTCGCTGTTCATCGCCGAATTCGATGCCGCCGATCCGCCCGCCGGTGTCGAGGTGCATTCGTATCGGACGATCGACGACCGGGTCGGCTCCGATATCACCTTCACCGGGTTCCGGTTGCCGGCCGATGCGCTGCTCGGTGCCGAGGGTGCGGCATGGGATGCAATCGATGTAACGGCGGACGAGGCGATCGCCGCGATCGCGTCCGAGGCAGTCGGGTGCATGCGAAAGGTGCTGGCGGACACCGTCGAATACGCCAAACAGCGGCAGCAGTTCGGCCAGCCGATCGGCAGTTTCCAGGTGCTCCAGCATCGCATGGTCGATATGTACATCGAGCTCGAGCAGGCCATTGCCGCGGTGTATCTGGCCGTCTACTCCTTGGGTGCGGCAGCGGCGGACCGAGCGCGTGCGGTTTCGGCCGCGAAGGTCACCATCGGTCGGGCCGCGCGCTTCATCGGCCAGAATGCCGTGCAGCTGCATGGTGCCATGGGTATGACCGAAGAGCTCGCGATCGGCCACTACTTCAAACGCCTGACCGCGATCGAATACGAATTCGGCTCCAGCGACCAGCATCTCGCTCGCTACGTGGCATTGACGAGGCCGTAGCCAGGGCCGGCTGGACGATCTGCGCCAGCACCGCCGCGGTCGACTCGCTCATCTCTACCCCGTCCGGCCAGCGCTGAATCGTAGTCTGGCATCGAGTTCTCCAGTCCCGACCTCCGCGAAGGCATCCTCGCCCTCCTACAAAACGCCCACCCTCCTTCACCGGAAAGTAGCCACCGACTCCCGCTCCTGGATGACTGGTTGTCTTAGCCAGGGCAAGTCCCCGATCGGGATTTGAGCAAGCGGCGCGATGCGGTGCCCCGGCCGCTCAAACGTAGTGAGTACGAGATCGTCTTCATTACCACCGAGGCCCAGAAGGGTTGGACCGGCTGCACGTAACGCAATGGTCGAGGCGTGGGAGACACTTACTCGTGCGCCGGAAGTGCAGTCGGCACGGCTCTATTCGCTGAAGGGCGAGTTGCGCTATGGCAACTATCAGGGACGGACCTTCGAGCGATATCAGTACAAGTTCACCGATGGTGGCCGCCTGTGGTACTTCGTCGAGCCCGCCGAGAAAGGAAGCAAAACCGTAGGGCGTCTCCTGCTCGAACGTTGTCTGACTGGACATCCGAAAGAGACCGAATGACGGGCGCTGTGCTGCCTTGCGCTAGATAGAGATCGGCCCGGGTGCGATCTGCACACCCGGGCCGAGCTTTATCCTGTCAGTTCTTGCGGCCGGGGGCCTTGGCTCCGGATTTGAAGCCGAGGCCGCCGGGCTTGGCGGGCGGGGGTGCCACGGCGGGGGTGCCGTTGCCGTTGGCGGGCTGGTCCGATTCGTCGGCGGGTTCCGTTGCGGCTTCCGCGGTGGGGGAGGCCGGTTCGGCGGGGGCCGACGGGGCCGGAGTGGCCGTGCCGGGGGCTTTCGGGCCGGGGCGCTTGAAGCCGGACTTCATTGCCAGACCCTTGACCGGAGGTGCGGCCGGTGCGTCGGCGGCGGGTGCTGGTTCAGCAGCAGCGTCAGGAGTCGCTTTGGCTCCGGGCGCTTTCGCCCCACCCTTCATGCCGAGGCCCTTACCCGGTGCCTTCGCTGGGCCCTTCATCGCGAGCCCCTTGACGGGCGCGGCCGGAGCAGCGGTCGCCTCGGCCGCGGTGTCCTCGGCAGGAGCCGGAGTTGCCTTGGCCCCAGGTGCCTTCGCGGCCCCCTTCATACCGAGACCACCACCGGGCGCCTTGGCCGCACCCTTCATACCCAGACCACCGGGCGCCTTGCCGCCCTTCATCGCCAGACCGCCACCGGCCGGAGCCGCCTTCGGTTCGGCGGGCGCTTCGGCCGCGGGTGTCGGTTCGGGTTCGGCGGCAACCGGTTCCGGCTCGGTGGCCTGCTTCGGTTCCTGCACCACGGTCAGGTTCTCGGTGAGCTTCGACGAGTCGACCCGGTCGATGGCATCGAGCATCAACTGCGCGACATCGACGACCTCGACGCCCTGGCCGACCTCGCCGCTGTCCTTGCGCGCGGTGACACCGTCGGTGAGCATGACGCGGCAGAACGGGCAGCCGGTCGCGATCTTGGACGGTTCGTTGCCGCCGTTCAGGGTGGACAGCGCCTCGTCGACGCGATCGATATTGATGCGCTTACCGAGTTGCTCTTCCATCCACATCCGCGCGCCACCGGCACCACAGCACATGGAACGTTCGCCGTGCCGCGGCATTTCGACGAGGGTGGACCCGGAGGCCTCCATCAACTCACGCGGTGCGTTGTAGACCTTGTTGTGTCGACCCAGGTAGCACGGGTCGTGGTAGGTGACATTCTGCGATACCGAGGCGACCGGGATCAGCTGCTTGGTACGCACCAGCCGGTTCAACAGCTGGGTGTGGTGCACCACCTCGTAGATGCCGCCGACCTGCGGGTATTCATTGTTCAGCGCGTTGAAGCAGTGCGCGCAGGTGACAACGATCTTCTTGCGCGACTGCTCGACACCGTCGAATACCGAGTTCAACAGCTCGATGTTCTGCTGCGCCAGCTGCTGGAACAGGAATTCGTTACCGGCCCGGCGCGCGGAGTCACCGGTGCAGGTCTCATCGGCGCCGAGCACCATGAACTTCACGCCCGCGGTCGCCAACAGCTCCGCGACGGCCTTGGTGGTGCGCTTGGCGCGATCCTCGTACGCACCCGCGCAGCCGACCCAGAACAGGTACTCGTACCCGTCGAAGGAGGCAATCTCTTCCCCGTTCGGGGCGGACTGGCCGAATACCGGGATCTGGAAGTCGAGTTCGTTGATCCAGTTCAGCCGGTCCTTGGCGTTCTGGCCCCAGGGGTTGCCCTTGTTCTCCAGGTTCTTGAACAAACCGGCCAGCTCGGAGGGGAACTCCGATTCGATCAGCACCTGGTAGCGGCGCATATCGATGATGTGATCGACGTGTTCGATATCGACCGGGCACTGCTCGACACACGCACCACAGGTGGTGCAGCTCCACAGCACCTCCGGGTCGATGATGCCGTTGACATCCTCGCCGCCGACCAGCGGACGCTCCGCCTCGGCCTTGGCCGCCTCGGAGATCTTGGCCAGCTTCGCCTCGTTGGGCTTACCGTCGCCATCGACCAGGCCGACCTCGTCGCCGCCCATATCTTTGCGGCCACCGGCCAGCAGGTACGGGGCCTTGGCGACACCGTGGTCGCGCAGCGACATGATCAGCAGCTTGGGCGACAACGGCTTGCCGGTATTCCAGGCCGGGCACTGCGACTGGCAGCGACCGCATTCGGTGCAGGTGGTGAAGTCCAGCCAGCCCTTCCAGGAGAAGTCCTCGACCCGGCCCGCACCGAAGGTGTCGACGTCCGGGTCGGCGGTCTCCATATCGACCGGCTTGCCCTTGGACATCATCGGCTTCGCGGCGCCCAGTGCGACGCCGCCGTCGTCCTCACGCTTGAAGTAGATATTGAAGAAGGCCGCGAACCGGTGCCAGGCCACACCCCAGTTGATATTGCGACCGACCAGCAGCAGGAAGGTGCTGCCCGAAACCATCTTGATGAACGCGAAGATGGCGACCATCGCCACGCTGGAGGGCAGCAGCTTGGCCACCTGCATGGTGAAGAAGTCGGTCCACGCCTCGGAGTGGCCGTAGGTGGCGATCTTGCCCGCCTTCACCATGACCATGCCGATGCCCTCGATGAATACGATCGCCTCGATGACATAGGCCGGCGCGAACCGGGAACCGCTGAATCGTGACAGTCGCGCGGGCACCCGTGGGTGGTTGAGCTGGCGAATGACGATCAGCACCAGGATGCCGATGACGGTGCCGATGCCGAGCAGTTCGTCCCACAGGTGGTAGATGCCCCAGCCGCCGATGATCGGCCAGTGGAACTCGGGATCGAAGGTCTGCCCGTACGCCTCGAAGTACAGGATGAAACCGCCGAGGAAGCCGATCATCACCAGCCAGTGCGCCCAGCCCACCGTGCGGAATTTGTTCATCCGGGTGTGGGCGAGGAATTCGACGATCATCGTCTTGAAGCGCGGCAAGAATGGTCGCCAACGATCCGGCGCGGGTTGGCCGATCATGATCGCGCGGGTCATTTTGCCGACGCCACCGACGAATGATGCCCAACCCAACAGGCTGAACGCCACACCAATCGTGCCCAGCGTCACTGTCAGGGCATTCATGTCGCGACCTTTCTTTAGAGGCAACACGAGCGTGGGCGGCGGTCGCGCCACCCGGTTGGCTCGTATACTAACTGCAAGTAAGTTACCCACCGGTAACTTACTTGTCTATCGTACGATCGCCGGTTGGCTACTGCCCCTTCTTCCTGGGGCTTGACCCTTTTTTCGCCTGTGATGGATTTCACGAAGATCGCCTAATCCAGGTGCGGTTCGGGCTGCCAACCACCGTAAACAGTGCGCGGTGCCCGCGATGGGGTAAGGACAGGCTTAGTCACGCCGAGATCACAGTATGAGTAACCGATCTCGCATCTTCATGTCGGTTCGATTACGCTCACCACGTTCTGTTTGATGTGCCTGTCTTTCACACTGCTCGGGGAGAATCCGGGGTCCGACCACCTCGGGTTGATGAGCGCTCTCGCGTGTACGGAAGCGGCGCGCGGACAACCCTGATGATGGATTGGAAACTGAATGAATCTCCGCAGCACCACCGCGGCTGCCACGATGGTCATCGGCGCGATGACCATCGGATTCGGAGTTGCTCACGCCGAGCCCGCCCCCGCGGCCGCTCAGCCGATCAGCTACTCCGTCAAGCTCGTGGACAAGACGGTCGTCGCTACGCTCAAGGGGGGGACCTTCGAGCTGACGAAGTCCGACGAGGAATTGAAGGAACCGGACCTCTACACGGTCAAGGACGAACTCGGCAACACCGTCGTCTCGGTTCCGCTCGACGTCAATGTCGACCAGACTCCGGTCGACGTCAAGCCGGTTGTGAAGGACGACGGTAAGGTCCTCGAACTGACCCCTGACCAGGGCGTCAAGGTCGAGCAAAAGGCGAATACGATCAACGCCATCGCCAAGCCGATCGCCTCCCCGGATGAAGACCAGCGGGCAATGAACGAGTTCTCCACTCAGTTCGGCATCGCCACGGCGGTCGGCGGCTTCGTCGGCACCGCCATCGGTGTCGTCGCGGGTGGTGTCATCGGCTGCATCCTCGGCCTGCCATTGCTCGGTGTCGGCTGCATTCCGGCCGCGATCGCGGGCGCGGGTATCGGTGGCATCCTCGGCACGCTCGCCGTCGGTGGTCCGATCCTGACCCTCGCAGGCATCGACCTGGTCAACACCCTGCAGGCGGCACCCGGCACCACCAAGTTCGCCGAGAAGTCGGTGCCGGCCCAGCAGCCCGCTTCGGCTCAGCAGCCCGTGCCGGCTCAGCAGCCGAACTGATCTCGATCGAACTCGACTGGCCCGCTCCCACCTGGAGCGGGCCGGTTGTGTTTCAGGCCTGGTGTTCGCGCAGATCCAAACTGCCGCTGAAAGTTTCCTCGCCCCTGTGCCGCCCGAAGCGGCCGAAGGAACGCTCGGCTATCTCGAACGAACCGTTCTCGCGCACCAGCAGGACCGTGCTCGCCCTGGTCCCGTGCAGCGCGTTGGCGATGAATCTGGCCGAGAGCGTGCGCTCGCGCCGCAGCGGAACTCCGGTGCGCGGCAATAGATCATCGGGCGCCTCGGTGCGATCGGCCAGCACCTCGAAGTAGCGCGACACATTGCCGGGATCCGATTCGACCAACGCGCGCAGGTCGGTGAGACCGCCGCGCACCTTGGGCCAAATGGGTTGCGGCGCTTCGAATGCCGCCGCCGGGCCCGGGGCGACCGAGGTGATGAACCTGCCGTTGGATACGCCGTGGAAACCCGGCGTCAGTTCCTGCGGCGGCAGCGTGCTGCGGTTGGAATGCCACCACAGCGATTCGAGGTCCGAGACCAGCACGTTGTAGCCGTTGTAGTCGTCGGGTGCCGCGGCGACGTCGAGCACATACTTTTCTGGACCCGACAGCTTTTCTGGACCCGACAGCTCGCGGGTTTGCCGGGTGTCGCGCAGGAAATCCATCAACAGCGCCCCGCGGGAACGGGCGTCGCCACGTTCGTCTTTCGGATCGCGCACATTGGTCACAGTGGCGAATCTATTGCGGCCGTTGTCTTCCCGTGTCAACCCGAGCCAGGTGCCCGGCGGATCACCCGCGACCTTGCGCAGCGCCCCGAGATCGCGTCCGGCCAGCAGCCCGGGCACCTCGGGCCACCAGCGCATCGACTCGGTCGGGCGGGAGTAGAACTCGTCGCGATTGGCCGCGACTATCAACCGATACTCCGGATGCACCCGCCAACCGATCAACACCAAACACATGCATTCCAGGATGCCGGAAGGTCGCCGGGCCCCACAGGGCAATGCTGACCTTCGAGCGACCTGCGAGCAGTCGCTAGCGGTGCTCTCGGGCAACGCGACTTCAGTGAATCGGCCCAGGGATAGCAAAAAGGCCGACAGCGTCGCCGCTGTCGGCCTTTTCCGGCGGTCTGGCTAGTTGTTGACCTTCAGCCCCGGATTGTCCGAAAGAACCACGCTGACCGGCTGCGCGAACAGCTGCGGCGCATTGCCGGTGAGGGCGCCGATCAGATTCGGGATCTCGCAGATCGGGAAGTCGGCCACCGACGACGCGCTGGAGATGCCGAGCGCCAACCGGCCAGTGACGATCGCACCGCCACTGTCACCGGGCAGTGCGCAGATGTTCGCGGAGAAGGCCTGGGTGAGCTCCCGGTCGCCGACCTGCACGGTCTGGTCCACCGCGTTCACGATGCCGCAGCTGAAGCCGGTGCGCGCACCGGACTTGCAGACCGGAGCGCCGACCACCGGAACGGCAACGCCGTCGACCGCGACCGGCTGGCCGGGCTGGCGCACGAAGTTGTTGGTGAACCGGTCCTTGGCCTGATCGTTGATCCGGATGATCGAGTAGTCCTGGGCGCCGAGCACCGACTTCTGGAACGTGCCGATCTGCGCACCCGGCCGATCGCCGGCCAGCTCGTAGACGCCGGCCGCATTCCCCGAACCCGCCGACGCGATGTCCGGATTGCAGTGGCCCGCAGTGATATTCACGGTGTTGCCGGCCCGGTCGGTGCCGTTGAAGCCGAGCGAGCAGCGCAGCGACGTCTTCCCGGCGATCGAGGCGAAGCCGTCGCCACCGGCCAGCGGACCGGTCTGCATCGCGCCCGCGACCGGGGTCGTCTGCAACTGCTCACCGGCGACCGGCGGCGCGGTCACGATGACCCGCGAAGGATCGACGAAGTTCGGCATCGGCAGACCGGCCTGCTCGACCCGCACCGCGATGCTGTTGTTGACGGGATCGACCACCACACCACGCACCAGCGCGGAAACGGCCTCGGGCTGCCCCTCCAGCCAGCGCTCGAAGGCGCTCTTCTCGCCGCGCAGCGCCGCCTCGCTCTTGGCGACATTGCGGACCTCGAATCCGGCCGACGTGGCCGCCTGGCGAGCCTCATCGGCACCGGGGCCCTGCGCCAGCGCCACCACGGCCTTGCCACCGTCATCGAGCCACGACCCCGCGAAGACCTGCGGGAACTGGCGCTGCGCCGTGGTGGCGAAGGCCGCGAGCTGCTGGGACAGATCAGCGCGGTGCAGGTACTCCTCGGGGGAGATCTTCAGATCGCGCGCGACCGCGGCGATCAGGTCGGCGGGAAGCGCCGGCTGGTCCGGTTGTGCATTCGCCACTGCCGCTGTTGGACCGAACAGCAGAATCGCCGCCGAAGCGGCGATAACTGATTTTCGGACCCGGGTCTGTCGCGCAGCTGATCGGAACTGACCTATACGTGGCAGGAGCATGCCCATACCTTAAAGTGTCCGGCCGGTTATGCCTACTTATGTCGCGATGTTGTTCGGCCCACTAATCGACCGGCCGCCGGTTCGTCGGAAATACGGTGTCCGACAAGCCCTCTCAGCCAGCGTTCGGACGGGTCCGCAACGCGATGCCGGCGCCGACGCCACCGCCGGCCGATGCGTCGATATCGGCCAGGATCGAGCGAATCGGAATGCCGAGCGTCGCGGTGCCGCCGTACTGCGCGAGCGCGATATTGGCCTCGTTGCAGTCCGGCGCGTCGGCGGCATTGGAACCGCTGGTGATGCCGAGGGCCAGCGTGCCCGAGACGATCGCGCCGCCGCTGTCGCCGCCGAGCGTGCAGGCCGAGCTGGCGAAGCCGCGCACGGTCTTGCTCACACCTTCGGCGGTGTACAGCTGGGTTTCGACCCGATCGGCCACCACGAACCCGCAGGTGAAGGTGGAGGACTGGCCGGACTTGCAGACCGGCGCGCCGGTGACCGGCTCGGCGGTACCGGTGATGGTCAACGTGGTGCCGTTGGAGCCGCGCACCGAGGGCTGGTCCATGCCCGCATTGACCGAGCGCTCGTTGAGCTTGATGACGGAGTAGTCGAGTGCGGTCGGGCCGCCGAGGCTCGCCTTGACGAAGTTGCCGAGCTCGATGCTGTTCGGGATGTCCCTGATATTGGGCAGGTAGACCGCGGCGTGCTGGTCGCCCTTCTCCAGGTTCGGGTCGCAGTGGCCCGCGCTGATGTTGAGCGCGTTACCCGCCGCGTCCACGCTGTTGAAGCCGAACGAGCAGACATCGACGCCGCGCAGCGAGGTGTCCTTCAGTGAGGTCGGCGCGGTGATGTAGGTGTCGCCGCCCATCGGGCGGCGCTCGATCGGGCCGCCGCTATTGGGCGAGAGAATGACCTTGACGTTGGCAATCAGGGTCGGCAGGTTCAGCGCGTGGCCGACCGGGGTATTGGCGACCGACAGCACCAGCTGGCTGTTGAGGAAGTCGACCGCGACGGAGTTGATCGACTGGGAGATTTCCTTGGGCAGCGTGTTGATCCACTGATTCAGCTGCATCAGCGAGTTTTCCAGGCTGTTCGCCGAGATCGGCGCCAGATGGGTCTGGTAGCCGTCGGCTGCGGCGATCTTGGCGGCATCGACCGAGGTGACCGCGACGACCGGCTTACCGTCGGTGCCGAGCCAGGCGCCCGCGTAGGTGTCGGGGCGCTCGCTACGGAACGATTCCGCGTATTCGCTGAGCTCCTGGGCCTTGGCGGAGCGTTCCAGGTACTCCGCGGGCGTCATCTTCAGATCGCGGGAAATGGCCTCGACGAGTTCGGGCGGCAGGTTCTCGGCAGAAAGCTGCCCGGGTGCTGGCGGTTCGGCCGAAGCGGCGGTGGTGACGAGCAGGGGTGCGATGAAAACGGTCGCGGCCAATCCGATCGAGGCTGCCTTGACCGCGGCGCTACGCGCCACCAACTTGCGCATGAAGTCCCTTCGTCGGCACGGGGTGTGCCAGCTACTACACCGGTCAGCCGATCACTTTAAGGCACAAACCCGGGTAGGTCGCTACGAAATCAGCGAGGAGGCGCCATCTCGTACGGAAAAGGCTGCTGCCACGGCAGTTGCGTCCACGTCGGCGGCGTGAACATGGGGAAGCCTGGACGGGTGGTCGTGGTCCGGCTCGACCGGGTCGTGGTCGGCGGTGTCGTCGTGGGCGTGGTGGTAGGTGGTGTGGTGGTCGGCGGCTCGGTGGTCTCCGGTTCGCTGCTGGTGATGACGACGGGCGGTTCGGTGGTCGGCGCCGGCGTGGTTTCCGGCACGGTCGGTAGGTCCACCGGCGGCTGCGGGGTCGGGCTCGTCGAGACCTGATCGGATTTGGCGTCGCGCACCGGCGGCACCGGGGTAGAGCCGGGATCACCGAACAGGACGGCGACGCCGATGCCGCCGAGTATCAGGCCGATGCCGACCGCGACCGCGATCAGCAGCGGCGTGCCGCGATCTTTCTTCGGGGTCGCGGCCGGGGGCGGCGCCGGGGTGGTCGCCTCGACCGCGGTCGCCGCGGCCAGCGGTGCCGCGACCGGCATCGCCGCCGAATAGGCCTGCGGCTGGACCTCGGGCGTCGGCACCGCCGGGATGACGTCGGTGACCACGGTCGAGTTCTCGGCATTGCTCGGATCCGGCGGGGTCGCGCCCGCCGGGGTCGCCAATACCGCGGCCAGTGCGGCGCGCGCGGCGTCGTAGGCGTAGGCCAATTCCGGTGCGACGGTATCGCTGCCGGGGAGGTCGCCCTCGCTGACCAGCAATACCGACTTCAGGCCCAGGTAGTCCAATGCGTCGCGGAGCGAGAGAACATACTCCGACGGCCAGCCCGCGGGGTAGGTCGCGTAGAACTCGGCGGCACCGTTGAGATGTTCGGCGGTCAGATTGATCAGGCAGAACAGTGCGGTCGCGACCAGATCCTCGGCCCGGTAGGCCTCGCCGTCGTCGACCGAGATACCGGCCGGATCGCCGACCGAGGACGCGAAACCAGTGATCGAATGCGTATGACCGGCCGGGGCCGGTCCGCCGAGAACGGTGTCGCCGTCATCGGACATGTGCAGGATCGACTCGCGGACGATGAACGTCGGTTCGTCGTTATCGGTGACGATGGCCGCTGTGCAGTTGTCCTCGGCGATGCGCAGGCCCACCCCAGTGGCCATCCTCAATACCTCGCTTCGGCGTCACGGATCGGGCCGCGCCCCGATCACACCAGCAGCGAGCCGTGTCCCATGGCGCGGAGCATCGACAATAACTCCGAACGGGAACGAGCACCGATCCGGCGTCGGATACGGGCGACATGATGCTCCACTGTCTTGGCAGAAATGTACAGGCGAGCGCCGATTTCCCGATACGTCAGACCGAGCAGCACGAGTTCGGCGACCTCGCGTTCGCGTTCGCTGAGAATTGCCGCGTCGGCGACCGGTTCCGGGGCGGCGACCTGGCCGTTGCCCGAGGCCGCGGCGGGTGCGCTCGGGCGGACCACGGGCTCCTGCGGACGGGCGTCGGCCCGGACGGTTCTGGCCAGTTTCAGCAGGGCGGTCGCGGTCGCGGAATCGGCGGCGGCCAGCGCCGCCTCGCTCGCGAGCCGGGCGGCATCCCAGGTCAGGCCGATCTCGCTGAGTCCGGCCACCGCCGCCTGCACCGGGGTCGCGGCGACCTGACCACGCAGCACCAGTACCCAGGTGCGGCCCGCGTCGGCGAGGATCGCGGCATGCCGGTCACCGGACTCGGCGGCGGCCTTGAGCAGCCGGGCGTGCGGAAGCAGTTCCTCCGGACTCTCATGTGCGATCGCGGCCTGTACGCCGTACCAGTGGAAGGCATTCGCCCATGCGGGCGGCTGGTCGAGTCGCCGCAGCAGTGCGAGGCAGGCATCGACCAGCGGTGCGATGCGGCGCTCGTCGCGCAGCCGGATGCCCGCCAGCCACAGTTCGCCGATCGGCAGCAGGGTGAGCAGGTCGGCGTCGACGTCATCGAAGAGTGGATAGGCCGCCTGCCAGGCGCGGGTGAGTGCGGCGTGGTCGCCGCTGCGGCGGGCCAGGCCGACCGCGACACCGTGCGCGAGCAGGCGGTCGCGGATATCGAGGGAATCCATTTGCAGCGCGGCGACGGTGGTCGCCGCGGCCTGTTCGTCGCCGCCGAGCATCGCGGCCCAAGCGGTGAGCACCTGCAACTGATGGCAGCGCAGGCCGCTGGTGGTGGCCCGGCGCAGCGCCTCACCGGCGCGGCGCGGTTCGCCGGTGCTCAGGCACAGCAGCGTCGCGATGGAGACCGCGGTGCACGGCAGGAACCGATCGGTACCCGCATCGGCCTGCGCGGCCTGGATGAGCGCGGATACGGCTGCGGCGGTGCCGGTTTCGTGTTCGACGATGGTGCGTGCGAGTGCGGTCGCGATCAGCCGGGCGTGCGCGTTGGCTTCGGTAGGCGGCCACTGCGTCGCCGATTCGGACAGCTGCGCGGCGGCGGCCACCTCACCGGCGAGATACTGCACGGTCGCGCCGAGCGCCCAATCCGCGCCGACCCGATGTGCGCCGAGCCAGGAATACAGCTGGGCGGCGCGCCCGACCAGACCACGGCGGGTCAGCACTGCCGCGCAAATCCGCACGGCCGCAGCGAGTTCCGCGCCGGTGACACCGGGACGGGCCAGCACCGGCTCGGCAAGTCGTATGGCCGTATCGCCGTCACCGGTACATGCGGCCGCCTCCGCCCAGCGCAGCGCGATGACGTCCGGATCTGCCCCGGCCGCCGCCGCGGCGGCGTAGTAGCGCACCGCCTCGCGTCCGGCCTTTTCTGCTGCGGCACACAGGAATTCGGCAAGGCGCTGGTCCCGGACGCCGGATTCGGCGAGCAGCAGCGCGGTGTGATCGCGCAGCAGACCCGCATCCAGTCGCGCGTTGAGCAAGCGACGCTGCACGGCCACGAAGCGGCGGTCGCCGAGCAGAGTGCGCAGCGGTGCGACCGCGGGTTCGAGCAGCAGATCGGCATCGGTGACCAGCGCGCTAGCCCTGGCCCGGTCGATCAGATCTTGGGCCGCGGCGGTGTCCACGCCGAGGACCTCGGTGAGTTCGGTGGAGTCCAGGCCGGTGCCGGTGGTGGCGACGACCAGGGTCTCCAGCAGATCCGGTTCGAGATTGTCCAGGAGGGCGCGGGCCCAGGCGGCGACGGAGTCGTCGACGGCGCGGATTCCGGCATCGAGGCGGGCCGAGCAGGCGGCGGTCAGCGCGGCGACCACGCCACCGCGGCTGCCCGCGGTCTGGCGATGGATGTGCTGGGCGACCGGGCGCGGCACCGCCATGCCCAATTCGCGGGCGAACGGTGCGATATCGGAGACGCCGAGCGCGCGCAGATCGGCTATCCGACCGCGGCGCGCAACGGTGTCGGCGAGTGTGCGCAGCTGCGGATCGTGCGGGCGCGGCTGGGTCGCGACAATGACCGTGAAGCGTCCGGATTCAATTGTCGCGCAGAGCGATTCGAGGTCCGATTGGCTCAGGGTGTGGGCGTTGTCGATGATCAGGGCCGGGCGCGGTTTTCGTGGGTGTGCGCCGTCGGTGCGGTGGATCGCATGCGCTCCGTTATCGGGGCGCTGGATGATGGTGGGTTTTTCGGTGGTTCGGGTTCGGTATCCGTCGCCGGTGGCGTGGGCCGCGCCGTTGCCGGTGAGCGCGTCATCGTGGTTGGGGCGCCGCCCGTCGGCGCGGGGGACGTCTGCCATCGCATGCGCTCCATTAGCCGAGTTGCCTTGCGCTGCAAGGTGTTCGGGCATCACCGGATCATCCCGGAATGGGATGCCGTGGGCGCGCAGGCGGGCCCGGATCACCGAGAGGAGGGTGGATTTGCCGGAGCCGGAGCGGCCCCTGATCAGATAGACGACCGGTTCCCGATCTGCGGAGTCCAATTCGCGGAAGATCTCGCGTGCGCAGGGCAGCGTGTCGAAGGCGATATCACCCATCATCTGCCTCCGGGGATCTTGGGCAGTGCGGATACGACGCCGCCGACGGTGTCGCCGACCGCATCGCCCAAGGTGTTCGTCGGCAGGGACGGCACGGTCGGGACCTGCACCTGCGTCGGCGGGGCCGGCTGCGGTTGTGGCGCGGGTTGGGTTTGCGTTACCGGAGCTTCCGCCGCGGGCTGGGTGGCCGGTGCCGGTTGAGCGGGAGCTGGTTGGCTCTGGGTGGACTGGCCGTCGGTGGACTCGGCTGCGGCAGGTTGACTGCTCGTGCCGGCGACGGTGCTCGTTGCGGCGGAAGCCGGTTGTCCTGCAGCGGGTTTCGGTTTCGGACTGCCGACGGGCGAATCCTTCGCGGAGGTCGTCGCCGCGCCGGTGGAAGTGCCGCCATCGGTCGCCGCGACGACGGACGCGCCTGGCGTTGTTGTCGGATCGGAGCTCGCGGGTGGGGTCGGGCCGGACTGCGCGCCGGTGCCGATGGCGACGGTGCCCGTCGCGAGTGCGCCGAGCACCAGGGCCGCGCCCGCGATGATGGCGGCGCGTTGGCGGCCGCTGAGCCTGCGGCGTCGCTCGCTCGTGCCGGGCAGGGTCTTTTTTGGCTCGGTGTCATCGCGCGAAACGCCACCGCTGGCTACCGCACTGCTGGTCGGGCGGGTC
The DNA here is from genome assembly GCF_044458905.1 of Nocardia sp. NPDC050408. NCBI lineage: Bacteria > Bacillati > Actinomycetota > Actinomycetes > Mycobacteriales > Nocardiaceae > Nocardia > Nocardia sp. NPDC050408. The sequence goes on along the minus strand of NZ_JBITIL010000021.1, from coordinate 22,778 downwards.
GCGGACTTTTCGACCGGCCGCGGCACGGTGGGCAGTTCCTCGGTGCGTGCGTTGCTGCCCATGGCTGCCACCGGTGTGCGATCCACGGTGATCGACAACAGGTCCGCGGCCAGTTCCGCGGCGCCGAGCGCGCTGGTGAGCCGCGGCTGCGGCGCCGCGACCACGGGGAGTCCGAATTCGGTGGAGATCAACTCGGCTACCAGTGGGATCGCGCCGCCGCCGCCGGTGAGCAGCACTCGGCCGATATCACCGATATCGAGTCCGGCGCGATGTACCGCATCGCGGATGAGATCGAGCGAGGTCAGTAAAGGCCCGCGCAGTAGGTCCTCGAGTTCGTCGCGGACCAGTCGGATGTTTTCGGCGTGGTGATCGGCCGGGTTCAAACGGACCGGGACAACCGTCGCGGTATTTGTGGAAAGCTCTTCTTTCGCATATCGGCAGCGATCGCGCAATGCCGACAATTCCCGTTCCACCACCGGATCGAACGGATCGAAATCATTTCCACCCAAGGCGTTAGCCAGGACATAGCGCATGGCCAGCAGATCGAATTCGGCGCCGGCGACATCGGTAGTGCGCAATGGCGCGCCGAGCACGGCGGCCTGCGCGCCGGTGCGCACCACCGAGACGGTAAGGCCGGACGCGCCGAGGTCGTATACGACAACCGTGTCGTCGCCGAGCGGGCCGTGCGCGGCCTCCAGCCAGCGCACCGACGCGGTCGGCTCCGGAACCAAGGTCACCTCGCGCAGGCCCGCGCGATCCAGCGCGGCCCGCTGCACATCGACGGTATGTCGCGACCACCACGCCGGATGGCAGGCGACGATGGAATGCGCGGCACCGGCGCCGACCTCATCGATCAGACAGCCGACCGCGGTGGACACGAGATCCGCTGCGGAGTGGGCGGTTCCGTCCTCGGCGAGGATATCCACCGGATCACCGACCCGGGCGAGGAAGCCCTCGAGTACTACGTCACTCGAGTGCCTGCCGGTGGGTCGGGCACCGCTGCCGAATGCGGGCGCAGCATGCGGGGCGAGGCGCAACACACTCGGATGAGTGATGACAGAGTCGCCGGAGTGGCCCCTGTCATAGTCGCCGCCGTCCCCCGGGGTCGCCACGGCGACCGAATTCGACGCTCCGACAGTGATGCCGAGCGCCAGACGCTCTGTCATTCGAGAACCCCGTTCGAAAACTCTGTGGCCCGGTAGTCGCTGTTGTGTGGACAGGAAGGCGGAGTTGACCTGCCAGCCGCACCACTTCTGTCGGTTGCTGGGCGTCCGCCGTTACTTAGTCGGGGAAGTTGCGGGGAAATTCCCCTAACGGTTCGGGTGCCCCTAACCGGAACGTTCGGTGCGTAGTAGGGGTGCGCCCCGTTTCGGAGTAACGCCGGGCGTCCCTAGCGTGAAAAGCATTCCAACGACTGCGGATCGCGAGGGTCCGCTCATCCAGGAGATGATTTCGATGACACCCAACGCGATTCTGGAGTTCATTCTCAACCTGCTCCGTGACCACGAGGCGGCGGTGGGTTATTGCGCCAATCCCGGCCAGGCGCTGGCAGCTGCCGGTTTGCCCGCCGTGACGCCGGAGGACATCGCCGCCGTCGCCCCCATGGTCGCCGAATCGGCCCTGATCGCCGGCGGCTCGCAGCTGTCGGCGATTGTGGCGGCCGGTGGTGCTGGAGCCGCCGAGGCCGGGGCCGCCGCCGGTGCCAATACCGCCGCCGCGGTCGGACTCGGCGCGGCCGCCGATGCGGGCGTGGACCTCGGCACCGATATCGACCTCGGCGCCGATCTCGGCCTGGGTGCCGGGCTCAACGGCGCGATCGGAGCTGGCCTGCAGGCCGGCGCTGACCTCGGCGCCGGTCTCGGCAGCATTGTCGGCGCGGGCGCGGATCTGACCGCCGGTCTCGGCGGCGCCATCGGCGCCGGTGTGCAGGCCGTGACGAGTCTCGGTGGTGCGCTGGGGGGCGCGCTCGGTGCGGGTGCGCAGGCTGGTGCGGATCTGGCCACCGGCCTGGAGGGTGCGCTCGGTGCCGGAGCGCAGGTCGGCACGGGTCTGGCGGGAGCTCTTGGTGCGGGCCTGAACGGCGGCGCGCAGGTGATTTCTGGCTTGGAGACGGGTCTCGGTGGCGCAGTCGACGCGGGTGCCGACCTCGGTGCCGGGCTGAGCGGCGTCATCGGAGCGGGCACCCAATTGGGTGCTGACCTCGGCGGTGCCCTCGGCGCCGGTGCCCAAGCGGGCGCCGACCTGGGCGCTGGTCTTTCGGCCGGGCTCGGCGGCGCTGTCGGTGCGGGCGGCGAGCTCGGCGCTGGCCTCGGTGGTGTGGTGGATGCGGGTGCTCAGGCTGCGACGGGTCTTGGTGGTGCTTTTGGTGTGGGTGGTCAGGCGGGTGCGGATCTGGGTGCTGGTCTGGGTGGTGTGGTGGATGCGGGTGCCGAAGCTGCGACGGGTCTCGGGGCTGGTCTCGGTGGTGCGGTCGGCGCGGATCTCGGCGCTGGTCTCGGCGGCACGATCGACGCAGGCGCACATGCGATTTCTGGCTTGGAGACCGGCCTCGGTGGAGCACTCGACGGGGGTGCCGACCTTGGTGGCAGCCTGTCGACCGGTCTCGGCGGGGCAGTAGATGCCGGTGCCCAAGCCGGATCGGGCCTCGAAGCCGGCCTGTCCACCGGCCTCGGCGGCACACTGGACGCCGGCGCCCAGGCCTCGACCGGATTCTCCAGCGCAATCGGCACCGCAGCCGACGCGAACGCCGATTTGTCCACAGGTCTCACAGGCGCGGTGAACGCCGGCGCGCAAGCGGGTTCCGATCTGGGTGGCAGCGTATCCACCGGCCTGGGCGGCAGCTTGTCCACCGGTCTGGGTGGTGCTGTTGATGCCGGTGCGCAGGCGGCCGGTGGTTTGGAATCCGGGTTGTCCACCGGAATCGGTGGCGCGCTCGATGGTGGTGCGCACCTGGGCTCTGAGCTCGGTGGCAATCTGTCGACGGGGCTGGAGGGTGCGGCTGGTGCTGGTGCCGATCTCGGTGGCGGTTTGTCCACAGGCTTGGGTGGTGCTGTCGGCGCTGGGACGCAGGTCGGGGCTGACCTGGGTGGCGGTCTGTCGACGGGGCTGGAGGGTGCGGCTGATGCTGGTGCACAGGCTGGTGCCGATCTGTCCACGGGGCTGAGCGGTGCTGTTGGCGGCGGTGCACAGGCTGGTGCTGACCTGGGTGGCGGTTTGTCCACGGGGTTGGGTGGTGCTGTTGATGCTGGGGCGCAGGCGGCCGGTGGTTTGGAATCCGGGTTGTCCACTGGAATTGGTGGTGCGCTCGGTGGTGGTGCGCAGTGGGGTTCTGAATTCGGCGGTGGTTTGTCGACTGGTCTGGAGGGGGCAGCAGGTGCCGGTGCACAGGCTGGTGCGGATCTGGGGGGTGGTTTGTCCACAGGGCTCGGCGGTGCGGTTGATGCAGGTGCTCAGGCGGCGAGCGGTCTGGAAGCGGGGCTGTCCACCGGGATTGGTGGGGCTGCGGGAGTTGGGGGTGGTTTGTCCACAGGGTTGAGCGGTGCTGTTGATGCTGGGGCGCAGGCGACATCCGGGATCGAGGGCGCTTTCGATGCGGGGGCACATGCGGGTAGTGGGCTCGGTGGTGGGCTGGAGGCTGGGCTGGGCGGTGCGCTGGATGCCGGTGCTGGGCTCGGTGGTGGGGTGTCGAGTGGGGCTTCGTCGGCGATCGGTACCGGTGCTCAGGTGACGACGGGACTGGAGTCGAGTTTGGCTACCGGTGCAGCGCTCGGTGCGGGTGCTGAGCTCGGTGGCGGGTTGTCGAGCACTCTGGGCGGTGCTCTCAACGGCGGCACGCAGGTTGGAGCGGATCTGGGTGACGCTGGGACGCACGCTACGTCCGGGTTCTCCAGCGCCATCGGTGGCGCGGCTGATCTGGGTGGCGGTTTGTCCACAGGCCTGGGTGGTGCGGTCGGCGCCGGGACGCAAGCCGGTGCGGGCCTGCCCACGGGCATCGGCGCTGGTGCACAGGCTGGTGGCGATCTCGGCGCGGGTCTGTCGTCGGGTGTGAGTGGTGCCGTTGGTGCTGGTGCGCATGCGGGTTCGGAGCTCGGTGCGGGTCTGTCGTCGGGTGTGAGTGGCGCGGTCGGTGCTGGTGCGCATGCGGGTTCGGAGCTCGGTGCGGGTCTGTCCACAGGCTTGAGCGGTGCTGCTGACGCCGGGGGCCATGCGGCGACCGGTTTGGAGACAGGGCTGTCAACCGGAGTCGGTGCGGCTACCGGGCTCGGCGGTAGTGCGTCGACCGGAGCACAGGGTGCCGTCGACGCCGGAACGCATCTGGGCACGGGGCTGGAGACCGGTCTTTCCAGCGGAATCAGCAGTGGCGTCCACGCCGGTAGCGGTCTGGAAACCGGTCTCGGCGGGGGCATCGACGGTGGTGCGCATGCCGGATCCGGTTTGGCGACAGGGCTGTCTACCGGTGTCGGTGGCACAGCGGATGCGGGCCTCGGACTCTCGTCGAGCGTCGACTCCACGGTGCACTCCGGCGCCGCGGCACAGACCAGCGCGAACGGCGCCGCGGATCTGGGCGGCCACGCCGGTTCCACACTGACCGGCGCCTCCTCGACCGTCGGGTCCACCGCGAATACCTGGTCGTCGCTGGACGTTTCCAACGCCTTCGGTTCCGGACTGGATAGTTCGGCGGGTTCGCATCTGGACACCTCGGTCACCGGCCACAGCGATTCCAGCCTCTTCACCGATACTCATGCAGGTACCGATCTGGCCGGACATGCCGGCGGCGATCTCGGCGGCGACGCCTTCCTGCACTAAGAGATATTCGTACGAAAGAGGTTCGATGGGGACACCCGCAGTGAATGCTCAACCGCCCGCGGTACCGATGCTGACGGTATTGGGTGAAACCATCGCCGCGGCGCGCGCCGCGGGTCGCAATGATCTGGTCGGTCGCCTGGAAATGGCGGCCGACCGGGTCCGCGATCCGCGTCGCCGCATCGTGATCGTCGGACACCTCGGTCAGGGCAAGAGCTGCTTCGTCAATGCCCTGTTGAATCTCGAGATCTGCCCGGTCGGCGATGACGCGACTACCGCGGTCCCCACCTTGCTCTCGCACGGCCCCGAACCGTATGCCGAACTGGTGCTGGCCGGTCCGAGCGGAACCGAGGAGGCGCGCGTTCCGGTACCGGTCGACGAGATCGGCATGATCACCGTCCACACACCGCAGGCCCACGGTCGTCGGGTGCTGCGCATCGAGATCCAACTTCCGAATCCGCTCCTCGCCGACGGCATAGTCCTGGTGGACACCCCCGGCGTTGGCGGACACGGAAGTGGTTATGCGGCAGGCGTACTCGGCCTGGTCGCGACCGCTGACGCGGTTCTGGTGCTTTCGGATGCCTCCACCGAACTCACCGAACCGGAGCTGACCTTCCTCCGGCAGGTCCGCGAACTGTGCCCGACCACCGCATTGCTGCTCACCAAGATCGACCTGTATCCGCATTGGCGCCAAGTGCACGAGGCAGATCAGGGTCATCTGGGCCGAGCCCGGGTCGAGGTGCCGATCATCCCGGTTTCCGCGGTACTGCGCAGGCACGCGATGCTGCTGCAGGACCAGCAGCTCGGCGTCGAATCGGGCTTCGGTGTGCTGTACCAGTTCCTGCGTGAACAGGTGGTGGCCCGCGACCAAGCCGCGACCCTGGTCGCGGTGGCGCACGACATCCAGTCGGCCGCAGAGCATTTGGCGCTCGCGCTCGGCAGTGAACTGGTCGCGCTGCGCGATCCCCGCCAGGGCGCGATGGCGGTGCGCGAGCTGCAGTTGGCGAAGACCACCGCCGAGGATCTGCATCGGCGCACCTCGGCCTGGCAGTTGACCCTCTCCGACGGCATCACCGACCTGGCCGGCGATGTCGATCACGATCTGCGCGAGCGTCTGCGCGAGATCGCCAGAACGGGTGAGGAATGGATCGATGAGCACGATCCGGGCCGCCATTGGGACCGGATTGCCGAATGGCTCACCGGCGATATCGACACCGCGCTGGGCGACAACCTGTTGTGGACGCATACCCGCGCCGTGGAACTCGCCGAGCGGGTCGCCGAGCATTTCACCGAGATCGGCATGGTCGAACTGCCGGATGTCAGCTCCGGCCTGCACACTGAGGACAGCCGCGCGGGCGGGGGCACCCTCGCCGATCTGGAGCCCGATATCGGCTTCGGCAGCAAGATTCTGATCGGCATGCGCGGCTCATACGGTGGCGTGTTGATGGTCGGGCTCGCGACCACCTTCGCTGGGTTGGCGATGCTCAATCCGATCTCGATCGGTGCCGGTGTCCTGGTGGGCGGCAAGGCTTTCCGCGATGACAAGCAGGCCAGACTGGCCCGCCGCCGCAACGAGGCCAAGGTCGCCATCCGGCGTTTCATCGACGACGTCGCTTTCCAGGCGGGCAAGGAATCCAAGGACCGCCTGCACCGCATCCATCGGGCGTTGCGCGATCACTACACCGGTGTCGCCGAACGCAGCCTGCGCTCCATCGACGATTCGCTGCGGGCCGCGCAGGAGGCGGCGAATATGGAAACGGCCCGCCGCACCGAGCGCTGCGCGGTGCTCGACCGGCAACTGCACATGGTCGCCGAGCTGCGACGCTATGCGGATGCTATGCAACCGGCCATCGCCGCGCCGCGGAAAGGGGCCGCCGGTACGGTAACCCCGTGAGAAGAGACGTGACCCGGCATGATGTTCGGCGTTCGCCCGGCATTGTCGCCGAGGCGCATCAGCTGGTCGCCGCGGCCAGACAGGCATTTCCCCGTGAGCCGCGACCGCGTGCGCTGTTGGCCGACTGTGCGCGCCGCCTGGATCAGCCGCTGCGAGTGGCGCTGGCGGGTTCGTTGAAGGCGGGCAAGTCGACCTTGCTCAACTCCCTGGTCGGTCAGGATATCGCTCCGACCGACGCGACCGAATGCACGCGCGTGGTCACCTGGTACCGCAACGGCTCGACCCCGAGCGTCACGGCTTATGCACCCGACGGCTCGACGGCGAATGTGGTGGTGCGCCGCGGCAGCGGCACGCACGGGCTCACCTTCGATCTGGAACGACTGAACTGGAATGCGCCGGGACCGCGCGAGGTCGACCATCTCGAGGTCGAGTGGCCCGCCGCCGCACTGGCGAACACCACCATCATCGACACCCCGGGGACATCGTCGCTGTCGCGGGAGGTGTCACTGCGCACCGCGCGACTGCTTACCCCCGGTGATGCCGACGGCGAGCACGGCGCGGCGGCCGTATCGGCTCCGGGCGCGGACGCCGTGGTCTATCTGCTGCGTCGGCTCGATGATGCCGATGTCCGGTTCCTCGAACAGGTCGGTGCCGGAACTGCTGGCGCGCAGGGCATTTCGGGTCCGCTGGGGGTTATCGGTGTGGTCTCGCGTGCCGACGAGATCGGCGCGGGCCGGATCGATGCCCTGCACTCCGCCCGCGACGTCGCAGCACGTTTCGCTGGTGAGTTGGAGCGAACGGGACTGTGTCAGGCGGTAATTCCGGTCGCCGGTCTGCTCGCATTCGCCGCGGCAACGCTGCGTCAGCAGGAATTCACTGCCTTCGAGGCGCTGGCCCGGGTCCCGGTCGAGGAGTTGAGCGCCGCTTTGCTCTCGGCAGATCGTTTCGCGCGCGCTGATATTCCACTCCCGGTCCCGCCCGAACTCCGCGCCCAGCTCGCGGCACGTTTCGGCCTCTTCGGAATTCGCATGGCGGTCACACTGATCCGCCTCGGCGTGCGCGACTCCGCCGCGCTGGCAGCGGAATTGACCAACCGCAGCGGCGTGGACGAACTCCGCTCGGTCCTCGACGTCCAATTCGGCCAGCGCGCCGATCAACTCAAGGCTCACTCGGCCCTCACCGCCCTGGCGCGTGTGCTCACCGCATACCCTGGCACCTCCGCCGATCAGCTGCTACCCAGAGTTCGCACCCTGCTCGCCGACGTGCACGGTTTCGCCGAGCTCCGCCTGCTCGGTCGCCTGCGCACCGATGAATTGGCCCTGCCCGCAGCGGATCTCGCCGAACTGCACCGCCTGATCGGCGGCTCCGGCGTCGCCCCGCATCTGCGACTCGGCTTGCCCTTCGGCACCGACCCCGCAGTCCAGCGTTCCCAGGCCATGGCCGCCGTGCGCAAATGGCGTGCCCGTGCCCGCCACCCGCTTGCCGATCAGTTCACCACAACCGCCTGCCTCACCGCAGCTCGCAGCGCCGAAGGAACTTTGAGCCTGCTGCCGGAATAGTCCCGCACCGAGCTGAGTCGAATGGCGGTTAAGTTCATCGAGGCGAGTCGAATGGTCGCTCCCGCAGCCACCATTTCAGCTGGTGATTCGGCGCAAGGCGGCAGCCAGGTCCTTTCCGGACGGCGCGTGGTCCGGATCGATCAGCACCTGGGCGGCAAGCCCCGTCAGTAGCGCCTGGTAGAGGGACCCGATTGCGCGCCCGCCGCTGGTATCGGATTCAGCGATGCCCTCGAAGAGCCGGGCCAACCCACGGCGAGCTTCGTCGAGACTTGCCGCCAACTGTTCGCGGGTCGCCTCGTCCTGACCCGATTGGGTAAGGATGTCGAAGGTCGCCGACCAGAGGCCGCGGTGCTCGGCAATCGATTCGAGCACCGCCGTCCAGTTCGCTTCGAAACATTGCAGCGCAGTCGAAGGGCGCGGACTTGTCGCTGGTCGGTGCATACATTCTGGCCGGTGAACTCGCCGCCGCGGGTGGTGATCACACCATCGCCTTCGCCCGCTACCGCGCGGAAATGCTCCCGATGGTGCGGGCCTGTCAGACCTTCGCCGAGGGCGTCGGCAAGTGGTATGCGCCGCCGAGTAATTCGATGATCCGCATGCGCAATCTCAATGTCCGCCTGCTGCCGTATCTGCCGTGGCGGGGACTGATCGGCGGTGCGCCGCAGAAGGTCGCCCGCACGGTCGTCGCCAAGGATTACGCGGTGTAGTCCCGGGTGTGGACCCGCGACCCATGGGTACGCCCCGGATATCCGAACCCAGGAGCATGCGATGACTCAAAAAGATGTGGTGAACGCTTTGCTGGACCGGGCGGGCACGGGCTACGCGGCCGAGGCCGGTATCAATTTGGCCGATAAACCCGCTCCACTATTCCAACTCCTCATGCTCGCCGAATTGCTCAGCACCCGGATCTCCGCCGATATCGCCGTCGCGGCGGGCAAGGAGCTGGTGAGCAGCGGATATCGCACCCCGAAGCGGGTCGCGGACGCCGACTGGCAGGAACTGGTCGACGCACTGGGGCGCGCCCATTACAAGCGGTATGACGAAAGTACGGCATCGCGCTTGGGTGCGAACGCGTCGCGCGTGCTGGACCGCTACGGCGGCGATCTGCGCAAACTCGCCGACGAAGCCGAGCACGATCCGTCCCGTGCCGCCGAACTGCTGCAACAGTTCCAGGGCATCGGACCGACCGGCAGCGATATCTTCCTGCGTGAAGTCCAGGACGTATGGACCTGGGCCCGACCGCATTTCGACGAACGCGCGCTGAGCGGCGCCGAACGCGTCCGACTCCCGAAAGATCCGGACCGCCTGGCCGAACTCGCGCCGGAAAACCACACCGCCGATCTGGCCGCAGCGCTGGTCCGCGTCACATTGGACCGCCAGATCGCCGATGAGGTGCTCGCCGCGAGCTGAGGCTCAGGTGATCAGCATCCGCACCCGGAGACCGGCCGCGGCGATCATATTGACCAGCGCGTCCAGGCTGAACAGCTGCGTTCGGCCGCCCAGCAGGTCGGAGATCCGCGCGGTGGTGACGTCTAGGTGCTCGGCGGCGGCCTCCGGACTCCAGCCTTCGGCCGCGATCCGGTCGGTCAGTTCGAATATCAACTGCGACCGCAGCCGCATATTCTCGACGTCACCCCGGATGTCATCGATCGCATCCCACACGATGTCGAAGATCTTCTCGGCCATGCTTAGCCCACCTTCTCGAGCTGTTCGAGGACGTATGCGCGCTGCTGGTGTACAAGTGGAGAGACCGTGCCCATCGTCGCAGCAGGTGCGGCCAAACGGCGGCAACTCCGCCGAACCCGCGTATTTCCGGACCCGGCGAAGGAAGGTCGTGAGGTGATGTCGGACCGCGACGCGAAACCATTCGCCCAGGTGAGACTGGCCGCGGGAGCGCTATTCGTGCGCAGCGAGGACGTGCTGCTGGTCCATCCGGACGATCGGGGCGCTTGGGACATTCCGGGCGGCATTGTCGCGCGGGGCGAATCACCGGCAGCGGCCTGTCGTCGCGCGATCCGCGAAGAACTCGGCCTCGACCGCCCGCCGTGCCGATTGCTCGTGCACGACTGGGAGCAGAAACCCGCCGGCGACAAAATCCGCTACATCTTCGACTGCGGCGAACTCGGCGACGAATCGGTCATCCAACTGCGGGCGAAACTGGACCGCTGGCAGTGGGTCCGCGTCGACACCGTGGACACCTTCGCCGGACCCGAGCCGTCGCGCCGCATCTGGCAGGCCTTCCGTGCCCGGATGGAGGGCCACGCCGCCTACCTCGAACACGGCGCACCCGCGCTCAGCTACCCGGACACCGCCACGCCCTCGTGGCTCGATCGGCAGCCTGACCGCGACCGCCACCTCGGCTGAGCTTCAGGGCGTCGTCGCGGTACTGGCCGGGTCGATCAGGATCTTCGAGTGCTGTTCCGGATCGGCCAGCGCGCTGAACGCATTATCGATACCATCCAGCCCGACGGTGCCGGTGATCAAGCGAGCCGGGTCGACCTTCCCGTCGGCGATCATATGCAGCGCGTCGCGGAATTCACCGGGGTCGTAGCCGAAGGCGAAGCGGAGTTCGATCTCCTTGTTGATGGCCATCGCCGGTTGGAAGCGGTCGGTCTCCATGCAGACGCCGACCACGACCACGCGCGACAGCGGCGGCGCGGCCATCAGGATCTGATCGATAATGCCCGGCACACCAACGCATTCGAAGATTGCCGGGCCCGCCGGACCCGCATTGAGCGAATGCGCCAGCCGGAAGACGTACCACCACGGCAGATTCGGGACGCGGCGCAGCCGTTCCATGGTGTCGAAACCGAGGCTGAGAATGTCGGTGACACCATTGATCCGCCCGCGCTTCGGCGCTGCTGCCCAAGGGGATTCGGTCGCGGGATCGACGACGATATCGGCGCCGCAGCCGACGGCGAGTTCGCGGCGACGTGGTGAGAAGTCACTGGCGACAACGGTGCGCACGCCAGCCGCCTTCAGCATGCTTATAACGGCCAAACCGATAGGGCCGCAGCCGATTACGAAAGCCGTCTGCCCCTTGCCGACCCGCCCCTTGCGCACCGCGTGCCAGGCGACGGCCATCGGCTCGGTGAGTGCGGCATGTTCGGCCGAAACTCCGTTGGGGATCGGCATTGTCATGGACTCTTGCACCACCACCTGCTCGGCATATGCACCTGGCGCGGCCGTCGAGAGCCCGGTCAGCTGCGGTGCACCGTCGTGGCGCACGATCGGCAGTGCCACCACGGGCGTGCCCGTCCGCCAGCGTTTGCGGCAGCCCGGCCCGTAATCGACTATCTCGCCGCTGAATTCATGTCCGAGCACCACACTCTGCTCCGCGCGCATGAATTGGTCGTATCCGGTGCGTGCGGCCAATTCGGCCATCTCGTCGGCATGGGCGCGAGCATGCAGGTCGGACCCGCAAATGCCACATCGCGACACATTGATCAGCACCTGCCCACGCCCGGGCGTCGGTGTCGGCAACTCCTCCACCGAAAACTTGGTATTGGTGACGACGGCGGCCCTCATTGACGAACTCCTCGGATCGGCGGCGCGCGGTGGGCTCGAAGCTTCCCTTTGCCGCCACCCTACTGCCGCGTTCGTCGAATCCAGCGAAAATCGCACGTCTGGATCAGACAGTTGCCTGTGCGAGTGCCTCGGCTTCGCGGCATGTGGAAGGGGGGCTCAGGGGGTCGGGTGACGTCGGCACGGGATGGCGGCTCCCCGGGGACGGGGGAGCCGCCATCCCGCTACTACTGACGCTCCAGCATCGCAATGACCACTTCGTTCAGGTATTCCTCGATACCGCGCCCGCCGCGCTCGGCCTCGTGCACGGTGATGTGCTGGTCGGCGGCCTTCTGCTTCAGTGCCGCACGCGAATCCGGTTCCACGCCGCCGCCGATGATCAGATCGGTGATCTCGCCGGTATCGAGTACCCGAAACGCTTCGGCGTCGGCGACGACACCCACGGCTGCAAAACCATTGGCGCGCAACAACTTGGTCGCGGTGTCCACAATCTCCGGGCGACGGCCGATAGCAAGTACTTTCAACTCAGACTCCCGTCGGTACCAGTTCCAGAGGATCGTCGATTTCGTGCTGCTCGAGCCGTGCACTCCTGGGGAGTACGAGGAAGCCGAGGCACATGATGGCCAGCAGGCCGATCCCGTACCACAGCGTGTAGCGGAAGGTGTTGGCGAAATTCACCGCATTGGCCCGTTCGCCCGCATCGGTGAGCACCTGTGTCACAGCGTAATTGGCCGCATCGGAGCTCTGGCAACTGTCCGGGACGGCCGTAGGATCGATCTGCGCCGACCGATCACGAACGCAGGCAACGAAATTCGCGATGATCTGGTCCTGTACCGGTTCCGGAAGACCGATCGTCGAGAGTTCGGTGCGCACCTGCGGCGTGACCGCCTCGACCCCGCGTGCCGAATCATGGTCCAGCTGACCGAAGAACACCACGCCGACCAATGCGACACCGAGCGCGGTGCCGAGCTGCTGACCGGTATTGAGCAGCCCGGACGCCGCCCCCGCCTCACGCGCGGGCACCTGACCGAGCAGCAGGTCGATGGTCGGTGCGACCACCATGCCGAATCCGGCACCTGTGATGATCAGTGGAATCACCATCTGCCACGACGCGATCGACGCACCGTAATGCGCGGCCAGCCATCCGTACAGCGCGAATCCACCGGCATTCACCACACCACCGGCGACCAGCACGATCCGCCCGAACCGCGGCGCGAGCACGCTCACCGAAACTCCGGCCCCGATGCCTGCGCCGACCGCGAAGAAGACCGCCGTGAGCCCGGCCCGCATCGCCGACCAGCCCAGCCCGGCCTGCATGAACAGCGTCCAGATCAGGAAGAACCCGCCGAGCCCGATCCAGAACAGTAGCCAACTAGCGAGGCCGACGGTGAACGGACGGGACCGGAACAGCTCCAGATCGATCAGCGGTGATCCGACGGTCCGCGCCCGCCGTCGCTCGAAGGCGACGAATGCGCCGAAGATGACCGCGGTGCTCGCCATCATGATGAAAGTCCATGCGGGCCAACCCAATCGGCGGCCCTCGGTGAGCGGATAGGCCAGCAGGAGTACCGCGGAGATCGCCAGCACCATGCCGATGGGATCCAGTCGCGGTGCGGCCGCCGAGCGCGAATCCCGCATGACGATGGTCGCGGCGATGAGCGCCGCGATCCCGACCGGCACATTGACCAGGAAGATCGGTCGCCAGTCCAGATCGAACAGATTCCATTGCACCAGCAGTCCGCCGAGTGACAGTCCGACCGCCGAGGCCGAGCCGCCGACTCCGCTGTAGATGGCGATGGCCTTGGCGCGTTCCTGCTGCGGGAAGGTGGCACGGATGATGGCGAGGATCTGCGGAACCATCAGCGCCGCCATCGCGCCTTGGACGAACCGGGAGGTGATCAGCATGGTCGGGTCCGAGCTGAAGCCGCAGGCGGCCGAGGCCAGCGTGAATCCGGTCATGCCGATCAGGAAGATGCGCTTGCGGCCGTAGATATCGCCGAGCCGTCCGCCGGTGATCAGTACCGCGGCGAAGGCGAGCACGTAGGCCGAGATGATCCATTCGATCTGCGAATACTGGGCGCCCAGATCGGTCTGAATGCTCGGCACCGCGACATTGACGATGGTGACGTCGAGCAGATCCATGAAGCCCGCGGCGAGCACGACCGCGAAGGCGATCCAGCGGCGCGGGTCGAGTTGTGGGGGCGCATCCGCGCCTGGGGAAATGTCGGTATCCACGAGCAGGCTCTTTTCGAATCGGTGGAGTAGGGCGACACCTCAAACTATGCACATGAAGTGATTATCAATCAAGTGTGCAATCACTAAGCGTGCATTGACCGCGGTATGCTCGATGTGTGACCGATCCGACCTTCGTGCCGCTGTCCGAGCACCCTGCCTTCCTGTTCGGCCAGCTCGGATTCCATGTCGCTCAGCGCTTCGCCGACCTGCTCGCTCCGCTGGGCATCAGTCCGCGCCACTACGGCACGCTGCGGATCTTGCGTGCCAATGACGGCCAATCGCAGCAACAGTTGTGCGAGGCGCAGCGGATCCATCGCAATGTGATGGTCGGGCTGGTGGACGAACTGGAGAAGCGCGGACTCGTCGAGCGGCGCAAACATCCGACGGACCGGCGCGCGCACGCCGTCTACCTACTGCCCGCGGCGCATGAGCTACTCACCCGGGCCGAGGAGATCGTGACCGGATTGAATGCGGACATCACGGCTGCGCTCGATCCGGACGAGCGCGCCACCCTGGTCGACCTACTGCAGCGCACCGCGGCGGCGAACGGACTGATCCCCGGCATCCATCCGGGCTTGGCCCGCCAAGCGGACAAGTGCTGAGCTCAGATCAGCACGCCGGGATTGAGGATTCCGGCCGGATCCAGCGCGGATTTGGCGGCCCGCAGCGCATTCGCGAACGGGTCGGGACGCTGGCGGTCGTACCAGGGTCGGTGGTCCCGGCCCACCGCGTGATGGTGCGTGATGGTCCCGCCCGCGGCCGAGAGTGCCTCGGAGACAGCCGCTTTGATGTCATCCCACTGCGCTAGCGTGTTGCCCCAGCGACCGGCGGCGTAGATGCCGAAATAAGGTGCCGGACCGTCCGGATACACATGGGTGAAGCGGCAGGTCACCACGCCGGTAGCGCCGACTGATCGGATAGCCGCGTTCGCGGCCTCGGTCACCGCTGTCTTCAGATTGTCGAATTTGTCCCAGGTGCAGGCGGTTTCGAAGGTTTCGGCGATCATCGACTGGGCGGCGAGGGCATCGCGCTGATAGGGCATCCGCAAGAACGACGAACGCCAGGTGTCGGCCGCGCCCGAACCTCCTCGGTGCTCGGTGGATTCGGTGTAGCGTGCGGGTTCGGGAAGGGTGCCGCCGTGGTCGGCGACCAGCTCGAGTGCGCGTTCCAGCCAGGTGCGCGTCGGATGATCGGCGGATTCGAATCCGAGTACCAGCACGCCGCCGCTCGTCGCGGCACCGGCATTGAGAAATGCCTCGGCCGGATCGAGCAGCCGGCAGTTGGTCGGGTACAGGCCGGATTGGGCGATGGCCCTGGTCGCGGCTACCGCTTGGGCGTATTCGTCGAAGTGCGCGGAAGCCGTTGCGCGCCAACGTGGCCGGTCCTGTAAGCGCATCCACGCCTCGGTGATTATTCCGAGTGTCCCCTCGGATCCGAGGAACATCCGGTCCGGCGACGGCCCCGCCCCCGAACCGGGCAGCCGCCTCGATTCGCTTGTGCCCGTTGGCGTCACCACCCGCATCGACTCGACCAGATCATCGATATGGGTGTACAGCGTCGCGAAATGTCCACCGGCCCTGGTGGCCAGCCAGCCGCCGAGCGTGGAGAATTCGAACGACTGCGGAAAATGCCGCAGCGTCAGATTCGCGCCGCGCAGTTGATCCTCCAGCGCCGGACCGAGGACTCCGGCCTGAATTCGCGCCGCTCGGCTGGTGCGATCGATCTCGAGCACCCGATCGAGACGGCCGAGGTCCAGACTGATCGCCCCCGCGAATTCGTCTGGCCCGGCAGCGCTCGGCCCAGCGGATGCGGCTCGGCTGGGCAATCTCGGCTCGACCCCGCCCACCACGGAAGTGCCACCACCGAATGGGATTACCGCGATATTCGCCCCGGCCGCCCAGTCGAGCACATCGACGATCTCGCTTTCCGTGCGCGGCCGAACGACCAGATCCGGCGCATTGCGCACCTCGCCGAGCAGATTGCGCACCACATCGCGAAATGCCTGACCGTGCGCGTGCGCGGCTCGATCGGCCGGATCCGCCGACACCGACTCGGCGAGCGAATCCGGCGCGGTCACTCGTGGTTCGGGAAGCCCGAGCGATTCGATCGACGGCGGTTCGTGTGGTGTGAGATCCGCACCGGGCAGCATCGCCGCGACCCGCGCGGTCAGCGCCGTCAGCTCCGCGCCGACGACCGCATCCTCGACATTCCCCCAGCCCCACCACGACCGCGTCTTCGTCGACACTTCCACTCCTCTCGGGGGATCGACGGCGATCGGCACCACCGTCGCCGCCATCCTCGTGGACCGCCGGATGCACGGGCAACCTGCACGGGGCGGATCCAGCGACTGTTGATCAGAAGTGGTCAACCGGCTCGCGCTCTCGGGCCTGACGAGAATGGCGGGCGACACCCCGTTCTCCCCGAATCGGGAATAGACCGCGTGGGCCGTCGGTTGAGCTGTTCGACAACATTGAGTGTGATCGGCTCAAGTTTCAGTTGACGCCCGGTGTCGAATGGGTGCAGGATTGAGCCGACCACGCTCAGCGTTGCTGGGACCGTGCTCCGTGAGGTGCTTGGGGCGAGGTCTCGTGGCACCCGACTCGGTTGTCCCGAGCGGATGTCGCAGAGCGGGTAGAGCGCCCGAAAACCGCGAATACCCAGCACCGACACAAGTAGTTACACCAACTAGGAGGAACCACCATGGCTCGTGCGGTCGGAATCGACCTCGGGACCACGAACTCGGTCGTCGCCGTTCTCGAAGGCGGCGAGCCGGTCGTCGTCGCGAACTCTGAAGGCTCGCGCACCACCCCATCGATCGTCGCGTTCGCCAAGAACGGAGAGGTTCTGACGGGTCAGCCCGCCAAGAACCAGGCGGTCACCAACGTCGACCGCACCATCCGCTCGGTCAAGCGCCACATCGGCACCGATTGGTCGGTGGCCATCGACGACAAGAAGTACACCGCGCAGGAGATCAGCGCGCGCGTGCTGATGAAGCTGAAGCGTGACGCCGAGTCCTACCTGGGCGAGGAGATCACCGACGCGGTCATCACCGTGCCCGCGTACTTCGAGGACTCGCAGCGCCAGGCCACCAAGGAGGCCGGTCAGATCGCCGGTCTGAACGTGCTGCGCATCGTCAACGAGCCCACCGCGGCCGCACTCGCGTACGGCCTGGACAAGGGCGACAAGGAACAGACCATCCTGGTCTTCGACCTCGGTGGCGGCACCTTCGACGTCTCGCTGCTGGAAATCGGCGAGGGCGTCGTCGAGGTCCGCGCCACCTCCGGTGACAACCACCTCGGTGGTGACGACTGGGACGAGCGCGTCGTGAGCTGGCTGGTCGACAAGTTCAAGGCCAGTGCGGGCATCGACCTGACCAAGGACAAGATGGCCATGCAGCGCCTGCGTGAGGCGGCTGAGAAGGCCAAGATCGAGCTGAGCTCCTCGCAGAGCACCTCGATCAACCTGCCCTACATCACCGTCGACGCCGACAAGAACCCGCTGTTCCTCGACGAGCAGCTGACCCGCGCCGAATTCCAGAAGATCACCTCGGACCTGCTCGACCGCACTCGCGCGCCGTTCCAGTCCGTGATCAAGGACGCGGGTATCAATGTCGCCGATATCGACCACGTCGTGCTCGTCGGTGGCTCGACCCGTATGCCCGCCGTCTCGGACCTGGTCCGCGAGCTGACCGGCGGCAAGGAGCCCAACAAGGGCGTGAACCCGGACGAGGTCGTCGCCGTCGGCGCCGCCCTGCAGGCCGGTGTGCTCAAGGGTGAGGTCAAGGACGTCCTGCTGCTCGATGTCACCCCGCTGTCGCTGGGTATCGAGACCAAGGGCGGCGTGATGACCAAGCTCATCGAGCGCAACACCACCATCCCGACCAAGCGCTCGGAGACCTTCACCACCGCCGATGACAACCAGCCATCGGTGCAGATCCAGGTGTTCCAGGGTGAGCGCGAGATCGCCTCGCACAACAAGCTGCTCGGCTCCTTCGAGCTGACCGGCATTCCGCCGGCCCCGCGCGGTGTGCCGCAGATCGAGGTCACCTTCGATATCGACGCCAACGGCATCGTGCACGTGACCGCGAAGGACAAGGGCACCGGCAAGGAGAACACGATCAAGATCCAGGACGGCTCCGGCCTGTCCAAGGAGGAGATCGACCGGATGGTCAAGGATGCCGAGGCGCACGCCGCCGAGGACAAGGCCCGCCGTGAGGAGGCCGAGACCCGCAACCAGGCCGAGTCGCTGGTGCACCAGACCGAGAAGTTCATCAAGGACAACGAGGACAAGGTCCCCGCGGACGTCAAGACCAAGGTCGAGGCGGCCATCTCCGAGGCCAACGAGGCGCTCAAGGGCACCGATATCGCGGCCGTGAAGTCCGCGGTGGAGAAGCTCGCGACCGAATCGCAGGCGTTGGGTCAGGCGATCTACGAGGCATCGGCCGCCGAGCAGGCCGCGTCCGGCAATGGCGCGGCGAGCTCCGCCAACGATGACCAGGTCGTGGATGCCGAGGTCGTGGACGAGCCGGTCGACACGGAGAAGAAGTGAGCGAGGGAAACTCCGAACAGGAGCCGATCACCTTCGTCGACAACCGCAAGATCGATCCGCAGGAGCGGAGCCAGCGGAGCGACCAGACGGCTCAGGCCGGTGAAATCCGGGAACCGGCGGCAGAACAGTCCGCCGCCGGGCCCGGTCCCGAAGCCGGGAACGGCACCGAACCCATCATCGGTTCCGATGGGGGCGCCGAGATCCTGGCCGAGGCCATCACCAAGGAGCTGGCCGAGCGCACCGCCGACTTGCAGCGGCTGACCGCCGAATACGCCAACTACCGGCGTCGGGTCGAGCGGGACCGGCAGGCCACCATCGATTCCGCCAAGGCGGCCGTGGTCTCCGATTTGCTCGGCGTACTCGACGATCTCGATCGTGCGCGGGCGCACGGCGATCTCGATACCGGACCGCTCAAGTCGGTCGCGGATAAGCTCGCCGACGCGCTGCACAAGCAGGGTCTGCAGGAGTTCGGTACGGAGGGTGAGCCTTTCGACCCGACCCTGCACGAGGCCGTGCAGCACGAGGGCTCCGGCCACGATCCGGTGATCGGCCTTGTCATGCGCAAGGGCTATCGGTTCGGCGATCGAGTGCTTCGGCACGCGCTGGTCGGGGTAACCGATGGCGTGGCCGATCTGGTCGAAGAAGAGGCATCGGATGCTGATGCCAATGCGAACAACCAATAAGAACCCGAGAGGAGGAGATGCCCGGTGAGCCAACGGGAGTGGATCGAAAAGGACTTCTACAAGGAACTGGGTGTCTCCTCCAGCGCCTCACAGGACGAGATCAAGAAGGCGTACCGCAAGCTCGCACGTGACCTGCATCCGGATGCCAATCCCGGCGATACCAAGGCCGAGGAGCGGTTCAAAACCGTCAGCGAGGCGCATGCCGTGCTGTCGGATCCGGCCAAGCGCAAGGAATACGACGAGACCCGAAAGCTGTTCGCCGGTGGCGGATACGGGCGTGGTGGTTTCACTCCCGGTGCGGGCGGCGGCTTCTCGCAGGACTTCAACATCGGCGACATCTTCGGTCAGGCGAATGCCGGCGACGGTGGCCTCGGTGACCTGCTCGGCGGCCTGTTCAACCGGGGCGGCACGCGCACCGCGAGCCGCCCGCGCCGCGGCGCCGATGTGGAGACCGAGACGACCCTCGGCTTCCGCGAGGCAGCGCAAGGTGTCACGGTTCCGCTGCGGATGACCAGTCCGTCGCCGTGTACGACCTGTCACGGCAGCGGCGCCAAGCCGGGGACAAGTCCACGAGTCTGCCCCGTCTGCAATGGAAACGGCGTGATCAGCCGCAACCAGGGCGCGTTCGGCTTCAGCGAGCCGTGCGACGAATGCCGTGGTACCGGTTCGATCATCGATGATCCGTGCGTCGACTGTCACGGCAGCGGCATCCAGAATCGGACCCGCACCATTACGGTGCGGATTCCCCCGGGTGTCAGCGATGGGCAGAAGATCCGGCTGGCCGGACAGGGCGAGGCCGGACTGCGTGGTGCGCCCTCGGGTGATCTCTATGTCACCGTGCACGTCAGCCAGGACAAGGTCTTCGGCCGCAACGGCGACGATCTGACCCTGGTGCTGCCGGTCAGTTACAGTGAATTGGTGTTGGGCACAACGGTTTCCGTGCCCACGCTGGAAGGGCGCGTCGGCGTCAAGGTGCCTGCGGGCACCGCGGACGGTCGCATCCTGCGGGTGCGCGGACGTGGCGTGCCCAAGCGCGGTCCCGGCGGCGGGGCGGGTGATCTGCTCGTCACCGTCAAGGTGGCCGTGCCGCAGAAGCTGGACGACAATGCCGCCGAGGCGCTCAAGCGCTATGCGGAGGCGGAGAAGACCAGTGGGTTCGATCCACGTGCGGGATGGGCAGGTGCGTGATGTCCGATAATCCGAAGCAGGCAGCCAGTGGGGCGTCGCGGGCGGAGTTCTTCATGATCTCAGTGGCGGCCCAGTTGGCGGGAATGCACGCGCAGACACTGCGTACGTATGACCGTCTCGGACTGGTTACACCGCAACGGACTTCGGGTGGCGGTCGACGTTATTCGGCACGGGACGTCGAACTGCTCCGCGAGGTGCAGCGGCTATCCCAGGATGAGGGCGTCAACCTGGCGGGCATCAAGCGCATCATCGAACTCACCAATCAGGTCGAGGAACTGCAACAGCGCGTCGCCGAGATGTCGGCCGAGCTGGACCGGCTGCGTGCGGGGTATCGCCCCGATCTAACGCCGCCGCAACGCAGTACCGCACTGGTGGTGTGGAAGCCGCGCAATAGGCGCTGATAAGCGCGAAAGGCTCCGGGAATCGGTTTCCGCCGACCCCGGAGCCTTTGTCATTCGCGCGGATAAGTAAATTTCCTTTGCGCATATCGGGTCGAGGCCTCGAATAACTGCCGGCAGTGCTCGAGCAAACTCCGGACTCGGGATTCGTTACCCGACAATCGGTTCGGCAGCCGATGGGTTCGGCACGCGGTTCGAGAGGATTGCTGGTGATGTGCCGAGCTGTGAAGTTTGCTGTGGCCCTTGATTCAGCAAACTATGTGCCGGATCCGCTCGTCGATTCCGTCGGTCGCCGGGTCGGCGGGCGCTCGCGGTTTGCCTGAGCCGGATGGGCGCACCCGTATCGCGGGTTGCCGCGCGATCGCTCCAAGACCCCGACTGGGATGAAATTTGCAAACCGGGCCTTCCGAATTCGGTGGTTATATGACGGATTTCGCCGTCGTGTTCGTTCTTTCGGTTTGTTTTCAAGGGTTTTCGTGGTGCGGAGCCTCGTTTCGAGGGAATTACATGCGTGATGTTTATGCGACTGATTCCGTAGCTGGCAAACCTCGCATACACTCGTTCGCATCGGCTGCTGTCGAGTGTCCCGCAGCACCTCACTCGCCGGCACAGGTTTGTGTTCGAGTGCAAAAGGGGTTGTGACACAAATGGATTCGCGGACCGTCGCATTGATAAGAACGACCTTCAAGGCGGTTGCTGCGGAGGAGGGGGGTTCGGCCAAGCTAGCCAGTTCGTTCTACGCGATCCTGTTCACGGACTATCCCGCCATCCGGGATTTCTTCCCCGCGGCGATGGATTCCCAGCGTGACAGATTGGTCAAAGCCATCTCCTATGCGTTGGATCGGCTGGAAGAGCCCAATGAGTTATTGCCATTCCTCGCCCAACTCGGGCGCGATCACCGCAAGTACGGGGTGCAGGCCGCGCATTACAACGCCGTGGCGACCTCGTTGAAGTCCGCGATGCGGATTTTCGCGGGCACCGAGATGTGGACCGACGAGGTCGACCGAGCCTGGGACGAGGGCCTGAAGATCATCGGCGACACCATGATCGGCGCGGCCGAACAGGAGTCGACGCCGCCGGTCTGGAGCGGGACCGTCGTCGAGCGACGCGAGGTGCTGCGCAATCTTGCCGTAGTACGGCTGCAATTGAATCAGCCGATGCAATACGCGGCGGGCCAGTACATCAGCGTGCAGATCCCGGCCCGGCCGCGCATGTGGCGCTATCTGTCCCCAGCGGTGCCCGCGAATGCGAACGGAGAGATCGAATTCCACATCCGCGGAGTGCTCGGCGGCTGGGTCAGCCCAGCCATCGTCGGCCACACCAATATCGGAGACCAGTGGCTGCTCGGCTCACCGCTCGGCGGACTCGGCATACCACGCAATGTGAAACGCAAAATGCTGATGGTCGGTTGCGGTACCGGCATCGCACCCCTGCGCGCCCAGCTCATGGCGATGGCACAGCGGCGCGTCAATCCGCGGGTGCACCTGTTCGTCGGCGGCCATCACCCCTGTGACCTCTACGATCTCGAGATCCTGAGCCACCTGGCCACCGCCAATAAATGGCTCACCGTCACGCCGGTCACCGAGAGCGATGAAAATCCATGGTGGTACCTGGATTCCGGCGAACCGGAGCACACCTGGCCAGGACTGGAAGCTCGGTTGACCGGTCAGATCGGCAAGGTCGTCGCGAGCTACAGTTCCTGGTCCGACCGGGATGTGCAGATAGTCGGATCACCCTCGATGGTGCAGACCACCAAGTTCCGACTCATGGCAGCAGGCACGCAAACCAAGAACATCCGTCACGATCCGCTGTTCTGAATTTTTGGCCGCGTGGCCGCGGCGTGTTCGCGGCCCCCTGGTGTCTCGCGTCCGAGCCGTCGAGACTCGCGACTTCGTCGCCAGCGCATCGAACGCGCGGACCCGAGACCGGCCCCCCACGGGTCGCC
>NZ_JBITIL010000020.1:131391-136240 GCF_044458905.1 Nocardia sp. NPDC050408 | reverse complement strand
ACGCTGGCCACGAGGTCTCCGGTATTCAGGTTCTGCTTGGTCGCTGAACCCATCTACCGGAGACCTCACCCATCTCACGGCATCGACACACCCACTCCGGCAACGACTTTCAGCCGCAATCACGACGGCGGCGATCACCCCTCAGCACTTATGAAACACGCCCTAGGCGCTACTTCGGATCGCGCTCGGGGAGGGGGCGTTCGATGATGGTGGGGCGGCCGAGCGGGTTGCGGACGCGGCGTTTGGCCGAGGAATAGACCAGGGCGGTTTCGGCGGCCACGACGTCCCAGGCGAAGTCGGCGGTGAGGCGTTCGCGCGCGGCGTAGGCGCGGTGTTGGGTGGCGGCCGGATCGTCGAGGGTGGCGCGCACCGCTTCGACGATGCCGTCCACATCCGCCGGTTCGAAGGATGCGCCTGTGACGCCGTCGATGACGGCCTCGCCGAGACCACCCGCTGTGGAGGTGATCAGCGGGGTACCGGCGGCGGCCGCTTCGAGTGCGACGATGCCGAAGGGTTCGTAGCGGCTCGGCAGCACGATGGCATCGGCGCCGTGCAACCAGCCGAGCAGTTCCTCGTGATCGAGTTGACCGGCGAAGGTCACCGCGCGCGCGACCCGATGCACCCGGGCGCGTTCGCGCAGCCATTCGAACTGGGTGCCGATACCGGCGACGGTCAGCGTGGTGCCGGGGTGGGCGCGGCGGATGCGTGGCAGTGCGGCGATCGCGTCCTGCACGCCCTTCTCGTATTCCAGCCGACCCACATAGAGCAGCCGTGGCGGACCGGTGCGCGGTGCCCGCGGCCGGAAAGTCCACGCGCCCACATCGATTCCGTTGCGGATCACCGTCATCGGTACCCGCTCGGGCCCGTAGAGTCGCTCCACCTCGTCCTGCATGGAGGTCGAGCAGGTGATCAGCGCGTCCGATTCATTGGCCAGCCACCATTCGACCGAATGCACCTGCTTGTTGACCCGACCCGAGACCCAACCGCTGTGCCGCCCGGCCTCGGTGGCGTGGATGGTCGATACCAGCGGCACGTCGTAGTACTCGGCCAGCGCGATCGCCGGATGCGCGACCAACCAATCGTGCGCGTGCACGACATCCGGGACCCAGCCGTCGCCGATGCCGGGTTTGCCGAGCGCGACACCCGCGCGCACCATGGCATGGCCCATGGCCAGCGTCCAGGCGAGCATGTCCTCGCCGAAGTCGAAACACGGCGGATCCTCCGCGACCGCTACCACCAACACGCCCTCGGCGATGTAGGAGTGGGTGGGATGGGTCACGGAGTCGGTGCCGGAGGGGCGGCGGGCGAGCACGACCACTTCGTGACCGGCCGCGGCCAGTTCGACCGCCAGGTGATGCACATGGCGGCCCAACCCACCGACCACAACCGGTGGGTACTCCCACGACACCATCAAGATTTTCATGAATGTCCTTATCAGGCGGAGTCTCGGTCCGCGATCGCCAGCCGCCGGGTGTCCAAACTCGGGAACAGCCCGTCGGCCGCCCCCCATCCTGCCGTCAACTGGTGTGCTTTGGCGACTTGGCCCGCCCCGACAGCGGCGGCGATTTCCCGCACGGCGTGGGCGTGTCGGTGCGCCCGGTCGCGTGCATAGCTGGCCGCGGAGTCCTTGCTGACCATGAATGCCCAGTCGCTGGAGACAGTGAGGATGGCTTCGCGCAGCAGTTGGTCGGCAACCGGGTCGCGCAGTGCGGGTCCGCCGTCCGCGGCCCGCATTTTGTCGACTGTATCCAGCGTGAGGCGGACGATATCTTCGTTCAGTTCCACCAGGTCTTTGACCTGGTCGCCGGCCCACACCCGCCAATCCTTACCCGAACCCCAGGACGAATCGGCCAGTGGGACCGGCTCGCCGACGAACCCGCGCGCTCTGGCATCGGCCAGCGTTCCGACGGTGACGCCCGCCTCGGGCAATGCCCGCAACACCTGGGCCAGCCACTGCGGACCCTCATGCCACCAGTGCCCGAACAATTCGGTATCGAATGCGGCGACGACCAGGGCCGGACGCCCGATACGCGCCGATTCGTCGATCAGCCGTTCGCGCACGGTCCGCACGAAATCGTCGACATCGCGGACCACCGCCGCGGCCGCCAGTTCCGGGTCGTACGGCGCCTTGTCCGGGCCGGCGACCGTCTTGCCGGTGACGCGGGCGGGCTTGAGACCCGTGGCATGGTCATAGTGATGAAAGTCACGGTAGGCGCTCTGCCCCGGATAGCCGGACTTGGGCGACCAAACCCGGTAGCTCACTTGCAGATCCCGCCCGAAGGCCACCACATCCGATTCCCGGACCGGGCGGCCCAAGGTGGTATCGCCACGCAATGCGGGTCCATCGACCATGAAATGCGTCACGCCCGCGGCCGCGTATCCGGTCTCCATACCGGGGGTGTAGCCGCATTCGGGCGCCCAGATGCCGGTGGGGGTGTGGCCCCAGCGCTGCCTGGCATCGATCAGCCCCTCGCTGAGCTGGAACGCGCGCAGCCGCGGGTGTAGCAGGGGCTGGAACGGGTGCGCGAGCGGGCCGCCGAGCAGTTCGATGGCCTCGGCGTCGATCAGCTGCCGCCACACCGGCGCCGCGCCATGGCGCCAGTGCAGTTCGAATTCCGCGAGTGCCGCCGCGGCCAGTCGGTGCTCATGTCTGCCGAGCGCGACATTGCCCGCCATCGCGGCTTCGTCGGCGCGCAGCTGCCAATTGCCGAGCCAATGATGCATGCCCGCAAGACAATGTGGATCATCGAGCTGGGCGGCGAGCACCGGTGTGATCCCGAGGCTGACCAGATGCGAATGCCCCTCTGCGGCAAGGGTTCTCAGTACATCGACGACCGGAAGGTAAGAGGCGGCCCAGGATTGGTAGAGCCATTCCTCGCCGACCGGCCAGCGGCCGTGGTGGGCCAGCCAGGGCAGGTGGGAATGCAGGACCAGGGTGAACTGGCCGGGAACTTCTTGTCTGCTCAAGGCTTCACCGCGATGGCGACCAGGTCGAGGCTCGCATCGATGTCCTCGGTGATCAGTGCGAAATCGTCGATGGCGACCGCGGCGACATCTGCGGTCAGCTCGGCGGGCCACGGCTGTCCGGCCAGCGCACGCTCGATCTGCGCGTCGATGAACGAGCCACCGTGCTTGGCGTCCAACGCCTTAAGGGTCGGCCCGTGGTGCACGCCGGTCATTAGCGTGACCCGGAAACCCGCGTCGACGAGCAGTTCGGTGAGTTCATCGGCATTGAGTTCGCGGGTGTGGAACGGGTTGAGCGGGGTATCACGGCCGGGGGAGAAGGTGATCCGGTTCGGCGTGCTGATCAGCAGTTCGCCGCCGGGGCGCAGCACCCGAAGGCATTCCCGGATGAACTGGCCCTGGTCCCAGAGGTGTTCGATCACTTGGAAATTCACCACGACATCGACCGACTCGTCCTCCAGCGGCAGCGCGGCGAGATTGCCCTGGATCATCTCCACCCGCGGGTAACGCGAGCGCACATGCTCGACCGCGCTTGTGTCGTAGTCCAGACCGATCACCTTGGTGGCGACATCGGCGATCATGTTCGCACCGTAACCCTCACCGGATCCGGCCTCCAGCACCGTTTTTCCGGCACACCGCTCGAGCAGGCGCGCATAGACGATCTCGTGCCGACGGAACCAGTAGTTCTCCTCGGCGATGCCGGGTACGGTCCGCTCGCCGGTCAGCGGCAACGGCTCCACGGCCGACTCGGGAGTAATGCCCGGGGTCGTGCCTACTGCGGCAGGGATCACAGCCTCGCTCATCGCTCCGACGTTACTGGTACTGAATATTGCGGGGCACCCGCACCCGGGGGATCCGCGCATTATCGCCAGGATCGCCGTTCTGAGAGCTGAGCCGCTAAGTTACCCATGAGTAACTTAACGTAGGGTAGTGTCACGCCCTGAGCTACAAACAAGGACGTACGGCGCAGCTCGTGCGACCACCACACACGTGTAACCAGAACAGGAGGTCGACGAAGACCGATGCCGAACATCGTCGTACTCATCAAGCAGGTTCCCGACACCTGGTCCGAGCGCAAGCTGACCGACGGTGACTTCACCCTCGATCGCGAAGCCGCCGACGCCGTCCTCGACGAGATCAACGAGCGCGCCGTCGAAGAAGCGCTGCTGATCAAGGAGGCCCAGGGCGGCGAGGTCACCGTGCTGGCCGCCGGTCCGGACCGGGCCACCGAGGCCATCCGCAAGGCGCTGTCCATGGGCGCCGACAAGGCCATCCACATCAACGATCCGGCGATCCACGGCTCCGACGCCGTGCAGACCGCCTGGGTGCTGGCCAGTGCGCTGGGCCAGGTCGAGGGTGTCGAGTTGGTCATCGCGGGCAACGAGGCCACCGACGGTCGTTCCGGTGCGGTCCCCGCGATCATCGCCGAGTACCTGGGCCTGCCGCAGCTGACGCACCTGCGCAAGCTGACCGTCGACGGCGACAAGATCACCGGCGAGCGGGAGACCGACGAGGGCGTGTTCAAGCTGGAGGCCACCCTCCCGGCCATCGTCAGCGTCACCGAGAAGATCAACGAGCCGCGCTTCCCCTCCTTCAAGGGCATCATGGCCGCGAAGAAGAAGGAAGTGCAGACCTTCACGCTGGCCGACCTGGGCGTCGACCCGTCGACCGTCGGTGTGGCCAACTCGGGCACCGCCGTCACCGCGGCCACCCCGAAGCCCCCGCGCACCGCGGGCGAGAAGATCGCGGACGAGGGCGACGGCGGCACCAAGATCGCCGCGTACCTGGTCGGTCAGAAGATCATCTGATCCCGCCCGAGACTGTGCCCGCGGTGTGAGTTCAGCGCCCGGAGGAGGTAGCGAAGCGTGACCACGCAGGGCGTAGC
>NZ_JBITIL010000020.1:115492-131291 GCF_044458905.1 Nocardia sp. NPDC050408 | reverse complement strand
GAGCACCGCAAATCGGACCCGCGGTGTGAGTTCAGCGCCCGGAGGAGGTAGCGAAGCGTGACCACGCAGGGCGTAGCGAGCACCGCAAATCGGACCCGCGGTGTGAGTTCAGCGCCCGGAGGAGGTAGCGAAGCGTGACCACGCAGGGCGTAGCGAGCACCGCAAATCGGACTAGGAGAGAACACAAATGGCAGAAGTACTTGTGCTCGTCGAGCACGCCGACGGTGCGATCAAGAAGGTCAGCACCGAACTGCTCACCGCCGCGAGCGCACTCGGTGAGCCCGCCGCCGTCGTGACCGGCCCGGCCGGTACCGGCGAGAAGCTGGCAGACGCGCTGGCCGCCGCGGGCGCAGCGAAGATCTACATCGCCGAATCCGACGATGTCGAAAACTTCCTGGTGACCCCGAAGGTCGACGTGCTCGCCGGTCTGGTCGAGTCGATTTCCCCGGCCGCCGTGATCGTCGCCGCCACCGCCGAAGGCAAGGAGGTGTCGGGCCGCCTCGCCGCGCGCATCGGCTCCGGCCTGCTCGTCGATGTCATCGACGTCAAGTCCGACGGTTCGGTCGTGCACTCCATCTTCGGTGGCGCGTTCACCGTCGATGCCAAGGCCACCGGCGACGTGCCGGTGATCTCGGTGCGTCCGGGCGCTGTCGAGGCTACCGCCGCGGCCGGTGCGGGTGAGAAGGTGACCGTCGAGGTGCCCGCGCAGGAAGAGGGCGTCGTGAAGGTGACCTCCCGCGAGCCGATCGTCGGTGGCGACCGTCCGGAGCTCACCGAGGCGGGCATCGTCGTCTCCGGTGGTCGCGGTGTCGGTTCCGCCGACAACTTCGCGGTCGTCGAGGCGCTGGCCGATTCGCTCGGCGCCGCCGTCGGCGCTTCGCGTGCCGCTGTCGACTCGGGCTACTACCCGGGCCAGTTCCAGGTCGGTCAGACCGGTAAGACGGTCTCCCCGCAGCTCTATATCGCCCTCGGCATCTCCGGCGCCATTCAGCACCGCGCCGGTATGCAGACCTCGAAGACCATCGTCGCGGTCAACAAGGACGAAGAGGCCCCGATCTTCGAGATCGCGGACTACGGCATCGTCGGCGACCTGTTCAATGTCGCCCCGCAGCTGACCGAGGCTGTGAAGACGCACAAGGGCTAGGCTCCCGCCTCTCCGATATTCAGGCGGACCGGTCGGGCGCGGTGTGAGTCGCGTTCCTGGCCCGCGGGATATCGGTTGGCTGGGTTGGCCCGTCCCTGGTGAGTTACCCCTGACTCGCCAAATCTGTTGTCGCGTAATGCGGCAACAGATTTGGCGAGTTTTGCGTTTCTGGGGAAACTCGCGGCCAGGTCGGGGTGGGATAACCTGCGGATATGGCTGTTCCTACGACTCGGATGCTGGTGCTCGCCGTGGTGCGGTTGCTGGCGCCGGTGCACGGTTACGACGTTCGGCGGGAGTTGTTGTCCTGGCGGGCGGACAATTGGGCGAATGTGAAACCGGGCTCGGTGTACGGCGCACTGAATACGTTGCAGCGCGACGGGCTCATCGCGGTGGCGGGCGTCGGACAGGATGGTGCGCGACCGGAGCGCACGACTTATCAAATGACCGCCGAGGGGGAGAAGGTCTTCGCTCAGCTGCTGCGTGACGCGCTGTGGGAGGCCGAGCAGCCGAAGCATCCGTACGCCGCGGCGGTCGCGCTGCTGCCTCAGGCCCCTCGGGACGAAGTCATCGCCGCGCTGCGCAGTCGGATCAAGAAATTCGAGGCCGAACTCGAACAGCTCGACAGGGAGGAGCGTCGCGTCATGGCCGGTAGTGGCGATCCGGCGGAGACCGAACCGCATCATGTCGCCGACGCGATCCGCTTGGCCTCCGAACATATCCGGGCCGATCTGCGCTGGTCGCAGAAAACGTTGGAGCGCATCGAAAGTGGCGCGTTGGAGATCTGGGATCGGTTCCCGACGCGGCTGGACGGTCGCAGCGCGATTATCGACTGATCAAGACTGAATAGTAAAGCTTGACTATTTAGTCGTTCGTTTCTACCGTTGTTCAGGTGGAAACGAACGACTCCGTTCGCGATCGCACCCGCACCTCGGTGATCCGGGTGCGCGGGCTGGCGCGCACGTTTGAAACCAAAACTGGCCCCGTCCAAGCGGTTACGGGCGTCGACTTCGATGTGTACGAGGGTGAGATCCTCGGTCTGCTCGGCCCCAACGGCGCGGGCAAGACCACGACGCTGCGAATGCTCAGCACCCTCATCGCCCCGACCGAGGGCGAGGCGGTCATCTCCGACGCTGATCTACGGGTCGAGCAGCGGACCGTGCGTTCGCGCATCGGCTACGTCGCCCAGGGCGGAATGACCAATGACGATGCCCTGGTCCTCGACGAATTGGTGCTGCAGGCCAGGCTTTTCGGACTGAGCAAGGCGCAGGCGACGCACAATGCCGAAGAACTACTCGTCGCGCTCGACCTGGACGGACTCGCTCGGCGTAAATGCAACCAGCTTTCCGGCGGTCAGCGCCGCCGCGTCGATATCGCGCTCGGCCTGGTGCACGGCCCGAGGCTGATCTATCTCGACGAGCCGACCAGCGGCCTGGATCCGCAGAGCCGCGCGAATCTGTGGGAACACATCCGGCGCCTGCGCGAGCGGGGCACCACGGTCGTGCTCACCACCCACTATCTGGACGAGGCAGACGCACTGTGCGATCGCCTGCTGATCATGGACCACGGCGGCATCGTCGCCGAGGGCTCGCCCGACGAACTCAAGCGCCGCATCTCCGGTGATGTGGTGAGCTTCGAAATCGATAACGTCCATGCCGATCTGGCACTCCAGGTCGCCAAGTCGGTGCTCGAGGTGCGCTCGCTGGTGTGCTCGGAGGATGCGGGTGCGGACCGCGTCGGTGCGACGCTGGTGCATCTCACCGTGGATCGCGGCGACACCGCGGTCGTACCCCTGTTGCGTGCCATGGACGAGCGCGGTCTCGTACCGGGTGCGGTCACTGTCAAACGTCCCAGCCTCGACGATGTCTTTCTCACCATTACGGGGCGTTCGCTGCGGGAGGCGAGTCACTCATGAGGTTCATGCGCGAGACCGGACTGATCTTCTGGTCGCAACTGCGGGCCAATCTGCGAAATCCGGTGTGGGTCTTGATCGGTCTGTCCCAACCGGTGCTGTATCTGGTGCTGTTCGGGCCGCTGGTCAAGGGCATCGCGCCGTCGCTCGGCGCGGATGCCGACCCGTGGAAGCTGCTCACGCCCGCGCTGGTCATTCAGACCGGGCTGTTCGGCGCCATCTATGTCGGATTCAGCATTGTGGCGGAATTGCGCGCGGGGGTGGTCGAACGGCAGCGGGTCACGCCCGCGAGCCGGGGCGCGCTGCTGACCGGACGTGTGCTCAAAGACATGGTCGTGCTGGTCGTCCAGGCGCTGGTGCTCGTCGGAGTTGCCATGGCGGCCTTCGGGGTTCGACCCGATCCGCTCGGCGTGGTGCTGTCGGTCCTGTTGATCGCGGTAATGGCAGCCGGTTTGGCGGCGGCGTCCTATGCGCTGGGGCTGTGGGCCAAATCCGAGGATGTGCTCGCCTCGGTGCTCAATAGTCTCGCGGTGCCGCTGATGCTGCTGTCCGGCATTCTGCTGCCGTTGAGTGTCGGGCCGGGCTGGTTGCGCACGATCGGGAAGGTGAATCCGTTCTCGCACACCGTCGATGCGGCCAGGGCCCTGTTCCGCGGTGACTTCGGTGCCTCCGAGGTGTACCTCGGCACCGGGCTCACGCTGGCCGTCGCGGCGGTGGCGATGATGATCGGTGCACGCGGGTTCACCCGCGAAAATGCCTGACCGATGATCCGCAGGCACACGAGATCTGTTGCCGCCATGGGCGGTGACAGATTTCAGCGGCGGTGCAGCCCCGACAGCAGCGTGGTGAGGATCGGGGAGCGGCGTGCATCGCTGCGCAAGACCGCCGAGACCGGAATCCGTAGTCGGTGCTCGGGGGCGAGGTGCAGGACGACCAGGCCCTCGGTCGGGCTGTCGGCGTAGAGCACGGTCCAGGTGTCCGGGCGATTGATCAGCTCCATGGTCGCGGTGTGGTCCGGTGGAATCGGCGGACCGAAGGTAGGGCCCGCGGCCAGATCGGCGAAGGCGGCCCGAATCACATTGTGCAGCAGGACCTGTTCCTGCTCGGGCGGGAGCAGCAGCGGATACGGGCTCAGATCCGCCAGCGTCACCTGGTCGCGTGGGGCCAGCGGGTGGGCCGCGGAGGTGGCGATCACGAGGTCCTCGATCCACAGCTTCTCGACCGCTAGACCGGGCTCGTCGACACTGCCGCGAATGAGCGCGAGATCGCAGTCGCCGTCGGCCACCGCGGTGATCCGCTGCCGGAACGGTTTGATGACGAATTCGATCTCGGCATCCGGATGCGCGGCGCGCGCTCCGGCGATCGCGGACAGGGACCGGGTTGCGAAGGACATATTGGCGGCCAGCCGGATGCGGTGACCAGAGGTGCGCACGGTGGCGCGGATGGCCGACTCCAGACTGAGCATCTGTTTAGCCAAGGGAAGTAGCCGCATGGTCGCGTCAGTCGGCACAACGGCCCTGGTAGAGCGCTCGAACAAGGTTACGCCGAGATCACGCTCGAGCCGGGCGATCTGATGGCTGATCGCCGATTGGGAGATGTAACAGCGGGCCGCGGCCCTGCTGAAACTCAGCTCCTCGCACACCGCGACGAAGTAGGTGAGCTGGCGAAGCTCCACTTGATCTCCATTCATGAGCAATCCAGATAAGAGTCATATCTATTATGCGCCTGAACACCTGAAATATCTGCGGATCGAATTACGGTTGGTAATGAGAGAAGGAGGCTGTCATGGAACACGCAGATGTTGTCATCGTTGGATCGGGATTCGGGGGGCTTGCCGCCGCTAAGCAGTTGGCCAAATCGGGCATCAATTACGTTCTTATCTCGAGCACTCCGGAGCATCTCTTCCAGCCGTTGCTCTACCAGGTCGCGACAGGTGTGCTGGCCTCGGACGAGATCGCCCCGCCGATCGCCTCGGTGCTGCGCAGGCATAAGGAGGCCGACGTCCGGCTCGGCAAGGTCGTCGCCATCGACGCCGACAACGCGGTGCTCACCTACGAGCACGATGGAGCTCGCACACAGATCCGCTATGGCTCGCTGATCGCAGCCACCGGCGCCTCGCAGTCGTACTTCGGCCGCGACGATTTCGCCGATAAGACGTTCTCGCTCAAGACCATCGACGATGCGAAGTTGCTGCGCGCACAGATCGAGCGGGTCTTCACCGAGGCCAAGGACGCGGATGCGCAGACCCGCAAGCGACTGCTGAGCTTCGTGGTGGTCGGCGCGGGCGCGACCGGTGTCGAGGTTGCCGGTCAGCTGAAGGAACTCGCGAAACGGCATTACCACCAAGAGGTTTCGGTGACCCTGGTCGAGGGTGCGGGCGAGGTGCTGCCGCCCTTCGGTGGCGGACTCTCGGAATATGCGAAGGCATCGCTGACCAAGAGTGGCGTTGAGGTGCTGCTGGGCACCTTCGTGACCGATATCGAATACGGCAAGGTGACCGTCAAGGATAAGCAGGGCATCGAGCGCCGGATCGCGGCCGAGACGGTGGTCTGGTCCGCCGGTGTGCAGGCCGGCGGGTTCGCGCAGCTCCTGGCCGAGGCTACCGGCTGCGAAACCGACCGGGCCGGAAGGCTTTTGATCAATCCGGACCTGACCGTCGGCGGCCACGCCGACATCTACGCGATCGGCGATATGACCTCGCTCAACGGCTATCCGGGCCAGTCGCCGGTCGCCATGCAGGAGGGCAGGCACGCCGCCGACATCATTCGCCGTAAGAAGCTCCCCGCCACCCCGTTCAAGTACTGGGACAAGGGCAGCATGGCGGTGATCAGCCGGTTCAGCGCGGTGGTGAAACTCAATGAGCACATCACCTTCCGAGGTGTCATCGCCTGGACCATGTGGCTCGCGGTGCACCTGCTGTACCTGGTCGGGTTCCGCAATCGTTTCGCCGCAGTGGCCTCGTGGCTCGTCGCCTTCATCGGTACGGGTCGCCCGGGTTTCGACGAGGTGGAGCAGACACCGGACGTGGTCGGTCTGCCAGCGCGCGACGCGGCCTGAGCGCCGCGGTAGCGCAGCGTGGCCGAGGACACAGAATGGCCCTCGACCAGGTAAAAGGCGGCGAAAGCGATGCGGTAATCAGAACGATGCGCGACAGTTCGGTGAACGCTCGGTGTGACCATCATCTCGTTCACCGAACCGGCATCGTGGCGACACTTCGAGGTTGCTCCGGCGCAGTTTCTGGCTGGCTTCATCACGGATATGACTATTTCGTCCGTGTTGACAGCCCCGGCTCGATCGACGGACTCCGGGGAGGAACGGTCGCGCTACTCGCTGGTCGTTTCTTCCGATTCGGAGCACCGCCTGGCCGCGCAGCGGCTGCGCTACGGCGTCTTCGCCAGCGAGCCCGGCTTTCAGATCCCCGATAACGGAACCGGTCTCGACGCGGACCGGTTCGACGATTACTGCGACCACCTGCTGGTCCGCGACGACCGGTCCGAGGAATTCGTCGGCTGCTACCGAATGCTGCCGCCGGACAAGGTGATCGCGGCGGGCGGCTACTACACCGCCACGGAATTCGATCTGTCCCAACTGGATCCGGAGGGCAACCGGATCGTGGAGATGGGCCGCGCCTGCGTGGTCCCCGACCATCGCAACGGTTCGGTGCTGACGCTGATGTGGGCGGGCATCCTGCACTACATCCAGCTCACCGGATACGAGTGGGTGATGGGCTGCGTATCGGTGCCGATGCAGGACACCCCCGCCGACCCGCCAGGAGGGAACGTGCGCGGCGTGCGGGACATGCTGCTCGGCCGACACGGATCCGATCCGGAGCGGCGCGTGCATCCGCACAACCCGGTGGTCGTCGACGGACTGACTCTGGATGAGATGACCCCACCCGCGCGCCCGAAGCTCCCGCCGCTGCTGCGCGGTTACCTACGCCTGGGCGCGGAGATCTGCGGTGAACCGGCGCACGATCCGGATTTCGCGGTCGCCGACTTCGTCGCGCTGCTGGGTCTGGACACGATCAATACCCGCTACCTCAACCGATTACAGGACGCCGCCAACGCACTCGACGGGGGACGGTGAGGTAGATGGTGTTCGACGCGCCGCCCGCACAGAGCACCGCGCACGCGTGGATGCCGTCGAGCCCGTGCGGGCCCGGCTGCATCGATCCGGTCGACGAGATCGGCACCGCACGGGTTGTCGGCCGTCTGCTCGGCGCGGCCGGGCTGCTGGTCAGCTTTCCGATCGTCAACGTCGTCACGCCGCGCGGCATGCGCGAACACCTGCGGCGGCGTTATGCGCGAACCGTGCTGAGCTGTTTGGGGATTCGGCTGCGCATTGTCGATAACCGGGTGGGGTGCAGCGCCGATGCGGACCGATCCGCTGCTGCCGAGTCGAGGCAGGCGCGTTTCGCCGAACCCGGCAAGGGACTGCTGATCGTCGCCGGTCATATCGGTTGGACCGATGTGGTCGTGCTGGCCGCGGTGCAGCCGCTCGGATTCGTGGCCCGCGCCGATATGCTCGATTGGCCGCTGCTCGGCGGTCTGGCGAAGCTGATGCGGGTCATTCCGATCGAACGCGAACGTCTGCGCGAACTACCCGACGTGGTGGCGAGTCTCGGTGACCGCTTGGCTTCGGGGGATCGGATCGCGATCTTCCCCGAGGGCACCACATGGTGCGGCCGCGCCTACGGGACTATGCGGCCCGCGCTCTTCCAGGCGGCGGTGGATACCGGAACATCGGTGCAGCCGGTGCGGCTGCGGTATCTGGACTCACACGGCACTCAGTCGACCATTCCCGGATTCGTCGGTGACGACAGCTTCGGCACCTCGGCGAAGCGGGTCCTGCGCTCGCGCGGCATGGTGGCCGAGGTGGTGCTCGAGCCGGTGGAGTATCCCGGACTCGATCGTCGTGATCTGGCTCGTCGGTGTGAACAAGCGGTGCGCGGTGCCGATCTGTCGCGCCACGGGGCCATCGAGGCCTCGGATTGGATCGAGGCGACGGCGACCCGGGTACAGGATCCGGAGTCGGCCGATGCGCAGCCGCAACGGCCGTCGCGGCGGTTGCGACCGTTCCGACGCAGGGGCGCAGGCCACCAGGTTGCGGTATCGACAGACTGATCGAAGGCACGGTCATGGGGCCGACCGGGCGATTGCCCGGTCGGCCTCCGCCGGTTCAGCGCAGCGGCCGCGAAATCGCATGCGGTGGCTGCGGGATTGCTGGCCGGGGTGTCCTCGGGTCGGGTACGTTGAGCCAAGGCGAGTACGGCGATGCCCCCGCACAGGCGGATTCATTGCGTGAGCGAACTCGGCGGGCGATCGGCGGCACCTTCCCAGAGGGAGCGGCGCGATGGATCTCAATACGATCACCGATATCGTTCGGCGTCCTTCTCAGCGACCGGGCGCGGGCTGGCGCGACGGCGACGCGTGGCTGGCCGGGGGGACGTGGTTGTTCTCGACCGAGCAGCCGGAGCTGCGCCGTCTGATCGATATCACCGGACTC
Source organism: Nocardia sp. NPDC050408 (assembly GCF_044458905.1). Classification (NCBI taxonomy): domain Bacteria; kingdom Bacillati; phylum Actinomycetota; class Actinomycetes; order Mycobacteriales; family Nocardiaceae; genus Nocardia; species Nocardia sp. NPDC050408. The sequence continues at coordinate 122,733 of NZ_JBITIL010000020.1, read as the reverse complement.
GGTTGGGACAGCCTGGTGCCGAGCCACTCGGGACTCGAGATCGGCGCGACATGCACCATCCGTGAGCTGAACGCCTTTGCGCCGCCGAGTGATTGGCCCGCCGGGACGCTGTTCACCACATGCTGCGATGCGTTCCTGTCCTCGTTCAAGGTCTGGAATGCGGCGACGGTCGGCGGCAATATCTGCATGTCGCTGCCAGCGGGGCCGATGATCACCCTGACGGTCGCGCTAGCAGCCACATACACCGCGTGGGCCGCCGACGGATCCGAACGCACCATCGATGCCGCCGACTTCGTCATCGGGGACCACCGAAACGTCCTCGGCCCCGGCGAGATACTGCGCCGCATCGATATCCCGGTCACCGCACTTCGCAAGCGGTGTACGCATCGTCGCTTCACCCTGACGCGCCTGGGCCGCTCGACGCTGTTCCTGATCGCCACCCAGTCGCCGCAGACCACGGACCTGCAGCTCACCATCACCGCGGGCACCACCCGCCCGGTGCGCTTGGCGTTCGACAGCATGCCCGACGCCGAGACGATGCGCGAGCGCATCGACGCCATCCCCGAAGACCTGTGGTTCAGCGATCCGAACGGCACGCCCGACCATCGTCACCACCTGGCCAGATACTTCGCCGAGGAGATCCGCGTCGAGCTCACCGAAGGCGGTCGGCCGTGACGTACACCGTGAACGAAAGCACCTTCGACGATGAGCCGAATCCGGGTCAATGCCTGCGCACATTCCTGCGCTCACTCGGCTTGCACGGTGTCAAGAAGGGATGCGACGCGGGCGATTGTGGCGCGTGCACGGTATGGCTGGACGGTGAGCCCGTGCACAGCTGCATCACACCCGCATTCCGTGCCGAGGGGCATGCGGTCACCACCATCGAGGGTCTGGGTTCGCCCGAGGATATGCACCCGATGCAGCGGCAGTTCCGCGACGCTCCCGGCTTCCAATGCGGCTTCTGCACCGCTGGCATGATCATGACCGCGGTGGCGCTCACCGACGCCCAGCTGCAAGACCTGTCGCGCGCGTTGAAGGGCAACCTCTGCCGCTGCACCGGCTACCGGGCGATCGAAGATGCGGTGCACGGTGTCGCCGAGATCGAAGTCGCCCAGCCGGGCCGAGTCGTCGGGACCAGCGTCGGCGCTCCGGCGGGGACCGAGGTGGTGACCGGTCGCGCCGAATTCACCATGGACACCGCGATCGACGCCATGTTGCACCTGAAGGTGCTGCGCTCTCCGCACGCCCACGCCCGCATCGTGTCTATCGATAAGACCGCGGCGCTCGCGGTTCGGGGTGTGCATCGCGTCTACGCCTGGGAAGATGTGCCGCGCAAGCACTTCACGACCGCCATCCACACCGATCACCTCGTCGATCCCAGCGACACCTACATCCTCGACGACGTGGTGCGCTTCGTCGGTCAACGTGTGGTCGCGGTGCTGGCCGACACCGTCGGGGCCGCCGAGGAGGGCTGCCGCAAGGTAGTCGTCGAATACGAGGTGCTGCCGGCGGTTTTCGATCCGGAAGCGGCCATGGCCGACGGTGCTCCCCAATTGCACGGTTCGCACGACCCGTTCGTGCGCGATCCCGAGCACAACATCCTGCTCGAGATCCACGGGGATATCGGTGATGTCGAGGCGGGCTTCGCCGAGGCCGATGTGATCCACGAGGGCACCTACCACTCGCCGCCCGTGCAGCATGCGCATCTCGAGACACACGGATCGATCGCGTGGATCGAGGACGCTCGCCTGCACGTTCGCACCAGCTCCCAGTCGCCCTCCATCGCCAAGAACAAGCTCGGCTATCTGTTCGACCTGCGACCCGATCAGCTGCGCGTGTTCTGTAAGCGGGTCGGCGGTGCGTTCGGCGGTAAGCAGGAGGTCATCACCGAGGATTTGGTTGCCCTGGCCGCATTGGATACGGGGCGGCCGGTCTGTTTCGAGTTCACGCGCGAGGAGGAGTTCACGACAGCCTCACCAAGGCATCCGATGTCGCTGACGGTGAAGCTCGGCGCACGGGCCGACGGCACGCTCACCGCGATCCAGGTCCGGAATGTGTCGAATACCGGCGCCTACGGCAACCACGGCGGCGAGACGCTGTTCGCCGGTGGCACGGCCGTCGCGACCTACCGCTGCCCCAACAAGAAGTTCGACGCATATTCGGTCTATACCAACAACGTGCCCGGTGGCGCGCTGCGCGGCTACGGCATGACCCAGCCCGCATTCGCGATGGAGTCGGCCATGCATGAGCTGGCGGTCGCGCTCGATATGGATCCGCTCGAGCTGCGGCGGCGCAATATCGTGCGCCCTGGTGATGCTCTCGTCGCATTCGACGACGCCCCGGATGATGTCATGTTTCGCGAGGACGGCCTCATCAAATGCATCGATCTCGTCGATGACGCGTTGCGGCACAACACCGTCGAGCCGCCACCGGGAGACGAGTGGCTCATCGGTACCGGCGCCGCCAGCTCGCTGCACGAGACCGCGCCCCCGACCGACCACCTCTCCGAGGCCTGGCTGACTCTCGGTGACGACGGTATTTATGAGCTCGCCGTCGGCACCGTCGAATTCGGCGAGGGCACCTCGACCGCCCATGTGCAGATCGCGGCCGACCGGCTCGGCACGACGCCGGCACGGGTTCGCCTCGTCCAATCCGATACCGACCGAACGGGTTTCGACACCGGCGCGTTCGCCAGCGCGGGTTTGTTCGTCGCCGGGAACGCGGTGCTGCGGGCGGCCGAGGCTTTGCGCGATCGCATGCTGTACTTGGCGGCCGAATATGCGCGGGTCGATATCGCTTCGTGTGCGATGGCCGACACCGGGGTCGTCTGCGGGGACAGCCACGTATCGCTGTCGGAGCTGATCGAGGTGGCGCGCCGCCGCGGTATCCGATTGACCGAGGCACGCAAGGCTTTCGGGTCGCCGCGCAGTGTCATCTTCAATACCCACGGCTTCCGGATCGCGGTGCACCGGATGACTGGTGAGATCCGCATCCTTTACAGCGTGCACGCCACCGACGCCGGGGTCCTCATCAACCCGGCGCAGGTGCGGGGCCAGATCGAGGGTGGCGTCGCACAGGGCATCGGCTTCGTGCTGACCGAGAACTTCCACGTCGACGCGGACGGCGCGATGGTCAACCCGAACCTGCGCAACTACCGCATCCCGACCTACGCCGATATTCCCCGCACCGAAGTACTGACGGTCGACTCGGCCGATTCCGTCGGGGCGATGCACTCGAAAGGCATTGCCGAGTGCTGCATCAACCCGGTGGCGCCCGCGCTGGCCAATGCGCTGGAGGATGCGACCGGCATACGCTTCCGCGCGCTGCCGCTCACACCCGAGCGCATCTACCGGCGACTCACACCGGTTCCGGCTCGAAAGCCGTGAGGAGGCTGCGATGGGAGCCGGGAAACTCACCGACAGCGCGGCGACGGTCATCATCGGCCAGCAGGTGCGCCCGGGTTTCGAGAAGGCCTTCAAGTCCTGGCAGGAGGACCTGAACGCCGCGGCATCGGGCTATCCGGGATTCGTCGGCGCCGAGATCGCCGCCCCCACCGCGGTGCAGTCCGAATGGGTCGTGGTCTACCGCTTCGACTCCGTCGGTCATCTACAGGACTGGATAAACAGCGCCACCCGTCAGGAATTCCTGGACAGTGGGCAGCAATACTTCGACGGCCCCGCCACGCAGCAGGTGATCAGCGGCGGCACGCGACCCGTGGATCCGCTCGTGACCGTGGTGGTGACCCATCGTGTGGCTCCCGAGAGCGTCGCGGATTTCCTTGCGTGGCAAGCGGATCTGAGCCGGGAGGAGGCGAAATTCGAAGGCTTCCGCGGCACCGAGCTCTTCCGCCCCATCGAGGGTGTGCAGGACGAGTGGACGGCGCTCTACCGCTTCGATACCGCGGCGAATCTGGCCACGTGGCTCACCTCGAAGCGGCGTGAGGAGCTCCTCGCCGAGGGCGCGAAGTTCAGCGACTTCGAGTTGCGCACCATCGATAGCTCGTTCGGCAGCTGGTTCGCCTTCGACGAGAACCGCAACGAGACTCCGTCGGATACCAAGACCGCGATCGCGGTATGGGTGGGCCTCTACCCCACCGTGGTGCTGCTCACCCTCGCCCTGTCGCCGTTGCGGATGCCGCTGTGGCTGGGGTTGCTGATCGGCAACCTGCTGTCCAGTTTCGTGATGAGCTACGTCACGATGCCGTACTACGTGAATCGCTTGCTGAGGCGGTGGCTGCGCCCGCCCCCGGATACACCAGCGGCGAAGACGAACATCCAGGGCATCGCCATCGTCGTCGCCGTCATGCTGACCTGGGTCGTCCTCTTCTACGTGGCGACGACCAAGCTCTGGTCGCTGCCCTGACGGCCACCCAGCGGTACGGGCCCCGTGGGTTCGGGAATTGTGCTCGAGAGCTTCGGCGTCAGGGTCGTGGCATGCGAGTCGGCCGCTCGCCCGGATTCGCCGTGGGATCGGGCGCTGACCATCGGGGATGCGCCGGGCGGGGAATATCGAAAGGTGGTCGGCGGGTTGCGCATCGTGGGTGAGTCGTGGACAAATCGGCGAAAGCGGCGGGATACCCCGAAGATGTGCAGGTCAACGGTGGGATAGGCTTTGACGGTCATGAAGTCGGCTTTTGCGGGTTCGGTCCATGGGGCGCCCCAGACGGTCTACCTCGATCATGCGGCGACCACTCCGATGGTGCCTACCGCAATCGAGGCGATGACGGCCGCGCTCGCGATGACGGGCAATGCCTCGTCACTGCACGGTTCCGGGCGTGCGGCCCGGCGGATGCTGGAGGAGGCGCGCGAGTCGATCGCCGCCGATCTGGGCGCCCGGCCATCGGAGGTGATATTCACCTCGGGCGGGACCGAGAGCGACAATCTGGCGATCAAGGGCATCTACTGGGCTCGTCGCGATGCCGAACCGCGCCGCACCAGGATTATCGCGGGTTCGACCGAACATCATGCCGTCATCGACGCCGTCGAGTGGCTGGAGCAGCACGACGGCGCGCAGGTGACCTGGCTGCCGGTCGACTCCGACGGTGTTGTGTCGCCGCGGGTGCTGCGCGCGGCGCTGGCCGAATATGTCGACGAGGTCGCGCTGGTGAGCATCATGTGGGCCAATAACGAGGTCGGTACCATTGCGCCGATCGTCGAATTAGCCGCGGTGGCACAGGAATTCGGCGTTCCTATGCACAGCGACGCGATCCAGGCCGCCGCGCAGCTGCCGATCGATTTCGCGGCGAGTGGGCTTTCGGCGGCGAGCTTCGCCGGGCACAAGGTCGGTGGACCGCATGGTGTCGGCGTGCTGCTGCTCGGTAGGCAGGTGCCGTGTGTGCCACTGATGCACGGCGGCGGGCACGAGCGCGATCTGCGTTCCGGAACCTCGGATACCGCCGCGGCCGTCGGGCTCGCCACCGCGCTGAACTACACCGTGACCGAGTTCCCGACGCGGACAACGGAATTGATCGCGCTGCGAGACGAGTTGATCAAGGGCATCCGCGATACCGTTCCGGATGCGGTGCTGAGCGGTCCGGCCGGTGAGCGACGCCTGCCGGGCAATGTGCACTTCACTTTCCCCGGCTGCGAAGGGGATTCGCTGCTGATGCTGCTGGACGCGGCCGGGATCGAATGCTCTACCGGGTCGGCCTGCAACGCGGGTGTGGCCACCCCGAGTCATGTACTGATCGCCATGGGCGTGCAGCCGTGGCAGGCGCGCGGATCACTGCGATTTTCATTGGGGCACACCTCGACTCGCGCCGATGTGGACGCGGTGCTGAATGTCTTGCCCCAGATTGTGGAAAGGGCCAGGGCCGCGGGTCTGGCCGGTGCGAAGGGAGGTGTCTGATGCGGATACTCGCCGCGATGAGTGGTGGTGTGGATTCGGCTGTGGCGGCGGCACGTGCCGTCGACGCTGGTCATGAGGTGGTCGGCGTACATCTGGCGCTGTCCGCGACACCGGGCACGCTGCGCACCGGTTCGCGCGGTTGCTGCTCGAAAGAGGATGCGGGCGACGCCCGGCGGGCCGCCGACGTGCTCGGAATCCCCTTCTATGTCTGGGATTTCGCGGACCGCTTCAAAGAAGACGTGATCGACGATTTCGTCGCCGCCTACGCCGCGGGTGAAACGCCGAATCCCTGCCTGCGCTGCAACGAGAAGATCAAGTTCTCCGCCCTCGCCGACCGCGCGGTGGCACTCGGCTTCGATGCCGTGGTCACCGGCCATTACGCGCAGCTCGAGGACGGTGTGCTGCGCCGTGCCGTCGATGCCGACAAGGACCAGTCCTATGTGCTCGCGGTGCTGACCGCGCAGCAGCTGTCGCGGGCCATGTTCCCGGTGGGTGACACCCCGAAGCCGCAGATCCGCGCCGAGGCCGCCGAGCGTGGGCTCGCGGTGGCGAATAAGCCCGACAGCCATGACATCTGCTTCATCCCGTCCGGTGATACCCGGGCCTTCCTCGGCGCGAAGATCGGCATCCGGCCCGGTGCGGTCGTCGATGCAGACGGGCAGGTGCTCGCGAATCACGAAGGCGTGCACGGGTTCACGATCGGTCAGCGCAAAGGGCTCGGACTGCCGGGTCCGGCCGCCGATGGTAAGCCGCGCTATGTCACCGAGATCGATCCCGACTCGGGCACCGTGCGCGTCGGCTCGGCCGAGGATCTGCAGGTGTGGACCGTCCAGGCCGAGCGCGCCATCTGGACTTCCGGTGCGGCGCCCGAGGGGCCGATCGAGTGCGTGGCGCAAGTGCGCGCGCACGGCGGTACCGCACCTGCCGTTGCCGAAGCCGTCGGCGACGGGTTGATTGTGCGTCTGCGCGAGCCGCTGACCGGTGTGGCCCGCGGCCAGGCCGTCGTGCTGTATCGCCCGGATGCGTTGGGAGACCAGGTGATCGGCAGTGGCACTATCACCGACACCGCGCGCGATGCGTCGGATTCTGTGAGTAGCGCGGGCACGAGCACAAGGCAGTGAGTGCCGCCGACATCGGGCGGCGCGGCAAGCGAGATCGCTTCGTCCCGGCGCAGACCGGGATCCACCACGCAATGGGGTGCATACCCCGCTTAGGGGCAACGCAGTGAGTGAGCGTCAGCGAGTGAGCCATCGACACAGCGCGCAGTCGCGCACGACGGAGCCGAGTGCCAGCGAGGTGCAGTCGTGAGTGAGCGTCAGCGAGTGAGCCATCGACACAGCGCGCAGTCGCGCACGACGGAGCCGAGTGCCAGCGAGGCGCAGTCGTGAGTGAGC
>NZ_JBITIL010000020.1:0-115396 GCF_044458905.1 Nocardia sp. NPDC050408 | reverse complement strand
GCGCACGACGGAGCCGAGTGCCAGCGAGGCGCAGTCGTGAGTGAGCGTCAGCGAGTGAGCCATCGACACAGCGCGCAGTCGCGCACGACGGAGCCGAGCGCCAGCGAGGCGCAGTCGTGAGCGAAATCGCCAAGGAATCGGGCGAAATCCCGGCGAAGGAACCCGTGCGGATTCCGGGCGGGATCGCGACCGCCGTCGGTTCCTGGCCGGGGACAGATCCGCGGGAGGCCGCGGGCACCATCATCGGTGAGTTGCCGGATCTGCCGCATCTGGTCGAATTGCCGGGACGCGGTGTGGGTTCGGACATGATCGGCCGTGTCTCGGCACTCCTTGTGGATATGCGATTCGACACCACCACCCGGGGTTATCGGCTGGCAGCCCGGCCGGGTGCGGTCTCGCGGCGTGCGCACGATCTGCTCAGGTCCGATCTGGACGCGCTCGAAGAGGCTTGGGCGACAGCGGGTTCGGCGGGCACGGTCAAGCTGCAGGCCATCGGCCCGCTGACCCTCGCGGCCCAACTCGAACTTGCCGTCGGACACCGTGTGCTCACCGATTTCGGTGCGGTGCGCGATATCTCGGAATCCCTCGCCGAAGGCCTTGCCCAACACGCGGCCGAGGTGCGCAAACGCCTCGGCGCGGAAGTCGTTCTGCAACTGGATGAACCGTCCTTGACCGAGGTGCTGAACGGCTCGCTGCGCGGCGTGAGCCTCCTCGACACGGTGCGTGCGGTGCCCGAACCGGAGGCACTCGCGGTACTGGACGCGGTCATTGCGGCGCAGTCGGCCCCCGTCCTGGTGCACACCTGCGCCGACGCGCCCGCCCTATCCTTCCTCCGCCACAGCGCGGCCACCGCTGTCGGATTCGATATGGCCACCATCACCCCCCGCGCACTCGACGATATCGGCGAAACACTGGACGCGGGAAAGCAATTGGCCCTCGGCCTGATCCCGACCACGTCGCCGGCCAACCCCCCGACCTGGCGCGATATCGCAGAACCCGGCGTCCGCCTGATCGACCGCCTCGGCCTTCGCCGCACTGTGCTGGCCACCCAGATCCTGGTTGCCCCCGCCTGCGGCCTGGGAGGCGCCCCACTCGAATGGGCCCGCCAAGCCCTGCGCCTGTCCACCGAAGTGGCCCGCGCCTACGCCGAAGACCCGGAATCCCTCGACTTTTCCTGACGTTCCGCTACACCGACGCCGCCGCGGACAGCGATCCGATCACCGCGTTGCACGCGTACGAAACGGAGATGATCGACTGCGGAGTCGCGGCGGGGCGGACGGGCGCTATCGACGGGCAACGTCATCTCGGACGGGATCCGCTGCCCGGATAGTCCGCCGCGACGTGCGGGAATGTGGCGGTGACTTGTCGGTGGGCTCGACTAATGTGCGATGGGTGAGTGACAGCGACATTGCGGCGGACCCGGCGACGGCGGAGCAGCGGGTGGAGTGGCAGCGGCTTGCGGACGAGGTTCGGGAGCATCAGTTCCGGTATTACGTGCGGGACGCGCCCATCATCTCCGACGGTGAGTTCGACGAGCTGCTGCGGCAATTGCAGGCGCTCGAGGACGCGCATCCGGATCTGCGCACGCCCGATTCGCCGACGCAGCTGGTCGGCGGCGGATTCGCGACGGATTTCACCGCCGTGGATCACCTCGAGCGAATGCTGTCACTGGACAATGTCTTCGACTTCGACGAGCTGCGCACCTGGGCGAGTCGGGTCGAGGCCGAAACCGGGTCGAATCTGCACTATTTGTGTGAGGTGAAGATCGACGGTGTCGCGTTGAACCTGGTCTACGAGAAGGGGCGGCTGGTTCGCGGCGCGACCCGGGGCGACGGGCGCACCGGTGAGGACGTCACGCTCAACGCGCGCACCATCGACGACATTCCGACCGAGCTGACCGCGACCGCGGAGTTCCCGGTCCCGGAGCTGCTCGAGGTGCGCGGCGAGGTCTACTTCCGGCTGGAGGATTTCGAGACTCTCAACGCGGCGATCGTGGCCGAGGGCAAGCCGCCGTATGCGAATCCGCGCAATACCGCGGCGGGTTCGCTGCGCCAGAAGGATCCGGCGGTCACCGCGCGGCGTCGGCTGCGGATGATCTGCCACGGATTCGGACGTATGGAGGGCTACACCCCGACCTCACAGCACGAGGCCTATCGCGCGCTTGCCGCATGGGGTCTGCCGGTCTCCGAGCACACCAAATTGGTGCAGGGCATCGATGCGGTGATCGAGCGCGTCAATTATTGGGGCGAACACCGTCACGATATCGAGCACGAAATCGATGGCCAGGTGATCAAGGTCGACGAGATGGCGCTGCAGCGCAGGCTCGGCTCGACCTCACGTGCCCCACGCTGGGCCATCGCCTACAAGTACCCGCCCGAAGAAGCCACGACCAAGCTGCTGAATATCGAGGTGAATGTCGGACGCACCGGCCGGGTCACCCCGTTCGCGGTAATGGAGCCGGTGTCCATAGCGGGCTCCACGGTCGCCATGGCCACCCTGCACAATGCCTCCGAGGTCAAGCGCAAGGGCGTGCTCATCGGCGACACCGTCACCATCCGCAAAGCCGGTGACGTGATTCCCGAGGTGCTCGGCCCGGTGGTCGACGCACGCTCCGGCGACGAACGCGAATTCGTCATGCCGACGCACTGTCCGGAATGCGGCACCGAGCTGGCGCCGCAGAAGGAGGGCGATGCCGATATCCGCTGTCCCAACCAGCAGTTCTGCCCGGCGCAGCTGCGGGAGCGGGTGTTCCATGTGGCCGGGCGCGGCGCGTTCGATATCGAATCGCTCGGTTACGAGGCCGCCAATGATCTGCTGAAGTCGAAGGCGATCACCGACGAAGGCGATCTGTTCGACCTCGACGAGGCGCGGCTGCTCACCACCACGCTGTTCGCCAATAAGAACGGCGGCCTGTCCGCCAACGGCAAGCGATTGCTGGAGAACTTGCAGACAGCCAAGAATCGGGCGCTGTGGCGGGTGCTGGTCGGGTTGTCCATCCGGCACGTCGGGCCTACCGCGGCGCGGGTGTTGGCCAGAGAATTCGCCAGTATCGATCGGATCCAGGACGCCGCGGTGGAGGAACTGGCCGCCGCCGACGGCGTCGGGCCGACCATTGCCGCCGCGGTCGCCGAATGGTTCACCGTCGATTGGCATCGCGCGATCGTCGACAAGTGGCGCGCCGCGGGTGTGCGGATGGCCGATGAACGCGACGAGTCCATCGAGCGCACACTCGAGGGTCTATCGATCGTGGTAACCGGGTCGCTGGAAGGGTTTTCCCGCGACGGCGCCAAGGAGGCGATCCTGGTGCGTGGCGGTAAGGCCGCGGGTTCGGTCTCGAAGAAGACGGCCTTCGTGGTGATCGGTGATTCGCCGGGCTCCAAGGCCGCCAAGGCGGAGGAACTCGGTGTACCGATCCTCGACGAGGACGGATTCCGCAAGCTGCTCGAGCAGGGTCCGACGGCGGTGACGCCGGAGACGGCCGCGGAGGATGCCGAAGCCGAGGAGTAGATATGCCGTCGTCGAATACGCCTTGACCTGAACCTGGCTTCAGGTATGAGGATCGACTGGTAGGTAACTATCAGGAGATTCGATATGACTCACCGCTCTACCGCTCTGGTCACCGGTGCTTCGGCGGGACTCGGACTGGCTCTCGCCCGTTCGCTCATCGACCGCGGGTGGCGGGTGATCGGCACCGCCCGCCGCGCCGACCGGCTGGCCCGGGTGGGCTCCGAACTCGGCGAAGCATTTCTCGCGGTGCCGGGCGATATCACCGATCCGGCGCATCGCGCCGAACTGGCCGCGGTCGCGGGCGAGTTCGGACATCTCGAGCTGCTCGTGAACAATGCGAGCAGGCTGGGGCCCAGTCCGATGCCGCGCCTGGCGAACTATCCGCTCGATCAGCTCGAGCTGGTGTATCGGACCAATGTCATTGCGCCGCTGGCGGTTCTGCAGTTCGCGCTGCCGCTGCTCGATCCGGATGGTGTCGTGGTGAATATCAGTTCCGATGCGGGCGTCGAGCCGTATCCGGATTGGGGCGGCTACGGTTCCTCGAAGGCGGCCCTGGATCAACTCACCGCCATCCTGGCCGCCGAACATCCGAAGCAGTCGATCTACGCCTTCGATCCCGGCGATATGCGCACCGAAATGCATCAGGCGGCATTTCCCGGCGACGATATCTCCGATCGCCCCGAGCCCGAGACCGTCGTGCCGGCGCTGCTGCGTTTGGTCGAGCAGCGACCCAAGAACGGCCGCTATACCGCCGCCGATTTCGCCGCGGGGGTCGGCAGATGACAACGGCGTTGAATGAATGGGCCGATGTCCTGCCGCCCGAGCGCAACGCCGCCGCTCCGCCGGAGGCACGGGGGCTGGCGCGCGACGAGGTCCGGATGCTGGTGGCGGCGGATCGTCTCACCCACAACACATTCCGTGAACTGCCAGCGCATCTGAACGCGGGTGACCTTGTGGTGGTGAACAATTCGGCGACCCTGGCCGCGGCGGTCGACGGCACCCTCGACAACATGCCCGTCACGCTGCATCTGTCCACCTGGCTCAATGCGCCCGTCGATGGGGCCGGCGGTCCACCGGATACCTTCGGCGGTTGCGATGGACTATGGGTGCTGGAGGTGCGCACCCGTGAACGCACACCGTATCCGCGTGACCTGAGCAAGGGCAATGAGATTCGGCTGCCGGAAGGTGCCACCGCCACCCTGCGTGAACCCTGGCTGCCGGGTGCGCGTCGACTCTGGATCGCCGAACTCAGCGCCGATCCCACCTGGCTGCTGGCGACCCACGGCTATCCGATCACCTATTCCTATGTGCCACAACGTTGGTCGCCGTCGTACTACACGACCGTCTTCGGTCGAATTCCCGGCAGCGCCGAAATGCCCAGTGCGGCACGCCCGTTCACGCAAAGGCTGGTGCTCGATCTGGTTACCTCGGGCGTCGCGATCGCGCCGATCACCCTGCACGCCGGTGTCTCCTCACCCGAGGTGGGCGAACCTCCGAGCCCGGAGCGGTTCGCGGTAACGGCGGCGACAGCACGTCTGGTGAACGACACCAAGGCGGCGGGCGGCCGCATCATCGCGGTCGGCACCACGGTGACGCGGGCGTTGGAGACCACCACCGATCGCGACGGAATCGTGCATCCGGCCCGGGGATGGACCGAATTGGTGCTCGGTCCACGGCGCCCCGCCCGGGTAGTCGACGGCATCATTACCGGCTGGCACGCACCAGGCGCATCGCACTTGGAGCTACTCGTCGCGGTCGCAGGCGAGGCCACCGTCCAGGAGGCGTATGCCACCGCACTCGATACCGGATATCTCTGGCACGAGTTCGGTGACAGTGCGTTGCTGTTCGGCCCCGGCGCTAGGAGGGGCTGATGCTCACGGTGGAGTCGAGCTGGCCACCGACCTCGATCCGGCCGCACTTACCGTTGCTGAGATCGAGATGGGCGTTCCTGGTCTTGGTCCGGCTCTTCTGGATGGTGGTGTCGACAATGACCTGGACCTTGCCGACCGAGCACACCTTCACGAGCGCGGGCGAGCCGTCGAAGCTGTAGGTGCCGCCACTCTGGCAGGTGTTGGTCTCGTCGTGGAAGAAGATCCGGGCGGTACCGTCCGGACAGGGTGCCTCGGCGGCGGCTTGCGGCGGTCCGAGCACGACCAGCGGGCCGAGTGCCAGCGCGGCCGCGACGGAGCTGCGGGCCACTAGACGACTAATCGTCAGTTCCATCGTTCAATCCCTCATCAATACATTTCCGGCAGATGCCAGCGGGTAGCCGCGGCGCCTGCATGATAACGCGTGACGTGCGCATTTGTCCGCCGGAAGCCCCACCGGCAGTCCCTATCCCGACCCGTGACCAGGGTGCGGTGTCGCGGCCCGGCGGGCGAACCGACAGGATGGCGGGATGCTGCGCAGTTTTCAGGTGACCAATCACAGATCGCTGGCCGAACGGCAGGACTTGCGTTTGAGCCGGGGGAGCGGACCGGTCGCGGTGCCGGTGACGGCGGTGCACGGTGCGAGTGCCGCCGGTAAGACCAGCCTGATCGATGCGCTGGGGCAGATGCGCGATGCGGTGCTGAATTCGGTGACCGGCTGGGATCCCTACGCGGGACCGGTGCGCGCGCCGCATCGCGGATTCCCGGATCGTCCTTCGGAATTCGTGGCGAGCTTCGTCGCGGAGGGCGTGCCGTACACCTATGGTTTCCGGCTGGACAACGCGGACGTGACGGCCGAGTGGCTCTACACGCATCCGCGCTCGCGCAAGCGAATTGTATTCGAGCGCAACGGCGAACAGATCAAGATCGGTCCGATGTTCGAGGCCGCGCGTTATGGCATCGCCGCATTGTTACCGCTGGTGCGGCCGAATGCGTTGCTGCTCAGTCTCGCCGGGCAGATGTATGCCGAGGCGCTGGTGCCCGCGTATCGGTGGTTCTCCGCGATGCTCGAGGTGCAGCACGGTGCGACGGATGCGACGGCGGTCGCGCATCGGCTCGGCAGCCATCTGTCTGCCGCCCCGGACCATGCGGTGCGGCTGCTCATGCTGCTGCGCACCGCCGAACTCGGCATTACCGATCTGCTGATCGCCGAGCCGGACCCGATGTACACAGATTATCTGCGTGAACTCGACGCTGATATCGCGGGGACAGCTAAACAAGTGGAGCTGTGTGCGACCTCGCCCGCGCATGCTGATCAGTTGCTGCGGGAGAACGGCATCACCGAGGTCATGCTCGAGCGCGAGCTGAGCAATCTGAAGGCGGCCCGCGATGCCCTCTACACCCGGATGGTCGGGCGGCGCGGTGTCGGCCTCGGACTGGTGCACACTGGCATCGACTCCGCCTTCGATATCACCGAGGAATCCGACGCCACCCTCTCGATGCTGCGGTTGCTGCCGACCATGCTCGACGCATTGGACTCCGGCCGGGTGCTCGCGATCGACGATATCGGCGCACACCTGCCGGTAGAGGAGACCGACCGACTGATCCAGCTGTTCCAGAATCCGGAGACCAATTCCCTTGGCGCACAATTGATCTTCACCACGAACAATCGCTCGCTGATCGATCGGGCGAACGGTCGCTCCCAGCGCACCCGCACCGCCGTCTGGCAGATCCGCCGCACCGACCACGGCACCAGCGAGCTCGCGTCGCTGTAGTCCGCGGCCTTGGAGCCACATGAGCCATCGGTCGCAGTTGGCCTGTCGCGCTGCCAGTGCTGCGGTTTGCGTGTCCCGACCGAGCGCGGGAGGCGTGGTGCAACTCGGATGCTGGCGAGCACCTGCGCCGGGCTCGGTTGTGGCCGCGCCTAGTGGTGTCGCAGTGGTGGCCCGGACCGCGCGCGGGCGGCATGGTCCGGCTCGGGATGCTGGTGAGCGTATTTGCGCCGGCATCGGTTGCTGCCGTGCCCAGCAGCGCCGCGGTATGCGTTCCTGGAGCAATAGCATGGGTGCCATGGTGCAGTTCGGGATGTTGGTGATCATGGTCGGCGCGCTGGTGGCGATGGTCATGCTCTATCTGCGTGGGCGCAACGGTGTGCGGCTGTCGAATCCGGAGTCGGGGACGTTGTATGTCACCGGGGTGAGCCCGCGGCCCGACGCGACCGGTGAGCAGTACGTGACCATTACCGGCAATCTCACCGGCCCGTCGGTTCCCGGCACCGTGGTGTACGGCCGACTGGTGTGGGATGTGGACAACTGGCCTGCCCCCGGAGATCTCATCCCGGTCGTCTACCCGTCGGGCAAACCGGAACGCTGGCAGATCTCGCATCCGGGCGCGCGTCCGGGGCTCGGTTCCTGACCGGCCGCCAGGCCGTCGCACGGTAGCAAGGGCAGAGATGTCTCGTCGATCGGGACCGTGTTTCCGCGGCGGTCCTGCATCGAGTCGGCGGCCGGCGCGGCCAGTTCGGTCGACCGACCGGGTTGTTTGGGAGTGGGCGCTCGGGCGGTGGGAGGATGCGGATATGGATGCGCAGGACTCCCAGGTCGTCATTCGCGACGCTCACCCGGACGAATACGACGCCGTAGGTGACCTGACGGTCGAGGTATATGTCGGCGAGGGGTATGTGCGTCCTGGCAGCCCGTATGTCACCGAACTCGCCGATATCACCCATCGCGCGGGTGCGGCGCAGGTGCTGGTCGCGGTGCACGACGATCGGGTGGTCGGTTCGCTGGCGGTGGCTCGGCCGGGGACGCCGTATGCCGAGATCGCCCGACCGGGCGAGTTGGAGTTCCGGATGCTGGCCGTCTCGAAATCAGCGCGCGGGCTCGGTGCCGCAACGGCGTTGGTGCGCACCGTCATCGAGATCGCACGTGCGGAATCCTTTGCCGCCGTGGTACTTACCACGATGCCCGCCATGGTCGACGCGCGGCGGATCTATGACCGATTCGGTTTCGTCCCTGCGCCGGAACGGGATTGGAAGACCGACGCGGGCGAGTGGCTGTCGGTGCTACGGCTGGACATCCCAGCCTGAATATCCGACGGCGTCGACCGATATGGTACAGCGGCGACCGGCGCGGCGGTCAGAAATTCGGGCGTCCTCACCCCAATGCGGTCGCGACGATCCCCGCGAGATAACCGAGCCGTGCCACTTCGGACGGGCGGAAGTCGGGCCCGCCGGGACGTCCGAGCAGCAGCACCTTGCCGGTATTCCCGAGCGGCGCGGCGGCCAGCTTGGTGTCCATATCGCGCCAGATCTGCGGCACCCAGTCGGCCTCGGGATCCAGGACGGCGGGCTTCTCCAACGGCATCCACGGCGCCGACCCCGCCTGCGTTTGCGGCGCACTCTGGCTCCCGACCAGGCGATAGGCCCCCTGCGGCCCCATATCGATGATGGTGCTCCAACCGACGCGCAGCACTCGCGGCACTCCGTCGACGAGCACCTGCAGCCGATCGTCGCGGGCACTGGCGACCTGATCGATCAGCTCGAGTTCGCGATGAGTATCCAGCACACCGGAATACGGGCGGATGGAGTCCACATGCACATCGCCGATCGATTCGGCGGCGGTGATCAAGGTGTCCGGTAGCGCACCCTGCGGCACCTCGACCACGAGATCGTCGACCGCGTATCCCGCACCACGTTCGACCACGTCGAGGGAGAGGATGTCGGCGCCGACAGAGCCCAGCGCGAGCGCGAGCGCACCGAGGCTTCCCGGTCGATCCGGAAGTTGCACGCGGAGCAGGTAAGACACGCGCGTTCCTTTCCTTGGCGGCCGAGGCTCTGAAACGAATACCCGGGTCACGCAATACTTACACCCACAAGTCCCGGTTATCGACTCGAAGTGCGTCCAGTGACGGATGCCACAGCGCGAATTCGCGCGGAAGCGGCGTGTCACGCTAGCCGGAGGGGTGTGTCGTTGCATGCGCGGCTCCTGTGAAAATTGTGGAGTGGGGAGTCGCTAGGCTGTTCGGTGGCCGTTCACCAAGCTCAATCATGCCGAAAGGGGTCCGCGGTGCCCGCCATCTCCCGCGACGAGGTCGCACACCTCGCCCGGCTGTCCAGGCTCGCCCTGTCCGAATCCGAACTGGATCAGTTCGCCGGTCAGTTGGATTCGATCCTGAGTCACGTGCGGACCATCTCCGAGGTCGCCGCCGCCGATGTCCCAGCGACCGCGTCGCCGAATCCGGCGACCAACGTGACGCGTCCGGATCAGGTCATCCCGTGCCTCACCCCGGACCAGGCGCTCTCGGGCGCCCCCGCGGTCGAGGACCAGCGGTTCCTGGTTCCGCAGATTCTGGGAGAGGGCGAATGAGTTCAGCATCGGGTAGCGATTCCGTGGGGGGTGACGGTCGGGCGACGGGTGGGCGCGAGCTGACCGCACTGTCGGCCGCCGAGTTGGCGGCGAAGATCCACGGCCGCGAAGTGAGCTCGGTAGAGGTCACCCAGGCCCATCTGGATCGGATCGCCGCCGTCGACGGCGAGTATCACGCATTCCTGCACGTGGCCGGGAACGAGGCGCTCAGCGCGGCCGCCGCGGTGGATGCCGCGCTCGCCGCGGGCGATGCGCCCGCCTCGCCGCTGGCCGGAGTTCCGTTGGCGCTCAAGGACGTTTTCACGACGACCGACATGCCGACCACATGTGCCTCGAAGATTCTCGAGGGCTGGGTCGCACCGTACGACGCGACGCTGACCAGCCGGCTGCGCGCCGCGGGCATCCCGATCCTCGGCAAGACCAATATGGACGAGTTCGCGATGGGCTCCTCCACCGAGAACTCGGCCTTCGGTCCGACCCGGAATCCGTGGGATACCACCAGGATTCCGGGCGGCTCGGGCGGTGGCTCGGCGGCCGCGCTGGCTTCGCATCAGGCGCCGCTGGCGATCGGCACCGACACCGGCGGCTCTATTCGGCAGCCCGCCGCGGTGACCGCGACGGTCGGCACCAAGCCGACCTACGGCACCGTGTCCCGCTTCGGTCTGGTCGCGTGCGCCTCATCGCTGGATCAGGGCGGGCCGTGCGGTCGCACCGTGCTCGATACCGCGCTGCTGCACGAGGTGATCGCCGGATACGACCCGCGCGACTCCACTTCCCGCAATGTGCCGGTGCCACCGGTGGTCGCCGCCGCGCGGGAAGGTGCGACGGGCGATCTGCGCGGCGTGAAGGTCGGGGTGGTGAAGGAACTGCACTCCGACAGCTATCACCCGGGCGTCATCGCATCCTTCGACGCGGCGGTCGGTGTGCTGAAGGATTTGGGCGCCGAGGTCGTCGAAGTGTCTTGTCCGCACTTCGAATACGCGCTCGCCTCCTACTACCTGATCCTGCCGAGCGAGGTGTCCTCGAACCTGGCGCGCTTCGACGCTATGCGCTACGGACTGCGCGTCGACGACGACGGCAACCACAGCGCCGAGCAGGTCATGGCCGCGACCCGGGCCGCCGGATTCGGCCCGGAAGTCAAGCGCCGCATCATGATCGGCACCTACGCGCTGTCGGCTGGGTACTACGACGCCTACTACGGTCAGGCGCTGAAGGTGCGCACGCTGATCGCCCGTGACTTCGACAAGGCTTACGAGCAGGTGGACGTGCTGGTCTCGCCGACCAGCCCGTTCACCCCGTGGAAGCTGGGTGAGAAGGTCGACGATCCGCTGGCGATGTACCTCTCCGACCTGTGCACCCTGCCCACGAACCTGGCGGGGCATCCGGCGATGTCGGTGCCGTCTGGATTGAGCAAGGACGACGGGATGCCGGTGGGTCTGCAGATCATGGCGCCCGCGCTTGCCGATGATCGGCTGTACCGCGTCGGTGCGGCGTATGAGGCCGCGCGCGGGCCGATCGCCTGAGAAGTGTTGGCCTGAGTGCCCATTCCTGTCTCGATCCCGACGGGAATGGGCGCTCCGGACATCCCTATGCGGGCCAGACGAACTCCGGATCGCTGAGGTAGTCCTTGCGGCGTTGATCCAATGCCATCGTGACCATTTGGTGTGCGCCGGGGCCAATTACCTTGCGCACCGGTGGGTTCGGCATGTTCACCAGCGCGATCAGTTCCGCCGCAGCGACTTCCGGGGTCGCCTCCACCCACTCGGTGTCGGTTTCTGTCTGCGGCGGTGGGGCAGTCGGGTCCGGGTAGTTCGGCATGCCCAGGATGCCGTTGCGCAGCTCGTCGTACGCCGGGAGCGCCGTCGCGAACCGCATGCTCGATTTCGCCCAGTCGGTATCGAAACCGCCGAGCTGTGCCAACGTGACGTGAATTCCGAAGGGCCGCAACTCATCCGCCAGTGCGGCCCCGAAACCCTCCAGCGCCCATTTGCTCGCGTTGTACATGCTGAACAGCGGCAGGCTGCCGACCGCGCCGACGGTCGAGATCTGCACGATATGCCCCGAGCCCTGGTTGCGCAGATGCGGCACTGCTGCCTGCGAAACCCACAGCGCCCCATAGAAATTGGTATCAATCTGGGCGCGGATCTCGGCTTCGGTCAGTTCCTCGACCGCACCGACCAAACCGTATCCGGCGTTGTTCACGATCACGTCGATACTGCCCGCGATCGCGAATGCCTCGTTCACTGTGGCGATCGCGCGGTCGCGGTCGCGAACATCCAAGGGCAGTACCGTCAATCGGTCGTCGTCGATATCAGCCATCGATCGTGGATCGCGGGCGGTCGCGACAACGCGGTCGCCACCGGCGAGGGTGGCGAGCGTGAACGCCCGCCCGAGCCCGCGGTTCGCGCCGGTGATGAACCAGGTTCTGGTCATTGCCGATCCTTTCCTCGCGAGACGCTCCGTCTCGTTTTACGACCATGCCAAGCGAATTCCACTTTGTCAAGACGAGACGTTCCGTCTCGTTGTTGGTACAGTCTGGTCATGGCCGAAACTCCCAGCGCAGCCAGGCGCAGCGAACGTGCCCGAGCCGCGATTCTCGGCGCCGCCACCGAATTGATCCGTGAGTTGCCCTATGCGAAGTTGAGCGTCGAGGCCATCGCATCCCGCGCCGGGGTCGGCAAACAGACGATCTATCGTTGGTGGCCATCGAAGGGCGCCGTCGTCTTCGACGCGATGCTCGAACTCTATTCGGGTCCGGACGGTCTCGTCCTTCCCGATACCGGCGATATCCGCGCGGACCTGCGCGAACTGCTCCGGGGTGCGATCACCGAACTCACCGATCCGAGCTTCGAGGCCTTCCTGCGCGCGATGTACATCGAGATCCAACAGGATCGGGAACTCGCTGACGCCTACCGCGAGCGACTCCTGCTCCCACAGCGTGCCGCCATCGCCGAACGGCTGTCTGCCGCCGTCCGAGCCGGGCAGCTGCGCTCCGATATCGACTCGGACTTCGCCATCGATCTGCTCCTCGGCCCGATCCAATCCCGGTGGTCCCTTGGCCTCCCCGGCCTGACCGATTCCTATGCCGACGCCACCCTGGAAGCCGCGCTAGCCCACCTCGCGCCCTGACCTGGGGCCGCGAGCACGAAGAAGACCAGATACTGCCCTCAATCGGTGGAGGGCAATGTGGGCTGGGTCAGCGGATGTCGGCGGGGTTGATGGCTGCGGCCATGGTGCGGTACCCGGCGTCATTGGGATGGAGATGGTCGCCGCTGTCGTAGAAGGGGGCCAGGCGGTGGGGGTTGGTGGGGTCGGCGAGGGCGGCGTCGAGGTCGACGATGGCGTCGTATTCGCCTGCGGTGCGAATCCATTCGTTGACCGCGAGGCGTTTGGTTTCGGCGGCATCGTTGAAGTAGGGCGAATCACCGAAGGGGAGGATGGTCGCGCCGAGAACGCGGAGTCCGGCGGCGCGGGCCTGGCGGATCAGGTCGCGGTAGGTGGTGATGAGCTGTTCGGAGGAGACATCGACGACGGTGTCGAGTGCGGCCAAGCCCGAGCTGAGACCGATGTCATTGGTGCCCTCCAGGATGATCACGGTGCCTACGCCGGGCTGGTCGAGCACATCGTGACGAAACCGGGTCCGGGCGCTGTCACCGAGCCAGCTCGAGTCGACGGTGACGCGGTTGCCGCCGATGCCCTCGTTCAGCACGGCGCGCGGTGTGCCTGCCGCGGCCAGGCGTTCGGCGAGTTCGTCCGGGTAGCGGTTGTCGGCATTACCGGTCGAGCCGACGCCTTCGGTGATCGAATCACCGAAGGCCACCACGGCCGAGCGCGGCGCCGCGACATCCGCGACCTCGACTCCGGCCAGGTAGTACCAGGATTGGCTGGTCTCGGTGAACGCGGCGGCGGTCGCGTCGGCGCGGTGGTCGCCAGCGGCCCGGTATGTGGTGGCGAAGGACTGGGCGTGCTGGGTGGCCGGGCCGGTCGGTTCGGCCAGGTACAGGGTGATGGTCACCGACTCCAGCGGCGCCAGCGGCAGCGCGACCGGATCGGTCGCGAGATCAGCTCCCGGTTCGATGCGGAACGACGGTGCGAGGCCGACCGTCAGGTTCTGCAGCGTCTCCGGACGGATCGCGCCATCGGCGGCGCTGCGGGCAATGGTCGCGCCCGCGACCGCGAGCGGTGTCGTGCCGTAGCGATTGGTCAGTCGGACCCGAGTGGCCGGACCGCCGTCACTGACCCGAACCACCTGGCGCACAGTCTGATTCGCGAATCCGGTTTCGGCCCAATTGGCCACGAAGGCCTTGCTCGGCCGATGCGCCGAGGTCGCCCAGACTGTAGTCCAAACGCATTCTTCCGGTGGAGTCGCGCTAGCGGTGACGACGGCGGCGGGCAATGACAACAGCAGCATCGTTACCAGGGCACGAACTGTACGCACGCGAGATCCATTCCTTTGCCGTCTGATCCGTTTCACCGGACCGTCCGCACAACCACCCGGCCCGAATCCACATTTCCCCCTTACCCCGAAGAGACCCACACCACACCACGCCCGATCGACATCCGAAACCCTGCGCACATCTCGTCTGGGGATGCGCCTGCATCAACCTCGACGCCGCAATGGTGATCGTCGATCCCCACCCGCGCACACGTTCGCATGAGCGTAGCTTGAGCGCGTCGCACGGTCGGCTGTGACCCGCCGAACGGCCCCGCACGCTCAGGCCACAGTTCGTTTACGTGCTGCCAGACCATCCGGCGGCTCGGATCCCTCGGCCCGGCTCAGCGGCCCACGCGCTCCTGCGTTCGCGCGAGTGTGGTCCTGGCGAAGCTCGACGCACTTGCTCCCGCACTGTCGCACGACATCGCATGGGTACTCGGTATCGAGCCGCGCGCCGAGGCTTACTTGACGCCCGAGCTTTCGCACAAGTTCGTATCCGGGACGCGGCGCGTCGGGCGGCATGTCGCTATGTGACGTGCGCGTGAGGCGTGCGATAACCCTGCGGGGATTTGGCGGTTCTGTACCTCGGAGGGGCGGTTAGTGGGCGCGCAGGGATTCGGCTTGCTTTTGGATGCCTTCGGTCATGCCTGCGAAACCGCGCTGCAGGTTTTTGCCGAGGGCGGCCACTACGACGGGGTGCAGCCAGCCGCCGAGTTCGAAGTGGGATTCGTAGCGGGTGCGGTCGGGGCCGAGGGGGGTGACTCGGTGCGAGCGCAGGCTGTGCAGGGCGCCGAGTGGGGCCGGCTTCATCGAGTAGCTGAGTTCGGTGCCCGGGGTGTGCGAGACCATCCATTCGCGCTGGCGGCGCGGTTTGGAGCCGGAGAGCACGACCAGCATATCGATCGGTTCGCCGGAGACGAGGGTGCTGCGGCATTCGATGCAGAAGGGGTTCCACTCGCCGTAGCGAGGGAGGTCGGTGATCACTTGCCACACCAATTCGGCGGGGGCGTCGATCTCGACGGCGGCATCGATGACAAAGGGCATGGTTAGCAAATTAGAACAAGTTCTATAGCTGATCAAGCCTCTCGGCAGCAAAGTCGCGGGTCAGCATGTGCCCAGGGCGGTGCCTTGATCGGTGCCGTAGCGGTGGCCGTGGCCCGGCGGCGCGTTCAGTGCGGCCAGCAGATCGGCGCTGGTCTGCAGAAAGCTGATCACCGGAAGCCATTGTGGCACAGGGGCGTCCACCCGCACACCGCGGAGCTCGGGTGCGCGCCACAGCAGCGACGGCGACCAGTGCACCACCGGATCCGAGCTGTTTGCCAATACGGTCGCACCCGCCCGGTGCACCTGACCGGCGGGCGGACCCGCCCAGAGCGTCGCGCAGGTCCGGCGGTCCTGGTCTGCGTCGTTGGCGAATATCGAGCTGCCGCCGAGCGCGCCGAGGCTCTGCCCGTAGACGTAGAGCTTGGGCTTGTGGTCGAGCGTGCCGATGTGGTGCTCCACGGCATTGAACAGCGCTCGCGCATAGGCGACCGCATCGTCGCGCCCGAAGGCGAAGGTCACCCAACTGGGGGCGTAGGAGTACTGCATCCCGACGAGGGCGACATCATCGTCGAAGCGTTCGTAGAACCCGCGAACCGCATTCGCATCGATCCACCCGGATCCGGTCGGCACCGCGAGCACGATATTCGACCGTTCGAATCCGCCGGACCGTTCCAGCTCTCGAACCGCAAGGGCCACACGGGAATCGAGATCGGGTGCGGAGTCGAGTCCGACATACACCCGGATCGGTCCGGGGGGTGACCCGGTAACGAACTTGCGCCCTTCCGCGCCCAGTGACCCCCAGCTGATCGCGGATTCGGCGCTTCCGGACCGGGCGTACGAAACTGGCTGCACCAGTGCGGGATCGATCGTCGCATTGGCGGCGGCATAGGCACCGTGTCGCCAGTCGACAGCTGCCGGTACCCCGACGAGATAGAGCACAGACGCCGCCGCTACGCCCACCGCGATGCTGCGCGCCCAACCGGACTTCCGGACGAACCACCCAGCCGCTCGCGCGATTCCGACGAATACACCGACGATAGCTACGGATATGAGTCCCCACCGCAGCCAGTAATCCGGACCGATCAGCGCCGTATCCATCGCGCTGCGCAACCGGTTCTGCCAATGGGTTGCGTGCGCGACCATGCCGACGACCGCGACCATGGTCGAACCGAGCAGT
The DNA here is from genome assembly GCF_044458905.1 of Nocardia sp. NPDC050408. Lineage (NCBI taxonomy): Bacteria > Bacillati > Actinomycetota > Actinomycetes > Mycobacteriales > Nocardiaceae > Nocardia > Nocardia sp. NPDC050408. Next base: position 98,998 of record NZ_JBITIL010000020.1, on the reverse strand, counting down.
GGGGCACGGAACCGGTCCAGCCGCCCGTTGATATTCGAGCGCCGCAAGGTAAATCGAATAACTCCCGCAACGGTCAGTGCGACAACGACGAGCATCCCGGTCAACATGGCCTGGGCACTCGGTGTGCGCGGAAGCAGACTGGGTGCCAGCGACATCGAAGTGCCGAGACCGACTCCGAGCGTCGTGCCGATCCGCGGCCGCACGGCGCAATGAAACCCTTTGGCGGTAAGTGTCTTCCAGTGGTGTTCCTGGCCAGGCGACCAACCCGCGCCATCTGTCTCGCCGATGCCGGGTGATGCGTTCGTGCCGGAATCATTCGGGGCCGACACCGGTTTGGTCGTGGTCAACGTGCTCATGCCTGAACCCCCAGAACGCTTATACGATTCGAAACTCGTGCCGAAGTACGACGACGATCCCGCGCATCCGCGATCCGCCGCCTGACGGACGGCAGGAACCCGCCCGCCCCGAGCCCGACCAGACCGCCACCGACGATCACCCCGGAATCCCCTGTCCGGAAAACGGATTCGACAACCGGTGCCCCATAGTCCTGCCGCCGCGAATTCAGATCCACGAACGTGTTCGCGATACTCGCCATCGCATCGCACCGAGCCCGCGAAAACCCGTCCTCCCGTGCCGCGCACGCCTCGTGCATATGCACAGCCAGCGTCGCATCCAGCGCCTGCCTGGCCCACCCGCCCAGCGGCTGATCCTGCGCGTCCGCATAGCGCAGCAGGTCATACCCCAAATCATGTGCTTTACAAGCGGTTTCGAACTCGCTGGGCAACGTCACCGGCGACGAGCACCCTCCAGCCGGATTCACCACCAGCCCATCGACAACAGCGGGTCGATAACCGAACCGCTCCACGAAATCGGCGGGAATCGCATCGACGGACCCCGGCCCGCCCGAGGTCAGCTCCACCACCGCCGCACCGGCCGAGGCATTCTCCACCGGCCGCTCGACGGTGGCGGCATGCGCCGAGGGCGCCAGCATCATGGTGGCCGCCACGGTGGTCAGCGCGGCCGCGGTCAATGCGGCAGAGCGCCGTGGGTTGGGTTGGGTTCGGGCGCCGGCAGCGATGGTCGGTGTGCTCATGGTGCTCGACGCTAGAAATCCACCCCGCTACGCCACCTCACGCCGCGGTGCGGTTTCCGGGCCCGTGCCGGCGGGGGAGCGCGGGCGACTCCTCCCACTGCGGTACTGGAGCGGAATTCACCCGTGGGTATGAGGACCCCGACCGCTCGACTTCCTACTGTCGTAGCCATGAGGGAAAAACGTCGTAGCTGGATCAAGGGGATGAACGCGCGGATGTGGTTCGACGCGTTCACCGTGCTGCTCGCGGTGATCTTCTACGCCGTCGCATGGCCGACATTGCACCTCACCCATGACGTACCGGTCGCGGTGCAGCCGTTCATCGCCGCGCTCGCCGCGTTCCCGATCCTGCTGATCCGGCTCAACCCGGCGCTGGGCTGGGCGATATCGGCGGGCTCGGCGCTGCTCATCACCCTGGCCATCCCGAATCAGCCCGACAATGAGATCCCGATCCAGGTCGTGCACATTCTGTGCCTGTTCGCGCTGCTGTTCGCGGTGGCCCTGCGCGCCCCGGTCCCGATCGTGGCGGTCGCCTGGGGGGCGACCTCACTGCTGCTGGCCACCACGATGACCAGCGACGGTGATATTTCCGGCGCGGCTTGGGCCTGGCCGATCGCCTTCGCCGCGGTCGTGCTGTTCGCGATGCTGGTGCGCTGGCTGGTGCAGTCGCGTCAACAGTTGCTGGCCCAGGAGCAGGAGAACGAACTGGAGCGGGCCCGGCGCGCCATCCTGGAGGAGAAGGCCCGCATAGCCCGCGACCTGCACGATGTCGTCGCCCACCACATGTCTCTCGTCGTGGTGCAGGCGCAGACCGCGCCGTATCGGGTCGAGGGCGTGACTCCCGCCGCCCGCGCGGAATTCGAATCCATCGGTGCGACCGCGCGCGAGGCGTTGAACGAGATCCGGGGCATGCTCGGCGTACTGCGCAGCGACGGGCAACTGCCCGAACACGCGCCGCAACCGAAGGCCGCGGATGTGCTCGGCCTGTTCGAGGGCGCCCGCCGGGCCGGTGTGCGCATCGACTGGACCGTCGATGGATTGCTGGATCTGGTCCCGGATTCGGTCGGGCTCGCGCTGTACCGGATCGTCCAGGAGTCGCTGTCCAACGCCTCCCGGCACGCCCCGGGCGCGCCGGTGCGAGTATCGATCGTGATCGGCGGCGACGCGCTGCAATTGAGCGTCGGCAATGCGCTGAGCGCCACCGTCGCCCGCCCGGTCGGCAACGGCGGACACGGCATCGCGGGTATGCGGGCGCGTGCGCTCGCGGTCGGCGGTGAGGTGTCGGCGGGCCCGCGTGCGGACGGCGGTTTCCAGGTAGTGGCCCGACTGCCGATCGCTTCGACCGCGGAACCGGGACTCGGTACGGCGGCAGCCGCGCCGATCGGCGCTGCCAACGACGTCTGACCGACAGCGCTACGAGGGAATACAGAGATCCCCGCGACTGTCTGTATTGTGACTATTTGTCTACCGGGCAACTGATTTCGTTGGCACATGGGATACGCCCAGAACTGGTTACGCACTCGAGGCAGGACCTGAACGCTACCGATGACGCGCCTGACTGGTATGGCCTGAATACGCGGAGAGGCGGATGAGCTGGCAATCACTGTTCTGATCGCCGACGACCAGGCCATGGTGCGTCAGGGTTTCGGTGCCCTGCTCGCCGCCCAATCCGATATCAGTGTGGTAGGTGACGCACCGGACGGGAAGGTGGCCGTCGCCGAGGCGAAGCGGCTGCGCCCGGATGTGGTGCTGATGGATGTGCGCATGCCGGAGATGAACGGACTCGACGCCGCACGCGCCATCCTCGCCGCTGGCTTCGATCCGCCGGTGCGGGTGCTCATGCTGACCACCTTCGATATCGACGATTACGTCTACGAGGCGCTGAGCATCGGCGCCAGCGGCTTCCTGCTCAAGGACGCGCCCGCCGAGGAGTTGGTGCGTGCGGTGCGCGTGGTCGCCGACGGGCAGGCACTGCTCGCCCCGACGGTCACCCGCCGCCTGATCGCCGATGTCACCCGTCGTCGCAGTGCGAGCCGCGTCAAACCCACGCCGGCGCTGGCGTCACTGACTCCGCGCGAACGCGAGGTGCTGGAGTTGATCGCCAAGGGTATGTCCAATACCGAGATCGCCACCGCACTTTTCGTCGCCGAGCAGACCGTGAAAACCCATGTCTCCAAGGTGTTTTCGAAGTTGAATCTGCGTGACCGCGCGCAGGCGGTGGTGCTCGCCTACGAATCCGGTCTCGTCACCCCGGGCTAGCGCGGCTGTTGCTGGCACTTACCGCCGTTGAGATCGTCGAGATGTCGCGAGAGCAGCCGGGCCAGCCGGTCGAGCAGGGCGGTCGCATCCTCGAAGGTGCCCGAATCGGCCTGTGCCGCAAGCGCGACCGCGACACCGCCGGATCGAGTCGGCACGATGCCGAACTGACGGACCGTGTAGACGCCGGTTTCGTCGTCGGGCCCCCAGCCGCCCTTGAATTCGGTGCCCTCGATGGTGCCCAGGCCCCAGCGCTGTTCCGGCGTGATCTGTTCCATCAGCTCGACCACGGTGGCGGATTCGGGCAGGCACGGCAGCTGCGAGGCGAAACGAACCTGATTGGCCAGCGTCCATTCGGTCGCGCCGAATGCGTTGTAGTCCAGATTTGTCTTCGGTCCGTACACATTGGTCAGTGCGTCACCGGCCTCGTCGAGGACCCCCTGGACCGCCCGCGCGGCCTCTTCACCGTCACCGAGCGACTGCCAGAGTGCTTCGGCCGCATCGTTATCCGAAACGGTGATCGCCTCATGCGCGTATTCGACGACGCCGGTCGGGTCGTGCCGCAGCGCCGCGATGGCCAGCGGCACCTTGATGGTGGACCAGGCGATGCCGCTGGTCCAGTCGCCGAAGATGGTCATTCGGCCGCCCCCGACCGGCATGATCGCCATCCCGACCTGCCCGAGCAGATTCGGCTGCAGCTGGGTGAAATCGGCGGCCAGCGAATCGGGCCGCGAGATCGACCAGCCGGGATGCCAGGAACCGGGCCGTTCGACGGGCAGCGCCGGTTCCGCGGGTGCGTCGTGCGCACTGGGTAAGAACGAACAGGAGGTGAGTGTGACCAAAACCGTGAGTGCCGCGCCGCGCAGCGCCACCCGATAATTCACCATCGTTCTTGTAGACCTCACCGCCGCGTTCTCCCCACCACCACAACCAGACACCCGTTGTTCCATCGGCGGTGCGAAAAACATCCTCGTCACACCCGCCCGGTCGGTGACCGGGCGTCGCGCGATCATCACCGCGTCGAGCCAGCAGCGGACACGGTGATGACGCCCTGTTGATAGTTTCGCCGATTTTCCCGGAGAATTCGAAACGGCGTGGCCAAGGGGCTACCCGGTAGGCTCACAACTCTGTTTACGCGCTCGGACGACCGATGTCCGATGGCCGCAGTCACCTGAAGGGGGTCGCGTTGCTGAACAGCGGTGAGGTGTTCGCCGGGTTCACCGTGGAGCGGCTGCTCGGCCAGGGGGGGATGGGCTCGGTATACCTGGCCAGACACCCCCGACTCGGTAAGCAGACGGCGCTGAAGCTGCTGAATCGGGAGCTGTTCGCCGACGCCGAGGTGCGTGCGCGCTTCGAGCGGGAGGCCGATCTGGCCGCGCATCTGGACCACCCGAATATCGTCGCCGTCTACGACCGCGGTTCCGAGGACAATCAGCTCTGGATTTCCATGCAGTACATCGACGGCGTCGACGCGGCGACCGTCGACCCGATGACGCTGCCGCCGGAGCGGGCGGTGCAGATCATCGAGGGTGTCGCGTCGGCACTGGATTACGCCCACGGCATGGGTGTGCTGCATCGGGATGTGAAGCCCGCCAACTTCCTGCTGGCTCGTTCCAGCGGTGGGCAGGGCGAGCGGGTCTTCCTTACCGACTTCGGTATCGCCCGGTTGCGCGAGGACTCCACCCACCTGACCCAGACCGGCATGTTCAGCGCGACCCTGTCCTATGCCTCGCCGGAGCAGATGACCGGTGCCGAGCTGGACAATCGCACCGATCAATATTCGCTGGCGTGCGCGCTGTACTGGCTGTTCACCGGCATGGCGCCATTCGACGCGCCCGATCCGAACGACATCATTCGCGGGCATCTGCAACATGTCGCCGCGCCCTTGGCGGCCCGACGGCAGGGTTTGAATCCCGCGCTGGACGGGGTGCTTGCCAAGGCGATGGCCAAACGTCCCGAACACCGGTACGCGACGTGTGTCGAATTCGCTGCCGCGGCCCGGAAGGCACTGACCGCACCGCCGGTTGCCACCGTGCAGGTGAATCCTGGCTTCCCGCCGGTGTATCCGGGACAGCCCGTTGGATCCGGGCCGCCCGCACCGGGATTCGCTACGCCTGCGGATCAGGGGGCCTTCCTGCAGTCGACGCAGGCGGTCGGGCCCGCTGGATATGGTGCGCCACAGTCCTATCCACCGGCGCAGCAGCCGATGGTGCCGCAGGCCGCGGGTTACCCGGCGGCACCGGTGCAGCAGCCGGGCGCACCCGCGACGCAGGGCCCACCGCAAGCTGCGGCGTATCCGGCGGCACTGCAGCAGGCAGCTCTGCCTCAACAGGGGACACAGGGGCCACCGGCGCAGGGCCAGCCGATGCAGGCCTCAGCGGCGCAGGGCCAACCGATTCCGGGCCACCCGACCCAGGGGCCACCGATACAGGGTCAGCCGACCCAACAGCCACCGTCTGCGCTGCCGCCCGGTGCGGCACCGCCCCCATTCGGGCCGAATGCCGTTGGCGCGCAACCGGCTCCGGACCACCGCCGGAGCACGGCGGTGCTGGTCGGCTGGATCGCCGTCGGCATCGTGGTCGCGGTGATCGCCGTAATGGGCACGCTCGTGGTCGTCGGCTGGGAGTCGCAAGGCCCGCCCGACGCCGCCGTGCCGCCACCCGGTACCTCCACCACAGCGGCCGCCGCATCCGATGCTCTTGCCAAGAGCCGCAGGCTGTTTCCGAATCTGGTGCCGCAGGGCAAGGAGGACTTCGGCGAGGCCTATCAAGACGCGCGCTGCATGGCATCGGCGGCAGGGGAGCCGCTGGTGATCGAGGACGAACCCTTGAAATCCAGTCCCTGGATCACCGCATGGGAATGCCACCGCGAAACCCAGACCACCGCCCAGATGAGCTACACCATCCTCGAATACGCCTCCGCCGCCGACGCTCGAGCCGTGGTCCAGGCCCTACCCGCCAATGTCGCAACGGCCGGTAAGAAAAGCGGAATCCCGGTCAACACGCACCGCTGGACCGTGGAAGACCCGCCCGGCCCCCTCCAGCCCTTCTACCACACAGCCAAACTGGTGGTGAGCTTCGAATCCGACCCCGCCCGCGCGAATTTCCTGGTGTACGTGAACAACCACGGCACCGCCGGCGGAGTCCAAACCGTGCCGCCGACCCCCACGGCCCAGGACGCACTAACCGCGTGGTGGGATGCGGCACCCCTGTAATCGCCCGCTGGACAGGTGATTTGGTGCCGCCTGGGAACTTCGGCACGTGAGCAGCTGACTCGACGACGGGGCGCTCAGACGAAGTCGATCGACGGCGGCTCCGTTCGTGCTCGCCGTCGTGGGCCAATTCGCGGCCGTAATCGCCTGCCCAACAAGCTGGTCGGGCTGCCCACGGCGGACCGATAGAACTCAGTCGACCGCCAATGCCTCCACGATCGGCATCCGTGCCGCACGCAATGCAGGCGGAATCGATCCGAGCAGCGCCAATGCCAATGCGGCGGTGCCGTACACCAGCAGCATCGGGCTCGGCTGGTACGTGATGTCGATTGTCAGCGCATGTCCGACCGCGACGGTCGCCAGATACTGGATGGCCGCGCCGGCCGCTAGACCTAGTGCCGCGCCGATGAATCCGATGCCGACGGCCTCGGCGAGCACCGAGCGCAGCAGGAATTTGCGGCTGGTGCCCATGGCGCGCAGCACGCCGAGTTCGCGGCGGCGTTCCAGAACCGAGAGCATCAGGGTGTTCAGTAATGCCACGGTGGCCACCAGCACCACGATCCACAGGATGGCGTAACTGATCGCCGATCCCTGCCGCAGACTGGAGGAGATGGCGACTACCGCTTGCGCGCCGGTGTCGACGTGGATATCCGCGGGCACCACGCGCCGCACGGCGGCCTGTACCGCGGACTTGTCCACACCCGGTTGGAAATGCACCGCGAGCACGGTTTCGCCCGGTCGCTGGTACCACGCGCGCAACTGGTCGAGATTCATCACGACCACACCAGAGATGGCTGAGATGTACGGGATCACGTCCAGTACCCGCACGGTGTGATTGCCGGTGGGGGTCGGCAGGGTCAATTCGGCACCGGCGCTGACGCCGAGCGATCGCGCGACATCCCGCGAGATAGCTACTCCTCCCCCGGCGGCCAAGTGGGCCATGACTTCTCGACTCACCGAGCCCGTCTCGGATTCGTCCGCTTCGCTCGGATAGCCCTGCAGCATCACCCGCCCGGTGCCGAGAGTGGCGAAGGCCATCTGCGCGGGCCCGACCTCCTCGACCCCGGGCACCTCGGCGATCTTCTCGCGTAACCCACTGGGCAGCAACGGACCCGTCGGGAACTGCTCCATCGAGCTGGTGCTGACGAACAGATCGGTGTCGCTGAAGCCCGCGAAGGATGCGGTGGCCGAATCGACCATATTGCGCGAGCCCCCGCCCATCGCGACGGTGGCGGATACGCCGATCATCACCGTCATCGCGGTGGCCCACACTCGACGCGGTGCGCGTTCGAGGGTGGTGGCCCCGAGCGTGCCCGGTGCGCCGAAGCGTCCGGCGATCGCCGCGGCGGCCCGCACGATCGGTCCGGTGGCGGTGAAACACAGTGTGACCGCTCCGGCGAACGACATCGAGATCGACGCCAGCGACAGGCGTCCCAGATCGGCCTCGGCAATGACGATCGCGCCGACGATGAGGCCGACGCCGAGCACTATCGAGGTCCAGCGCAGCGCGGCACTCGTCGAATCGGTGCGCGCCACCCCCACTGGCACCAGCGCCTCGATCGGTTCGACCTTGTATACCTGCCGCGCCGCGATGGCGGCCGCCAGCACACTGGCCACCACACAGGCGCCGATCGCCATCGGAATCGCGTACCCGGGCACCATGTATTCGGTGCGCGCCTCCACCGATTGCATGATGGCGGTGGGAAGTTTGTCGATCGCGACGCCACCCATGGCGGCACCGACCACCGAGCCACCGACTCCGCCGAGCACGCCGAGCAGCGCCGCCTCGACCAGCAGATCACGCACCATCGGCCCGCGCTTGCCACCGATCGCCCGCAGCATGGACAACACCGGCCTGCGTTGCGCGACGGCCATACTCATCGCGTTGTAGATCAGGAATGCCGAAACGATCAGGGCAGCCGCCGAGGCCATGAGCGTCGAGTACCGCACGATCTGAATGGCCCCACCGGCCTGTGCGGTGCGCAGCCCGGGATCGGCGACCACGGCCCGGCCGTCGACCACCTTGGTGAGCGTCTCGCGCAATTGGTCGACATCGGTGCCATTCGCCGCGATGATCTGAATCGAGTCCAGCCGCCCGACGCGGTCGGTGAGTTTCTGCGCGAGCCCGAGCGGGGCGGCAATGATATGGCCGCCGTTGAGTTGCTGGGAGGCCTTTTTGTCGAGAACCGCTGCGACGGTGACGGTTCCGGAGCCGAACGGGAATTGTTCACCCTCGGCGCGTGCCATCCCGGATCCGACCAGGACACCGTTCGGCACGGTGAGCAACTTGCTCGCCTGCGCGGCCATCGGCCCGCCCAGATCGCTGCCGAGTGCGGTGATGCTGGTGTCGGCGCCGATCAACAGTGCCTTATCAGCGCCGGATCCGACCTGCGCGCGCAACATCGGCACCGCCTTGTCGACGCCGGGAGTGGTCGCGATCCGTTGCAGTTCTTGCTGATCGAAGCCCGCGTCGGTGATCCCGGTGACCTCCAGCACGGCCTTACCGCCGAGACTGCGGGTGAGCCGGTCCACCGAACCGGTGACCGAACCGGAGATGCTGAACACCGCGACCAGCAGCGATGCCGAAATGGACATCACCGTCAGTGACATGAGGGTGCGGCCGCGGTGGGCGAGCAGTTCACCGATATTGAACAGCCGCAGCCGATCCCATGCCGCGCCGATCATGCGCGCACCGGCCGCGTGGCGATATCGACCTTGTCGTTCGAGCCGATCTGCCCGTCGCGCAACGTGATCACCCGGTCGCAATATTCGATAGCACCCATATCGTGGGTCACCATAACCACCGAATTACCGTTGCCCGCGATATCGCCGAGCAGTTTCAAGATGGACGCACCGGTCTTGGAATCCAGGTTGCCGGTTGGTTCGTCGGCCAGGATCAGCGGCGGATCCATGATCAATGCCCGCGCCACCGCGACCCGTTGCATCTGACCGCCGGACAATTCGGCGGGCCGATGGGCGGCGCGCTCGCTCAGCCCGACCATGTCGAGCAGTTCGAGTGCGCGCGGTTTGGCCTTGCGCAATCCGGTGCCATCCAACAGCTTCGGAATCGCGACATTCTCCCAGGCGGTGAGGGTCGGCAGCAGATTGAAGAACTGGAAGATGAAACCCACGCGGTGGCGGCGGAATTCGGACTGCCGCTCGTCATCGAGGCCGCCGATCTCCTCGCCTTGGAAGCGGATCGACCCGGAGTCGGGGGTATCGAGTGCGCCGAGCAGATGCAGCAGCGTGCTCTTACCCGAGCCGGACGGTCCGATGATCGAGGTGAATTCACCGGATTCGATGCGCAGGCTGATGCCGTCCAGTGCGCGCACCGCCTGGTCACCGACGCGATATTCCTTGGTGATATCGGTCAGTTCCAGCATGGCCTGGTCCGACATGGCGGTCCCCACCCTCTTTCTCAACTATCCGATCTTGGATTGTGGCGCACCGCAGTGGCGCACCGGTGCGTTATCGTGCCATCGCCTCGGCTGCCTGAACTCGGCGGCGACGTTGCGCGTCCAGGACGGCTCGCAGGACCGGTTGTTCGGCGGCGAGTTCGAGATAGGCCTCCACCGCAGATTGGCCCTGCACCAGCGCCTGCTCCAATTTCGCGTCGAGATGGATATTCCACCGATATCGCAACGCGAGCAAGAGGCCCTCCGGTCCGCCGAACAACCGGTCCAGTTCTGGGATCTCCGCGAACAGGTCGGGACTTGCCGGATCGATCGCCGCGCGGGTGAGCACGGTGTGCACGATCTCGGTTCGACGGTGATGATCTTCCCATCCATTGCGACTGTTCGGTCGCTCGAAATGTTCGCCGTAGCGATTGTTCGCAGGCCGCTCGAAATGATCGGACATCGCATATGTCCTTCCGTGATTTGGTAGATCTCACGCTACGGACGGCGAAATACGGTGTCTTCGTGCCAGGGACGCGAATCGATCTCCTACCGGGGTAGGAGCCGAGGCCCGCTCTGAGCACGAGGCACCGGCTCCGACCTGGTGTCGCTGGAGACCGAGTGCTGGCCGGGTTCGTGCTGCGCGAGCGTCGGCCGGGTTGTCGGACGCGACGATCAGCTCGGATGTGAACCACATCGAGCAGACGCGAGCGTGGTCAGGTCGGCGCGGTCGCGGTGCCGGCGCGCTTTGTCAACGGATATTAAAGATTTTTCGGTAATTCGAAAGGCCGCCGCTACGTCGGCCTGGAGCCGGCCCAATCCTCGCCCCGCCACCAACAGCACCGAATCCGCAGAACAGGACACCACGTGCACAGCATTCACTGCCCGACCGACAACCGGATCAGCGGTGACCGCCCTGATACAGCACGCCTCGGCGGGCTTGACCGGATCGGCTCGGATCGATACCGTCGCGACCCACGATTCGATGGCGAAAAATCTTCGCTGCTCGCTATCTCTGACCCCGGAAAGTCGTTCATGGTGACCAACAATCCGATCGCGGACAGGCACACGACCGAGCCTGGCAAGGGTTGGTATGGAACGGCGGCGAAGCTCGCCGGGTTACATGATCTGACAGCCCGGTCCAGATCCCCTGGAACGCCGCGTGCAGTTGCCAGGCAACGTTCACGTGGCAAGAAGACTGCCAGGGAACGCATTGCGCTTCTGCTCGATCCTGGTTCCTTCGTCGAACTCGATGCCTTCGCACGGAACCATTCGACCGATTCGGATGTCGACGACCATCCGAACGGCGACGGCGTGATCATCGGCCATGGCACCGTGGATGGCAGGCCGCTTGTGGTGTTCGCCCAGGACTTCACCGTCTTCGGTGGCACGCTCGGAAAGGTGCATGGCGAAAAGATCTGCAAGATCCTCGATCTGGCCGCCAAGGCGGGTTGTCCAGTGGTGGGCATCAACGATGGAGCTGGTGGGCGAATCCAGGAGGGGGTGGTCGCGCAGGCGCTCTATGGTGAGATCTTTTTCCGGAACGTCAGCATGTCGGGTGTCGTTCCGCAGATTTCGATCATCATGGGCCCGTGCGCTGGAGGCGCGGCGTACTCGCCCGCGCTCACCGATTTCGTCGTGATGGTGGACAAGACATCACATATGTTCGTCACCGGCCCCGATGTACTGGCCGTCGCCGTGGGCGAGCGGGTGGAGCTCGAGGAACTCGGCGGCGCTCAGGTGCACAACTCTCGTTCTGGCAATGCGCACTATCTCGCTGAGGACGAGGAAGACGCGATCGATTATGTGCGGGATCTGTTGTCCTACCTGCCAGGCAACAACTACAGTCTCCCGCCCGTCTATGCCGCGGGGAAGAGCCGGGCCGGGTCCACGCTGGATTCGCTGGTCCCCGACTCCGCAAACCAGCCGTATGACATGTACGCGGTGGTCGATGCCATCGTGGACGATGGCGACTTCCTCGAAGTACAGCAACTGTTCGCACCGAACATCATCTGCGGTCTGGGCAGGATCAACGGGACTTCGGTCGGGATCGTGGCAAATCAGCCACTGAAATCCGCCGGATGTCTGGACATAGACGCATCTGAGAAAGCCGCGAGATTCGTGCGCACCTGCGACGCATTCAATATCCCGATCGTCACACTGGTCGACGTACCCGGATTCCTGCCCGGCTCCGACCAGGAATGGAATGGCATCATCCGACGTGGTGCGAAACTGCTGTACGCCTACGCGGAGGCCACGGTTCCGAAGATCACCACGATTATTCGTAAGGCTTATGGCGGAGCGTACGTTGTCATGGGCTCCAAGCACCTGCGCGCGGATATCTGCTTCGCCTGGCCGACCGCCGAGATCGCCGTGATGGGCGCGGCGGCCGCAGGAAATATTCTGCACCGCGACCAAATCATCGACGCAGCGGATCCCGAAGCTGTTCGCAGCAAGCTGATCGACGAATACGACCAAACCCATTGCACGCCTTATCGAGCCGCTGAACGCGGATATGTCGATGCGGTGATCGCGCCATCCGAGACGCGGCCGAATATTGCAGCCGCACTTTCCATCATGAACGACAAGCGCGAGCCGTCGCATCCGAAGCGGCACGGAAACATACCACTGTAGAGAAACCCCCCTTGTTGCGCCGGTACCAGTCGGAGTAGTTGTTTGAAAGGAAATGCCGATGGTGATCGGTGACATCGCACATCTGCTGATGGACGAGCCGCGGCGACTGGACGAACCTATCGCGGTCGTTGGGATGGCCTGCCGCATGCCGGGTTCGGTCGAGTCGCCGGACGATCTTTGGCGGCTGCTCATCGAGAAGCGGGACCCGGTGCGTGAGGGACCCTTCGACCGGTGGGACGTCGACGCCTTCTACGACCCCGATCGAGAGGTGCGAGGCCGCTCCAACACTCGTTGGTCGGCCACACTCGACGACATCACCGGCTTCGACGCCGCATTCTTCGGTATCTCTCCCGCGGAGGCCGCGTCGATGGACCCGCAGCATCGGCTGCTGCTGGAAGCCTCTTGGGAAGCACTGGAACACGCCGGCATCCCACCACGCGACGTCGCGGGATCCCAGGGTGGTGTGTTCGTCGGACTGTGGAGCCAGGACAACTCCGTCCGCCTCGGCACGCACTACGACGCGATCGATGCCTATGCCGCGACCATCGGAAATGTGCACTGCACCGCGGCAGGGCGGGTCTCTTATGTTCTCGGGTTGCACGGCCCCTGTGTCGCCATCGACACCGCCTGCTCGTCATCGCTGGTCGCTACCCATCTGGCCGTTCAGAGCCTGCGAACCGGGGAATCCGATTTCGCGCTGGCCGGTGGTGCGAACATCATGCTGACCCCGGAGTTCATGCTCTCCGGAACGCAGTGGGGGATGTTCTCACCCACCGGGCGCTGTCATGCTTTCGACTCTCGCGCTGATGGTCTGGTGCGCAGTGAGGGCGTCGGAATCGTTGTTCTCAAACGGCTTTCGGACGCGCAACGTGACGGTGACCGGGTGCTCGCGGTCATTCGCGGCTCCGCGATCAACCAGGACGGACGATCGCAGGGACTCGTTCACCCTTCCGAAGATGCCCAGCGCATGGTCTACGCTGCCGCGGTCGCACAGGCGGGCATCGATCCCGGCCTGGTGGGGCTGGTGGAGACCCACGGCCCTGGGACCCAGGTCGGCGATCCGATCGAATTCCGCGCGCTGACGCCGATCTACGGCAGCGGCGCGGGACTATGCGCGCTGGGTTCGGTGAAATCGAATATCGGCCATCTGGAATCGGCCTCGGGGATCGCGGGCTTCATCAAAGCCGTTCTCGCGCTCCAGCACGGTGTCATCCCGCCGAATCTGCACTTCCAGCAGTGGAATCCGAAAATCTCTCCGGACGGCACCCGCTTCTTCGTGCCAACCGAGCCGACCGAGTGGCCGGTGGACGCGCCGACGCGGCTGGCAGCAGTGTCGTCGTTCGGATTCAGCGGCACCAACGCTCACATTGTTCTGGAGCAGTACACGGGCCCGTTCACCGCCGAGACGGCGACCGACTCCACACCGCGTCCGGTCTTGGTGCCGCTCTCGGCGACGGCGCCAGGGATGCTCGGTGCGACCGCCGCGCGGCTGTCCCGCTGGCTCACCGACAACCGCGACGGGGTCGAACTGGGCGATGTGGTGCATACGCTCGCGGTGCGACGTTCGCATCACCGGTCTCGGACGGGTGTGGTTGCCGAGTCCGTGGACGAGCTCATCGACGGGCTGGACCGAGTCGCCGCGGGCGATGACCAGGACGATTCGCTCGGCGACACTGTTCGCGCAACCGCCGCCGAAGGGGCGGTGTGGGTGTTCTCTGGGCAGGGTTCGCAGTGGGCGGGTATGGGACGTCGACTGCTCGACGAGGATCCGGTCTTCGCCGCGACGATCGCCGAACTGGAGCCACTAGTAGCCGCGGAGGCCGGCTTCTCGGTGTCCGAGACGCTGGGCGCCCCGACGGTGGTCACCGAGATCGACCGCGTGCAGGTCGCCCTGTTCGCCACCCAGGTGGCGCTCGCCGCGGTGTGGCGGTCCCTTGGTCTGCGACCGGCGGCGGTACTCGGGCATTCGATGGGCGAGGTGTCAGCCGCGGTCGTCTGCGGTGCCCTGTCCATACCGGACGGCGTGCGAGTCAGCTGCCGCCGCGCCGCCCAGCTGGTTCCATTGGCGGGCACCGGTGCCATGGCATCGGTGGACCTTCCACACCAGGAGGTGGAGGAGGAACTGCGTCGGGCCGCCGACGTTACGGTGGCGGTCATCTCGTCACCGCGTGCCACCGTGATCGCGGGCGGCCCGGAACCGGTGCGACAGATTGTCGAGGACTGGCAGCGGCGTGGGCTGATGGCCAGATTCGTCGCGTCCGACGTGGCGGCACACGGACCGCATCTGGACCCCTACGCTCCTCAGCTGATCGAAGCGCTCTCCGATATCCGGCCTAAACGGCCCACTGTGCCGTTCTACTCCACCGTCACCGACGATCCGCGGCAAACCGTGCTGTTCGACGGCGCTTACTGGGCGGATAATTTGCGCAAACCGGTCCGGTTTGCCCATGCGGTGCAGGCGGCCGCCGAGGATGGGCATGCCGTATTCCTCGAAGTCTCGGTACACCCCTTAGTCGGACACGCGATGCGTGAGACCCTGCAGGAGATCGACGTCGATGCGGTTGTCACGCATACCATTCGCCGCGACAACGACGATTTGCGCACCATCACCGGCCAGCTGGCCCGTCTGTACCGCGTCGGTGTTCCCATCGACTTCGGCCGGCGTCATGGGCGCGGAACCCTCGTCGCAGCGCCGGCGACCACATGGAACAGGATCCGCCACTGGATCGATCTGCCGCTGCCGCACCCGGCGCGACAGGTGGCGGATGAGATTCGGCCACCGCTGCTCGGTATACACACAGTCGTCCCCGAGGCCGGGCGCAGGCATCTGTGGCAGGTCGATGTGGGTACCGGGGCACAAGCATGGCTCGCCGATCATCGAGTAGAAGGCGTCACGGTACTGCCGGGAGCGGTGTACTGCGAGACGGCGCTGGCAGCCGGAATCGAATTCTTCGACTGCGCCGTAGAGCATGTACAGCTGTCCGACATCAGATTCGTCCGGCTACTGCCGGTGCGCAAACACACCACGCTCCACACCTCGCTCAGTCCACGCGGCGATCACACCGCGATCGTGGAGATGGTCAGCAAGGGTGATGGCGACGACGAGTGGATCACCCACGCGACCGCCGAGTTGCGGTACCTGCCTCAGGGGATCGGTTTCGAGCCGGTCGATCCGGCTGCCCTGGATGCGGTCTATCCCGAGAACATCGACGTCGAGGGCCGCTATGCGGAACTTCGCGCGGACGGCTACCACCATGGCCCAGCGTTTGCCGGACTGGAGAGTCTGCGCCGCGCCGGGGACGGGAGGATGCTCGCGCGTGTCGCTGTGCCGCCCGCCGCCCGTGCCCTCGTCGGCCCGGTGAGCCTGCATCCGGTCCTGTTCGATGCCTGCCTGCAGACTCTGCTCATCTCGGCAGTTGCTGCCACCGGTAGTGCGGGTACCAGGATGCTGTTCCCAGTGGGTGTCGGATCACTGCGGGTCTACGCCGCAACCAGTGCGGCAGCATATTGCGAGGCGGCACTTGTTTCGGCTTCGGCGGACGGCGCGATCGGTCAGCTGCGAATATTCGCGGCGGACGGCTCCGTTCTGGCCGAGGCAACCAACGTGCGGTTCGCGCCAATGGAGCGGAAGACACCCACCCGCGGGCACGAGCGATTGTTCCATGAGATCCGGTGGACATCTGTGCCGCTGGAAGGGACAGCCAGTGCACGCGGGACATGGCTGCTACTCGGTGACGACGACAACCCACTGTCGGCGGCTCTGTCTGCCGAACTGACCGCGTCCGGAGCGACCGCGACACTGCTGAACGCCCGAGCGTCGGGTACGTCGTCGCCCGCGCCAGCAGTGACGAGCGCGCTCACCTCCGTGACGGACGTCGTCTTCTTCGCGACCTCATCGGCTTCGGCAGCGCCGGATCTCGCGGACTTGTGCCGTGACGAGGTGATGCGTCTGATCGATCTGACCGTGCTGTTGTCCGAGTCCGAGACCGGCACACCTCGGCTGTGGATCATTACTCGAGGTGCGCAGGCGATCGCCGGACACGAGGTGCCTACCCTCGGGCACGCTGGGTTGCGCGGTGTGAGCCGGGTGGCGATGTGCGAGCACCCGGGTCTGCGCACGACCTTGATCGACGTGGAGCCGGGCACAAGCGACCTGCGCGATCTCGTCGCCGAGCTGTTCGCCGACGGTCCCGACGACGAGATCGTATGGCGAGGCGGACAACGCTGGGCGGCTCGGCTGGTCAACGTTCGGATCAGCGACGAAACCTGGCGAACACGGCCACAGCGGATCCAGCGGTACGGTCGTGACCGGATCTCGCTCGACATCGCTCGCGCGGGTGATCTGGACACGATCGGCGTAGTCGCCCGACCGCGTCGCGCCCCGGGGCACGGTGAGGTCGAGATCCGGACCACGGCCATCGGCCTGAATTTCGCCGACGTCATGCACATGCTCGACATGTTCCCCGACCTGCACGGCACCTCCGGCCGACTCGGCCTGGAATGCGCCGGTGTCGTCACCGATATCGGTCCTGGAGTGCGCCACGTGCGGGTCGGCGATCGGGTCATGGCATTCCACGACGGCACGGCCGACACTTTTGTCACCATGCCCGCGGAAGTTGTTGTTCCCGTGCCCGAAGCGATGACCGACATTCAGGCGGCCGGCGTGCCCGCCGCCTACCTGACCGCCTGGTACGCGCTGAGCCGGATCGCCCGCCTCGGTGCCGGCGATCGAATCCTCATCCACGCGGGCACCGGTGGAGTCGGCTTGGCCGCGATCGCCATCGCGCGCTCGCTCGGCGCGGAAGTACTCGCCACGGCGGGCAGCGATCGCAAGCGCTCCTACCTCCGCGAACTCGGCGTGCAGCACGTGATGGACTCCCGGTCACTGGACTTCGTCGACCAGACCCGCGCTGCCACCGGCGGCGAAGGAGTGGACGTCGTGCTGAATTCGCTATCCGGACCCGCACTCTTCGCGGGCCTGGAAGTGCTGAATCTCGGCGGGCGATTCCTCGAGATCGGCAAACGCGATATCTACGCCAACGCCAAGTTGGGACTGCTGGCGTTGCGCCGCAACGTCACGGTGGCCGCCGTAGATCTGGCCGTCCTCGGACGAGAACGGCGGCCTCTGATCCGGGATCTGTTGAACGAACTGGTGCGGGAGTTCACCGCTGGTCGTATCGACCCGCCGACGTGTACCGAATTTCCGTTCACCGAGGCGGCCACCGCGTTGCGATATATGGCGGCCGCCAAGCACATCGGCAAGCTGATCCTGACGGTTCCGCAAGAGGGTGAGATCGAGGTCGCGGCTCCGGAGGGCAGCACGCCGGTCGTCCGCGAAGGCGCGAGCTACGTCGTCACTGGCGGGCTCGGCGGGCTCGGCCTGGAAATCACCCGTTGGCTCGCCGACCGCGGCGCCGGCCGGATCGTGCTCAATGGCAGATCGGCGCCTTCCGAATCGGCTGTCGCCGTGCTTGCCGACATTCGCGCAGCGGGTACGCAGATCGAGATCGTCCGCGGCGACATCGCCGAACCTGGTGTCGCCGAACGACTCGTCACGGCGGCAACGGCGGACGGGCGGCGTTTGTCCGGGGTACTGCACGCGGCGACGGTCCTCGATGACAGTGCTCTGAGCCAGCTGAGTGCCGACCGGCTCGACCGGGTATGGAGGCCGAAGGCGACCGGCGCGTGGCGGTTGCACGAGGCAACGTGTGAGCTACCGCTCGACTGGTTCGTGCTGTTCTCCTCGGTGGCTTCGCTTCTCGGCAGCCCGGGACAGGGCAACTATGCCGCCGCGAACGACTGGCTCGACTCTTTCGCCAGATGGCGACGGGCGCGTGGGCTGCCAGCACAAGCCATCAACTGGGGCGTGTGGGGAGAGGCCGGCCGGGCAACGGAGCTGGGCCAGCACGGGTACGCGGCGTTCGGTACCGCCGAGGGTCTGCGCTGCCTGGCGGATCTGATCGACCACGAGCGGACCAATGCGGGCGTCTTCATCTACGACCCCGAACACTGGTTCCACGCTTCTCCCGGTGCGGCCGAATCTCCGTTCTTCGCCGACATGCCGGAGCGAGCGGCGGGGGAATCCGACGTGAGCAGCAACGACGGCATCAACTCCCGGCTGCGGACCGCCGCGCCCGATGAGCGGATCCGGCTCGCGCTGAGCTACCTCGGTGTGTGCATGCAGACAATACTCGGACTCGGCAGTGTCTCGGTCGACTCGAAGACGGTGCTGTCCGACCTCGGATTCGACTCGCTGACTGCGCTCCAGTTGCGCAACCGGCTCGAAGCGGACCTGCAGGTGAAGATCCCCGCCACCATCGTGTGGACGCATCCCAGTGCGGGCGAGCTGGTCGACTATCTCCTGGAACGCCTCGATCTGGAGGCGGGGACGGACGATGAGCAGACGCATGCCGTTCCTACCGACACCGTCGTCGCGGCCGGACGCTGGTTCAAGACGTTTGCGCCACGGCCCGACGCCGCGACACGGTTGTTCTGCTTCCCACACGCTGGAGGTTCGGCATCGACCTACCTGCCGTGGAGTGATCTGCTTCCCGAGCATGTCGAGTTGCACGCCGTCCAATTGCCTGGACGCGAAGACAGGGCCGACGAGGAACCACGGCGCGATCTGTTCGCACTGGCTGAAGAACTCGCGGCAATGATCGCGGCGGACCCGGATCGTCGTCCGTTCGCATTCTTCGGGCACAGCGGCGGTAGCCTGCTCGCGTTCGAGACCGCTCGTGCGCTGTGGGTTGGCCACACGATCACTCCGGTGACGCTCGGGATTTCGGCCGTACCGGCACCCGACGGCCCAGGAATGGCCCAACTGTCGGAACGCCTTTTCCGTCACCCGAGTCCGGAGGCTCTGGAGGCGTTGGCCTTCATACCGCAGGAAATCAGGCAGGAACCCAGTCTGCTCGAACGAGCCACACAGGCCTTGGGCTACGACTACACCATGTACCGCGGTTATCAATACACTGCCGCATCGGTTCCGCTCGACTGCCCTGTTGTGCTGTTCACCGGCGACGATGACCCGCTCTGCAAGCCCGAGCATCTGGCGGGATGGGATAAGCAGACGACCGGTCCCGTAACAACCTACGTCTACCAAGGGGATCACTTCTATCTCCGAAACCACCTCCCGGAATTGATCGAACAGCTGACGAAAACGTTCGAACGACAATCCCGCTCCACAGCCGGGCCATCCGGGCCGGATAGCTGTTCCGGCGTTCGGTAGATCTCACGCCCACGGCGAAATTCGGTGTCTTCGTGCCAGGGACGCGAATCGATCTCCTACCGCGGTAGGAGCCGCTGCCCGCTCCGAGCACGATGCACCGGCCCCGACCTGGCGGTTAGCCTTGCAGGATGGATGTGACCCACGCCATCGGCTCGTCGGCGGGCGCCCAACCGGCGATACCGTTCCGCGAGAGTGGGCGCGTCCGGGATCGGTTCGTGGCTTTCGTACGCAATCCGGTCGCGGTCTTGCGTCGCAATCTCGAAGAGTTGCCGTTCGACTACCCGCCGTCGGTGATGATCAGCGCCGATGCGGCCCTGCTCGTGGTCGGTGTCGGCGCGATCGTCCAGCGGCACGAATATTTTCCGACCGCGCTGCCGATTCTGGCGCTCATCCTGGTCTTCGGCTCGGTGCCGCTGTTCTGCTTCTTCGGTGTGACACCGAGCCCGATCCTGCTCGCGGTCTCCGGTCTGGTCGCGACGGCCATAATGCTCACCCAGCCGGTATCTTCGGACTTCTCCCCGTTCATCCTGGTGGTGATGGTCGGCGAGGTCGCGGCCATTGTGCGAAAACGTTTCAGCGCATTGTTCGCGGTGATCGCGGTGCTCGAGTTGATGGCCTTCGATGCGGCCGGTCACCTGGTGTGGAGCGTGACGGGTCAGCGGTTGCAGGGGCTGCAGATGTACATCGTCGGGATCGCACTCGGCTGGCTGGTCGGCGTCATGCTGCAGTATCAGCGCAAATTTCTCTATCAGGAACGCCAGAGCCAGCAGATCCGGGCCGAACGTGCCGCCGACGCGGAACGCAGCCGGATCGCGCGCGAGGTGCACGATGTCATCGCGCATTCGCTGAGCATCACCCTGCTGCATCTCACCGCCGCCCGGCACGCACTGCAGACCGACCGCGACGTGGACGAAGCGGTGGACGCGCTGGTCGACGCCGAGCGACTCGGCAGACAGGCCATGGCCGATATCCGCCGCACCATCGGCCTGCTCGATGCCCGGCCGTCCAAACTTGTTCCGGAGCCCGGAATCCGCGATATCGATGACCTGGTCGGCGACTTCGCCGGAGCCGGATTGGATGTTCGCTACACCCGTACCGAGGATTTGTCCGCGGTATCCGCGGCGGTCGGGCTCGCGCTCTATCGGATCGGCCAGGAGTCCCTGGCCAATGTGATCAAACATGCGCCCGGCGCGACCGCGACCGTGCTGTTGGAGGTGGACTCGTCGGTGGCCCGGCTCATCGTGAACAACTCGCTGCCCAGGGGATTGCCGCCGGATCTCGGCGATGGGATGGGACTGTCCGGTATGCGCCAGCGCGCCGAACTGCTCGGCGGCCGCATCAAGACCGGGCCCTACGACGACGGCTGGATGGTGCGAGCCGAATTCCCACTGAGCGGCGCGCGGGCCTGGTCGATGTCGTGCGGGCTGCCCGACGTGATCCACGGAGCCGCGAGTGCGGTGCGTGACATGCGGCGCGACGGTGCGCTGGGGGAGGGCGCGTGACGACAGGGGCTGCGGCCGGTGGCGAAGC
This sequence comes from Nocardia sp. NPDC050408, assembly GCF_044458905.1. Taxonomy (NCBI): domain Bacteria; kingdom Bacillati; phylum Actinomycetota; class Actinomycetes; order Mycobacteriales; family Nocardiaceae; genus Nocardia; species Nocardia sp. NPDC050408. The sequence continues at coordinate 77,651 of NZ_JBITIL010000020.1, read as the reverse complement.
GCCGGTCACCGTGCTGGTCGTCGACGATCAGGAACTCGTCCGCGGCGGGCTGCGGCGCATTCTGCGGCGGCGTGACGGTTTCGTGGTCACCGAATGCGCCGACGGCGATGAGGTGCCCGCCGCGATCGCGGCCAACCGGCCCGATGTCGTGCTGATGGATCTGCGCATGAAGCGCGTCGGCGGCATCGACGCGACCCGCATGCTGCGTGCGCGAGACGGTGCACCGCCGGTGCTGGTGCTCACCACCTTCGACGACGACCAGCTGCTGTCAGGCGCGCTGCGCGCCGGGGCGGCCGGATTCATTCTGAAGGATTCGCCCGCGGAGGATCTCATCCGGGCGGTCCGCACGGTCGCCGTCGGCGGAGCGTGGCTGGACCCGTCGGTCACCGGTCGCGTGCTCTCGGCATACCGGACGGTTCGTCCCGCCGTAACCCGCGACGACAGCCGACTCGCCGAACTCACGGCGCGCGAGTACGAGGTACTAGAATTGATCGGCCGCGGCCGCGTCAATGCTGAGATCGCACGCGACCTCAGCATCTCGGAAGTCACCGTCAAGAGCCATGTCGGACATATATTCGGCAAACTGGAGCTGCGGGACCGGGCCGCCGCGATCGTGTTTGCGTTTGACCACGGGGTGGTTGCACCAGGACAATCCACGGGTTGACGGGCAGCCGGATCGCGCATACCCGGAGCTGGTGATGGGCGATCTTTGCCCGGGATGTGGAGGAATGACGGGGTGGACGGACCTGGATGGAGAGTCGGCAGTCGTTTCGGGCCGTATGAGCTCCGAGCGCTGCTCGGCAAAGGGGGTATGGGCGAGGTTTACGAGGCGTACGACACGGTGAAGGACCGCGTGGTCGCGGTCAAACTGCTGTCCGATGAACTCGCCAGGGACCCGATCTACCAGGTGCGCTTCCGGCGCGAATCGCAGGCGGCCGCCCGCCTGGCCGAACCGCACATCATCCCGATCCACGACTGGGGCGTGATCGACGGTGTGCTGTTCATCGATATGCGGCTGGTGCCCGGCACCGACCTGCGCGAAATACTGCGCGATCAGGGGCCGATGAGCGCCGAGCGCGCGATCGGCATCATCGAGCAGATCGCGGCGGGCCTGGACGCCGCGCACGCCGACGGTCTCGTGCACCGCGATGTGAAACCGGCCAATATCTTGGTCACCGAGGCGGACTTCGCCTATCTGGTCGACTTCGGCATCGCCCACACCGAGGGCGACAGCGCGATGACCCAGGCGGGCACGGCCATCGGTTCCTACACCTATATGGCCCCGGAGCGGTTCGATTCCGGACCGGTGACCGGTCGCGCCGATATCTACTCCCTCGCTTGTGTTCTGCACGAATGCCTCACCGGGGCAACACCGTTCCCGGCCGGAAGCATGAGTGTGCTGATCCGGTCACATCTCACCGAACCGCCGCCGCGACCGAGCGTGCAGCGACCGGGAGTGCCCGCGGCGATGGACGAGGTGATCGCCCGCGGCATGGCCAAGGAGGCGGCCGATCGTTTCCCGACCGCGACCGATCTGGCGCGCGCGGCCAGGGCCGCACTCGGCACCGCACCCGCCGCCAATATGCCGACCTTGATCGTGCGGCCGCCCGATCCCTCGCGCGGGCCGTCGGATCAGGCTGTGGTGCACCGCAGTCCGGCGACGCCCGCGGAGTCGACGGGAACGATTCCCGCGGTCATCCATCCAACCGCGCCGACAGTGGTCTCGCCCGCGGATCTGCAGTTCACGCCGTTGCCGCCGCAGCCGCCCGCCGGTCCGCCGGTCCGGACGCCCGGGGTCGGTCGGCAGGTGCGGCCGTTTCCCGATGCGCATTTGTACGAGGAGTCCCCGCCGGAGTTTCCGCAGGACTTGCCGTTGCCGCGGTACGCGGGTGATCCGGCGGCACCGCCGACTCAGCGGTTTCCGGAACAACCGCAGTATTCGGAGCCGTCGCAGGCCGAGCAGACTCAGCGGTATCCGGAATCGCACTACCCAGAGGGCCGGTACCCGGCGCGGGAGTATCCGGAACAGTATGGCGCGCAACAGGATTCGTCTGCTCCGGAGACGCGCCGGGTCCCGTTGCCGCAACCCTTCTCCGGCGCACCGCCATTCGAGCCGCCGCGCGGTCCCGCCCATGCGGCGCCGAACCCCTACCGGCCCTCGCCGCAACCGGCCGAATACTCGCCGCAGGCCCATGTCGCGCCCGACTACGAAGACGATTACTACGCGCAGGATCCCGCCGCGGATCCGTATCGGCAGGAGCGATCGGTCCTGTTGCCGATCATGGTCACCGTCTTCGTCATCGTGGTGCTCGCGGTCGGCGGTGCCATCGGCTGGCAGGTGCTCGGCTCCGGTAAATCCGAGGATTCGAATGTTCAGGCGGGTGCGCGGGTGACCACGACGGCCGCCACCGGCGGTTCGACGACATCGCCGTCGACCTCGACCACCAAGGCCGCGCCCACCTCGGTCACCCTGCCCGCCGGCGCGACGAACTGCGCGAACGGCAAACCCGTTTCAGGCAGCTTCACCCAATCGGCCACCGGATCCTCGGTCACCAGTTGCGGTTTCGCGGAAGCCGTCCGCAAGGCCTACGCCGAATCCGCAGCCACGAACGTCTCACGCTCATCGCGCTCAGTGGTCGCGACAAGTCCCGTCACCGGCCGCACCTACACCATGAACTGCGTCGCGGACGGACAATTGGTCACCTGCACCGGCGGTGAAAACGCGGTGGTCTACGTCTACTGACACAGCAACCGCGGCGAACACGAAATGAGTTCGTGTCCATAGGATTTGGCCGAAATGCTGTTATAGAAACGCTTGATGAGCGGCTACTTACAGTGCATTGACTGCCGTGGGCGGCGACCGTTGGACGTCATCACCGGCGGGATCTTCACCGACGTCGATCCGGAGACGCGCGCCGCCCCGACCGGCGGGTACCGCCGATGGCCGGTACCGCCGCGATCGGGGCGGTTGTGCAACTGCTGGCCACCGCCATCGAGGAGGGCCGTGACCTGTCCTCGATGAGCGGCGTCCTGGCCGAGCGCTCCTATCGTCTGCTGCCGGCCTGACGGCCCGGCCTCACTTCAGGTGCCGCGCGAAGAACCGGTTCCCGTCGTCCCCCTCGAACTGCGGGACGCCGGTGTGCCCGCCCATATTGGCGTGCAGCGTCTTCTCCTTGGAGCCGAAGGCGTCGAACAGGTCCAGGGCCAGTTGCCGGTCGTTTCCTTCGTCGTCCCACTGCAGCAGGACCTGCAGCGGAATGGTGACCTGCCGGGCCTCCTCGAACATGGTGCGGGGCACGAAACTCCCGGCGAACAGAAGGGCGGCCGAGATGCGCGGCTCGACCACCGCCAGCCGGACGCCGATGGCGATCACCCCTCCCGAGTACCCGACCGGGCCGCCGATCTCGGGCAACGAAAGGAGGGCGTCCAGGACGGCCCGCCATTCCGGGACCGCCTTTTCGACCAGCGGAAGGACGAGCCGGTCGACGATCTCGTCGTCGACCGGCTCGCCGGCCTGCAGCGCCCGGCGCAGGTCGGCGCGGGCCTGCTCGGCGGCGGCGGAACGGGGCCGGTCACCGCTCCCGGGGAGCTCGATGGTGGCCGTGGCGTAGCCCTCCGCCGCGGCGTGCCGGGCCCGGGCCACCAGTCGCGGGTACATCATGTGCAGTCCGCCGGGGTGGCCGACCAGGATCAGCGGCGCCGGGGCGGATGCGGATCCGGGCGTCCACAGGATGCCGGGGATCTCGCCGAGAGTGAATTCGCGTTCGAGGACGCCGTCGTCGAGGCGCTGTTCAGAAGTGAATTGCATGGTCTTGCCTTTCGGGAGTGCTCTCGAGCGGCGCTCCCGGACGACCTATCGCCCGACCGTGACCCCAGAGGGGAGCACCCATGTAGATACTGCGTTCACGGGTACCACCTCCTCGTTCTCTGGCACGGCTTCCGGAAGGCTAGCAGTGGCCGGCCATGGTCCGCCAACGGGTTTTTGCGGTGGCGCTGGCTCCGTCCCAGGGGCAGAGCGGCCACAACGGGCCGCGTGACGAAGGAGGATCAGCGTTCCTATTCGCTCGGCCCGGGATTCGGATCCGACGGTGCTGCGCCACAGCCGGTTCCCGACCCGAAGCTCTACAGGTGAAACTCTCGATGGCGATGGTGCCCGCGGCGGTCGCAGCAGTGCGGTCTATCGATGTGACACCATGACGGCGACTGCGTTTGCCCCCTGGCCTCGCCACGACAGGAGCCCGACCATGCCACGTATTGCCACCGCCGACCGGGTCGAACGAGCCGAACTGCTGGAATTCCTGCGTACCCGCCACCGCGGCGTCCTGGTTACGAGCCGCGGCGACGGCCGCCCGCAATTGTCGCCGGTAACCTGCGGGATTGATCCCGAGGGCCGCATCGTGGTGTCGACCTACCCGACCCGCGCCAAGGTCGGCAACGCGCGACGCGACCCGCGCGTGTCGATCTGCGTGCTGTCCGACGACTGGAACGGCCCCTATGTGCAGGTCGATGGTCGCGCCGGGGTCCTGGACATGCCGGAAGCCCTCGACGGTCTCGTCGAGTACTTTCGCGCTATCTCCGGCGAACATCCGGACTGGGCTGAGTACCGCGAGGCCATGGCACGGCAGAACAAGTCGCTGTTGCGCATAGATATCGAACGCTGGGGACCTATTGCGACGGGCGGCTTCCCGCCCGAACTCGCGGACTGAGACGGTCGATCACTGCCTGGCCTTCGTACCACATCACCCGCAGTTGGGCCGGTGTGGTCGGTACCCGACACATATCTCCGCCTATCGCACGGCAGCCGGAATGCAGGTCGACTCGTTCGATCAGCGCGGGAAGCGACAGTAGCGGGTGTTCGGTGCTGCAGTGGAACGGATAGAGCCCAGTCGGGTTCGAGATCTGGGCAGGCTTCAATCTGCGCGCGAGAACACCGCCACCAGAAAGTCGGACTCCTCGGTAAATGGACGTAGATCCCACGTCGATAGCCGCAAATCCACCGTGAGTCCGGCGTCCTCGGCGTCTGCCAGGAACTGCGGGAACTCGTAACCACGATCGGCGCCGAAACCCACAACCACCCGTCCGGCTGGGGCGAGATGGCGGGCGAACCCGGCCAGCACCGCCTCCCGGGTGGACGGCGCCAGAAATGTCATCACGTTCCCCGCACACACGATGACATCGAAGTCGCCGGCCACCCCGCGCCCCGGCAAGTCCAATTCGGCGAGATCACCGACTATCCAGGTCGGACCGGGATAGTCCTGCTCCGCCGCAGCGATCAACACCGGGTCGACGTCGACGCCGACTACGACGTGGCCAGCTCGGTGCAGGTAGGCACCCACACGCCCCGGACCGCACCCTGCATCCAGGACTCGGCCACTGCGGTCGAGCATCGCGTCCACCAGCCGGGCCTCCCCGACAATATCCGTGCCTTCGGCCGCCATTGCTCGGAATCGCTCCACGTACCACGTCGAATGCGCAGGGTCAGCAGCAGTGAGCTCTTCCCACTGGCTGGGGGTACGTCCGCTCATGGTCTGTTCCTCTTCGCTCGGGCCCGCCACTGGTTCACTGTGCCACCGCCGTGCCGATAGTGAGCGCGCGGCATGATGATGCCCGACGCCGATGCAGCCCGCCCATCGACACCGGACTTCAGGCGGATAACGGCGACCAGGCTTCTGAGCACTCTGGTTACGGCATTTCCGGACGTTGGTTGGGCAGGTTCGTTTACGCTGCGGCGCGAGCACTCCCATTGCGGCACAGCATATTCCGGCCGATGCCAGCACGCGGAGAACCGGAGGTCGGTTCGGCGGGCATGGTGGGCGATGCGAGCCGCGGCCGAGGCGTCGGCGCCGGGCCGACGGTTGGTCGGCTGCCGACATCAGTTGCGCTCCAACGCTTCCGGTCGCGGTTTGCAGAGGAGGTCCGAGCGGATTCGTCGAGCAGTCGCATGCAAGCTCCAGTCGGCTCCCATGCGCAGTTCGTCCACGAAGGGCAGTGGTTGCCAGCCGCGGTACCACGAGCGCATGTCGGCGACCGTGAACTCGGCTGCTTGTGGTCGTGTGTGGTGACGCCGTGCAGTTTCTTCGAAGGCCAGGTCCCACGCGTAGAAGTGTGATCGGAACGCACGATGCTGTAGCCGCTCGAGCATCCGTCCGTATCGGTCGGCGTCGAGGATGCCCTCGACGACTACGACCGCGCAGTGGTCCAGGCAGGCGGTGGCGATCGTCTCGATCAGGGTCACATTGAATGCGTCGGGTTCGTCGCGTTCCCGCAGGATCGTCCGACGGATAACGTCCTGGCCGACAACGGCGCAGCGTCCCTTTGCGAAGCCGCGCTGCACTTCTCTGGCGACCGAAGACTTTCCTGCCCCCGAGTCCCCACGCAGGACAACCAGTTGCCCGCTGAGTTCGCCATCCCCGTCCACATCCTCAGTGTCTCAACGACACGAGCCGCTATCTCAACCTGGACGCCACCATTCTCCGGCTCGACGCCCGCGGCCGGTGCCGGGCAGCAACTTGACGAAGCTGAACCGGCCGTGCACACTGCTCTCATTAGAGAGCGATGCTCTCGGCGACTCGTGGGAGAACGGACATGCAGGAAGTCTGGAAATGGGCCAACCTCACGCTGGCATTCGGGATGGAGTTGGTCGCGCTCGGGGCGCTGGGACTGTGGGGCTGGAAGACCGCCACCGTGACTCCGGTCAAGCTCGTATTGGCTGTGGGCGTGCCGCTTCTCGCGGCGCTGGTCTGGGGCCTGTTCGCGGCGCCGCATGCGACATTCGACAACCCACTGCTCGCGATCGTCACCAAGGTCGTGGTTTTCGGCAGCGCTGCGGTCGGACTGTGGGCCGTGAGCTACCGAGCGGTCGCGGTCGTATTCGTCGCCGTCCTGGTAGCGAATCTGTTGGCGATCAGGTTTGGGCATCTGAACTTGTGAGCACGCCGCGTGATGTACGGAGTTCAGGAGATCTTTGCGGACGGATGCGGTGACCAGCGCGGAACCGGTTGTCTCGATGCTCGATCAAACGGCGGCTCTGTCCTCTGCGGCGGGCAAGCTGTTCAGCAGCGTGTGCACCATGGTGGGTACCTGGACGTCGAGTTCTGTGGGTATCGGCCGGCCGGCTGTCAGATATCGCCGAACCGCGGCGTATGGCAGGTCGACAATGGTGAGAAGGATCGTTGCCGTGGACACCCCGGTTTCGGCGCGTAACGAGTGGACGAGTCCGCGGATGGCAGCATCCCACCGGGCTGTTTCGGCGGCGCGTTCCTCACGCGCGGTGGCGGGCCAGCTCTGGGGAGTGAAGTGGTGAACACCTGCGAGCAGGACCTGTGCGTCGAGCGGGTTGCTCCGGCACCACTGCACGATGTGGCCTGTGATCGCGGCGGCGGCCTCGACCGGATCGTCCTCGTCGAACAGGACGTAGGCGTCCTGGTGCAGGTGCCCGACGGCCCTGTTCCACAGGGCGGCGAGCAATGAGGGCCGATCGGCGAAGCGATGGTAGACCGAACCGCTCGGCGCACCGGATTCCCGGATCACCCCGGACATCGTGACGCCGGCGGGTCCCTGCGTAGCCAGCAGCCGCGCGGCAGCGTCGAGGATCGCCGCGGTGTCGTGTACGAATCTCACCACGCTGTAGAGAATACTCTCCAGACATGGTTGTAGAGTGAAGTCTCTACAACAATGAGAGGCCAACCATGACCATCACCGCCGAGGACGTCTACCAACTCGCTCCGTTCGTTCGCACTCTCGGAGTGGAGTTCTCGGAACTCACACCCTCCGCGGTCGCCGCCCGCCTGACCCATACCGTCGCGCTGTCGACAACAGGGGGTGGCCTGCACGGCGGTGCCCTGATGGGGTTGGCCGATGCGGCTGCCGCGGTCTGTGCCGCCCTGAATTCCGCCCCGGGGGCACTGCCCGCGACGACCGATTCGACAACGCATTTTCTTCGTCCGGTCCGCGGAGCGGCGCATGCGGTCGCCGCGCCGATCCGCGTCAGCCGCACCGCGGTGGTGGTGGGTGTGCAAATCGCGGACGAATCCGGCGAGCTGTGCGTCCATGTGATCCAAACTGTGCAGACACGCGTGCCACACGCGGCCGCCTGAAACCGCTGTCAGATGCGGGAGCAGGACCGCCAACGGTCCAAGATCAGAACACCGGCGACATGAGCTATCTGACGGCAGCCGCTCTGAGGAGCCCCTCCGCCGTGGGGCTGTCGGTCACGAGGGTGTTCACGTAGCCGGCGCGGGCCGCCACGAGGATTGAATCCACCTTGTCTTGGCCGATGGCCACGCCGATTGTGTGCGGAATGCGCGGGAGATCCTCCAGCGGGATGGCGATGAGGCGCTCGAACCCACTGGACTCGATCGGCGCTCCGTCGGGTCCGTATGGGCGGGCGCAGATGTCACCGACGGCGTGCTCGAGCGTTGCCTCCCGCGCCGAGATGACGCTCGGCAGCGACGATCGGTGCAGCGGTGGAGCACCGATCCCGAGTAGTGCGGCGCGCGCGGACCGCCACAGTTGCTGGACCCGTTGGATCTGTGGGTCGCTCATCAACGCTTCGTGCAGGGTCGGGCTCGGCATGGCGGGGGTGTACAGCATGACGGGGACTCCGCCGACTCGCAGCGCCAGCGCCCGCGTGATCTCGTTCGACTGGTAGTGCGCCTCCGGCTCTTCGATACCGCCGACTGTCGGGCACAGGACGACGCCGGGCAGCGGTGGGAGATCGTGCCGCGCGACTGCGAATACCGTTGCGCCGGTTGACACTAGAAGCGTGTCTCCGGGGCGCAGTTGCGATTCGGTGAGCGCGTCGGCGACGCGGGGAGCGAGCAGCGTCCCCAATTCGACGCCTGGGGACTCCGGTGTCACGTATGCCGCAGTTAGTCCGAGCGCCTGGCGGAGATCATGCTCGAGGTCGGTCAGCGCCCGCTTGTGCGGGTTACGGACTGTGACCTGGACGATGCCGGTCTCGCGCGCCTCGGCGAGGAGGCGACTCACGGTCGCACGGCTGGTGCCGATTTGGTGTGCGATCTCGGCCTGAGTCGCGTTGTCCAGGTAGTACAGCCGCGCCGCCTGGTACACCAGCCCGGGAGGAAACCGGCGGCGGGCGCCCGCATCGATACTCCCGGCTGCTCGGTCTCTCATCGGCATCCTCCTTCCGTGCGAATCAGTGTGCAGATGTTCAGAGTATTCGATCGGGTCTGAACATTTGTGCTGTACTTCTGTTCACTGATGTCTATAGTGACATGGAACACGCCTCCCTCGGGAGGCAGGCAGAAGGAGTCCCCCGTGACTGATCGACAACGCACCCGGTCAGCCGATTGCGCTGGTGACACAATGCAGGCAGTCGTGTGTCACGGTCCCGCTGATTACCGGCTGGAGAAGCTACCGGTCCCGTCGCGGAGGCCAGGAGAGGCACTCATCCGCGTTGAGGCCGTCGGCATTTGCGCGAGCGACCTGAAGTGCTACCACGGCGCATCGAAGTTCTGGGGTGACGAAAACCGGGCGGCATGGGCGGAGACGGAGGTCGTACCGGGGCATGAGATCACCGGGCGGATCGTCGAGCTCGACGATGCCGCTCGCGAGCGCTGGGGCGTCGAGGTCGGCGATCGCATCGTCGTCGAGCAGATCGTTCCGTGCTGGAACTGCCGCTACTGCGCCGAGGGCAACTACCACATGTGTCAGGTGCACGACATCTACGGCTTCAAGCGCGCAACCCACGGCGGCATGCAGGAGTACATGGTCATCACGCAGGGTTCTCTGGTCCACCGGATCAGCGCTGACATTCCCCCTGCGCACGCGGCCTTCGCGGAGCCGCTGTCTTGCGCACTCCACGCCGTCGAACGGGCCGACATCACGTTTTCCGATGTGGTTGTCGTCGCCGGGTGCGGGCCCATCGGCCTCGGCATGGTCGCGGGTGCGGCGGCGAAGTCTCCGGCCCAGGTCATTGCACTGGACATGGAACCGCGCAAGCTGGAGCTTGCGGCGCGCGCCGGGGCCACGTTGACGATAGACATCAGCAAGCAAGATCCCGTTGCCCGCGTTCGAGAACTTACCGGTGGTTATGGCGCCGATGTCTACCTCGAGGCGACCGGGCACCCGTCGGCGGTGATCCAGGGCCTCAACCTGCTGCGCAAGCTCGGTCGCTTCATCGAATACAGCGTCTTCAAGGAGGCGGTGACCGTCGATTGGACGATCATCAGCGATGACAAGGAACTCGACGTGCGCGGCGCCCATCTAGGACCGAACTGCTGGCCTGCTGCGATCCGGCTCATCGAGGGCGGCAAGCTCCCGCTCGACGACATCTGCACCCACCAGCTGCCGATTGCGGAGTTCGCGCGCGGACTCGACCTCGTCGCATCGGGTAAGGAGTCGATCAAGGTCTCACTCATTCCCTGATCGGTCGGCTCAGGCTGACGGAAACGATCGGCTCGCGACTGGCCGAACCATGGTCGCCCACTGCCACCCGGACATCACATCAGATCGGAAAAGACATCGTTATGAACGTTACCAAGACGACCCGGGCTGCCATTGTCCTCGCTATTGCCCTCACCCTTCCGCTCGCGGCGTGTAGCTCGGGTAAGAACGCCAAAACCGCTACCGGCGGTATCGATGGCGCGAAGGTCGCCTTCCTCATGCCGGACCAGGCATCGACCCGGTATGAGCAGCATGATGCGCCGGGCTTCAAGGCTGCGCTCAGCAAGTTGTGCGCGAGCTGTACGGCGCTCTACAACAACGCCAACGCTGACGCAGCCAAGCAGCAGCAGCAGTTCGACGCCGCCATCTCGCAGGGCGTCAAGGCCATCGTGATCGATCCGGTCGACTCCACCGCCGCGGCCTCGATGGTGTCACGTGCTCAGGCGAGGGGAATCAAGGTCGTTGCCTACGATCGGCCCATCCCGGACGCGAAGGTCGATTACTACGTTTCCTTCGATAACGAGGCCATCGGCAAGGCGATCGCCGAATCGCTCGTCAAGCACATGAAGGACACCGGCGTCCCGACCGACAAGGGGATCCTGGAGGTCAACGGCTCACCGACCGACGCGGCAGCAGGTTTGATCAAGAAGGGCATCCACGAAGGCCTCGCCAGCGGCGGGTATGCGACGCTCGCCGAGTACGACACCCCTGACTGGGAGCCGACCGCTGCTCAGCAGTGGGTCGCGGGCCAGGTCTCGCGGTTCGGGGGTCAGATCGGTGGGATCGTCGCGGCCAACGACGGGACGGCCGGTGGTGCCATTGCCGCGTTGAAGGCCGCGAACGTCAAGCCTATCCCGCCGGTTACCGGTAACGACGCGACCAACGCCGGGCTCCAGCTCGTGATCTCGGGGGACCAGTACAACACGATCTCCAAGCCGAGCGAGATAGTTGCTTCCGCGGCAGCTGAAGTCGTCGTCGATCTCGTCGAGGGCAAGCAGGTCGAGGCCGTCGGTGGCGGCAACCTCACAACCATCTTCACGGCCCCGACCATGCTCTTCGTGCCGAAGGTCGTCACACGGGACAACTTGAAGGCTGACATCGTCGACGCCAAGATCAACACCGCGGCGGAGCTGTGTACTGGTGCCTATGCCACCGGATGCACCGCACTGGGGATCTCCTGAAACCGCCTGCACGCCACCCTTGTACGCCATCGATAGAGTTCTTATGACAGCCACGGCAACATCGTCCACGACGCCGGTGCTCAGCCTTCGCAGTATCGGCAAGACTTTCGGCGCGGTCTCCGCGCTGACCGACATCGAAATGGAAGTCCACGCCGGCGAGGTGGTCGCCCTCGTCGGCGATAACGGGGCTGGTAAGTCCACCCTGGTCAAGGTCCTGTCCGGGGTCCATCAGCCCGACTCCGGTGAGCTCTTCTTCGACGGGAAGCCCGTCACAATTCCCTCGCCGAACGCGGCACTCGAACTCGGCATCGCTACCGTTTTCCAGGATCTCGCGCTCTGTGAGAATCTCGACGTCGTCGCCAACCTGTTCCTCGGTCGAGAGCTCGGTAGGACGCGGCTCAGCGAGGTCGAGATGGAGACCCGCTCCTGGGAGCTGCTCGGAGAGCTATCGGCTCGGATCCCGAGCGTTCGCGTCCCCATCGCGTCGCTGTCGGGTGGTCAGCGCCAAACCGTCGCTATCGCCCGGTCGCTGCTGGTCAACCCCCGGCTCATCATGCTCGACGAGCCGACTGCCGCGCTGGGGGTGGCGCAAACCGCGGAAGTCCTCAACCTGATCGAGCGGGTGCGCGCCAAGGGGCTCGGCGTCATCATGATCAGTCACAACATGGAGGACGTTCGGGCGGTCGCGGACAGGATCGTGGTGCTGCGGCTCGGCCGCAACAACGGAACCTTCGGTCCGGATGTGAGCAACCATGAGCTTGTCGCGGCAATCACGGGCGCCACGGACAACGTCGTCGCTCGTCGATCGGCCCGGCGAGCGGTCGAGGTCGACGCGGCTGTTGCGAACACCGCAGAGGAGCTGTCATGAGTCAGACGGAAACGTCCACGAAGTCCGAGGCGGCCGAGCGCACTGAACTCGACCGCCAGGACAGCCGAGTAACCGTCGGTGTGGGCAGCGTCGGCGGGATGATCACCGGATTCGGTCGCCGCGTGCGCTCCGGTGATCTGGGCCCGCTCCCCGTCCTCGTCGGTCTGGTCGGCATCGCCGTTGTTTTCCAGACCCTGAACCCGGTCTTCCTTACCTCGACGAACCTGGTCAATCTGTTGTACGACAGTGCGGCCGTCGGAATGATCTCCCTGGGCATCGTGCTGGTCCTGATTCTCGGGGAGATCGACCTGTCGGTGGGTTCCTTGAGTGGTCTCTCGGCGGCGTTCCTCGGGGTCCTGTGGGTCAACAAGGGCTGGCCCATGCCGGTGGCCGTCCTATCGGCTCTGCTCAGCGGTGCGTTGATCGGGCTGCTCTATTCACTGGTCTATACCCGATTCGGTATGCCGAGCTTCGTTGTGACTCTGGCCGGCCTGCTCGCCTTCCTCGGACTTCAGCTTCAGCTGCTCGGCAGCCACGGGTCGATCAACCTCCCGTACGGTTCGCAACTGGTGACCTTCGGCCAGCAGCAGTTCCTCCCACCCGCTGTGGCCTATGTAATCTGCGTCGTCGCTGCGGTCGGCGTGCTCATCGCGGGTCTGGCGAACATCCGAGAACGGGCACGGGCCAATCTATCCCGGCCGTCCGTGCAATCCCGGCTGATCAAGAGCGGTGCGCTCCTGGTCGTCTTCCTCGCCGCCACCTGGTATCTCAACCAGGACAATGGAGTGCCGTGGATGTTCATGGTCTTCGTCATCGCGGTCGTGGTGGCAAACTATGGCCTGACCCGGACCCGCTGGGGAAGGCATATGTTCGCGGTCGGCGGCGGCGTCGAGGCCGCGCGCCGGGCCGGTATCAACGTCAACCGGGTCTATACGTCTGCGTTCGTCCTCACCGGCACGCTCGCGGCGCTCGGAGGTATTTTCATGGCGGCCCGGCTGGCCTCGGCCAGTCAGAGTGCCGGCACCGGCGACGTCAATCTCAACGCCATCGCCGCAGCCGTCATCGGCGGTACAAGCCTGTTCGGTGGTCGAGGATCAGCGTATTCAGCCCTGCTGGGAATCCTCGTGATCCAATCCATCTCGAATGGATTGACATTGCTGAATCTGTCGTCGGCCCCGCGGTTCATGATCACCGGTGCTGTCCTTGCCCTGGCGGTACTCATCGATTCATTGGCGCGCCGATCCCGCGTCTCGCACGGACAGGCATGAGGAACATCCTCCGGAGATGTGAGTAGGGCCAATTGCGGCCCGACTTGCATGTCGCGCACACATCCCTCCGGCATGTGCGGAGTCACTCGGTGAAGGGGGACTCCTGGATGGCGGACAGCGTGTGCACGAGCGGTTTCGTCGCTCCGTACAGGCTGTCGTAGACGCCGAACAGGTCGTCGTAAAGTGCCCGGGTGCGGGGGTTCGGTTCGATGAGCTGACCGACGGTCGCCCAGTCGGTCTCCGGTGGAACCAGGCCGGTTCCGATCGCGGCGAGCAGTGCGTCGCCGTAGCTCGCGCCCACGGTTTGGGTCGGTACCACCTGGGGTCGGCCGACGACGTCGCTCACGATCTGAGTCCACAAGCCACCCTGCGTTCCACCGCCGACAGCCACGAGCCGTTCGATCGGGGTCTGCTCGCTGTCGAGAAACTCGATGATCTGCCGGATGCCGTAGGCGATGCCCTCGTATGCGGCACGGAAGAGGTGGCCCCGCCCGTGCCGCAGACTGAGTCCGGCGACGACGCCACGCGCTCTCGGGTCGAAGATCGGCGTGCGCTCACCAGCGAAGTACGGCAGGAGTACCAGGCCGTCGGATCCAGGCGGCACGGCCGCCGCCTCGGCGATGAGCTGTTCGAACGGCACGTCCCCGGTCAACTGCTGAACCCATGACGTGAGCGACCCCGAGGTCGACATTCCCGCGGCGAGCGTGAACTGCCCCGGCTCGATGCCAGAGGTTGTCCATAGCAGCGGGTGGGTTTGGAGGGTAGGAAGAACCTGGACGAAGAACATCGTCGAGCCGTACATCAGCATCACGTCCCCGGGGCGCCGCACCCCGGCGCTGAAAGCCTCACTCCAGGCGTCGACGGTACCCGCGCAGACGGGAGTTCCGGCGGGCAGACCCGTCTCCTGTGCGGCCGCTGACGTTATTGCGCCCACAACCTCATGTGGCCAAACGATCTGCGGCATCTCGAGATGCCCGACGATATCGCCGATCCAGTCCTGCGCCCAATCCTGCCCGCGCAGGTCGTACAGCGGGTCACTCTGGCTGGCCGTATGGTGGTCGAGCACGTAGGCCCCGGTCAGTTTTGCGACGGCATATGAGCTGGAGTTGTACCACCGGGTGGCCCGTCGCCACACGTCGGGCTCGTTCCGCGCCATCCACAGCATTTTCGGTCCCACTGCTTGCGTCGACAGAGCTTTACCGCAACGCTGCAGCACTTGGTCGGCACCGAGTCGGTCAGTGAGTTCAGTTATCTCGGCCGTAGCCCGCATGTCGATTCCGTAGAGAATCGCCGACCGGACCGGGCGCAAATCCTGGTCACACAGCAGCAGGCACGGACCGACGCCACTGACGCATATGCCGGCTAGACGATGCTCTGCGATATGGGGAACGAGTTCCCGGCATACCTCGACCAGATCGCCCCACCAGATGGTCTCTGCATCTACCTCTGCCCAGCCCGGCCGAGGAAGGCTCATGCCGTGTTTTCGGACCGCCGTCGCGAGGATCGTGCCGTCGCTGGTTGTCAGCACCCCCTTGGTGCTGCCCGTACCCATGTCGACACCAAGCAGCAGATCCGACAACCCAGTCACCCGCACTTCCACATCATTCCCGCGCGTTCGGCATCAGCGTAATAGAGTCGGGCGGCGGATACCGGACCGTTGCCGTCGTCCAGCTCTGTTTTGCTTTCGGTCCGTCGCGGCCGCCGCCACCTCGGGCAGCACCCCAACGGGGCAGCCCCCGAACGGCCGCACGGTCGAGCAGTTCGACGTTGCCATCGGGCACTGTGATGCCGATGGCCGATGACAGGCGGCGGATGCCGGCCGGCCAATCGTGGTCATCTCGA
This sequence comes from Nocardia sp. NPDC050408, assembly GCF_044458905.1. Classification (NCBI taxonomy): domain Bacteria; kingdom Bacillati; phylum Actinomycetota; class Actinomycetes; order Mycobacteriales; family Nocardiaceae; genus Nocardia; species Nocardia sp. NPDC050408. The sequence continues at coordinate 62,085 of NZ_JBITIL010000020.1, read as the reverse complement.
TGATGCGCTTGACAGCCATCGTCGTGCGCGGTCGTATACAGAATTCTTGCGCCTGTGTGTTCGATCGATGGAGTTGCACCAGTGGGGCAACTCCTCTCGTGCGGCAAGCCATGTTTGGGGTATCCCAACGATCGGGGCCGGGCGGTTGCCGGTGTAGGCGGCGACGATTCCGCCGACGATGGCGCTGGTGGTGTCGATATCTCCGTCTGCGGCAATGCATGTGGTGATTGCGGCCGGGTAGTTGTCCAGATGTGTGGCTGCGACCCACATCGTGAACGGCACGGTGTTCTGCGCGGTGACCAGAGATCCGTTGCCGAGTTCGTTCGCGGCTTCGGCGGCGGGGGCTCCGAGTAGGGTGCGGGCGCGGCGGATCAGCCGGGTCGTGTCACCGTGGTCGAGGCGGTCCAGGATGCTGGTGATGAATTCGGTTGGTGTGGGCCGTGTCCCGTTGAGGCGGGCATGCGCGGCGTGGGCTGCGGCGAGTGCGACCGCGACGGCGCCGGTGATCCCTTCGGGATGTAGATGGGTCACCTGCGCCGACCGGACCGCTTCGGCGACAACCTTTTCCGGGTCGCCGGCGTAAAAGGCACCCAAGGGGGCAACCCGCATGGCCGCACCGTTGCCGCAGGAACCCTCGTCACCGAACGCGGCTGCGGCCGCCTTGCGCCAATGCACGCCATCGCGGACTCGCCCCAAGGTGCCGACCGTGGCGAAACCGTAGTCACGGGCCGGGTCGAAGCGTCGCGCAAAAGTGGTAGCAAGCCGATCCTGGTCGATCTCGCCGCGACTGGACAGCTCGGTAACCACGGAGCAGGCCATTTCGGTGTCGTCGGTCCACCCCCACGGTCCGGCAGGAAGATTGTCTGCCCGAAGATCTGCGATGGATCGGCGCATGATCGGGAACTGCTGCCCCAAAGCGTCCCCCACGGACAGTCCATCCAAAGAATCAAGCATCAACTCGACATGCATTGCGTCTGATGATAGCCAAGGGGAAGACGATCTACGCGCATGGCGAATGTGTGATCGAGGCAACCGTGTGGACAGTCGATTACCACGCAACTTGGGCGGCGTTGTGCGAGAAGCGAAATCCCTGAGCGCTCCGTCGGCACCGTTTCGGATTTCGGCCTCGGGTCCAGCGATGTGCGCGGGGAATTGCCTGCGACACAGCGCAACCACCTGCTTCGGCGGGTGCGCAAGGTTATGTTCTGGAGCTAGATCTGGCCGGGCCGCCGCGGCAGATGCAGAAGCTCGCGAGATCGACTGCTGGCTAACGTTTGTGCCTGATCGAACGCGTGGTCGCGGCATAGGACGTTCTGAGCCACAGCGGTCTCGGGCGGTGTGGTCGTCAGCGGGTTAGCTGGGGCGTTGATGGTCGTTCGCGGTGTCAGTGGGGGTGTCAGGTGTGTGTCAGGTCGGTGTCAGTCGGCCCGGCGACAGTGTGTACATCGAACAAAACGACCGGCACCGGCACGGTGCCACAACCGATTTCGAGGAGTACACGACATGTCTGTCACCATCACTCTGACCGACCAGGACAAGAGCACCCTGCGTACCGCCGCCTATGGTGCGGTGTCGCTGATGGCCGCCTCCGGTGCGCCGCACAAGGGCATCTCGCACGGCTCGATCGCCCTGACCTCGGCGACCGGGCTGGTCGGGCATGTGCTCGCCGCCAAGTCCAAAGACATTCACCTGCGAGGTAAGTCTGTCGCCGAACTCGCCGACCAGGTGCTGCCGGCCCTGACCGAGGCCATGCGCCTGCTCGGCGAGCAGCATCCGGGCGAGGCCGACAATTTCCGAGGTACCGTCCTGGTCGCCGTCGAAGCCGCCGTCGGGCCCCGCAAGGGTGAGTCCAGTCCCGCTGTGGCTGCGATGGCCCGCAAGATCACTGCGGCCCTCGACGCCGCCTGAGGGGTGCGGGCGGCGCAGTACAGCCGGTCGCGGGGTCCTCTGCGGACCCCGCAACTCGGCCACTGACCGTCGAACCTGGGGTGCGGCCGCGTGACCGTTGGAAAGCGACTTAGACGGCATCACTGCGCAGCCACTGCCCACGAAACTCAGCCGAGAGCCGCAGCAGCTAGGTCACTACTCGCCGGAGGCAATACGCCGAACACCAGTCATGGTTCGTGCTCGGCGGTGAGATCAGTCGGCGATATAGCGCGTCGCCCGATCCGGCAGGATCCCGGCCAGGACGAGTTCCTCGTAGATCCGCTGCTGCTCATCGTCGAGATTCGAGTACAGCATGTCGTATGCCAGATCTTCCTCGGCGAGCACCGCGGCCGGATCCCAGTCGTCACCGAGCGCCGCGACCACGGCGCTGCGCCGTCGTGCCTCGTCCAGTGTGAGGTCATAAGCAAAATTGTGGTCGGCCATTTGGGCATCTCCAACCAGGTTCTTTCCAAAAACGAATTGACGACGATGCCTAACCACGCCTGCGCTGGCAATGACCTGCATCACCTTCCGCGGTTGGACTTCGTCACATTTGATGGGCGTGCGCGGACTGGACCAGCATCCGCGCACAGCACGACGCGCTTCGCGGCTACCGTGTGTTCGGGTCGCTCTCCACTGCCTCGACTCGGAGCCGGAGCAGGCAGAATTCGTTCCCCTCCGGGTCGGCCAGTACGTGCCACGTTGCGGCGCCGGGCTGGCCTATATCGACCTTCCGCGCACCTGCCGCGAGCAGCCGTTCCAGTTCCGCTTCCTGATCGCGGTCGGTGGGGTTCACGTCGAGGTGTAGCCGCAGTTTGCCGCGCTTCGGCTCGGTGCTGCGACCGAACAACAATGTGGGCTGCGGCCCGCCGAAGCCGGTTCCGGGCGGGCCGATCTCCAGGTGGTCGTCGCCCTCCCAGCCGAGTTCGACGTAGCCGAGGACTTCGCACCAGAAGTCTGCCAGCCGTTGCGGGTCGGCACAGTCGATGACCAATTCGGTGATCCTGCAAGACATGCGCGCGACTCTACGCGTGCGGGACTGTTCCGAACGGAGGTTTTCCTAGCCCTCTGAGTGCGCGCTCATCGGCGTGCGGGTGCGTTGACTTGCTATGTGCCTGAGGCCATGTAGGCGGCGAGGATGTAGTCGGGGCGGCTGTCGAGGTTTGTGCGAGCGAGGCCGGCGCTTGTCAGCTTCCGCGTCGGCCCGCCGAAGGCGGCAACTCTCAGGATGACACTTCGTAGCAGGTGGCGATCGCGGCGGCGCGGTGGCGCAGGGCGGTGCGCAACCATTGCGGGGCAAGGGCTTCCGCGTTCGTGGCGAGTTGCCACAGTGCCCATTCGGCGTGTCTCGGATCTTGGAAGGTCACCTCCAGTCGCAGCCAGCCGTCTGTGTCGGCTTCTTCGGCACGGACGGTCAGCGCGGTCTCCACCAGTTCCTCCCGCTGTGCCGGGTTCACCCGTACCAGCACGGTGACTAGGTCGCCGCCGGTTCGAAACCGCGTGCTGCGTTCCAGCCAGGCGCGGTCCAGATCGACCCGGTCAGATCGCTGGGCGGATTCGGGAAGTTCCTCGGCGGCCAACACCCGGGACAGCCGGTAGGTGCGGTCCGCGCCGGACCTCGTGGCCAGTAAGTAGACCTGGTCGCGGACGGTGACCAGGCCGATCGGGTCCACGGTGCGCCACTTCGGGGTCTGGTCCACAGCCGCGTAATGGATGCGCAGCTTGTGTCCGGCGAACACCGCGCGCCGGACCTCGGTCACTACGGTGTCGGGCGCCTCTTCAGCGACCAGTCGGCGTGCGAGGAGGTCGGTCTCCGGGTCGATGAGCAGTCGCTGGGCCGCGCCGGCCGCGGTGGCCCGATGGCTTTCGGGTAGCGCGTCGACCACCTTGCGCATGGCCGAAGTGAGCGCCGAGCCGAGGCCGAATCCCTGTGCGCCGCGCCGTGATCCGGCGACCAGCAGGGCAAGTGCCTCGTCGTGGTTCAGTCCGGTGAGCTCGGTATGGAAACCGGGCAACAACGCGAAACCGCCGTGCCGGCCGCGTTCGGCGTAGACCGGGACGCCGGCTGCGGACAGCGCCTCGATGTCGCGCAGCACGGTGCGGGTGGATACCTCCAGCTCGCGGGACAGCGCGGTCGCGGACAGCCGACCGTGCTGGCGCAGCAGCAGCACCAGCGAGACCAACCGGTCGGCGCGCATAACGAAAACCTTTGCAGAAATACACGACACAGGATGTCGTGATTCGTTGGGAGCCTTATCAGTATGACCAATAAGAAAGTGGCCACTGAGCCGAACGACCTGGGCAGGTACTTCATCGAGCGCGCCAACGCGGGCGACGTCGACGGGCTGGTGGCGTTGTACGAGCCGAACGCCGTGCTGGCGTTTCCGCCGGGCAACCTCGCGACCGGACATGCGGAGATCCGCAAGGTGTACGAGCAGTTTGTCGCGGCCGCGCCGGTGCTCTCGCCGGGCAGGCAGCATCCAGCGATGGTGAGCGAAGACCTGGCACTCACAGCGTCCACGCTGACCACCGGCGAAGTGACCGTCGAGATCGCCCGTCGCCAGCCGGATGGGTCGTGGTTATGGGCCGTGGACCAGCCGGCACTCGTGCCGTAGCGGGGCGGCGGTGGGCCGTCGTGACCGTGTCCACCGCCGCACAGGGGCGCGCGTGCCGCGCCGCTTTCAGCGAGTGCCGAAGACTCGGGCTTGGCGTCCCGTCGTGTCACCGAGTTGGCCAGGTGCTGCGATGAGGCGCATCGTGACGATCGGCGTGTACGGCTTCACGGCCGGTGCCTTCATCGAGCAGCTCACCGGCGCGGGCGTGGGGTTGCTCCTCGATCTTCGCCAGCGCCGTGGCGTTCGAGGCCCCGACTACTCCTGGGCGAACTCGGCGCGGCTGCAGCTCGCGCTCGCCGCGGCGGACATCGGCTACCGGCACCTGAAGGAGCTGGCGCCGACGACCGAGCTGCGCCAGCTCCAGTACCGTGAGGACGACCGGCAGGGCGTGGGCAAGCGCAACCGCATCACGCTTGCGCCCGAGTACGCCGAGCGCTACACCCGTGAGATCCTCGACCCGTTCGACCTCGGCGCGCTCGTGGCCGACCTTCCGAGCGACTCGGCGACCGCCCTTTTCTGCGTCGAGCGCGATCCGGAGGCATGCCACCGCTCACTCGTGGCCGAGCGCGTGCGCACCGAGCACGGCCTGCCAGTCATCCACCTCCGCCCGTGCTGAGCCATGCCTATCACCGGCGGTGTTCGTGGAGTGGCTAATGGTCGCGCAAGAGGCGAGGAGGCCTCTGGAGGGAAACGGAGTGGTGTTGTGGTTCAACGCCGTGTTTTTTGCGGTCGGTGGGATTCGAGCCCAGGCGTCCGACTCGGCGACCGACCGCAGTCAGGGGGAACGGCGGTGTGTGTTCATTCGTCGCTGACGCGGATGATCGTCTTGCCGGGGCTGTGCCTCCCGGGATTGAAGGCGTGGGGTGCTTCGGCGAGAGGGTGGACGGCACCGACGGCCGGCTTGATGCGGCCGTCGCGCAGGCGCGTGGCGAGCTCGGTGAGTTGGGTCCGGTCGGGTTCGACGACGAAGAAGACGGCGCGTCCGTTGTCGGGCTGGATCGTAGGTGGCGTGGCGATGGTGACAAGTGTTCCGCCGGCGCGTACCAGGCTGGTCGAGCGATCCAGGATGTCTCCGCCGATCACGTCGAATACCACATCGACTTCGCCCACCTGTTCCAGCGGCTCGGTGTCCAGGGCCAGGAAGGTGTGCACGCCGAAGGTGAGCGCGCGGTCGCGGTCGCGGGCTCGGCCGGTGCCGATGACTCGGGCCCCGGCCTCGCGGGCGAGTTGCACCGCGATCGAGCCGACACCGCCGGCGGCGCCGTGGATCAGGACGGTCTGACCGCTGGTGACGCGGGCGTGGTCGAATAGACCCTGCCAGGCGGTCAATCCCGAGATCGGCAGCGCGGCGGCCACGATGTGGTCTATATCCGCGGGCAGGGGAGCGAGATTGCGGGCTTCCACCGCGGTGTATTCGGCGAGTGTGCCGTTGCGGGTCCAGTCGGTCAGACCGAAGACCCGCTGGCCGACGGTCAGACCCGTGGTGCCGTACCCCAGCTCGACGATCACTCCCGACAACTCGTGGCCAGGCACGCTCGGGGTCCGGTCCCGGCCGGCGCGGTCGGTCCAGGTGCTTGGCCAGTCCAGCTCGCCGGTGGTGAACCCCGCGGCGTGTACTTTCACGATCACGTCGTTCTCGGCGGCGTGGGGGTAAGGCAGGTCGTGCGTCAGGGTCATCCCGGCGACGCCGGCGTCACGATTCCCAACGATGATGGCTTGCATGCTTGCTCCTTCGTTGTCGTGCATTGCCGCTGGTTGTTTTCAGCCGTAGGGCATCGAGCATGAGGTCGAGTAGTCGCTCCGTTTGCTGGGAGGAACCGCCTGTTGTGGTGAGAAGAATTCCGAGGAGCATCACCGTGATGTCCTCCGGTTCGACATCGCCACGCAGTGAGCCGGTTTCGGCTCCGTGGGCCAGCATTGTGGCTATGGCAGCGGTGATGCGTTCCCGGGTTGCCGGTACCGCGATGCGGCCCGAGGCCCAACCGGCACGAAGCGTGTCGGCCATGCCGCGCTTGGTCGCGACGAAGGCGGCGTATTTCCCCATCCACGCACGCAGCGCCGCATCCGGGGGGTGCTGCTGCAGCAGGACCGCGACGCTGTCGGTGACATCGTCGAGTTCCGCGGCGTACACGGCTTCGGCCAGAGCTTCACGGGTCGGGAAATGGCGATACAGGGTGCCGATGCCGACACCGGCGTCGGCAGCGATGCCCTCCAATGTCGCGGTGTCGCCGGCATCGGCGAACGCGGCTCTGGCGACCTCGACGAGTTTGTTGCGATTGCGCTGTGCGTCGGCACGGGGGGCGCGAGCACCGCGGGGCTTGTTCTCGGGGGACGTCGGATCGACAGCACTCAATTCGGAGGCACCTCCGGTATAGTTGGTGAAGCGGAGCATCCTCCGCTTCACCTATCGTCTCATGTGGGAGAACCCATGACCGCGAAGATCACGTCCCTCACCAAGCTCGCTCCCTCGGGCGTGCCGCGCCCCGGCGGGGCCGGGACGCTGGGCGACCACACGGTGTCGCGCATCGGATACGGCGCGATGCAACTCGAACGCCTGCATGCCGACCGCGCCGCCGCGATCGCGCTGCTGCGCCGGGCGTGGGAACTCGGGGTCGACCACGTCGATACCGCCCAGTTCTACGGTGACGGCTTCGTCAACGGGCTCATCCGGGACGCATTCGGCCCCGAGGACGGCGTCGTGGTCGTCAGTAAGGTCGGCGCCGACCCCGCGCCGGGTGCCGACATCCCGCTGCGGCCGGCTCAGCGACCCGAGCAACTGCGGGCCAGCGTCGAGGACAATCTCGCCTCCCTCGGCCTCGATCGGATCCCGGTGGTGAACCTGCGCCGCCTCGACGCCGGGCCGGGCCTGCGGGCCTCCGGCGACCAAATCGTCGAACTCGACGATCAACTCGCGACCCTGATCACGCTGCGCGAGGAGGGCAAGATCGGCGCGATCGGGCTCAGCGGCATCACCCTCGACGGCCTGCGCCGGGCCCTTCCCGCAAGGATCGCGTGCGTCCAGAACGCCTACAGTCTCGTCTCCCGCGCCGACGAGGGCATGTTGGAACTCTGCGCGGCCGAACAGATCGCCTGGGTCCCGTTCTTCCCGCTCGGCAGCGCCTTCCCGACCATGCCGAAGGTCACCGACGATCCGGTCGTCGCCGCCGCGGCGCAATCCCTCGACTGCACCCCCGCCCAGGTCGGCCTCGCGTGGCTGCTGCACCACGCACCGAACATCATGCTTATCCCCGGCACCGCCCGCATCCGCCATCTCGAAGCCAATATCGCCGCCGCGACGATCGCCCTGCAAGACACCGTCATGGCCGCACTCGACGCGATCCCGTCGACCTCCGCCGATATTCCGCTCGGTTGAGCACACCTGTTGGGATGTAACCGGCCCGGCCGCACAGGTACTTCTACGGAGAACGCCCTATTGACAGTTCTATGAATCGGACGTCTTCATCTTGTCCAGTATTCGGGGTTGCCATTGGTAAAACCAACTGAATTTGTAGGACTCTCCACGGGGCGACGAGGTCGCGGCATAGGTGAATCGACGGTCGGTCGTGCTGAACGGAACTTTGTCGACGAGTTGCTCGAAGTGCGGGTCGATCGGGACTGGGAGCGTTGTCGGGTCCGGGGTTATCACAGGGAAACAGAGGCGCTCGATCCGAGGAGATTCCCAGCTGATGGTTGCGTATATATCGAATGCTTTCTCGGTGAGTGCGAGGAATTGATCGCTCGGATCCGGAAGTCCGGCTTCTCGGTGCAGCGCCACGATCGCGCGGGGTCCGAAGTAGTCGGCCGGCAGTCCGGGGAAATACACGTTCATCGTCTTGTCGTGGTAGTCGATGCCGAGCAAGCCGACTCTGTCCTCCAAGCCGTGACGTGCGAACATGCGGGCGTGGTCGGCGAGACTGGGCGGCATGGAGGGAAGCGCGGCAAGCTCCGATACCTTTTGCACGCCATCGGCAGGAAAGAACGGCCAGATTTTTTTGAAGCCGCCGGCTACGCCGATATCGATTCCGTAGCTGTCGATGGGGCACTGTTTCTGGACCTGGTCCAGCAGAGCGCCAATCGGATGCTCGGTCTCGGGAAGCAGTTTGTTGGAAAGGGCGATGTTGTAAGGGTCGACGTCTCTCGGCAACGTCAAGAAACGGTAGTCGAGGTCTCCCGAGCGGCGGGCGTCGGTGACCACTCTGAAAGAGATCACGGACTGCGTGAGCATCGTGCCGTATGCGGTCAGGGTGGGCCAGACAGTGTCTCGCGCGCAGGGGACGTTCACTAGCCGCGCGGATTTCTCAATGGCCGCATAGAGATCGTCCAGCTCGGATTCGGTTGTGGTGAACATGCGTCCTTCCAGAGAGGGGTGCTACGAACAACATCGCGGTCTCGCCAATCCCGGTCGACCAGACAGCAAGTCATGTCCGGCTGAGCGAATGGGGTACGCAGACAACACTTTACGCTGCGACGTAGTCGTTGGCTTTCAGTCGACGGTCTTGCAGCGTGGGAGTCGAATCTCCATGTCGTGCCGATAGATCGCGCCGATCGGGCGGCTGCCTCAGCGTGTCTGGAATGCCAACCCGGCGTTCCGGTAGCACCCGTTTCTATTGCTCCCGAAGCACGAAGATGCCACCTCATGGACTGTTTGCTCTCGGCCGGTGGGGATACGGGGCATCGCATTCCGCCGAGCGCGCCGGAATTACGTGAGCGAATATTCTGTGCTACAGCGCATCTCGCACGCTCACCGCGCCGTAAGCGGCAGGCGCGAATATGCCCGCCAAGAGACCCGAGCAGTCGGCCGGTCCGGCTACGCGGGCGCAGGCACCGCGTGTGACGCGAACTGCGATGTGCCCCTTCGATTGTGGGTATGGTTCGGTGATGTCCCGATCAGCTGAGAGTGGCGCTCCCCGGCCCCGGGTCACTGCCGAGGACCTCCACCTTGCCGTTCAGTTGGCCGTGGCGGCGCTTCGCGAGGCGCCTGCAGCGGCGTGGGACGGTAAGGCCGGTTCGCTCGAATGGGACTGCTGGGAGACCGTCGAGCATCTCAGCGACGATCTGTTCGCGTACGCCGTTCAACTGGCCCCCGCAACGCCGCCCTTGGAAAGCGAGGTGCCGTTTCTCTGGGAGAGTCGACGACCCGGCGGCCCAGCGAACGCAGTGCACGCGGATCGTGCGGCTGGACCCAACGGCCTGCTGCAAGTGCTGGAGGCGAGCGGGACGCTGCTGGTTTCTATGGTGCGCACGACGCCGCCGCAGACCCGCGCCTACCACGTCTTCGGTATCTCGGATCCCGAGGGCTTCGCGGCGATGGGAGTTGTAGAGACCCTGGTGCATACCCACGACCTTGCGCAGGGGCTCGGATTCGCCTGGCACCCACCCGCGGTTTTGTGCACGCGGGTGCTTGCCCGACTGTTTCCGGACGCACCGGAATCCACCGATCCGTGGACCACTCTGTTGTGGGCCACCGGACGCGCGGAACTACCCGCGCACCGTCGGCTCGCGACATGGCGTTGGGACGGGACACCCCGTGAGTGAGCAGTCAACTCGGACAACATCTTTGAATCGCCGGGTCTGCCTGCGCCGCTGCACATGTCGTGGAATCTGCCGACAGTACCCAGGTCGGCCGGGCCGGCACCTACAGCTGGCACGTCCTGGCCGGCCCAGAGGGCAACGAATTCTGCCTCCTGCACGCCCGGCTCCAGCCCCTCTGACCACGTGCGTCCTGGCGCCGATCTACTCACCAGGCTCGACCGCCACGAACTCGAACAGGACCAGCCGAGCGAGACGACCGCTCGAGCCCGCGCCGCTTGACCTCCAAGGGAATTACGGGCGCGATCACTTAGCTGTTGGGCGTGCGACTGGTGAAATCGAAGGAGCCGCCGTCGATGCCCCACGAGATGATCCGTTCGGGATGGATCCGAATGATCGAGCGTTCCTGGGGAGGGAACGGCGGCTCCTGGTCGTCGAGCGCCTCGGCCGTGCCGCGCACTTCGATGCCGCGAATAACGTACGGCTCCAACGAGACCTGTTGGTCGACGACGAACGACACCCGACTGCCCGCCTCGACGTTGCGGTACTTACGGCTGGCGTGCATGCGCACACCTGGCCGCCGGGGCCGACCACGTCACCCTGCTGCTCCCGATCGGCACCGAATTCGCTCCTGGCATCGACCATCTCGTCCACCTCGCTCCGGCCCTGACAGCCCTCGGCTGACGACCCGGCACGCCCACGGTCGAAATATCCAGCGTGGCCGCCCCGCTGGGACTCCGTAGCGCACCAGTACGAATGCACTTAGGTTGCCGGGCGGCCGAACCACCTAGCCAGATGGGTATTCAACTCCGACTGCGCGTCCCCGACCCATGCCACATGGCCGTCTGGACGAAGCAGCACGGCGGGAGCGTCGAATTCGGTACTGGTGTCGACGATGTGGTCGACGCGATCGTTCCATCGATCGACCGACAGTTGTCCGGTCTGGTCGAGCAGCATTCCGCGGCCGGCGTGCATCAGGTCGTAGAGGTTGCCGCGGGTCAATGTGATGTTCCGCAGCCGCCGGCCCAGTAGGTCATGGCCGTCGCCGAAGTCGTAGCGGACCGAGATCGCGGTGATCTTCTCGATCAGGTAGCGGGTGACATCGTCGAAGTCCATCAGCTCAGAGATCAAGCGCCGCACCGCTTGCGGCCCCGCTTCGGTGGAAATCAACTCCGCCTGTGCACGCGTGTTGTCCAGCACGTCGGCGGCCACCGGACGCCGCTCGGATTCGTAGCTGTCGAGCAGGTTGTGCGGTGCCCAGCCGTTGATCGCGGCGGCGAGCTTCCAGCCGAGGTTGAACGCGTCCTGGACGCCGAGGTTGAGACCCTGCCCTCCCATCGGCGGGTGGATGTGTGCGGCGTCGCCGGCGAGCAGCACCCGGCCGCGACGGTAATGCTCGGCCAAACGGGTGGCGTCACCGAAGCGCGATAGCCAACGCGGTGAGTGCACGCCGAAGTCGGTGCCGGCGATGACCCGCAGCTGTTGCTTGATGTCGTCGAGGGTGGGCGCGACGGTGCTACCGTCGGCGACATCGGCTGCGGGCACCACGACGCGGTGCGCGCCATTTCCGGATGGTCCGATTCCGAATCGCTTCTGCGTTTCGCGGATTTCGGTGACTTTGGCGGCGAGTTCGTCCGCCGGCATGGTCACCTCCATTTCGCCGATCAGCGTGTCGGCCGTCGACGGCTCGCCGGGGAAGCCGACATCGATCAGCTTGCGCACGGTGCTGCGCCCGCCGTCGCAGCCGACGAGGTAGCGTGCGTGAAGCGTTGTGCCGTCGGACAATTCGGCGGTGACGCCGTCGTCGTCTCGATGGACCGCGACGACGCGCTTGCCGCGCCGAATGTCCGCGCCGACTTCGGTGGCATGTTCGGCGAGAATCCGGTCGATGTCGGGCTGGGGGATGCCCAGCACGTAACCGTGTGCGGTGTCCAGGTAAGGGGGTGCGGGTTTGGCGATGCCCGCGAAGAATCCGCGGAGCGGATACTTTCGGCCGTGCGCGAGAAATCTGCCCAGCAGGCCGCGCTGCTCCATGATCTCGATCGTGCGCACGTGGATGCCGAGGGCACGAACGAACGGAGCCGGCTGCTCGTCCTTGTCCAGCACCACGACCTCGACGCCCTGTAGCCGGAGCTCACCGGCCAGCATCAATCCGGTTGGGCCGGCGCCGACAACGATGACATCACTCATCCGAACCCTCCTCCGGGCAAGGCGTGCGCCTGCTCGCAGCGGACGAGTCTGCAGCATCACCAGGGTCTTGCCGCAAGCCCCGGGGTACGCGATATGGTGAAAGTGGCGGGAGGCGGACGAGCCTGCCCGCCTCTGGCATAGAACCTGTCGAGCCCCCAGAGGCGGGCAGTGGTGGCCTCAGGAGGTCTTGGTGAGCGATCCGATGCTCAGCAGGTAGCCGGTCCCTTGCGCGTCGATGCCGTTCACGACGGCGAATTCATGATGGCCGTCGCTGGCGATCGACCAGAAATTCACTGTCTGGGAGCCACACTGCTGTGGCGTGGAAGCGAGTTCGGCAGTGTTGCCGTCGGCTGCCAACATCCACACACATCCGTCGTCGGTTCGGGCCTCGACCTGGCCGCGATCACCGGGAGTGAAGGTCACCGATCCCGTTTTCGGGGCTCGCTGCGGGTTCAGGAGATTGATCCCCCGCGCAGGATCGGCCGGGTCGAAGGTCCACGTCCCGATGAAGTGTTCGAGTGTTTCGTGGGGCTTCTCGATTCCGGCTCTGGTACGACTGGCGTTGTCGAGTACGAACGGATACTGGCCGCCATTGAAATCGCTTGTCGCATGGACAGTTTCCCTTTCCCGTCTGCCGCGGACGGTGACGTGCCAGGTGTCGACGTTGTAGCCGGAGCCGATCACCTTGTTGAAGCAGTACTGGTCCTTGGAGGTCAGGTCGAGACCGTCGGACCCGAGCGCGAAGTGCCAGGTGCAACCCTGATCGCTACGGCCGACCACACCGCCGGGCTCTCGTTCGAAGACGACCGTTCCGATCTGTGGGATCTTGTATTCCGAGGCCGGCAGCTGCATCACCGCTATGTTGGTTCCGCTGGAGAAGTCGGGCTGATCGTAATTCCAGGTGCCGAGATACTGATCGACATCGTGGTTGTCCGCATCCGCGGTCGCTGCCCCCGGCGAGAGGGCCAAAGCCGTACCGACGGCTGCCGCCATGGCGGCCAGCAGCCGAGTGAACGCGTGTGGACGGTGTGTCGTGATGAGTGTCATTGCCTCTCCTGGTTCCCGAATCGGATCCGCTGATGCGGATCGGTGTACGCGAGCAATAGGACGAGGCGGCGATCGGGAAAGTTACAACAGCTCCAGGGCGCCTGCGCGTAACTTTTATCGAGGTCATTTCGTCCTCGAGGTATGGAAATGACCCCGCACGACCGTGGCACCGCGTTCGATCAGGCCTGGCAGGGCAATCGGGCGTACCTGGTCGATCTGGCGTTCCGGATGCTGGGCGACATCGGTGACGCGGAAGACGTTGTGCAGGAAGCCTTCACGCGGCTCGGTAACATTGATATCGGCGTGCTGGCGGACGTGCGCGGATGGCTCACCGTCGTCACCAGCAGGATATGCCTGGACATGCTGCGGTCGGCGCGAGTCCGCCATGAATGGCCAGGCGACCCGATGCGGATGGAAGCACTCGACTCGCCTTACCGAGCCGCCGCGGCCGATCCGGCCGATCGGATCACTCTCGACGAGGACGTCCAATTTGCACTGCTGGTGGTGCTGCAGCGGTTACGCCCCGCCGAGCGGGTCGCATTCGTCCTGCACGATGTCTTCGCCATGCCGTTCGACACCATCGCCGAGACGCTCGGGCAACCGATCGGAACCTGCCGCCAACTGGCTCGTCGCGCGCGGCTCAAACTAGCCGGCACCCGGCCCGACACCGCCGCGCTCGCCCCCGAATACCGAACAGTCACAGCGAAATTCATCGATGCGTGCGCGAACGGCGACCTCACCACGTTGCTCACCGTTCTGCACCCCGAGGCGTGGGGCATCGCCACATTCCTCGGCGGCTCGATCGGTCCCCAGATCTCCCACGGACGGACCGAGGTCGGCCAGAATCTACTGACCTACTACACCAACCGGGCAGTCCTCGTGTCCCATTCGGTACTCGACCAGCCGGCCATCCTCGCCTTCATCGATCACCGCTTCTTCGCACTGCTCGTACTCACCGTCGAAGACGGCCTCGTCCGCAAGATCGAAGCGACGGTCAACCCCACCACCCGTCGATGAGGCGATACATCGGGGACTCGCGAGTACGGATATTCCTGCCGCCGCCGCGATTGAGTCTGTGGCGCTTGGTCTATGCCGCACGAAAGCCCCCGTCCAGCGGGGGGCTTTCGTCAAACCGTTGGAGACGGCCCTAGATTTTCGTCACCGGCTCGAGGTCGACCACTCCTTTCCCGCTCGGGATGTCGAGCGGCACCGAGACCTGATCGTGCGCGATCAACCAGGTGTCGTCGATTTTCCGCAGACCGTAGGTGACCCTGACCCACATACCGCTCGTCGCCGTCCCGTTTTTCAATGTGCCACTGAGGCGCACGAAGGCGTGCCCGAATGCCACCTCGTCGCCTACGGTGAACGTCAGGTCGCGAACCTCATAGGTCACATTCTCGAAGAACAGGAACACTTTCGCCCAGTTCTCGAGTTTCGCCGTTATCCCGACATGCTGGAGTGGCGGCTCGACATCGAAGGACACGACGTCGGTTGTGTACACCTGCTTCAGTGCCTCGAGGTCCTTGGCTCGCAGTCCTTCGACTACCTTGTCGATTTGCCGGCGAATCTCGGCTTCATCCAACTCGCGTTGCGTTTCGATTCGGTCAGCGTGTGACTGAAAGTCGTTCGGCGTCGTCATGATTGGCCCTACCTTCGGAGTTGATGTGCGGGGTATCGGTGGCGGGCCGCCGTAGCGGCGCCAGGGCGGTGCTCCAGGCGATGAGCTGATCCAGCAAGGTGTTCAGCGCTGTGGTGTGGCGCTCGCGCGGTGTGAAGGTGGTGTAGTTCTCGAAATCGGTGAGCACCGAGATCTCCACCGGACGGCTCACATCGGCCATGCCCAGCGTGCTGCAGACCACCCGCAGCTGCGCCACCGCGCGGGCGCCGCCGCTCACCCCGTAGGAGACGAATCCGACGGCCTTGTCGGTCCATTCCCCGCACAGGTGGTCGATGGCGTTTTTCAGCACCCCGGGAACCCCGCCGTTGTACTCCGGGGTCACCATCACGAAGCCGTCGAACGGGGCGATCCGCTCGGCCCAGGCGCGGGTGTGTTCGTGGACCGACGGGCCGAACATGGGCGCCACGGGCTCGTCCAGATGCGGTAGCGGGTGGTCGCGCAGGTCGATGAGTTCGAACTCGGCGTCGCCGCGCTGCGATGCCGTGTCCAGAACCCACTGGGCGACCTGCGGGCCGTTGCGGTTGGGTCGGGTACTGCCGAGGATGATGCCGATTTTGGTCATTTCCGGAACTCCTGCTTTGCTGAAAGTGTCACGGCCTTCCGACGACACAGCCGTCCGGAATGTCAGGTCGCCTGACAAATCGGGTCGCTGATTCGTCGATTTCGGTGAGGGACGCATCGACCGAAGGAGCCGAACACCATGACCGATCCGCAACTGAGCTCGGTGATCAGTGAACGCCGTCAGCTGATCAATCTCGCCTATCGGCTGCTCGGCTCGCTCGCTGAGGCCGAGGATGTGGTGCAGGAGACCTATGTGCGCTGGTACGCGCTGTCGGAGCGGCAGCGCCGCGATGTGGCGGTGCCCGGTGCTTGGTTGACGACTGTCGCCGGCCGGATCTGTCTCGATCTGCTCGGCTCGGCGCGAGCCAGGCGGGAACGGTATGTGGGCGAATGGATTCCGGAGCCGATTCCCGGCCATTCGGAATGGTTCGGTGGTCCCGCCCCCGCCGATCCGGCCGACCGCGTCACCCTCGACGAGTCGATCAGTATGGCCTTCCTCGTCGTGCTCGATTCCATGACACCGGCCGAGCGGGTGGCGTTCGTCCTGCACGATGTCTTTCGCTACTCCTTCGCCGAGGTCGCCGATGTCGTTGGGCGCACTCCCGCGGCCTGCCGCCAGCTCGCCTCCAGCGCCCGCCGCCGCATCGACACCTCGCGGGGCTCGGCGAGCCCCCAGCGCTCCGAGGTGGTCAGGGACTTCAAACGGGCCTGGGAGACGAGTGATATCGAGGCCCTGATCGGTTTGCTCGATCCGACCGCGACCGCGACCGCCGACAGCGGTGGCCTGGCCCCGGCCTTCCGCCATCCGATCATCGGCGGCGAGCAGATTGCGCGCGCCTGGATCGAAATCGCCGCCCGAGGCCCCGAGGTAATGCTGCTCGAGCGCACGGTAAACGGCCAACCCGGGCTGGTGGCGCAGCTCGCCGACACCATCGTGTCGGTCTACGCCTTCGACATCGTCGACGGCCGGATCACTCGCATCTGGGCGATTCGGAATCCGGAGAAACTGCGGTCCTGGACAGTCGGCTGAACCGCTGGAATGCTCCAACGCTGAGGACAGCGATCATGGCGCTAGATATAGAGCGGCTGCCTCCTCGACCGTAGTCCGGCTCCTGTACCAGCCCAAGCAATCCGAGCGCCGCGTTGCCGCCACCGAATGTACGTTGCGCGTGCGTACGCCGCCCATATCTAGGACCCGGCGAAGAACACCAATCCCGTTACGAGCACTGTGCGGTGACCGAAGCGATCACCCAATGCGCCTGCGGTGAAGATCAAGCTGGCGAAGGCCAGCGTGTAAGAGCCTGTGGCCCACTGAAGTTCGGCCGGGCCGGCGTCCAGTCCACGTACCGGGTCTGCGAGTGTCTCGAAGTTAGTACTCAGGACGGTGTTGTCCAGCCAGATCAACAGCGTTGGCGGACGTGGTAATGAACACCTTCGAATGCGGTCGGTGAGAATTGACCGTTGGACCGTAGTCAATCGTCACACCCCTTTCAGTTTCCGACTTTTTGTCCAACCTATTGCGGCTGAACGGATTTCATGGCCTGCTGTGGGTGTCCGGTAATTCCTGAACTTGTTGTTCGACCACTTGCCATTGCAGGGATTTTATGGCCTATGCGGGTTTCCGACATCGCGAGTTGCGGGGCGAGCCGGTTTCTGGGCTGGTATACATCCGGAGCTGCGGCGTCGGGTTCGATACTTCAGCTGGTAGAAGGGTTCTCGGCAGTCGATCGACCACATGCAGCGCTTCAGCGATACCGGGCGGGCGGAACTCTGGAAACGTGAACAAGGCAGCCATTGGCATGGATTCATGCAGCCTCATGTGATCAAACGCCACCATTCATGGCCTGTAATCGGCATTACCGAGCGTGCGCACCGTCATTCATCTGTTCGGTCGCCGCAGCTTTTCGATCCACCAACGGCTGCCAATAGGTTCGCGCGCGACACAGGTTTTTATTTCGATGTGGACACGATATCGAGAACTGTCACTTGAGCTCTCCGCGTCCAGCACAGACTCGAACGGCTCCAAAGATCCAGTGATCACCTTTCATGCTTGGGCGCCTGTATAGGTTTGCTGACTCGAAAGGAACTGTGATATGAGCGTTCTGGGCACCCCACTCAAGAAGATCGTCGCTACCAGCGCGATCATCGGCGGGGCCGGCATGGCATATGTTGGCCAAGCTTCCGCCGCTACCGATCAGGAATGGGACAGCCTCGCCGCGTGTGAGTCCGGCGGTAATTGGAGTATCAACACTGGCAACGGGTTTCAGGGCGGCCTGCAGTTCGCGCCGGGCACATGGGCTGCATATGGCGGTGCCGCGTATGGGCAGACTGCCGATAAGGCCACCCGTGAGCAGCAGATCGCCGTCGCCGAGCGAGTGCTCGCCGTTCAGGGCTGGGGCCCTTGGGCAGGATGTTCGGCAGCGCTCGGCCTTCGGTGAGACAGTAGGGCTCTGCAGCCCGAGATGGCCTCGGCGCGTTGCGCTTCGGACGTCCCGCGCTCGCCGGTTCGGTCGGCGCGGAATGCGGCACGAGGGGATGTTGCGTGCTGACTGCCGCGGCCGGTCTGCCGGTCAGTTCCGCTT
Organism: Nocardia sp. NPDC050408; assembly: GCF_044458905.1. Lineage (NCBI taxonomy): Bacteria > Bacillati > Actinomycetota > Actinomycetes > Mycobacteriales > Nocardiaceae > Nocardia > Nocardia sp. NPDC050408. Next base: position 43,957 of record NZ_JBITIL010000020.1, on the reverse strand, counting down.
CAGGGTGCCGACACTCAGCGATCCGCTCGCAGCGGTCCGCAGCTTCTTCTCTGCCTCGCGGACGTAGCTGACGGGATCCTTGTCCACGGGCTGGACGCCGGCGTAGTTGCGCGCCTCGTAAGCGGCGAACGCGACAGCCAGCTGATGGCGGCGCGCCAGCCCGGCCAAGCGGCGAAAGTCGGTGAGGCCCTCGCGTTCTTCCTCGGCCATGTGATCGCTGTTGGCCGAGTTCGCTGCCGCGACGGCCGCATACCAGCCATCGGTGCCGACCTGATGACGCGCCACTTCGGCGATCGCGTCCCTGATCTGGTTGTGGTCGTGGATGGCGTCGAGTGTCTCGTCCTCCACCCCGCCCGCGCGCCGGGCCGTGATGCCCGCCTGCAGCAGCGCGGGGTAGAAGATCTCCTCCTCCGCCTGCGCGTGCAGCTCGAGGAAGGCGGCCAGCCTGTCCCAGATCGCGGAAAGCACCCCGGTCTCCGCACGATCAATCTGTTCCAGGATTGCGAACAGCCGCCGCTGCTCATGGTGGTCATCCAGGATCAACTCGGTAATGTCCATAATTCCTCCCTGATACCGCACTTCAGGTCAGCATTGAACGCCAGGGCAGACTGCCCCTGCGGGCATATCCCTTAGGGAGCCGACGATAACGCAACCCCGAGACGCCCCGCTGCCAACGCACCAGCCGCCCACGTCCGCTTCACCGGCCAGGGGATCGAGCGCCAGACGAGTGCAGTCGACGGGTCGGCCACCAATGCGATGGTGGTGTCGCCCGTGCGCTTGACATTGTCACTGTGTGAAGGCCTTCACTGGCTGTCGGAGGTGGTACCCATTAATTCGACACACACGAATCCACAGGACATGCGACTGCTCGACGCATTGGCGGCTGGGAACTCGTCGACGCGACTCGAGGCGGCTCTGGCGATCGGCACGCATCCCGAGCCCGGTTTCGTAGACGCGCTGGTAGGACGGTGCGCGATCGAGCCGGACTTCTTTGTGCGCGACATGCTCACGTGGGCGCTGACCCGTCTCCCGTCGGAGATCACGGTTCCGAAACTCCGCGCGGAACTCCGTTCCGAACGCGCACAAGCCCGCAGCCAAGCGCTGCACACGCTGTCCAAGATCGGGGACAGGGACACATGGCCTGCGATCACGCGGTCATTGCTGCACGACGCCGACGACGAGGTCGCGCGGAGTGCGTGGCGCGCTGCTGTCGTTCTCGTGCCCGACGAGGAGAAGCAAGCGCTGGCCGCGGAGCTGGCCACGCAATTCGGCCGCGGTGACCGGGAGGTACGACTGAGTCTGAGCCGTGCCCTCGTCGCACTCGGCGACGCGGTCGAGCCGGTCCTCCGGAAGGCGATGGCAAGTCACGACCCGACGGTGCGTGCGCACGCGAGCGCTACGGAGCGGCTTCTGCGTGACCCGGATGCCGGATTCGATCTCGCCGTCGGTGAGGCGAGACGGGTGGTCGCGCTCGGTCCAGAACGGGAGGAGACAACTGCGTGCTGATCGGCGAGGTGGCGCGCCGCTCGGGAGTGAGCGCCCGGATGCTCAGGCACTACGACTCCCTCGGGCTGGTACGGCCGACCGGGCGCACCGTGGGTGGCTACCGGGAATACTCTCTCGAAGACCTCCGGCGCATCTTCCATGTGGAGGGGCTGCGGTCCCTGGGACTGTCACTGAGCCAGATCGGACGCGCGCTCGACGGTCCCGGATTCACTCCGTCCGGACTGGTCGGCGACCTCATCCGAACAGCCGAAGAACGACTGAACCGGGAGCGAGAACTCCTCGAGCGGCTGCGTACGGTCGATGCAGCCGAGCCCTCCGACTGGCAGGACGTCTTGCGCCTCGTCGAGCTCCTGCACGGACTCGGTTCGCAAAGTGCCACCCGGCGGCAGCAAGCCGTCCTGGCCTCGGCCGAGGATGTGTCGGTGCCCGCCGAGCTGCTGGCCGAGGCGGTTCTCACCGAATCGGATCCGAACGTTGCCGGGGCCCTGCGGTGGGCCCTCACACGGGCCGGCGGTGACGGTGTGGCGAGCGTGGCAACCGGCATGGTCTCGGAGGATGTGGACGTCCGGCGGCGCGCGGTCCTGGCGCTCGCCGAGCTACCGGGCGGTGAGGCGACCGCAGTGCTCACGGACGCGCTCGGGGACGCGGACGCGACGGTCCGTAGACATGCTGCTCTCGCATTGGGTGCGCGGGGCGTGACCCGGGCCGTGCCGGAACTTGTCGGCACGGTGGTCGAGGGTCCGAGCGACGTCGAGGCGGCCGAGCTCTTGGGAACGTTGGCGCGGGACGCGGAGTGGGCAGGCCGGATCATGAGAGCGCTGGTCGACGAGTTCACCGCCCACACAGCGGACTCGGCGGTGCGGATACGGCTGACCCAGGCTCTCGCCGAGATGCCGGGAACGATCGCGCTGGAAACCCTGCAGCAACTAGCCCACGACGATGATCGAGCCGTGGCCCTCATCGCCTCGGCTCTGGTGGAAACGCTCGAAAAGCGGGACGACGAGCTCGGGCAGCCCTAGAGACGTTCGCTCATCAGCATTTCCGTGCGTTCTTTGCCAGCCGGCCGGTGAGCGCTCCTTCCGCCGATCCGAGCTCGCTCCCGAGGCCGACCTGGCCTCCTGACACGGCGGGTGACGGCGGGTAGTCAGTAGTCGAGCTCGCGCTTGCCGCGTAACAGGGACAACGCCCGCGCGTCGTGAGAACCGGCCAGGTATCCGGGCTATTCGGGGCCGTGCTCGCGTCGGGTCGAGGTGGGGTCAGGACTGCAGGCTGGTGCGGATCGCGTCCACCGTGGCGTTGAGCCGGATCTGGTGCGAGCCCTGCCAGTAGATCCGCCCGCAGCCGCGGCACTGGCGAAACGTGTCGTAATGGCGGCGGGTGAGCGGCTGCAGCCGATCTTCGACCTCGGCTTTGGCGACCGCGACGATGGCGCCACCGCAGCGCAGGCAGCGGGTGAACGGCGCTAAGCGCTCGACGAGGTCCAACCGTCGGATCAGCTCGACGATCTGATCGATCGGCTGGTCCGACCGGATGTATACGCCGTGAGTTACATTGCGCCGCTTCAGCAGTCCACGGTCGCGGGTGAGCAGGATACGGTGCTCGGCCGCCGACAGCTCGGCGAGTGCGGCATCGTTTACGTCCCACCGACAGTGCACGTCCAGGCCTATCAGCCGCATCAGCTTGGCGAGGCCGCCGAGATTGACATCGGCGATGAAGCGCGGCTCGCGCAGTGGGTGTGGGCGCACCCTGGTGACCCGGCCGATGTCGAGAGTCTCGAATACGGGATAGGCGGTGATCCGATCGTCGTTGCGTGGGTGCTGGGCAAAGGTCACCGGTTGCCCGTTGACCAGCACCAGGTCGACCTCGGTGTGCGGGATGCCGGCCGCCTCGATGACGTCCTTCACGGTCTGATGCGGACGGAAAGGTCGACGCAGTACTGTGTACCGCTCGTCGGGCCGTAGGAAATCGTTCAGCTCGGCGTAGACCCGCAGGTCGACGCTCATTCGACGAAGACCGCCATCGATGCAGTGAATCCGTGCAAGGCATTTCGGCCGGCGATGGGGCCGATCTCGCCCGCCGCGAAGATACCCGCCAGTGGTATGCCGTCGAGCAGGTCCTCGATCGCGGCGGCGTCGTGGTTGGCGACCCCGAACATCCGGCGACCCCGCCCGTTGCAGGTGAACAGCAACGCCCCCGCGGGGCGTCCTGGCAGGTCCGAACCCACTCGGACGAGGGCAGCACGCAGATCTTCATCTGCCCCGACCGCGTCGCGGACCTGGAACTGCACGGTCGTGCCGACCTCGATGAGTTCGCCGATCTCGATCGCGCCGCTCGATGGGTCGGCACCGAGGAGGCCGCGGATCAGGAAATCGCCCTGCCCGGGTACTGCCAGATGCTCGTCGACCACGATGCCGATCTGCAAGCCCTGCGTCACCAGCTCCTGCTGGTCGGGCGGCATCACCTCGACGATCTCACGTAACCGCTGGATCGGCGATCGGCCGCCCAACTCGGTGATCAGCGCGCCACGCGCGCCGGTGATGATATACGGATAGCCGATCGGTCGGCAGCCCTGCGACACGATGGGAACACCGTGCAGTCCGGGAATTCGCACGCCGACCGCGCCGGAGGTCAGCACATCGCGGTCGTGGAAAAGCCTGCAGCCGCCCGGCCCCTGCGCGCCGCTCACCAGCCCGCCCATCACGGTGGTGCCGGGTAGATCGGTGTTCAGGTGCTCGAGCAGAATATCGGCGGGGAAGGAGAACGGGTCCGGTAGCAGCAGATGGAAGTCGCGTGCGGCCTGGTCGAAGCGGTAGCCCGCGAGTAGCCCTCCGGTCGCCGTGCGGACGAAGTCGAGCTCGAATGTCTCGGCGGCGGGCAATCCGGATGCCAGCCATACCACCACCGCGGGCTCGTTCTCGATCTCGCGGCGGCCGGCCACGATCGCCTGTGCCACACATCCGACGAGTGCGGGCACCCGCACCGTCTGGTGGACTGCGGCGAGTACGGCCGCGGCATCGTCGGTATGTGCTCGTGATGCCAGCAGCACAGCAAGCGACGGCGTCTCGCCCGCGATCTGATCGCGTGCGTGCGCTGCGGCTTCCGCTCCTGCCTGCCACGCTCCCGGGGCGGTGGAGAGCCCTACTCCTATCCGCACATCTCCATCGTAGCCACCCGGGCCGGGTGTGCGGGTAGTGTTGCTGCACAAGGTATTTCAGCAGAATCGGACCAAAACACGCCGTCGGAGCGTCGGGTATGGGCATCGGTAGGGGATCCAGCTCGGCCTCATGTGTGGTCGTCTGGATGCTGAGGGCGCCGTAATCCCGGCACAACACGCTGTAGGCGCGTACTTGGTCGGCGGGTCCTGGTTAGCGCAGGTGCTCACGTTGAGAATTCCCGGTTCTCGACCGGGGGCGTCCTGCGCCGATATCAGCGCGGCGCCGCTCGCGTGCCGGAGATTGCCATCACGGGGTGAGGTTCAGGTCCTTCGTGCGGGGCTGCAGACTGGTTGGCAATGAAACTGCCCGAGCTTCCTGATCTGCCCGTGCGTGCCGCGCTCGACCGCATTGTCGCGACATTGACCGAGCGTGGCACCGCCGTATTGGTCGCGCCGCCCGGAACCGGGAAGACGACATTGGTGCCGCTGGCGTTGGCGACTCTCGGGCGGGTGGTGGTGGCCGAGCCTCGCCGTTTGGCGGCGCGAGCCGCGGCCGGACGGATGGCCGCGTTGTTGGGTGAGTCGGTAGGGGAGACGGTCGGGTATTCGGTCCGGGGAGATCGGCGGGTCAGTGCCCGGACCCGGATCGAGGTTGTCACGTCCGGGTTGCTGGTGCGGCGGTTGCAGGGCGATCCGGAGTTGGCGGGCGCGGATGTCGTTGTCCTCGACGAATGTCATGAGCGGCATCTCGACGCGGACCTGCTCTTGGCCCTGCTGCTGGATGCGCGGGCCGGATTGCGGCCGGATCTGCGAGTGCTCGCTACATCGGCAACTGTTGCGGCCGGACGTCTTTCGGTGCTACTGGGTGATGCGCCGGTGGTGGAAGTGCAGGGGCGGGCCTATCCGGTGGACACGGCGTATGTTCCGTCGTTGCCGAGGGAGCGCAGCGAAGCGCAGGTGGCCCGTGCTACACGGGCGGCGCTGGTCGGGGGCGACGGGGATGTGCTGGTCTTCCTACCCGGAGCAGCCGAAATCCGCCGGACCATGGATCTTTTGGCTGATGCAGACGTGGATCTGGTTCCATTGCACGGCAGGCTTTCCACTGCCGGGCAGGATATTGCGTTGCGGCCGGGCCCTCGGCGACGCGTCGTGTTGTCTACCGCGGTGGCCGAATCGAGTTTGACGGTGCCGGGGGTACGCGCCGTGGTGGATTCGGGGCTGGCTCGCGTGCCGCGTATCGATCGGGGACGTGGGTTGTCCGGCCTTGCGACAGTTCGCGTTTCGGCTGCGGTCGCCGAGCAACGGGCTGGGCGCGCGGGACGCGAGGCTCCGGGGAAGGTATGGCGCTGCTGGCCGGAGTACGAGAACGGCACCCTGTCCGCCTATCCGGAGCCGGAGATTCGCACGGCGGATCTGACGCGTCTCGCATTGGAGCTCGCGTGTTGGGGAACACCCGATGGCCATGGCCTCGCGTGGTGGGACGCACCGCCGCAGGGCGGATTGGCCGCTGGCCGAGATGTGTTGCGCGCGTTGGGAGCCGTGACCGAAGCGGGGGAGGTCACTGAGCGCGGTCGACACATGGCACGAGTCGGATTGCATCCCCGATTGGCTCGAGCGCTGCTCGACGGTGCCGCCGAGGTCGGCACCCGGGCGGCGGCGGAAGTTGTCGCGGTCCTCGACGATGACACCCTCGTGTCCGGCGTCGATCTCGTGGCCGGTCTGCGCGCGTTGCGGCGTGAGCGGCCACCGCGCTGGCGGCGGGAGGTCGAGCGTCTGTCCCGGCTGGTCGACGCGACGGATGGTGACGACGATCCGGCTTTCGTTATCGCACTGGCACATCCGGAGCGGCTGGCACGGCGACGTAGTCCTGGCTCGGCGAGCTATCTGATGGCCGGAGGCACGGCGGTGACCCTGCCTCCGGGTTCCGGATTGAGTGACGCGGAGTGGCTGGCGGTCGCGGTGGCGACACGCGATCCGGGTCGTTCCGACGGGCAGATCCGGTCGGCCGCGGTGGCCGACGAAAAGCTCGCGCGCCGTGCGGCATCGAATCTTTTGGAGCTCGCGGACGAGGTGGATTGGATCGACGGTGACGTGGTTGCCCGCCGGGTCGAACGTCTGGGCGCGATCATGTTGTCGGAGCGACAAATTCGTGATCCAGATCTCCAACTGCTCAGTGCGGCAGTGCGAAGCGGGCTGAGCTCGATCGGACTTGCTCTGCTGCACTGGGATTCCGACGCGGTCGCCCTCCGTCAACGCCTTGACTTCCTATACCGCACACTCGATGCGCCCTGGCCGCCGGTCGACGACGAATCACTGCTTACCGATGCCGACTCCTGGCTCGGCCCCGAACTCGCCGCCGCACGCCGCCGCGCCGACCTCGAACGCATCGACGCGGGGCAGGCATTGCGTCGCCTGCTGCCGTGGCCCGATGCCGCGCGCATGGACGAACTCGCGCCGGAACGCCTGCCAGTGCCATCCGGCAGTCGCGTCCGTCTCGATTACTCGACCGATCCGCCGGTGCTCGCGATCAAGGTGCAGGAAGTGTTCGGCTGGACGCAGACACCGTCGCTGGCCGATGGGCGAGTCCCGATCGTGCTGCACCTGCTCTCACCCGCCCAACGCCCCGTCGCGATCACTGCGGATCTGGCGTCGTTCTGGCGCACCGGATGGCCGCAGGTCCGCAGCGACCTGCGCGGTCGCTACCCCAAGCACGCGTGGCCGGAGGACCCCACCAGCGTGCCCGCTCACCGCGGCACCGCCCGTAACGCCGGCTAGGTCCCGACGCATCAGTCCGGCGAATTCGCGTCTGCCGCAATGCAGCTCGCGAGGACGGCGGCCTGGCTGTGGTCGACGTCGCGGGTGGCGGTCAACAGCACAGTCGGCGATCATCGATTCAATCAATGATTGAATCGATGATGGGAACGTGGTTGACTACGGTCATGGTGGAACAGGCAGCCACGGCGGGCACACGCGAGCGGCTATTGCTGGCCGCCGAGCGACTCTTGCTGACCGAGCGGTACGACGATGTCTCGGTGCGGGCGATCTGCGCGGCGGCCGGGGCCAATCCCGCCGCGGTGCACTATCACTTCGGCTCGAAGGAAGCGCTGGTCGCGGCGTTGCTGGAGGATCGGCTCGGGTCATTGTGGGCCGAACGGCTAACCGAGGTGACGGTCGCACACGGTTCGGTGTCGACGCTGGTGGACGCGGTGATCGAGCCGTTCATCGGATTGGCGGCCGATCCGGTCGGGCGGCTGCACCTGCGGCTGCTGGCCCAATTCGTACTCGGTCGGCACCCGACGATGTGGCATCGGCACTGGTTCCGCATGGACACCTGGGTCGGTTTGTTGCCGCAGCTGAGCGAACGCGAGAGTCGGCGGCGCTGGGGATTGGCATTCGACCTGATCATCGTGCAGTTCGGCGGCATCGGCACTGGGGAGCGTGAACTGTCGGACGAGGCGGTGCGCACATTGCGCGATTTCGTGGTCGCCGGACTGACCGCGGCAGGAGAGAAATGACGAACGACGTATTCGCACCGACGACGCTCGGCCCGATCACCTTGCGCAACAGGGTGATCAAGGCCGCCACCTTCGAGGGACGAACACCGGAGGCACTGGTCACCGACGATCTGATCGACTTCCATCGGGAAATCGCGGCTGGCGGAGTGGGTATGACGACGGTCGCCTACTGCGCGATATCGCCGGGCGGTCGCACCGACCGGCACCAGATCTGGATGCGCCCGGAAGCCGTCGCGGGACTGCGCAAGCTCACTGATGCCGTACACGCCGAAGGTGCCGCCGCCAGCGCCCAGATCGGCCATGCGGGGCCGGTGGCCAATGCCGCATCCAATCGTGCACCCGCGCTGGCGCCGAGCCGAATGTTCAGCCCACTCGGTATGCGTCCCATGCATGTTCCGGACTTATCCGAAATCGCCACGGTCATAGCCGACTACGCGAATGCCGCGCGACTGGCCGAGCAGGCAGGCTTCGATGCGGTCGAAATCCATTTCGGCCACAACTATTTGGTGAGTTCGTTCCTGAGTCCGCTGCTGAATCGGCGCAAGGATCGATACGGCGGATCCCCGGTCAACCGCGCCCGCCTCGCTCGTGAGGTCGCACTTGCGGTGCGCGAGGCCGTCGGCGACCGCCTGGCCGTAACCGCGAAGCTGAATATGGAAGACGGTGTGCGCGGCGGACTTTCGCTCCCGGCGTCATTGCAGGTGGCCGCCTGGCTGGAATCGGACGGCGCACTGGACGCCTTGGAACTCACCGCAGGCAGCTCCCTGCTCAACCCGATGCTCCTGTTCCACGGCAGCGCCCCACGCAAGGAATTCGCGAAAGTCCTTCCCGCACCGGCACGCTGGGGCTTTCGCCTGATGGGCCGCGTTTTCCTTCGCGAATACCCGTACCACGACGCCTACCTACTGGATCGCGCCCGCCAGTTCCGCAGCGAACTATCGATGCCACTGATCCTATTGGGCGGCATAACCGACCTCGACACGATGCGCACGGCAATGGCCGAGGGCTTCGAATTCGTAGCCATGGGCCGCGCCCTCCTCCGCGAACCAGACCTCCTGCTCCGAATCCGAGCCGATCAAGCCACCCGATCAGCCTGCATCCACTGCAACGAATGCATGCCCACCATCTACACCCGCACCCACTGCCCCCTCGTCTGACAACTGGCCGAGAATGTATTGGTGGCGGGCCGAGTCGAGATTTGCCGCCACCGATACATGGTGATCGGGTGTCCAGGTTCCAGGACCGAGTCGCGGCCTGAATTAACGTAGCGGTGCTACAGCTTGTAGCCGATTTGGCGCAGTAGTTGTTTGCGGGCTTCTTTGTCGCTGGGGCCTTCGACGCCGAGTGGCGCACCGCCGTCGACAACTCCGATGATTCCGCGTCCCAATTCGGTCTCGGCAATCAAGACTTCGACCGGGTTTGCCGTGGCACAGAAGATTCCACAAACTTCGGGAACCTGTCGTACCGCATTGAGGACATTTACCGGATAACCCTCACGTAGGAAAACAATGAACGAATGTCCCGCGCCGACCGCGACGGCGTTCTTGGTGGCGAGCTCGGTCAGATCGTCGTCATTGCCGGAGGTCCGGATCAGCCGCGGCCCGGACGCCTCCGCGAAGGCCAACCCGAAACGCAGATGCGGACTGGTCCCGACCAGCGCCTCGTGCAGGTCCTCGACCGCCTTGATGAAGTGGGCCTGCCCGATGATGACGTTGAGATCGTCCGGTTTATCGATGTGTACCGAAGTCAGCTCCATCGAACTATCCTGCGCCGCATTCGAGTCTGTGCGCCAGGGCGACACGCCCGTCCCTTCCAGGCGCGCAGTACCCCTGGTACCAGGAAAAGTGGGCTATGTCGGATTTGTCGAGTACGTTGCGAGGCGATGAACACAAGGAGTTCGCGGATGAGGGCGGCAGCGCGCGGTCACGCACGACCAGCGGCACCGAGCGGGCACATTACGGTGTACATGCCGGTTGACCACGCTGTAAGCCGTTGTCGCTGTTCGGGGTTCGGCGGCGTGGGCGCGGTTGCGGTGGGCGGTCGGTGTCGATGCCAAGTACGGTGTCGGGATGCCGTGTTGATATCGAAACGCGGGGGAGTTCGAAACGAGAATGTGTCGAAGTATGTATTTTGAGCTATCCCGTGGCCTGCGAAAAGCGGTCGGCGGTACCGCGCTGGCCGGACTCCTTATGGTGGCCGGATGCGGCACGGACACCGACAAACACTCTGCGGAGCCCAGCATCACCGCGGCCGCCGCGCACACCGACCAGCAGCACCTATCCGTCACTGTGCCGGGCACGCTGGCAGCCGGTTTCCAGGAACTGCAGTTGAGTGTGCACGGCAAGCTGGGCATGGCGATCATGCCGGTCGGCGGCGAGAAGATGGTGACCTTCGGCGACTGGACCACCGGACCCGCCTGGTCGACGATGAAGGTGCCGCTGGTCATCGCTTCGCAGCGCAAGAGTTCGGCGAGCTCGAGCTACGCGGCGAAGGCGGCGATCACCCAGTCCGATAACGCCGCGGCCGATACCCTCTGGCAGTCGCTCGGCACCGGCCAGGAGGCGGCCAAGGCGGTCGAGGCAGTGCTGCGCGAGGGCGGCGATACCAAGACCACGGTGCCCGCCACCAAGACACGCTCCGATGCCTCCGCATTCGGACAGGCGGATTGGGCGCTCACCGAACAGGTTCGGTTCGCGTCCCGGCTGCCATGCCTATCGCAGAGCTCGGACGTGATCGATCTGATGGAACAGATCACCTCGAGTCAGCGCTGGGGCCTCGGCGAACTCGAGGGCGCGGAATTCAAAGGTGGTTGGGGGCCCGACACCTCGGGCTCCTATCTGGTCCGCCAATTCGGTCTGATCCAGGGACCGGCCGGTCAGATCGCGGTCGCTATTGCCATCCAACCCGATTCGGGCAGCTTCTCCGAGGGAACGAACATCCTGGACCGGCTCGCCACAGTGATCTCCCAACACCTCGACGAATTCTCCGGCGGCAGCTGTTCCTGATCCCGTCGAGTCGGCACCCTCAGGTTCGCGCGGCGGCCCAGTGGGCGCGCACACTTGATCGGGTAACGGTGGCACCCGAGAATCCCGACTAATGGGTGAGATCGCCGGACCACGACCGTAGGGCGGTTCGGCGAGGTGGAGGTAACGGGGTGGACGAAACGCAGTCGCGGGCCGGTACGCGATTCGGACCCTACGAATTGCGTGCGCTACTGGGCCGCGGCGGGATGGGGGAGGTCTACGAGGCGTACGACACGGTCAAGGACCGCCTGGTCGCGGTCAAACTGCTGCCCATGGCGCTGGCCGACGATCCGCGGTTCCAGCAGCGATTTCGGCACGAGTCGCGGGTCGCCGCGCGGCTGGCCGAACCGCACGTCATTCCGATCCACGACTGGGGCGAGCTCGACGGTGTGCTCTATATCGACATGCGGCTGGTCCGTGGCAGCGATCTGCGCTCGGTGCTGCGCGAGAAGGGGCCGCTGAGCCCCACCCGCGCGGTCGGCATCATCGAACAGGTCGCGGCCGCATTGGATGCCGCGCATGCCGGGGGTTTGGTGCATCGCGACGTCAAACCCGCCAATATCCTGGTCACTCCTTCGGATTTCGCGTACCTCGCGGACTTCGGCATCGCCCGTTCCGAGCGCGACCCCAGCGTCACCGCGACCGGCCAAGCCATCGGCTCCTACAGCTATATCGCGCCGGAACGATTCGACACCGCACCGATCGGCGGCACCGCCGATGTTTACTCCCTGGCCTGCGTACTGTTCGAATGCCTCACCGGCACACAGCCTTTCCCAGTCGACGGGATGAGTTCGCTGATCCGAGCCCACCTCTCGACACCGCCGCCCCGCCCGACCACCAAACGAGCCGGACTGCCGGGCGCACTGGACGAGGTCATCTCCCGCGGCATGGCCAAGGAACCAGCCGATCGCTATCCATCGGCCGGTGCACTTGCCTCAGCAGCCAGAGCCGCAGTCTCGGGCACGTCGTCCGTGCCGAACTCGGACTTGCCCACCAGCCAGATCTCGAAGCACACCCCCGCCCCAGCGACCATCATCTTCCCGACCTTCGGACCGGAATCGCCAGTCGCGCGCCAATCGCCGAGCTGGCCGCAACAGTCGGGCGGGTCACAGTCAGCAGGAGACCAACAGCAATCTGGTGGATCGCACCAGTCGGGCGGCCCGCTGCAGGCAGGTGCTCCGCAGCAGTCGGGTCGGTCGCAGCAGTCGAGCAGGTCGCCGTCAGCAGGTGATCTGCAGCAAGCAGGCGGTTCGCCGCAGTTGGTTCCGTCGCCTTCGACAGATGGGGCACAGCAGTCCGCTGGATCGCCACAGTTGGGTGGGCCGCAGCAGGCAGGTGGCCCGCCACCGGCGGTTGGTCCACGGCAGCTAGCTGGTTCGCAGTCGGCAGGTGGTCTGCAGCCTTCGGGAAATTCGCAGCAATTAGGTGACCAGCAGCAGTCAGTGGCGTGGCGGGCGGGCGGTGCGGCGTCGGCGCCTGGGCCACAGCGAGCAGGCGTGCAGCAGTCGGCAGGTGGTCCGTGGGCGGGTGGCCAGCAGCAGGCGAGTGGCCAGCCGCTAGGGAGCGGTTCGCAATTATCGAACAGGTCTCGATCGCATATCGGGCAACAGTCCACCAGCAGACCGGAGCAGACAACCGGGCTGGAGCCGACGCTCGTGCCCGAGTATCCATGGGATCCGACGCGCCGCGACATTCCACCGCACGACGCGACGACCGAGGCGTTGTCGAGAACCGTCGGCATGCCGATGCCGCAATCCGAAGCACCGGATCCGTCGGATCCGTCGGATCCGACACCCGTGCCTGCGCGTCGATCGATGCGCATCGTCTGGATCGGCGCGGTGCTCGTTGTTCTGGCGATCGGGGGCGTTGTCGGCTGGCAGGTGCGCAACAGCGCCGAGCATTCTGGCCAACCGACCACCACGACCATGCCCGCGCACCTGCCAGCCGGTGCGAAACCGTGTGCCCAGCTGTATCCGGCGCTGGGCCGCTTCACTTCGTCCGCGATCGGCACCACCGTCACCAGTTGCGCCTTCGCCGAGGAGGTGCGCAAGGCGTATGCCAATGGCGGTGACAGCGCCATTACCGACCGATCGGTAATGGCGCACAGCCCGATCAACAATCGGGATTACAAGATGAATTGCACGGCCGGTGATCAGTTCGCGACCTGTAGCGGTGGGGAGAACGCCATCGTCTATGTGTATTGAGTCGTAGCCGTTACCCGGTGTTCACGGGGGTGCGGCCGCGTCATCGCGCGAAGCGGGGCAAGATATTCGCCATGCGCATCGGAGTGTTGACCGGAGGCGGCGACTGTCCAGGACTGAACGCGGTCATCCGTGCCGTCGTTCGCACCGCGAACGGACGCTACGGCGACGCGATCATCGGCTTCCAGGACGGTTGGCGCGGACTACTCGAAGACCGAAAAATCACCATTCAGAACGACGATCGCACCGACCGCCTGCTCACCAAGGGCGGCACGATGCTCGGCACCGCACGCACCAACCCCGACAAACTGCTTGCCGGACTCGACCAGATCAAACGCACCCTCGACGACAACGGGATCGAGGCACTGATCCCGATCGGCGGCGAGGGCACGCTCACCGCCGCGAGCTGGCTGTCCGATGAGGGCGTCCCGGTGGTCGGTGTCCCGAAGACCATCGATAACGACATCGACTGCACCGACGTCACTTTCGGCCACGACACGGCGCTGTCCATCGCCTCCGAGGCCATCGACCGGCTGCACACCACCGCGGAATCGCACCAGCGCGTCATGCTGGTCGAGGTGATGGGCCGCCACGCGGGCTGGATCGCAATCAACTCGGGTGTGGCGGCGGGCGCGCACCTCACACTGGTCCCCGAGGTGCCCTTCGATGTGGACGAGGTGTGCTCGATGATCAAACGCCGCTTCCAGCGCGGCGATAAGCACTTCATCTGCGTGGTCGCCGAGGGTGCGCACCCCGCACCCGATTCCGGATTCGCACTGCGCGAGGGTGGCATCGACGAATTCGGCCACGAACGGTTCACCGGCGTCGCGCAGCAGCTCGGCACCGAAATCGAGCGACGCATCGGCAAAGAGGTCCGCACCACGGTGCTCGGCCACGTGCAACGCGGCGGCAGTCCGACCCCGTACGACCGGGTGCTGGCCACCCGCTTCGGTCTGCACGCCGCCGAGGCGGTACATGCCGGACAATTCGGCCAAATGGTTGCTCTGCACGGCACTTCCATCGAATTGGTTCCGTTGTCCGAGGCCACCAAGCAGCTCAAGCGGGTGCCCGCCGAGCGCTACCGCGAAGCGGAGGCATTTTTCGGTTGATTCCGGCGGTTGTTGCACAATCGAGACCTGCCGAATTACTTGTCGCACAGCTACTCTGGTCGTCGTGGCTCAACTCCAGGTATCCGACCTGCCCACCGATGCTGTTGCCGTATTCCGCCGCCGTGCTCGCGTCGCGGGCATATCGATCGAAGCTCAGCTCCGTCAGGAACTGATCGCGATGGCGCGCAGGCGAACTTCCGTGGACACGATCGTGGAATTCCTGGAAGCCCAGGGCCGCGATCTGACCCCGGAATTCGACTCCGACGCCGTAACCCTCATCCAGGTCTACGATCTGCCCGCCGACGCCCTCGGCATGTTCGGCCGCCGCGCCCGCGCCGCCGAACTTCCCCTGGGCGCCTACGTCCGCCGTGAACTCCTCGCCATTGCCCGCCGCGGCGGCATCTCCGACGCGATGCTGGAATTCCAAGAGGCGCAAGAAGACGACCCCACCCTCGAACTCGACATGGACGCAATCGCCGCCGCAGTCCGGTACGCCCGCGGCGCCTGACCGTCAGCGATCCGCTGGAATCTTTGGGCCGCCGAAACGGCGATTGCCTGGAATGGAAGCGATTGTCGCGTCGGTTCGACTCGCGTGATGGGTATCAGCATTGCCCCGCATTCCGTCCGTGCGGGCTGCCCGTTGTCGGTCGAGGTGGTCGAACGGTCGGTGGTCAAGATCAGAGAACGACTATATGACTACCGTCGGCGGACGGGCGACTGCGCGGGCGGGGCGACAGTGGTGCCGGGAAGTGGCGGGAATGCTGGTGTGGACCGGACCGTTGTGCGCGCCCGAGTTTCGTCCGAATTGTCGGCGCGGATCGGTAGTGTTGCGGCATGCGCACTGGGCGATGGCTCGTCTCGGTTCTGGTCCTGATCGTCGCGTTGGTTGCGGGGTGTTCGTCGGATAAAGACGAGACACGCTCGCTCACAGGGGATTGGCACGGGTCCATCGAGGTGCCCGGTGCGCCGTTGGCGGTCGGGGTGAGTTTCGCCGATAACGGCAGCGCCACCATCGACATCCCGTCCCAAGGTGTGAGCGGCGCACAGCTGAAAGATGTTTCCGCCGAACCGGATAGGGTGGCCTTCGCGATTCCGAACACTCCGGGCGATCCCGTGTTCGAGGGCAAGTTCGACAAGGGTGCCGACCGGATCAGCGGTGAGTTCCGACAAGCGGGCCAGAGCCTGCCGTTGTCGCTCGAGCCCGGCAAGATCGGGGCGTCCGCACATCCGCAGGAGCCGAAACCGCCGTACCCCTATCGCTCCGAAGACGTCACCTACCGCAACGGTGATATCACCATCGCGGGCACGCTGACCCTGCCCGAGGGCAACGGTCCCTTCCCGGCGATTCTGATGATCTCCGGCAGCGGCCCGCAGGACCGCGACGAAGAACTCATGGGCCACAAGCCTTTCCTGCTGCTGGCCGACACCTTTACCCGCGCGGGCTATGCCGTACTGCGCACCGATGACCGCGGCGTCGGCGGCACCAGTGGCAAACTCGACGACGCCACCTACAACGGTCTCGCCGATGACGCGACGGCCGGCGTGCGCTTCCTACACGCCCGCCCGGATATCGACCCGGCCCGCGTCGGACTTTTCGGCCACAGCGAGGGCGGCTACCTCGCGCCCCTGGTGGCATCGCGTCCCGACAGCGGCGTCGCTTTCGCGATCCTGATGGCTGGTCCCTCGGTACCGGGTTGGGAGGTGCTGATCGAGCAGAACCGCGCACTGCTCAGCGCGGCCGGCGCACCGCAGTCCCGAATCGATGATCAGGTCACCTACATCACCGACTGGACCAACCTGATCCGCTCCGGTGACCTGGCCGCCGCCAAGGATCTCGCGAACCGCCACAACGAATCGCTCCCTCCGGACCAGCGCGCCTCCGCGGAAACCCTCGACGCCTACAACACCACCTATATGGCGTCCTTCATCACCTACGATCCGGCCCCCGCGCTCTCCGCCCTGCGTATCCCGGTCCTCGCCTTCTTCGGCACCAAGGACAAGCAGGTCCTCGCCACCCAGAACGAACAACCGATGCGCGAGCGCCTGGCCGCCGACCCGGACGCCACCGTCCACGTCTTCCCTGACCTCAACCACCTCATGCAACCCGCCGACTCCGGCCTCCCCAGCGAATACACCGGCATCGAAACCACCATCGCCCCCGACGTCCTCACCTACACCACCACCTGGCTCGCCCAACACACCCAACCCCGCTGACCGAACCGTCCGTCCAGAGCGCTACCGCACATCCAGTGCGCGCCTTGCAGAAGTTCCAACTTCTGCGAGGCGCGCACTGCTTATGCGCCAGCTCAGCAGTCACCAGGCCGATGCGGTCGCGAGAGGCACGGCGGGTGCTGACCGCTTGGCGGGAGCGGCGGGCGGGTCAATAGACTGATCGCTATGAGTGCACCCACCGTCGACTTGATGGACTATGCCGATGTCATCGACCGGTTCGAGCCGGTGCTCGGCATGGAGGTTCACGTCGAGCTGAACACGGCCACCAAGATGTTCTGCGGTTGCCCGACCGAGTTCGGCGCGGAGCCGAACACCCAGGTGTGCCCGGTGTGCCTCGGTCTGCCGGGTTCGCTGCCAGTGGTGAACGAGCAGGCCGTGGAGTCGGCGATCCGGATCGGGCTGGCCCTGAATTGCGCGATCACCCCGTGGGGCCGGTTCGCGCGCAAGAACTACTTCTACCCGGACCAGCCGAAGAACTACCAGATCAGCCAGTACGACGAGCCGATCGCCACCAACGGCCACCTCGACGTGGTACTCGACGACGGCAGCATCTTCCGCGTCGAGATCGAGCGCGCCCATATGGAGGAGGACACCGGCAAGTCCACCCACATCGGTGGCTCCACCGGCCGCATCCACGGCGCGAGTCATTCGCTGCTGGACTACAACCGGGCGGGCGTGCCGCTCATCGAGATCGTCACCAAGCCGATCACCGGCGCGGGGGAGCGGGCGCCGGAGGTGGCGCGCGCCTACGTGACCGCGCTGCGTGAGGTTCTGAAATCACTGCAGGTCTCCGACGTCAAAATGGAGCAGGGCTCGCTGCGCTGCGATGCCAACGTTTCGCTGATGCCTATCGGCGCAACGGAATTCGGCACCCGCACCGAGACCAAGAACGTCAACTCGCTCAAGAGCGTCGAGGTCGCCGTTCGCTTCGAAATGCGCCGCCAGGCCGCTATTCTCGCCGACGGCGGTTCGATCGTGCAGGAGACCAGGCACTTTCACGAGAGTGACGGCACCACCTCGCCCGGTCGCCGCAAGGAGACCGCCGAGGACTACCGCTACTTCCCCGAGCCGGACCTGGAACCCGTTGCGCCCGCTGAGGATTGGGTTGAGGAGCTGCGCGGCACCATTCCGGAATACCCGTGGCTGCGCCGCGCGCGCATCCAGTCCGACTGGGGCCTGTCCGCCGAGGTCATGCGCGACCTGGTGAACGCGGGCGCACTGGACCTGATCATCGCGACCGTCGATGCGGGTGCCCCGGCCAACGAGGCCCGCTCGTGGTGGGTCGCCTACCTCACCGAAAAGGCCAAGGAACGCGAGGCTTCCCTGGAGGAGCTGCCGATCACGCCCGCCCAGGTGGCCGAGGTGATCAAGCTCGTGGAATCGAAGACGGTCAATAACAAGGTCGCCAAGCAGGTCGTCGACTTCGTGCTGGCGGGTGAGGGTGATCCGGCGAAGATCGTGGAGACCAAGGGCCTCGGCATGGTCAGCGACGAGACCGCGCTGCAGGCGGAGGTGCGCAAGGCGCTCGAGGCCAATCCCGACATCGCCGAGAAGATCCGCTCGGGGAAGGTGCAGGCCGCGGGCAAGATCGTCGGTGATGTCATGAAGGCGACGCGGGGACAAGCCGACGCGGCCCGGGTGCGCGAACTCGTGCTCGAAGCCTGCGCCTGAGTTCGGTCCGCACCGGCGAAGCCCAACTACCGAACTGAAGTGGGCGGGTCCCTGAGGACCCGCCCACTTTGTTATCGGCGCGGTTAGTCCGGCCCGGTGCCCTGCGACGGCGGCGGGATCTTGATCACCCGATCGTCGAATGGCCCGTGATTATCGTCATTATTGACGGTGGTCGCCCAGATGGTGCCGTCCGCACCGGCCGCCGCACCGCCGAGCCTGCCGTATTTGTCCTGCACGGTGAACGTCGGCGCCGCGGTGATCGCATGGGTATTCGCATCCGGGTTCGCGATCGCCAGCGCCTTCGCCCCCGACATCGCGATCGCCACCACATCGGGTCCGGCCGCACAGCCACCGACGCCGGGTCGATCCGGCCAGGTCCACGCGGTGATGATCGATCCGTCCCGGCCCAGGCGCTGCAGACGATCCTCGGTCGGGGTGCGATCGGTGATCCAGACGCTGTCCTTACCGTCGTCACACAGATCGCCCGCCGTGCCGAGGCCCGACACCACGACCTCCGGACTGGCTCCCGGCGACGGTGAATTGATCCGCAGCACCTTGCCCGCCAGTGACGAGGGCGCACTGGCCAAGCCGGGATTGCCCGCATCGCCGGTCAGCACCAACAGCTCGGTCGGCGAAATGAATTCCAGTGCACCGTGATTGCCGATCGCCCCCTTCGGAATTCCGGTCAGAATGGCCTTAGGCGGTCCGTTCTCCGCGATGCGCACCACCCGGTTATCGGATCCGGTGGTGATGTAGGCGTAGATGAGTCCGTCCTCGCGATAGGTCGGCGAGAGGGCGATGTCGGAGATGCCCCCGTCACCGGAGCCGTCCACATCCACCTGCCCGACCAGTATCGGCGGCGACTGCGGATCGCTCGGATCCACCGCGACCGTCTTGTAGATGCGTCCGGTGCGTCGCTCGGTGACCAGCGCGTCCTCGCCGAGCGAGATGATGCCCGCAGTGGAATCCAGGCAGGTCGTAATCACATTCGGGTCCGGATCGATGCACGGTCCGGTCGGGCGCGGGCGCTGCGAGGGGCTCTGCTGCGGCGGTTTGGGTTCGGCGGGGTTGAAGGTCGGTTCGGGTGTGAACGGGCTGGAGGCGGAATCGTCGAACCGAGCGCAGCCGACCAGCGCGACGGTGCTGAGCGCCAAGCTCAGGGCGATACGCCCCGCGACAACCAAACTCATGGTTCAGACGTTACGGAAACCGCGGCCGATGTGCTGCTCCGGGTCGATTAACGGACACGCCGTCGCGTCGAGACCGCACACGCGCATGCGCGGCCGCATAGGGTATCGACCGTGACCGAAGAGCCCAAAGACACGTCCGTGCCCAAAACCGAGGGCACGGCAACGCCCACGGAGGAGCAGTCGGCGGCGTCGTCCACCGGTCGTGGCGTGACCAGTCCCTATGATTCGCCCACCGGCGTGCTGCCCAGAATGTCCTCCGATACCGCGCCGAGCCGCCCCGATTCAACCAAGGATGTGCCGCGCACCGAGGAGGAACTCGGCCTCGATCCGGAGATCCCCTCGGTCGGTGAACAGACCAGGGCGAATGAATCCGCGGCCTACGCCTACGCCAGCATCCCGCCTGCCGCGGGCGCTTCCGGTGAACCGAGCCGCCCCCTGCGCCGCCGCAATGGCGACACCCGCCGCGGCACCCTCGATCTCGGCCTGTTCGTGCTGCGCCTCGTCGTCGGCGGCACCTTCATCTACCACGGCCTGCAGAAACTAACCGGCTGGTTTCAGGGACCGGGGCTGGACGGCACGCGCGACATGATGGCGTCGGGCGGCTGGAACCACGCGACCCTCTCGACCATCCTGGTCATCGCCGGTGAAGTCGGTGGCGGCGCGCTGCTGGTGCTCGGCCTGGCCACTCCGCTCGCCGCGGGTGCGGTGCTCGCGGTGATCATCGACGCGTGGTTGTGGAAGCAGGGCATGATCCCCGGTTTCCAGTACAAGTCCTCGGTCAAGAGCGGTGTGGAACTGGAGTCCATCCTGGCGGGCACTGCCGTGGTCCTGCTCCTGACCGGCCCCGGCCGCCTGTCCTTCGACCGCAACCGCGGCTGGGCCACCCGCCCCGCCTACGGCTCCTTCGTAGTCCTCATTCTGGCCATAGCCGCCGCCATCGGCACCTGGTACTGGCTCCACGGCGGCAATCCGCTAACCGGTATCGGGCCCTTCAACTAACCTGCCCCCAAAACAACCGGCGCCCTTCAGTATCGGAGGGCGCCGTTCGTCTTTCGGGTCAAAGTTTGGTGAGGCACAAGGCATGCCACGTCTGGCGCACCGGCGCCGTCACACCGTCCGCCAGTTATCCACCGGCGCGCAGAGGTGCGGTGGAACGGAAACGGCGTCCCTCATGTGGTCACGAGGGACGCCGTTGGTGTTCATGACGGGACTAGGGCACCTGGCGAACGGCGCCCTTATCGGCTGAGGTGGCCAGTGCGGCATACGCGCGCAGGGCCGTGGTGACCGGGCGGACGCGATCGAGCGGCTGCCAGGGCCGTTCGGAGGCATCCATTTTCGCGCGACGCTCGGCCAGGATCGCGTCGTCGACCAGCACCTCGAGGGTTCGGGTTCCGACGTCGATGCGGATCTGATCGCCGTCTTCGATGAGTCCGACGGCACCGCCCGCTGCGGCCTCGGGCGACATGTGGCCGATCGACAGGCCGGAGGTGCCGCCGGAGAAGCGGCCGTCGGTGATCAGCGCGCACTCCTTGCCGAGTCCCGCGCCCTTCAGAAATGCGGTGGGGTGCAACATTTCCTGCATACCTGGCCCGCCCTTGGGGCCCTCGTAGCGGACCACGATCACATCGCCCGGCTTGATCTTTTTGCCGAGGATCGCCGAGACCGCCGCCTCCTGGGATTCGACCACGACGGCCGGGCCCTGGAAGGAGAACAGCTCCTCATCGATGCCCGCGGTCTTCAGGATCGCGCCGTCGGGGGCGATGTTGCCACGCAAGACAACCAGGCCGCCCTCGACCGTGTAGGCATGCGCCTTATCGCGGATGCAGCCGCCCTCGGCGTCGGTATCGAGTTCGGACCAGCGGTTGTTCGTGGAGAAGGGCTCGGTGGTGCGCACGCCACCGGGCGCGGCGTGGAACAGCTCCAGCGCCTCATCGGATGCCTTGCCTGAGCGGATATCCCAGGTGTCGAGCCATTCGTCGAAGCTCTCGGTGTGCACCGTGGTGACGTCGGTCTCGAGCAGTCCGGCGCGGCGCAGTTCGCCGAGGATCGCCGGAATGCCACCGGCGCGGTGCACATCCTCCATGTGGTAGTCGGAGTTGGGGGAGACCTTCGACAGGCACGGCACTGTGCGAGAAATCTCGTCGATGGTGCTCAGCTCGAAGTCGATCTCACCCTCCTGCGCGGCGGCCAGGGTGTGCAGCACGGTATTGGTGGAGCCGCCCATCGCGACGTCCAGCGCCATCGCATTGCGGAAGGCCTTGGCATTGGCCACATTCCGCGGCAGCACCGACGCATCGTCCTCGCGGTACCAGCGATTCGCGATATCGACGATCACCGTGCCCGCCCTCTCGAACAAGGCGTGGCGGGCGGCGTGGGTGGCCAGCGTGGATCCGTTGCCGGGCAAGGCGAGGCCGAGCGCCTCGGTGAGGCAGTTCATCGAATTCGCGGTGAACATGCCCGAGCAGGAACCACAGGTCGGACAGGCGCTGCGCTCGACCTCGGCAAGACCGTCCTCGCTGACATTCATATTGGCGCTGGCCGCGATCGCGGTGATCAGATCGGTCGGCGCCTGTGCCACACCGCCGACGACCACGGCCTTACCGGCCTCCATCGGCCCGCCGGAAACGAAGACGGCCGGGATGTTCAGGCGCATAGCGGCATTGAGCATGCCGGGTGTGATCTTGTCGCAGTTCGAAATGCACACCAGCGCGTCGGCGGTGTGCGCGTTCGCCATGTATTCGACCGAATCGGCGATGATTTCGCGCGAGGGCAGCGAGTAGAGCATGCCACCGTGGCCCATCGCGATGCCGTCGTCGACCGCGATGGTGTGGAATTCCCGTGGCACACCGCCCGCGGCGCGCACCGCATCGGCGACGATTTCACCGACATTCTTCAGATGCACGTGGCCAGGTACGAACTGCGTATAGGAGTTCGCGATGGCGACGATCGGCTTACCGAAGTCGGTGTCGGTCATACCGGTGGCGCGCCAGAGTGCGCGCGCGCCCGCGGCATTGCGGCCGATGGTGGTTGTGCGTGAACGAAGCGGTGGCATGTGGATCCTCAGGAGGTCGCGGGGGCTGATGTGCGACTGCGCGGAGTTCGCTCAATGAGCGAATTCAGCGACCGACCACGTTACTCCTGCGTGCGGGCGGGACTTTCGTGGCGGTCGACGGCGCTGATCGCCATCGGTCTGTGGTTCGGGATGTGTCGCCGCGAGGGTGGTCGTCGGCGCGGACGGTGTCATCGGTCGTGTCGGTTCCGGCACCGTCGGTATCCACTGGTCCGGTGCGTTCGGGCGGGGATTGTCCGTCCGACGCGGTCACCGGATCGCGCATCCGGCGGCGAGCCTACCGGCGGCGGTCGCTATCCCCAGCGCCGGTGAACCGCTACGAGTCGGAGTCGCGCGTGTCGGTGGCAGGTACCTCGGCATCGGCGCTGGTCCCCTCCGCACCGGCATCGGCTTTGCGCGCATGTGCTTCGGGTCCGGTCTCGGCCGTTTCCGCCTCGGCTTCGGGTTTGGTTGATTCCGCCTCGGCTTCGGCCTCGGGCGCTTCCGCTCCGGCCTTGGTCGCCTGCGCCTCGTCCCCGCCCTTGCGCGCCGCGTACTCCGCGTCCCGCGCCGCCGCCTCCGCCGCGAAAAGATCCGGAATCCGACCGTTCGACGCGCGGATCAGATCACGCAACCGGTCATAGCTCACCGCGGGCAGTTTCACCTCGGTGTCGTCGCTGAGATGCGCACGCACGAATCCGCGCTTCGGAATACTGACCCCAGCGACCTGCCCCCAGTCCAGGTGCCGAGAACCGAAAACAGTGCGCAGATCCAGCCCGTCCTCGGCCACCGTGGTACGCGTGCGTTCGATCCATACCGCCGCCGCGACCGGGAGCAGCAGTAGCCACCACAGTCCGATCGGCCAGCCGACGAAGGCAAAGAAGACACAGAACAGCAGTACGACCACACCGAGGTAGGCCATCTGCGTAATGCGGATGACCTGCACCGCCCGCTTCGGCTCGGACGGTTGCGGCGAACTACCCGTCTCCGATCCCGCCTCGGGCGTGTGGGACGATTTAGCCGGTGGCACGGACTGATGCGGTGATGACACACCACCATCCTCGCATCATGGTGAACGGACTCGAGCACCCGCTCGGTCTCACATAATGAGACCTGTTTGACTGATCGACTCGCGCACACATACCGTCATGCGCGTGAATCGAAACGAGTTGCTCGTAATCGGCCGGCGCGTCCAGCGTTGAGCCTGACTGCCTGAGTCGAATACGTCAGCTCGCGTTGCGACGCGCCACCCTCGAACAGCCATGGCTGTCGGGGGCTTTTTTGTGTTCGGGACAAAAGTCCTGGCATGTGGCCGCTTCGCAAGGCACCACGTGCAAGCACAGTTGTCCGGGGTCTAGTACGAGCAGTTAGGAACGAAGACGGTGAGTGCACCAACCGCACGGCCCGGGCCCTCGGCCCGCAGGCCGGCGCCTTCGGCGAATCAGCAGGCCGCGCCCGCTGGCGGTCCGGCGAACGCGGCGAACCGCCGCCAGGTCCCGCCCGAGCGGGTCACCGGCGCGCAGTCCGTCGTCCGCTCCCTCGAGGAGCTCGGCGTCGACACGGTATTCGGCATTCCCGGCGGCGCGATTCTCCCGGTCTACGACCCGCTCTTCGATTCCACCAAGGTCCGTCACGTCCTCGTCCGGCACGAGCAGGGCGCGGGGCACGCGGCCACCGGCTATGCGCAGGCCACCGGCAAGGTCGGCGTCTGCATGGCAACCTCGGGTCCGGGCGCGACCAACCTGGTCACCCCGATCGCCGACGCGCAGATGGACTCGGTTCCGATCGTCGCCATCACCGGCCAGGTCGGGCGCAGCCTGATCGGCACCGACGCATTCCAGGAAGCCGATATCTCCGGCATCACCATGCCGATCACCAAGCACAACTTCCTCATCACCGAGGGCATCGACATCCCGCGCATGATCGCGGAGGCCTTCTACCTGGCCTCGTCCGGGCGTCCGGGCGCGGTGCTCGTCGATATCCCGAAGGATGTGCTGCAGGCGCAGACCACCTTCAGCTGGCCGCCGGAGATGCGGCTGCCCGGCTACCGCCCGGTGACCAAACCGCACGGTAAGCAGGTGCGCGAGGCCGCGCGGATGATCCTGGAGTCCAAGCAGCCTGTGCTTTACGTCGGTGGCGGCGTGATCAAGGCCGACGCCTCGCCCCAGCTGCTGGAACTGGCCGAGCTGACCGGCATTCCGGTGGTCACCACCCTGATGGCGCGGGGTGCGTTCCCCGACAGCCACCAGCTCAACATGGGTATGCCGGGCATGCACGGCACCGTGGGTGCGGTCGCCGCCCTGCAGAAGTCCGATCTGCTGATCACCCTCGGCGCGCGTTTCGACGACCGGGTCACCGGTCAGCTGGACTCCTTCGCGCCCGACGCCAAGATCATCCACGCCGATATCGACCCGGCCGAGATCGGTAAGAACCGGCACGCCGACGTCCCGATCGTCGGCGATTGCCGCGAGGTGATCGTCGAATTGATCGAAACGCTGAAGGCCGACCCCTCCGGTGTGCCGAAGCTGAACCTCACCGACTGGTGGCAGTACCTCGACGGCATCCGCAAGAGCTACCCGCTCGGCTGGACGACGCCGAGCGACGGCTCACTGTCGCCGGAATTCGTCATCGAGGCGCTGGGCCGCCTCGCCGGACCCGATGCCATCTACTGTGCGGGCGTCGGCCAGCATCAGATGTGGGCCGCGCAGTTCATCAAGTACGAAAAGCCGCGCACCTGGCTGAATTCCGGTGGTCTCGGCACCATGGGCTACGCCGTTCCGGCGGCCATGGGCGCCAAGATGGGCGCGCCCGAGAAAGAGGTGTGGGCGGTCGACGGTGACGGCTGCTTCCAGATGACAAATCAGGAGCTGGCCACCTGCGCCGTCGAGGGCGTGCCGATCAAGGTCGCGCTGATCAACAACGGCAACCTCGGCATGGTCCGCCAGTGGCAGACCCTGTTCTACGAGGAGCGCTACTCCAATACCGATCTGGGCACGCACACGCTGCGCATCCCCGATTTCGTCAAACTCGCCGAAGCCCTCGGCTGCCACGGCATCCGGGTCGAGCGCGAGGAGGACGTAGAGGCCGCGATCCGCGAGGCGCAGTCCATCAACGACCGTCCCGTGGTGATCGACTTCATCGTCGGCAAGGACGCCCAGGTGTGGCCGATGGTCGCAGCGGGCACCAGCAATGACGAGATCATGGCCGCGCGCGGCATCCGCCCACTCTTCGACGAGGACGAGCAGGCCGCCGAGCCCGCCGTCATCCATGAGGCGATGTCGCACGACAAGAACAAGGGGACCGAACAGTGAGCACGACTCACACCCTCAGCGTGTTGGTCGAGGATAAGCCGGGCGTGCTGGCACGGGTCGCGGCGCTGTTCTCCCGCCGCGGCTTCAATATCGAATCGTTGGCGGTCGGCGGCACCGAGATCCCGGAGATCTCGCGCATGACCATTGTCGTCACGGTCGAGGATCTGCCGCTCGAGCAGGTCACCAAGCAGCTCAACAAGCTGATCAACGTCATCAAGATCGTCGAGCAGGACGCCGACACCTCGGTCGCCCGCGAACTGATCCTGGTGAAAGTGCGTGCGGACGCCAGCGTGCGGACCCAGGTCATCGAGGCGGTTACGCTCTTCCGGGCGAAGGTGATCGACGTCTCGCCGGACGCGCTCACCGTCGAGGCGACCGGAACCCGGTCCAAGCTCGACGCGCTGCTGCGGATGCTCGAGCCGTATGGCATCCGGGAGATCGTGCAGTCCGGTGTGGTGGCCGTGGGCCGTGGGCCGAAATCCATCACAGCGACGCGCTAGCGCCTGATCCGTCGATCATCACGACCAGCTAGTCTTGCTGCGATCGACGGTCGGCGTGCCGCGCTCCCCGCGCACGCGGGGGACCCGATTCGATCCGAATTTTGCAAACTCATCACCTGTGCCGAACAGGTGTTCCCCGCCGAGGCGGGGATGATCCGAAGGGAACCTACAGTGGCAGTCGAGATGTTCTACGACGACGACGCCGACCTGTCGATCATCCAGGGCCGCAAGGTCGCTGTCATCGGCTACGGCAGCCAGGGGCACGCGCACTCGCTGAGCCTGCGCGACTCCGGCGTCGAGGTCCGCGTCGGCCTCGCTGAGGGTTCGAAGTCGCGGCCGAAGGCCGAAGAGGCGGGCCTGACCGTCGGCACCCCGGCGGAGGTTTCCGCGTGGGCCGACGTGATCATGGTGCTGGCCCCCGACACAGCCCAGGCGTCGATCTTCACCAACGACATCGAGCCCAACCTGAAGGATGGCGACGCGCTGTTCTTCGGCCACGGCCTCAACATTCACTTCGGCCTGATCAAGCCCCCGGCCAACGTGACCATCGGTATGGTCGCGCCGAAGGGCCCCGGCCACCTGGTGCGTCGCCAGTTCGTCGACGGCAAGGGCGTTCCGGCGCTGATCGCGGTCGAGCAGGACCCGAAGGGCGAGGGCCAGGCGCTGGCGCTGTCCTACGCCAAGGGCATCGGCGGCACCCGCGCCGGCGTCATCAAGACCACCTTCAAGGAGGAGACCGAGACCGACCTGTTCGGTGAGCAGGCCGTGCTCTGCGGTGGTACCGAAGAGCTGGTCAAGACCGGTTTCGAGGTCATGGTCGAGGCGGGCTACGCGCCGGAGATGGCGTACTTCGAGGTGCTGCACGAGCTCAAGCTCATCGTCGACCTGATGTACGAGGGCGGCATCGCGCGCATGAACTACTCGGTCTCCGACACCGCCGAATTCGGTGGCTACTTGTCGGGTCCGCGGGTCATCGACGCCGACACCAAGAAGCGCATGCAGGACATCCTGCGCGACATCCAGGACGGCACCTTCGTCAAGCGCCTCGTCGCGAACGTCGAGGGCGGCAACAAGGAGCTCGAGGCGCTGCGCAAGGCCAATGCCGAGCACCCGATCGAGGTCACCGGCGCCAAGCTGCGCGGCCTGATGAGCTGGGTCGACCGCCCGATCACCGAAACCGCGTAATACGCGCTGACGCCACAGTGGCCCATCCCGATCGTTCGGGGTGGGCCACTGTGTTTTGGCGGCTCGCCATTCCGCGGCCACGCAACTGCCGGTTCCGCGGTACCTGAGGAATATCGGCCTCGACCGAAGACCGAAATCGAGGAGTCTCGAACCAACGCTTAATTGACCTCGGTGTTTGCGGGGTTCGAGGCCGTCGCGGATCTGTCTTTCTCGGCGGGATTCACGTAAAACCGATCCGTCTCCAGATAATCTCACTATCCGATTCAAGATGCCATGGGTACTTCCAAAATCGCAGGAAGGATCGAATCATGCGCAGCCGAGTATTTGGATTGACAGCAGCTTTAGCGGGAACCCTCATTGGGGTCGGGGGTGGGACGGTCACCGCACCACACGCATGGACGCAACCGCCCGGGGAGCAACCGGTCGCGGAGGCCGGTGATTTCTATCTTCCACCGCCATCACTGCCGGACGGGCGGGGCACCATCGTTCGCGCCGAACCGGCGCAGATGGCAATGTCGGCGCCCGGACAGCCGGGAATGGTCCCCGCAGCGGCTACGCGCATCATGTACGTCAGCAGTGATACCCACGATGCGCCTACGGCGGTTGTCGGTACGTATCTGCAGCCGAACGTGCCATGGACCGGCCCCGGCGAGCGGCCGCTGATCGCGTACGCGGGCGGTACCAAGGGACAGGGCGATCAATGCGCGCCCTCGAAGTTGATGTCGCAGGTCGTCCAGCTCCAGCCTCCGTTGGACATAATCTTCGAATACGATCTGGTTGCAATCGAAGCACTGCTCAACCGCGGTATGGCGGTAATGGTGACCGACTACCACGGTCTCGGTACGCCCGATGTGCACGACTTTCTCAACCGGAAATCACAAGCCCACGCGGTACTGGACTCCGCGCGCGCCGCGCTGCAGTTACCCGGCACCGGCCTCCATCCCGGCACGCCGGTCATTCTCTACGGGTATTCGCAGGGCGGTATGGCCTCCGCCGGTGCGGCCGAGCTGCAATCGAGCTACGCCCCCGATCTGAATGTGCGCGGCGCCTACATCGGTGGGCCGGTCGTGGACGATGAATACTTCATCGGATACAACGACGGTCGCGCCGCTATGGCACCGGCATTCGCCTGGGTACTCAACGGCATTGCCGCCGACTACCCGGAAACCCGCCCGGTGCTCGACGCCGAACTCAACGATATCGGCAAGGCGATCCTGAACGAATCCCTTGGCAAATGCGCGGTTCCGTTCGGACTGGCCCAGCAACATCAGCGCACGTCCGATTGGACCATCAGTGGAGAACCGCTGACCGCTGTTATCGATCGGTCTCCGGCGTTGCAACAGGCATTCGCCGAGCAGCGTATCGGCACACGTGCCCCGGCCATTCCGGTACTTGCCGCGTCAGCCCTGAACGACGAGGGAGCGCCATTTGCGCCGGTGCGCGAAATGGCCGCTGGTTGGTGTGGTGGCGGCGTGCCCGTTCAGCTGGAAGCGAACACCGAAATTCCTCCCGTATCCGGACTCGCGGGCACCCACGTGATGGCGTTCTTCCCGTCGCTGGCGGCCTCGCAGCAGTGGTTGACCGATCGGCTCGCGGGCATGCCCGCCCCATCCAACTGCGCGGCGCTGCCGTAGCACGGTGATTTTCGTGCGTAATACGCGGCGGCGGGCCGGTTTCGAGGCCGAAACCCGCCGCCGGGCACCGATTACGCGTTCGATCTCCGGCCGCGGCAACCACGGGCGCGGCGATGATGCGCTACTCGGCTGCGGAAAGCCGCCAGGTCAGAATGTCGATTTCGACAGATTGCCGGCAGCCCGCACGGACGCAGCTATTCTGTAGCGACAAGTTCTACGGCAACGGATTCCCGCGGCCGGACCCCTCTGTCGGTGTTGTTCTGTTGGATGCCCGAGGCGGATATGTCAATCTTCGAGAATACGGAAAGACGCGACCCCAAGCGGTATCTGTGGATACTGGGGTTGATCGCTCCGACTTGCTCGGTACTTCCTTCACAACTGGTGGTCCATACGGGCCTCGAAATATTCTGGTGGATCGGCCCGATCATTGTGCTCATGGTGATCCCGCTGCTGGACTGGGCGATAGGGAATGACGGGAGCAATCCGCGCGACGAGGACTACGAGTCCTTGTCCAACGATCGCTACTACCGTTGGTGCACTTACCTTTTCCTGCCGCTACAGTTCATCGGCCTGTTGATCGCGGGATATCTCTGGGCCAGACCGGCGCTGAGCGTATCGGACAAGCTGGGTTTGGCCGTGACGCTCGGGTTCGTGTCAGGCATCGGCATCAACGCTGCCCACGAACTCGGCCATCGAGTCGAGCACCTCGAACGCTGGCTTGCGAAAGTCGCTCTGGCGCAATCGGGCTACGGGCACTTCTTCGTCGAGCACAACCGTGGCCATCACGTGCGCGTCGCGACGCCGGAAGATCCGGCAAGTGCCCGATTCGGCGAATCGCTGTGGGAGTTCCTGCCGCGCAGTATGTTCGGCGGCTTCCGCTCGGCCATCGTTTTGGAGCGTGAACGCCTGTCCCGTAAGGGAAAGCGCTGGTTCAGCCGAGAGAATCATCTGCTGCAGGCCTGGTCGATGAGTGCCGTGCTGTTCGGCTCGCTGATATTGCTCTTCGGGCCTGCGGTGATCCCATTTCTGGCACTGCAGGCGCTGATCGGCGCGGGGCTGCTCGAGACGGTGAACTACGTCGAGCACTACGGTCTGCTCCGCCAGCGCGGTCGCAATGGCAATTACGTGCGCTGCTCCCCGCGTGACAGCTGGAACAGTGACCGTCTGGTCACGAACGTCTTCCTGTTCCATCTACAACGGCACAGCGACCACCACGCGAATCCGGGCCGCCGCTACCAGACCCTGCGCAGCTCTGAACAGGCGCCACAGCTACCTGCTGGCTACGCAAGCATGATCCTGTTCGCGATCGTCCCACCTATCTGGCGCGCGGTCATGGATCGTCGTGTGCTGGCCCACTACGGCGGCGATATCAACCTCGTCAACACCAAACCCCGAAACAGACGATATCTCCTCTCGCTCCGCCGGATACGTCCACGGGCCGCCGCACCGGAGCGGGTGACTACTCGCCCGTAGCGGCGCGGTTGCCTATTGTCTGGCGAGGACAGCGGAGTCGAATTGTCAACCGAACAGATCGTGAGTCGTGAGCATCTCATCCAGCACCCTTGTCCCCGGATCCGTTCCGAGTCCGGCTGCGGCCGGTCGCCGAGCCGAGGCTATCCACCGCTTTCTCGTCAAACCGGCCGATGCGGGCATCGCCGGTTCGGTCGACGGCGGCAAGCTACTCGAATGGATCGACAAGGTCGCCTATGCGGCGGCGGCTCAGTGGAGCGGTTGCTACTGCGTCACCGCCTACGTCGGCAATATTCATCTCGACCGCCCGATCGCGGTCGGTGAGCTGGTCGAACTGCATGCGAATCTCGTGCACACCGGGCGCACCAGCATGCATATTCTCGTCAGCGTCTATTCGACCGACCCCACGCGACGCAAGCCGGTGCAGACGGCGCAGTGCCTGACGATCTTCGTCGCGATCGATGACAATCGGCGGACTGTCGAAGTGCCGCAATGGAATCCGACGTCGATTCTGGAACTGGAGCGGCATCGGCAAGCGCGGGCACGGGTTTCGGTTCGCAAGCGAATCGAGGAGGCGATGGCCGCGCAGCAGTACACGGCGGCGGGCACAGCGCCGAGGTCGATTTTGCGATTCCTGGCCGCGCCTTCGGATATCAACTGGGGCGGCAAGGTGCACGGCGGCCGCACTATGCAGTGGATCGACGAGGCGGCGTATATCTGTGGTGCCGATTGGGTTGGGCAGCACGTGATTACGTCGTATTTCGGCGGGATCCGATTCTACCGGCCGATTGTCATCGGACATATTGTCGAGGTGAGTGCGCGGCTGATTCACACCGGGCCGCGGAGTATGCACGTCAGCGTGCATGTGACGTCGACGGATACGCACTCCGATGAACCGGCGCTCGCCGCGCACGGTCTCGCGGTTGTCGTCGCCGTCGATGAGAGCGGTAAGGCACGGCCGGTGCGCCAATGGGTTCCGGCTTCTGCGGAAGATGAGGCGCTCGATGCGCATGCGCGGCATCTCATCGAATTGCGTGCCGAGGTGGAGCGGTTCACGCAGGCCAGTGATGTGCCCGCGGATGCCGAGCCCAACCATTTCCGGGTGCCGATGCCGTGACATTCCGTGGTGGCTGCCTGGTGTGCGGATCCGCCGTGGTCACGTGTGGCTGAGGTCGGACCACCCTGGTGCGCGGATCCGCGGTGGTCCGGCTCGGTTCAGGCCGGACCACTGCGGCACGGCCTAGCTGTTATCGGGTCTGTGCTGGTTGCGGGGGTTCATCGGGCTGTTCGGGTTGGCCGGATTGTTGGGGTTCAGCGGGCTCATCGGGTTCGCCGGGTTATTGAGGCTGTGCTCCCACTGGTATTGCGGGTTGGCCGGGCTGTTGGGGTTGGCCGGGTTGTTCGGGTTCAAGGGGCTCATGGGGTTGGCCGGATTGTTCAGATTGTGCGCCCAGTCGCGAGCCTCCCTGTCCCGCCGGGCCTGCTCGTCCCGCCACGCCTGCTCGCACTCGTCCCGGTGCTCGGCGCTTTCGCAGTCATCCGTCTGCCCTGATCCTGCGGACCCCGTTGCTGGTGCGGCCGCCGCCGGAATTGCCGAGGTGGTCAAGGGAACAGTGATGAGAGCGGCGGCCACGGCCACCTGGGCCAGCATCCGGCGAGGCGTCATTGTCATGCTTTCACTCTTGCGTGTGCACGCCGAAAAATCTCCTGCCACAGTGGGATTCAGGGAAATTTCAGTCGAAAGTATGAGTGGCGATGGGACTGGCGTAGGGGTGTCCCCCGAGTCGAATCGATCCTAAGTCGGTTGCTTCTCAGGGGTCCGGGCGACAACGACCCGGCACCTGTGGTGCCGGGCCGGTTGCTCTCGATCAGCTGCTGCCGAAGGTCCCACGGGGGAACAGGTGGCGGGGGAATCGCCACGGGTCGTTCCAGCGGCCGGGAAGATCGCAGTCGTCCCAGCGGCCGGGACTGTGGTTCCAGTCGTCGAAGAAGCCGGGGCGGTCGCAATCCCAATCGTTATTGTGCGGGTGCCGCACTTCGGTCACACCGGGGTCGCTGGCGGCAGGGTCGGCCGAGGCGGGAACGGCCAGTGCGGTCAACGGGACTGCCGCGAGGGCGCCGGCCATGGCCACCCGGGTCAATCGGCGGGAAGTCGTTCTCGAGAACACCGTGGATCCTTTCTATCTGCGCGTCCGCGAAGACGCCGTCGTCGCTCGTCGGATAGCCCGGCGACGCAACGATTTGCACGTTCACACTCGGCCGCGCCCGGTCGAATGGCAATGGTGTGAGCACGATTTCAGGAAGATTCATCCTTTGGTATGACGAGTCCCCGAGACGGTGGGTTTCGGCCTCAGGGATGGAGTGGAAACCCGCTGGTTCTAGACTGTTACCGATGAGTAAGTTCTTTGGCTCGGTCGACGAGGTGACGCGGCGGCTCACCGACGCCGGATACCTGCCCTCCACCGACATCGCCACCGCGGTGTTCCTCGCCGGTCACCTGGGCAAGCCCCTGCTGATCGAGGGTCCGGCCGGTGTCGGCAAGACCGAGTTGGCCAAGGCGATCGCCACCGCCACCACCTCCGACCTGGTGCGCCTGCAGTGCTACGAGGGCATCGACGAGGCCCGCGCGCTCTACGAGTGGAACCATGCCAAGCAATTGCTGCGCATCACCGC
The DNA here is from genome assembly GCF_044458905.1 of Nocardia sp. NPDC050408. Classification (NCBI taxonomy): domain Bacteria; kingdom Bacillati; phylum Actinomycetota; class Actinomycetes; order Mycobacteriales; family Nocardiaceae; genus Nocardia; species Nocardia sp. NPDC050408. The sequence goes on along the minus strand of NZ_JBITIL010000020.1, from coordinate 10,534 downwards.
CACGGACAACGAGAGCTGGGACAGCACCCGCGACCACGTCTTCACCGAAGAATTCCTGCTGCAGCGTCCGCTACTGGCCGCGATCCGGAATCCGCATCCGACCGTGCTGCTCATCGACGAACTCGACAAGGCCGATATCGAACTCGAAGGACTGCTACTCGAGGTTCTCGGCGACTACCAGGTCAGCATCCCCGAACTCGGCACCGTAACCGCCGTGCGCAAGCCCTTCGTCATCGTCACCTCGAACGCCAACCGCGACCTCTCCGAAGCGTTGAAACGCCGCTGCCTCTACCTCCACATCGACTATCCGACAGCGGAGTTGGAGCGCGCGATCGTCCGCATGAAGGTGCCCGAGCTCGACGAAACCCTGGGTGAGCCGGTAGTGCGAACCGTCGCCGCCCTGCGCGAACTCACCCTCCGCAAACCTCCCTCGATCGCCGAAACCGTCGACTGGGCAAGGACTCTCGTAGCCTTGGGCGCCCGAAACCTCACCGGCGCCATCGTCCAATCCACCCTCGGCGTACTACTCAAATACCAAGCCGACCACCGCATCGCCATCGATCGCCTCGAACTCCCGGGACCCGATTCCCGCGAACGCAGACCATCATGACCGCCGCTGTTCCAATTCGGATCGAACCCCCGCGCCCCGCACGCGGATACCGACGGGGTATGCGATGCGCCGAACAGGCACGCGTCGGCCATCAACTGCCGCAGGACTTCTCGGATCCATTGGCGGGAACCCGCGGCGCTTGCGGAACCCGGCAAGCGGTACAGCTGGTAGGCAAGGCGGTTCGGAGCGCCGATAGTGTTGGTTCGGCGGTCGCAGTGGGGAAGCGTTGTGCGCATCGAACATTCGGTGCGGCGGTATGTCAACTGTCGCACCGCTTCTCGGGATCGGTACTCCGTGAGGCCACTCAAAACGAGGGTGGAACGCCAACAAAGACCGCAGCCGTCGATGGCGGGGGTGACGAGTGGTGACGTCATCTGGGCGGCGCAGCCCTGAGCAGGGCATCGACACGATGACCGATCGCCTGGTCCAGTTCGTCGGATTGCTGCGCGACCACGGAATCTCTGCGGGACCAAGCGAAACCATCGACGCCGCCGAGGCAATGCTCGCGCTCGGCCTACACGACCGGAACCGCCTGCGCTCCGGCATGGCCGCCTGCCTCCTGCGCCGCAATGGTCAGCGCGCCGTCTTCGACCAGCTCTTCGATCTCTACTTCCTGACCGCGGAGCAACCGACAACCCCGGCGCCTCTCGAATCCACCGATGACCTTCGCGACCGCTTGGTGGAAGCACTCGCCCGAGATGACCGCACCGCCGTCGCCGAACTCGCCCGTCAGGCCCTTACCGCACTGGGCGGCTACGGAGGAGTCGGGACGGGCGAGCCGTCGAGTCCGGTCACCACCGCATCGGGTGCTGGGTGGTCTTCCTATCTGACCATGAAATCCCTACGGCCAGAAGAACTTATCGATCGCGTCGGCGAGCGCATGAGCGGCGATCTCGACCCCACCGTCCGCACCATCGAAGCCGACCGCCGCGTCCGCGAATTCCGCACCGCCGTCCAAACCGAGGCGCGCCTGCGCTCCGCCCAACTCCGCGGCACCGAATACATCGCCCGCCGCGGCGTCGAATCCAGCACCGACCAGGTCGACTTCCTCGGCGCCCGCGCCCAAGACCTCGCCGAAATGCGCCGCCTGGTGAACCCTTTGGCGCGCAAGCTCGCCACCCGCCTCGCCGCCCGTCGCCGCAAAGCAGTCCGGGGCCAGATCGATATGCGCCGAACCCTTCGCCGCTCCATGGCCACGGGGGGTGTGCCGATCGATCCGGTCCTGCGCGCCCGCAAACATAGTCGCCCCGACCTTGTCGTGCTCGCCGACTTATCCGGCTCCGTAACGGGTTTCGCCGAATTCACCCTGCAACTAGTCCAGGCGCTGCAAGACCAATTCAGTAAGGTCCGCAGCTTCGGCTTCATCGACACCTGCGACGAAATCACCGCCCACTTCATCCCTGGCGAACCACCCACCCCCGACCTTGCCGCACGAATCGTCCGCCATACCAACGTCGCTCGCTTCGGCAGCAGCAACTACGGCGAGGCATTCCAAAGCTTCGTCGACAACTACCTCGACGCCCTGGGCCCGCGCACGTCCCTCCTCATCCTCGGTGACGCCCGCACCAATCGCACCGACCCGAATCTCCCCGCTCTACAAACAATGTCGGACCGAGCCAAACACGCCTACTGGCTCAACCCCGAGCCCGCCCGCTCCTGGTCGACCGGCGACTCCGCCGCACACATATATGCCGACCTCATCACCATGCACGAATGCCGCAATGTGAAACAGCTCGCCGAGGTAATCGGTCGGTTGCTGCCTGCTTGACCTGTCCGTTCGATGAGCGGACCACGCGATCCACCGCCCGGTAACCCCCCGCCGCGTCGGATGCAGCGGACTGGGACACACTGCGCCGTGCCCTGCTCAACATCCCTGAGCCGACCGCGCCATTAGCTGGCGCGATGACGGTGTCAGCGGAAGATCGGCATAACCGTGTCGACGACGGATTCCGGCGTCGGCAGGGCCGCGACTATGTCGGGTGGGCTCAGCTGACGTTGCAGCGCTCGTTGATGCGCCGCACCAACCAACAGCACAGCGACAGCTCGTAGATCCACCGAGGCGGACACGAGCTGGTCGGCATGCGGCATCGACAGATGCGCGACAACCGCGTCGACCGCACGATGCGGCCCGATATCCAGCTCCCGGCTGCGCTGCGCGAACTTCGCGCGCAATTCCACATCCGACTGCACCGCGGCCATCACCGGAATGGCATCCAGGAAGAACTCCTCCAAAGCCTCGACAAGCGCTACCAGCCCCGCCCGCAACTCAGGCAGCTGCTCGACCTCCCCGAGCACATCCTTCACCGGCCGCAAATGCCGCTGAATCACCGCCTGCAACAACCCCATTCGATCCCCGAAGTGGTAGAAGATGCTCGACTCGGCCACCCCCGCCCGCTTCGCAACTTCCTTCGTGGACAACCGAGCCACCCCCGCCTCCACCAAGATCTCCTGCGCCGCGACCACAACCGACTCCCGCACCCCCGTCGAAGGCCGGCCCCGCCGCCCCCGCGCACCATCCGCAGCCGCCACCACCGCAACCTCCTCTCCGTGCCGATCAATCCCTTGCAGTATGCCCCACACGGACGTATTTTCTGAGTATCAACTCAGTAATTATCCGATCACCGGAGCCACCCCCATGACCAGCACCAAAACCCCCACCACCCAATCCCGCATCCAACGCATCGGCGACGCCGTCGTCCGCTTCATCCTCCGCTCCCCACTACACCCCCTACTCAGCAAAAAGCTCCTCATCATCACCGTCTCCGGCCGCAAAACCGGCCGCGAATACGCCAACCCCGTCGGCTACGCCGAACACGAAGGCCACCTCCTCATCGGCACGGCCGCCAGCTGGCGCCAAAACCTCATCCCCAACACCCCCGTCCGAATCCTCCTGCGCGGCACGAACATCCAAGCGACCCACGAAGTCATCACCGACGAACCCCGAGCCGTCACTCTCTACCGCGAAATCCTCACCCAAAACCCAACCCACGGCCGCTTCGCCAAAATCCACCTCGACCCCGACGGCACCGTAAACCTCCCCTCCCTCCGCGCAGCCCTATCCCGAGGCACCGCCATAGTCCGCCTCCACCCCTTGTGACCTGCCATGGTCTTCAGCGCCTCCCCACAACTGCTCGGCCAACTAGTCCGAATCCATAGTCTTCGCGCCGACCGCGATCGCCCGAGCCCTCAGGCTGGCATCCGATCCACTGGCCGCGAAGACCTGCCGCGCAGCTTTGGCGAGACGTACGTCAGCCGTCCACTATGAGCGTGCCCCAGCCGAGTCGAGTGTCGGATGCCACGATGGCCGACAGCACGAATCGCTTCCCGCGTCTTCCCAGGAATTGTGTGTGAGTCGAACGCTATTCTGACTCGGGTGCTACCCGCATCACCTGACCGGTGTGTTGCGCGGATCTTGTGAGCGGGAGATTCAGCGGTTTGGTGCACGCACGCTTTGCTCCGACCGCGGCAATGATCGGCGTTCGGCAAGGTAGTTAGGGGAGAGCTGACAGATGGCCCGTATTCGCGAGATTGTTCCCAGTACCCAGAACGTTCGGGCGCACAAGCTCGAGGACGCCGTCAGCTGTCAGTACAAGGTGATCGAGGATCCTGACGGTGCAACCCTGGTCCACCTGTCGACGTTCGGATCCGAACAGCGCGAGTCTGCACCCAAGAGCAGTCAGTCGATTCAGCTCAACCGCCAGAATGCGGCAGAGCTGATCTCCATATTGAGCGCAGCGTTCGGGTTCGCTTGGCGGCCTAGGCACGCTGCCGTCGTGGAGGATCAGCCTGCAATCGATGCCGAGGCCCACGTCGAGCCTGAGTTCCTCGATGCCACCGACGAGCTCGCCGCGCAGTTGTACATGCCGAAAGAGTGGCTGCAGGAGTGCATCGACCTACTGCGGGACCGATCGCAACTGATCTTCTATGGTCCGCCGGGCACCGGAAAGACCTATCTCGCAAAGGCTATCGCGAAGCATCTGGCCGGTGCAGAGCACGTCAAGATGGTGCAGTTCCATCCTTCGTATTCGTACGAAGACTTCTTCGAGGGGTTCCGTCCGGTCGAAACGGAGAACGGTCAGATCGCGTACGACATCCACCGGGGTCCGCTGCGCCAACTGGCTGCTACTGCGCGGAAAGATCCAGAGAATCTGTACGTCCTCATCATCGACGAGGTCAACCGAGGGAATCTATCGAAGATCTTCGGCGAACTCTACTATCTGCTGGAATATCGGGATGAGAGCATAAATCTGCTTTACTCCGACAAGGTAGAAATGTTCAGCCTGCCGAAGAACGTGCTTATCATCGGAACGATGAACCGAGCCGATCGCTCTGTCGCGCTGGTCGATTCGGCGATGAGACGGCGTTTCGCTTTTGTGCATTTGCATCCATCGAAGGAACCGATAAGGAGCGTGCTGCGGAACTGGCTGAAGTACCATGGGGAAAACGAAGTGATTGCCGACATCGTGGATGAGCTGAACGAATCCATCGCCGATGAAGACTTCAAGATCGGCCCTTCGTACTTCATGCGCCGAGGCGCCACTTCCAAGATCGGGATGGACGTTGCGTGGCGCACCACCGTTCTGCCGCTCATGGAGGAGTATCACTTCAACACCGACATCGACGTTCACGATAAATATGCTTTGGCCAAGATCGAACAGCGTGTGGCTTCCCAAGACGCTGAACCGGATACCCAACTGTGACACTAACAGTCGATCTTGTCGAGCATGGTCGGCCAGGAACGATCGATCTTTCGGACGATCAGTGTGAAGCCCTCCACCGCGTCAAAATCGCTGGGATAAGTCCTATCTCGCGAGGCAGGTACCGAATCAAACCCGGACAAAAGGTTGGTTCGGTTCGGCTGGGCGGTGTGCAGATCAACGTACGTCCGAAGATCGCCGAGCTGAATCGAATTCTGTTCTTCATCGGATACAGTTCGAACCCTACGATCTGGCGCGACGAGTTCGTCCGACTCGCTAAGGCTGACGGACTCTTTCCAGCGGTCGCGGAATCATTTGTCCGCCGGGCATCCGATGCTTTTGGGCGTGGGTTGTTGCGTGGTTACCGCTCTACTGCCGATTCTCTGTCGGTGGTACGTGGGCGGGTTCGATTCCAGGAGCAGATCACCAGAAACTATGGGTTGCCGGTCCCGATCGCCGTCGAGTACGACGACTTCACGGCGGATATTCCGGAGAATCGGGTCATCCTGCTTGCCGCGTTACGCCTGCTCAGCATGCCGGATATCGGCACCGGCGCGCGGCAGCAGCTCAGTCGAATACGAGCGGTCCTGGACGAGATAACGATCGTTTCACCTCGTGAACGAAGACCGCCGTACGGATTGAACCGACTCAACCTGCGTTACCACGATATTCTCCGGCTGTCCGAAGTGATCCTCGACAACAGTTCGTTCGGCCAGCAGCACGGGCCTCTCGCTGTCTCGGGCTTCGTATTCGATATGTGGAAGATCTACGAGGACTTCGTCACCGGCGCGATCAGCATGGCGATGCAGCAGTTCGGAGGATTTCCGAAGACCCAAAAAGATCATTACATGGACGCGGCGTCGAGGATCAAGTTCATCCCGGACCTCGTCTGGTGCAACGCTGATGGCGACCCGCTGGCGGTCCTGGACGCGAAGTACAAGGCCGAGAAGCCGAAGGGATTTCCTGAAGCCGATCTCTACCAGATGCTGGCTTACTGCTCGGTTCTCGGTTTGAAAGAGGGCCACCTGATCTACGCCAAAGGCAACGAGCCCGCAGTCGAACACGCCATCAAGACCTGCAACATCACTATCCATTGCCACGCACTCGATCTCTCCCTGCCTCCGAACGCTCTGCTGAAGACCATTGACACGTTGGCACGCACAGTCCTCCATAAGTAGTTGCGAGGAATTCCGCTGGTCCTGTGTGGCTCAATCCGGAGCCAGCTCGCCCCTGGTCCGCGACTCCATTTAGGCCCAAGCAACCTCCTGTCGATCCTGTCTGATTTCACCACAAGATTGGTCGGCATTCATCTGCGGGAAAGTGCCTATCGCAAGAAATTTGGAGGGTGATCGTCAAGCCAGTCGATATCGTTGTCGCGCTCGACGTAATGGCCGCCGGGCGGATTTTCGTACGCGGTCAGCAAGATCGCTCGAGTACTCGGCGACGCAGCCGAGAGGTTTGAGTCTCTGATGTCCTTCCAGTCGCTCCAATCCCATCCGGCACCTGCGTCGATGTTGAATATGGTTGCTTCGTGCTCGACTCCATTGACGAATACCTGTGCTTCGGTTGGCCCATCGGGATCTCGGACAATGACCACCTCGACATGCGGCATCATGTGACGCCGGGGCAACCAGTTCATCAAAGCGGCAGCAATCATTGGATCGGTCCTTCAGGTGGGCGTAGGGCGTCGATGTCGAGGTGTACGAAGTCTGCCCGCAGTGGTTCTGAGTGGCAGGATGGCGATTAGTTGTCTTCGTCCGCGTCGCCGCTGTAGGTCGGCCAGCCATCCTCGCCGACCTCACACCGCGAACCGTCCGCCCGATGGAGTACCGGCCGGCTGTCCGAGGGTGCCTGTTGCAGCTTCTCGACGGTGTCCTCGTGGAACGTGGCAAGCAATGCCTTTACAGAGGGCGCGATTACGTTTGGTGGACAAGGAAACTCGGGCATTGGATCTAAGCTCCCGACGTCCCGCGGCCGATGTCGGCCGGATTCAGCAGCGCCGCCCAGTAGTCGTGCTGCAGGGCGTCCCACAGATCGCTGTGTTTTGGAAGCATCTGTCGCGCGTCGGTCAGGTCGGGGTAGGCATCGAACAGGATCGTTCCTGGTTGCACGGCTGGGAGCGGGGTCTTGGATGGCAGTCGATGTGCTGTGAACGATTCGGGAATCAGCTGCACCCGCAGGATGCGGGTAGTAAGCCCGATTAGCTGCCACATCGCGACTTTGCGTCCGTCGCGGGTTTGCGAGGTACGCAACGCGGTTCGCTGCATGATCAGGCCTTACATTCCTGGTGTTCGGTGCCAGAACTCACTGCAGCTCGACACTGAGCTGATTGGGCCGCCCATCGTTCGACGGCGGCGGCGACACGCGTGACGAGTTCGACTGGAGGCAGGTCGATCAATCGTGGCGGTATGCAGTATTGACCCCGAACGCGTTGCGGCAGTTCTTTACTCATCGCAGCCTCCCCTTCTGGCATCTGTTGTCGTGTGGTGCAGAGGCGACGACAGCAGTCTTGGCTCACTGCCAGGGGAACTGCTGTCGGCGCGACTCTCGGGCGTGACTTCAGCGTCGATCAGTTGCCGGGGCGTTCCTACTGCGTTTCGGGGACGTTTGGGACGGTTCACGATAAAGTCCCTGCTGTCCCGAGGGCGGAGGGAGGCGTACCGTGAACCATGCTTTGCGGCAGGCCATGGCGAAGGCCAAGATCACCGAACAACAGCTCGCCGAAAGATGTGAAGTCGACGCCAAAACGGTTAATCGGTGGTTGGCAAACCCCACGCGCGTACCGCATGCCCGTCACCGTTGGGCGGTATGCGAAGTTCTAGAAGCTGAGGAGGCAGTCTTGTGGCCTTCGGCTGTGCGCCTAACCCTGAAGACCGGGCCGGATCGCGAAGTCGTTCAAGTCTTTCCCTACCGATCCGCCGCACCGGCCTCGCTGTGGCGATCGTTGATCACCAAAGCCAGCCGTGAGCTGACGTTTGCGGGCTACACCAAGTACTTCTTGTGGCTGGAACAAGCGAAGCTGGCCGACATCCTTCGCCGCAAGGCCGCGAACGGTTGCCGCATTCGATTCCTGATCGGCGATCCGAATGATGACGTAACCCGAGCCCGCGAGCGCGAAGAGGATGTCCCACTTACATTGTCGACACGTATTGCGGTGACCATCGGCGAACTGCACAAGCTGCGCGGTGTGGACAGCATCGAGGGCCGTTTCACGAACGGGCATGTCAACCTGTCGGTCTTTCGGTTCGACAACGACATGATCGTGACACCGATTCTCGCGAGACGAGTGGGCCATGACTCGCCGATGTTCCATCTCAGACGTGAGCAGGACGACGGTATGTTCGACCGATTCTCCGATCATGTCGAAGACTTGTGGTCTCGAGGCCGCAATATTTGGGAGGCGATCGAGCATGGCACGACGTGATTACGAGAACGATCCGAATGCGCCCAAAGCGAACAGCCTGGTTCCGGCGGCTTCGGTGGTCGTAGTCGACGAAACCGGGCAGATCCTGTTGCAGCGTCGGGTGGACAACGAGATGTGGGCATTGCCCGGGGGGAAGATGGAACTCGGCGAATCGCTCGCGGAGTGCGGTATCCGGGAGACCAAGGAAGAAACTGGCATCGATATCGAAATCACCGGGATCGTCGGCACCTACACGAACCCCGGCCACGTGTTTGCCTACGATAACGGTGAAGTGCGACAAGAGTTTTCGATATGTCTCCTGGGGCGGCCACTCAGCGGAACCATCCGCGTGTCCGATGAATCTACGGAAGTGGCCTGGTTCGATACATGTGAAATCGACACGCTCCCTATGGTGGCGAGTATTCGTAGACGGATTGATGACTGGCGATCTGGAAAGGCTCCCATCGTCAGGTAGTGTCGCAATTCAGGACCTTGATCAGAGTGTTTCAGTTGATCGGCAGGACTGCTAGGCGGTCGATCGGTGATCGTCGCCCGGGTCAGCGGCGGACTTATTCGACCGCCACACTTCGGCGCTAATGCAGCGAAAGTTTGCACGCCTCAGCGACATAGAACGCCTGCAGTGCACATCGGCTGGGAGCAGGAGTGAACTTTGCCGGCCGCTGTGGAGAGGAACGCGGCGAACTCGTCGGCATACGCCTGACGGAAGCGTTCCATGAAAGAGGATTACGTCCATCTGTATTCCGAGATAGGCGCAGGCAAAACGAGTTCTACGAGTGCGCGATTGGATCTCGGGGTCAGAAGCGGTACGCTGCCGCCCGGTGACCGGCCTTGGTTGCTGCCGACGAACTCGATCGAAACCGTGCCTACTACTGCATGACTGGGAGGGCTCAGCGGCCGGCGTGTTTATGCATCCAGGCGGCCAGAGCGAGGGAGGCTACTTCTAGTAGTAAGAGGAGGACGCCGGAAGTCATCAGGCAGGTGGAGATTTGGGAGAGGCGGGTGGAGCGGGAGCGGGTGGTGAAGTAAGCGTCGGTGGGGAGGTTGTCGCCGATGAAGCAGGACTTGGCGGCTTGGGTGGCTTTAGTGGCGAGGGAGTCGGTGGCTACGGATGCGGTCAAGGCGGTGACTGCGGCGGTGATGCAGAGGATCGAGATAGTGATGAGTGCGGCGAATAGCATCAGACCCCCGAGGATTTCGGCTTCTAGAGGTCAGCGGATGGTCGTGCTGACTACAAGAAGTGTTGCAGCAGGGTGTGACATCTTTTGCGGTACAACAGATTCGTGAGCGAGCGTCGGTTTGTGCGGTTCGAAGCTGCGGAAGCGAACCGGCATGGGCGGCATCCGGGTGTGTTCGGGCTGGTCAATGGGTTGGCGTGGGCGGGGGTGTTGACAGGGGAGCAGGAGCGGTTTCGGCGGGTCAACAACGATTGGTACAACGCGAATCTTGTTGATCCGAGTGAGGTGGATCCTGGGATCTACGACCGTGCGGTTCATCCAGGAGCGGCGTCGTGGTTCAATGCGGCGGCTGTGGGGATGATCGGGCGGGTGGAGGGGTATCTCGCGATCCTTGACGCACATGGCGTGGGGTGGGTGCGGTTGGATTCCGGTGCGCCAGGGGAGATCCTGTACGAGGATTCGAATCAGGTGGTCGCGGTTCAGCGTGCCGGGGGCGAAGCGGATGCCGCCAAGGATTCCCGGTGATCGTCCGTCCAGCTAGGTCGTGTTTCGAAAGTCGGGTCACCGTAGCCACAGGTCGATGGCGGCGATGTGGACGGTAGCCAGGAAGCGGACGGCGAGTTTGTCG
>NZ_JBITIL010000019.1:0-155915 GCF_044458905.1 Nocardia sp. NPDC050408 | reverse complement strand
CGAACTCAACAACCGCCCCCGCAAACGCCACGGCTTCCGCAGCCCCACCAAAATCCTCAATGAGATACTCACCCAGGCAAGCACTGTTGCAACCACCGCCTGAATCCGCCCGAGAAGCCGCCGCCACCAGTTCCACCTGATCTTGTTCCCAATCCGGGCATATCATTACACTCTTATTGACGAGATTGGGGGGCGAGGTAGGGGCGTTCGGATGGAAGCCTCGGGTAGGTGCCGGTGCCGCAGAGGTCGACGGTGACGGCGTCGACGTAATGCTGCGCCTGGTGCTCACGTACGAAGATCAGCCGCGGTGAGGCAGGCGGCGAAGTCGAATCGGGCGCCATGCAGGAATACACTCAGATGCACATCGGGCTCTCCTGGGTGTCGAGATATGTTCTCGCTCATGCGTTTTCGTTGTCAGCGACGTTGATCGACTCACTCGGAGGAACAAGCCAGCGACGTACACAGCTGTCTTGCATGAGTCGGTGTTACGAACCGTCATCAGGTCACGGAAAGTGATGGCGGCACAACTGCGGAACCCTGCGGACCTGAGCAGTCATCCGAATGTAGACATACGGGTGCTTCCGTTCCGGGCTGGACTGTCGACCGGCCCGTTCCTGATCTTGGATTTCGATGTGGATCGGAAGGGCAAGCCCGAGGAGCCCAGCCCCGTCTACGTGGAGAGTTTCACCGGGGGCATCTTCCTGGAGCGACCAGCGGATCTGGACAGGTACCGTGAGGCGTATGGGGTCCTCCGGCGCGAGGCGCTCGATGCCCGACCAAGCCGAGACCTATTACGGAAGTTGCGAAGGAGTTCGAACGTGGGCGTTGCTCGGCTATGGCGCCCGCAAACTCGCCCCGCTATTCGCCCGTCCGATCGCTTGGCGCGTACGAGGTGAACCAGATAATGCTGGCGACCATCGACCTCGCCCCAAGTGGTTCAAGAGTAGCCACAGTGGCGGGGGCCAGGATTGCATAGCGGTGGCGCATCTGGACAGGGGCATGGTCGGCGTACGGGACTCCCAAGAACCCGACCGGCCCGGCACTGGTGTTCACTCCTGGCGAGTGGGATGCCTTCACCGCTGGCGTCAATGATGGCGAGTTCGATCGGCCATAGGTCATGTCTCACGTCTCTGCCCCCACCACTCGCCTACAAACGGCAGCGACTTGCCAATCCATTTAGGCTGCAAGGCAAATCATTGCCAAGTGTAGAGGGTGAGACCGATGACGAACCTCGTCTTGGTGCTGGCGGTCCTGGACATTGCGTTGATGACGATATTGATCATCGTCTACCGCATCCCTCGCCTATCGCGCAGCTTGCAGACCATGCCTGTGGCGCAACGCTATTGGCGTCCGAACTGGCCAGAGCTCAGAGGAATGATCCCGCTGCTGCTCCTAGTCCTGGTGGGCGTGTTGTGGGGGCTCATAAGCCTGCTGTGATCTCGTCGCCGGTCCAGTATCAACGGTGCCTAGCATCGAAAGCGCCGTAGTCGGCGTGCGGGATGTTCCGCGGCTGCGCTCGCTTGTTCAGGTGCGCCTTAGCCGAGTCCCCGGTAGCAGGCCTTCTTGCTGTCTGCATGAGTGAAATCGGCTGCACGCGTGGCAATATCGAGGACACCGCGCAGCCACGGCGTGTAGGAGTCGGCTGCCGCCGCGATGTCTTCGAGCAGGTCGATGGGGTCGGCCCAGATGCATTCGGAGACCTCGGCCGGGTCGGGGTGCGGCAGGTCGCCGGATATGACACCGACCAGCACGTGGTCCCATTCGTGCTCCACCTGATCGCCGCGTGGGTCGGCGGCCCGATAGCGGTAGATGCCCGCCTCGGTCAGCTCCGTGACGGTCAGGTTCAGTTCCTCCATCAGCCGGATCGATGCGGCGGCGATCACGTCCTGGCCGGGGGCGGGATGGCCGCAGCAGGAGTTCGAAAGCCGTTGCGGAAAACGAGTTTTGACCGCAGCGCGACGCTGCAGCAAGATCCGCCCGGACGCGTCGTACAGCAGTACCGAGAAGGCGCGGTGCAGCTGCCCGGGCGGGCGGTGTGCCTCGGCAACGGAACGTGCTCCGATCGCTCGGCCGTGCTCATCGACCAGTTCGACGAGAAGAGCCTCACGATCGGAGCGAATCTCGGTGGTCATAACGATCTTGGCTCCATGGTCTCTCGTGATTCGCTCACCGTTGGCAGAACACGGCGGCCGCGGGTACGACGGCCGCCCAGGCAACAAGCGCGACCATGTATACGAACAGTTTCGCCTGCGATCGGACGAGCGGCATAGCGTCCTCCACAGGCTTACCCCAGGTGCCGAGCTGGGTCCGGCCCAGATAGCCGATAACGATCAGCACGCCAACGGCATACACGATCAATGTCCAGGTGAATCCCACCATGGCGACGACGGACCCCGCCACGAGTGCGGCGCCGACGGTGACCCGCGTCATCGACTCGAACAGCGAGACACGCAGACCCAGCGCCACCACCGAGGTCCGGAATCCGTGCTCGGTGTCTTCCGGAATGTCCTCGGCGGTGTTCGCGACGAAAACTCCGGTGGTCGTCAGCCCCAAGCCGAGAATGGCAATGAGCGCGGGCATTTCGATCGGCCGGTCGTACAACCGGAGCACGACCACGCCCGGAAAGACCATGGTCATGATGTAGGTCCAGGGGATCTGCCAGAATCCGGCGGCCTTGAAATGCCATGGCGGCAGCGAATATTCGAGCAGCAACAGAGTTCCGACCGGAATGATCAGCAGCAGATCGAAATGTCCGGTCGCCACCGCGAGGTAGACGCCCGCGACACCGATGCCGGCGGTGGTGAGGTAGATCTGCCAGGCCACGAATCGCACGCCGAGATCTCGAACGATGCGGGAGAACTTGGATTTGTATTCGACGTCCACCCAGCGATCGGCCAGGCAATTGGCGACGTGCAACAGTTGAATGGCGGCGGCCAGCATCACCGCGGCCACGATCATCGGCGCTGACCAGATCTCGGCTGCGGTGTGCGCACTGAACAGGACATCGGCCACCATGACAGCACCGGACATCGGCGCGATTTCCGGCCGGGTCAGCCACAGCGCGTAGTCGATCTTCGTGCGCAGCGGCAGCGGTCGCCCCTCTTCGCCGGGGCCCGCGGTGAAAATGCGGTGTAACCGTGCACGCAACGAGGCTTCCCCGCCGCTGACCGTGGTGGACATCAGGCGTGCTCCTGCTGTGCATGTCGACGTGCGCGGGCGATACTGCGACGGAAGAACGGCCGGGACAGATCCTCCGGGAGATTGGCCCACCGCATGAAAAACGTGGTCAGCGGATCCACCGTGATGTGATGGCGGCCTCGCTCCAGCCCGCGTACCGCCGCTTCGCCGACCTTGTCGGCGGGCATCGGCTTGATCGAACCGGTAATCGCCTTGGTTTCAGCCGGTTTGCGCAGATTCTCCCTGGCGAGTCCGGGAGTGTCGGTGTCGGCCGGGTACAGCACCGATACCGTCACCCCGTCGGGCTCGACCTCGTAGCGCAGGCACAGCCCGAGCTGACGCACGCTGGCCTTGGTCGGACCGTAGCTCGAATATCCGGGGATGCCGAGGAAAGCCGCCGTCGAACTGGTCAGCAGAACATGCCCTTCGCCACGTTCGACCATGCCGGGCAGTACACACCGAATGGCATTGACCGAACCCAGATAGTTCGCATCACTCTGGATACCGAACTCGTCGCTGTCGACATCGAGGAAGAGTCCGGGCAGGGTGAGGCCCGCGCAGCAGGCGATCACCGCACAGGCTCCGTTGCGTTCCTCCAGTTCTTTCACGGCGACCGCCAGCCCCGATCGGTCGGTGACATCGGCGCTGCGCCAGTCGGCTCCGATCCGCTCGGCGGTGGCGCGCAGCGGCGCCTCCCGCCGAGCGATGACCGAGACGCGCGCGCCGCGCATGGCGAACGCGGCGGCCACGGCGGCCCCGATACCGTCGGAGCCGCCGGTGACGATCACATGCTTATCCGTCCAGCGCACAGTCATTTTCAACTCCCGCCGGGTACGGCCAGCTCACCGAGACGGTCACGCCAGGCGTGATAGCTGGTGGCCGTGCCGTCCTCCGGTATGCCGACGAACGCCTTATCGATCAGGGCCGCGGCCTCGTCGATGGTGCGACCGGTGTAGGTCCGCACCGCGACCTCGGTGTGCGGGGTGGCACTGTCGGCCTGCTGCCGGATCTTCGCGACCATGGTCGAGCCCGCCGCCAACTGCTGATGGAATTGCGGCACCAGGGACCGGATAGCTTCCAGGTCGGCGACTTCCACACCACCTGCGAAGGTGGTCGCGATGCCGATGCCGTTCCACAGGTCGGCATGCCTGCTCGGGTCGAACTCCGCGATCCGCGATGCGACGCCGTCGACCGATCCGCCGCTGATGAACCAGAGTGCGCGTCCGATGCCCTGATCAGAAGCCCGTTTCAACGGTGCGGTATCTCCCATCCAGGACGGATACCGCTCGTCGACGTGCTGGCGGTTGATGTATTTCTCGGTGCGGAAGAAGGCGTTGTAGAAGCCGTATCCGTCGATCGCGAGCCAGCGGTACACCGGATGCTTCGGAAAGACCTTCTTCCAAATCGGTTTCGGAATCTTGCCCATCGCCAGACCAACGCCGACATACATGGTCAGGTCGTGCTTGGCCGCGGGGCCGGTGAACAGGTCCGCGGCGCGATGGCTGAACGGGGTGATCGAATCGACGGCGGCCAGACCCGTTGCGGCGCCTTCGAATGCGAAGCCCTGGTACTGCTCGGGCAGCTGTTGGATCTGCTCGATCAACTCCGCGTTGTTCTTACTACATACGGCGACGTGGATGCTGGTGGACAGGTGGGTGGCGACCCGCTCCAGTTCGGCGGCGGTC
This sequence comes from Nocardia sp. NPDC050408, assembly GCF_044458905.1. Classification (NCBI taxonomy): domain Bacteria; kingdom Bacillati; phylum Actinomycetota; class Actinomycetes; order Mycobacteriales; family Nocardiaceae; genus Nocardia; species Nocardia sp. NPDC050408. The sequence continues at coordinate 151,053 of NZ_JBITIL010000019.1, read as the reverse complement.
GCCGGACTCGGCGTCGCAAAGCCGGGCCGTTTCAGTGGTTCCTGCTCGATATCGGTGCCGAGCAGGGTGGAGCGAAGTGGTCCGATCAGTGATGGCATATGACCTCGATTCTGTTGCGGTGGTGGTGGTTCCGGGTTGTCAGGACCGAGCCGGTTCTTTCTCCGGGGCAACAGCCGCCGGTTCATCCGACTCAGCCACCACCAGCTCACCCGACTCAGCTGTCACCGGTACTTCCGACTCAGCCGCCACCAGCTCACCCGACTCAACCGTCGCCGGCTCACCCGACTCAACCGCCGCCGGCTCACCCGACTCAACCGCCGCCGGCTCACCCGACTCAGCTGTCACCGGCTCACCCGACTCAGCTGTCACCGGTACTTCCGACTCAGCCGCCACCAGCTCACCCGACTCAACCGCCGCCGGCTCACCCGACTCAGCTGTCACCGGCTCACCCGACTCAACCGTCGCCGGCTCACCCAACTCAACCGCCGCCAGCTCACCCAACTCAACCGCCGCCAGTTCACCCGACTCAGCTGTCACCGGTACTTCCGACTCACCTGCCGCCGACTCACCCGACCCAACCGCCGCCAGTTCATCCGGCTCCGGTTCCGCCTCCTGGACGTCCACCACCGCGACGCTCGCGCGCTTGGCCAGCCACTCCCGAATATTCCGGCTCCACCAGAACAGTCCGCGACTCGCGCAGACGATCACCAGGGCGAAGAACAAGCCGAACGAGACGTGCAGGGCCATCAGCACGCCGTACATCAGGCCGACCGAGGCACCGAAGATGATCTGATCGCGCTTGGCGAACGGTGTCGTCGCCGGGTCGGTGATCATGTAGTTGGTGTAGAGCACGAAGGCGATACCGGTCATCGGCAGCAGCGCCGCGATGATCGAGATGTTGTGGTCCAGCAGACCGCGCACCACCGCCTGCAGCACATACGCACCGAGCCAGGCCATGATCATCGGTGTCTTCTTGGTCAGCTTGGCGTTGAGCATGGTGCCCGCGCCGAGCAGAGCGAGCACGATCAGCGCGTCGGCCGGACCCGAGACGTTCTCGACGAAGTGATACGGACCGACAACGGCGATCGCCGGGAAGACCAGCAGCGCAACCACGATCCCGAAGTTCGACGGGTTCATGAAGTGCTTGACTTTGCCGTTGACCTTGGCCCGCAGCACCCATTTCGTGCCGACCGCGACCGTGATGCCGAACATGATCGGCAGGAATTGGTCCGCCGCGTACATCAGGAAATTGAAGGCGACACCGGTGATGTGCGCGGGCAGCAGGAAGACGATCAGACCGCGAAGTCCGTTGCCCCGGTAGCCCGCCGGGCGGCGATAGGCCCATGCCGCCAGCGTTTCCAGGATCATCTCCACCGCGTACGCGGTGCCCGCGCTGAGGAACGGCCACAGCCACGGCTGCTCGAATCCGAGCCACAGGAATCCCAGAATATTGAAGATCGTCAGCGAGGCCGCGAAGTTGCGCAGCGCGAGATAGCGCGGGTCACGCCCTTCGATATTGACGCCCAACCACTTTCGCCGCCAGGCCTGCGCCGGTGACGGCGGGGGCTCGGGCGCGGAGCCGTTGGTGTTTTCGATGACGGCTGTTCCGTTCGAATGTGTACCGTTTCCTTGAACACTCACTGGTGCACCTCCCGGGCATCGGAGTCGAGAACGAGGGTGTGTTGCCCCGGTTGCAGCTGCAACTGCTGGGTGCGCACGGCGCCGTGGTTATCGCGCCACGCGAGTTGTACCGACAGTGCGGTAGTGGGAGCGATATCGCCGAGTCCGACGTGGATATCGGTGGACCGCTTACCCGCGTGCCCGCTGCCGCCGTCGACCTGTGCCACATGGGTTTTGCCGTCCGGCATCGTCACCGTGACTTCGGCGCCGAGGGCCGGAGACCCGAGCACGGGCTTGCCCGCGACCGTCGTCTCGCCGGAGGCAGCGGTGGTCGGCGGAGTGAGCAGCCGCAGGCCGAGGTACTGCCCGGGATCCGGTGCGTCATTGCGGTAGAAGACCGGCGCTTCCCACTGCCTGGCGACCGCGAAGCTGAGGTTGCCGGTACCGGTCGAGTCTCCGACCGCGATGCCGCGGGTGGGTGTCGCCGCGAAGGTGTCGAGGGCGGGCGAGATATTGGTGAACTTGCCGTTGTCGTCCTGGGCGAAGAAACCGATGCGGTTATTGCCCGCCAGGTCGGATTCCTCGGTGAACTTCGGCCAGGCCCACGGGTACTTGCTGAAATCGTCGTTCATCGTGGCCATTTCCTGCACCTGCGGCCACCGGGTGCTCGAACCCTTGAACATGCCGTTGGACTGCACGATCTGCGGTCGGCCGCTGTTGTCGAAATCGGCGACCTTGGTGTCCCAGCACCAGCCGTCCCAGGCGATGCCCTTCTCCACGGCCTGGTTCTTGAACGGTGCGATGCCCGACTCCAGTTGCGCCGCAGCTTGTTTCGGATCGGCTGCGGTGTTGTAGAAGGCGAGGTTGGCCTCGACGATGCCCCATCGCTGCGCGATATTGCTGACGAACAGATCGGGCATACCGTCGCCGTCGAGATCGGCGAAGTCCGCGCCCATGCCCTTGAACGAATCATGGCCGAGCACAAAGGACTTCGGGTCGGTCGGGCCGCGTTCACCTTCGGCGAGGCCGAAACCGATGTGACCCGGTGTCGACTTGTTCACGAATAGGCGATCCGGACCCATATCGTTGGCGACATACAGCTCCGGCAGTTGGTCGCCGGTGAGGTCCTGGGTGGCCGACGCCAGCGTCCAGCCGTTCGCCTTCCCCTCCGGGAGCGCATCGACCACCTCGCGGTACACCGCGGTCGGCTCGGCGCCGCCGGTGCCCTGCTGGAAGGTGAGGATGCGGTCGGTCCCGGCATTGGTCGCTTTGGAGAAGGATTCGTTCAGGGTCAGGCTGTGCTGACCGTCCGGACCGATGAAATCGCTGTCCGGGAAATAGTTTCCGAGGTAGACGTCCGGGTTGCCGTCACCGTCGAAGTCGGCGACGGAGGCGGCCAGGGTGAACCAGCGCGCGCCCTGGTAACTGCCGTCCGCGGTGGTCGGCGGCTGCACCATTTCCACCGGCCGGAATGCCTTGTTGTCCAGGTGCTTGGCACCCGTGCGCGGCAGGTACAGGACCGGGGTGCGTCCGCCGTAGTACACCATCAGACCGATGCGGCCGGAGTGGTCGAAATCGCCTGGGACACAGCCGGTCGGGGCCATCCGGTCGTCGGTCGGCAGCGGTGCCGGATCGAGCACGAAGGGTGCGTAGCGGCTGGTGTCGCTGTCCGGCGTCGGCGTCACGATGACAGTGTCGGATCGGGAATCGACCAGGCACAGATCATCGGCGCGACCGTTGCCATCGATATCGTTGATCGCCGCCGCCGAGTTGACCGAGGACATCCAGGCGACGACATGCTCATACCGTGGCTCGATATGCCGGATCTTGCGCTCGGGCAGCCCCGGCGGCAGCGCGATCGGCATCTCGGTGAAATGGAACCGGCTCGCCAGCGGGCTGCTCGGATCGGTCTCGACCGGGGCGATCATGGCCGAGTGGGCCGGTACGAACAGCACCGCCATCAGCGTCAACGATGCCAATGGCACCAACGCTTTTCGCAGCAGAGAAGAACTGACCGACAATTTCACGAGTGGTGACTCTCTTCCGTGGTGAGACCGTCGAACACCGACCGCAGGGTGTCCAACGCATGATCGAGCTGCGCCTCGGTATGACGGCAGTTGATGAAGAACCGCAAGCGCGCCTCGCCCTCGGGGACCACCGGATGCCCGATGGCGTTGGCCATCACATTGCGCTCCAGCAGTTCCATCGATGCGCGCACCGCGGGTTCGTTCGCGCCGGTGATGATCGGGGTAATCGGTGTGGCCTGGCCGTTGCCGGTGTCGAAGCCGAGTTCGCGGGCCCGGCGGTGGAAGTACTCGGCGTTGCGGCGCAGTGCCGCCACGCGTTGCGGCTCGTCGTGTAGGACGGCGAGGCCCTCCAGTGCGGCCGCCGCCGCGGACGGTGCGGGTGAGGCCGTGTACATGCTCAGACCGGCGGCGGAGTATTTGAACCCTTCGACGAGTTCGCGATTGGCCGCCAGGTAGCCGCCGACGCTGCCCAGCGCCTTCGACAGTGTGCCCATCCAGACATCGACGGCATCGCCGGGCAGATCGAACAGCTCACGCGCGCCGAGCCCACGCTCGCCGAGAACACCGAAGGAATGCGCTTCGTCGATCATGATCGAGCAGTCGTATTTCCGCGCCACCTCGATGATTTCGGGCAGCCGGACCACATCGCCGTCCATGCTGTACACGCCCTCGATCAGCACGAGGGCCCGATCGAAGCTGCGCCGGGACATCGCCAGAATCGCGTCCAGCGATTCGGGATCGTTGTGCCGGAAGGTGACTCGCTTGCAGCCCGCCCATTCGGTGCCGGAGACGATGCTGTTATGGATCAGTGAGTCGCAGACCGCGATATCGCGCCTCCCGAGCAGGAAGGCGACCGCCGCCGCATTGGTGAGGAAGCCGCTCGCCGTCACGATGGCGGCCTCGGTGTCGTAGATCCGCGCGAGCTCGCGTTCCAACTCCCCGTAGAGCGGTAACTCCCCCGCGACCATCCGGACGGCGGCCGCGGATGTCCCGTAACGCCCGATCGCGGCGATCGCGGCGGCATGCACGCGCGGCTCGGCGGCCAGATCCAGATAGCCGAAACTGCTGAAGTTCAGCATGTCACGGTCCGCGAAGCTGGTCACCGCCCCGCTGATGCCGTCGTGCGGCAGGTAGTAGGGATTGAGCACACCGGCCTCGCGGGTCCAGGCGTCGAAAGCGGCGAACTTTTCATTGGCTTCGAGCACACCCGGATGATCACGGAAGGAGGTCTGCAGGCTCGGGCCGCGAGCGGTCCGCACATCGGCCGCACCGCGGTCGGGTCCCGGCGCCGTCGCAGTGGTCGCGCCATTGCCCGCATCGTGCTTGGCCATCAGGGCACGGGCGAGCGCACGGGGATCGATGCTCTCAGTTGTCATGCAGTAGTCCTCACGCTGCTGTCGGTTCGGTACTTGCTTCTTCGTGCGCGATCTGAGCGGCGATCTTGACGCCGAGGCCCGCCAGCGAGAGCCCGGCCCCGATGGACAGGACCGACATCTTGACGCCGAGACTTTTCACCACGCGCGCACCGAATTCCATGGCCATCAGCGAATCCAGCCCCAACTCCATGGTCGGAGTGGCCAGGTCCACGGTGTCCGCATCGACGCCGAGTACGACCGCGAGTTGTTCGGCGAGCAGACAGGCGACCACCTCGCCGCGAAATTCCGGGTCCAGCGCCAGGATTTCGGCGCGCAGGGCGCTTGTACCCGCCGCGCCACCGCCCGCGGCGGTGACCAGTTCGACGAAACGAGGCGCGCGAGCCGAAGAACGATGCGCGAGTGCCCACTGCGCCCAGTCGATATCGAGCAGGGCGAGCTGGGTGATGTCGAACCGCAGACATTCCCGCAGCAGCAGGGTCGCGAAATCCATATCCAACGAGCCGTATCCGGTCATTTCGGCATAGCGGGACACTGCGCGGGAGTCGGCCATACCGCCGTCGCCGCGCATGAATCCCCAGTCCACAGATAGCGCGGGCCTGCCCTGTGCGCGTCGCGCGCAGGCGAGTGCATCGAGCGCGGAATTGGCTGACGCATAACCCAATTGGGGTGAGAGCCCGGCAATGCCGCTGGCCGAGGAGTAGAGCACGAATAGGTCGAGCTCGACGCCTGCGGCGGTGGTGGCTCTATCGAGATTGGTCGCGCCGATCACCTTCGGATCGAAGATCTCGCGCAGGGATTCGGTGGTGACCTCAGGAATCTCGGTGTTGTTGACCACGCCCGCGGCATGGATCACACCGCGCAACGGTGCACCGCTTGCCTGAATGCGCGCGACGAGGTCGGCGACCGCGTCGTAGTCGGCGACGTCGACGCATTCCTCGCGCACATCGATTCCTTCGTTCGTGAACCGCGCCAACTGTTCTCGCGCCGCGTCGGTGGACGCGCCATTGCGACCGACGAGCACCAGGTGCCGTACTCCGGCACGCGCCAGCTGACGTGCGGTGGCCAGGCCGAAGGCACCGAAGCCGCCGGACACCAGATAGCTTGCGGCGGGGTCGAATTCGAATTCGCCGGGGATGTGGCGCACCGCCGGATGTGCTTCGCGCAGATCGAGCACCACCCGGCCGATCTGGGCGGAGCGTGCCACAGTTTCGAATGCCGCGGTCAGCTCGTGCAGCGCGAACGGTGTGTTCGGCAATGCGGTGTACTCGCCGTGGAACATCGCGTCCACCACGCGCCGGGCCGCCCGGCGGACCTGCTCGGGTCGCCGGGCCAGGATGCGGTCGATATCGACGGCGAAGAAGGCCAGATTCCGGTCGAAGGGGCGCAGGTCGATAGTGCCCGAGCCGTAGATATCGGCCTTGCCGATATCCACGATGCGGCCGAACTCGCCCGCCACCCGGAAGTTCTGCTGCAGGATCTCGCCGGGCGCGGAACTGTAGACGACGTCGACGCCCGCACCGTCGGTCAGGCGCAGCACCTCGTCGACGAAACCGATCGACCGCGAACCCAGCACCTCATGTGCGCCGAGCGCCCGCACCTGGGCGCGCCGCTCCTCGGTGCCGGCGGTGGCGATCACCCGCGCTCCCATCCGCAGCGCGACCTGAACGGCGGCCATGCCCATACCGCCCGCCGCGCCGTGGATCAGCACCGTTTCGCCCGGCTGCACCCGAGCCAGTTCACCGAGCCCGATTTCGGCGGTGAACAGCGGCATTACCGAGGTGCAGTGCAGCGGGTCGAAGGTGCCGGGCGGGAAGATATCCATCCGAGTTGTCGCGCCGGTGTCGGGGCGAATCGTCACATAGCGCTGGACGATTCCGGGTGCCACGACCGAAATCTCATCTCCCGGTGCGATATCGGTGATATCGCCGCCGACGCGGGTCACGACGCCGTAGCCGTCCATGCCGATCTCGGTGCCGAAAAATGTTCCGTCCAGCTCTTTTTCGGTGAGTACACCCAGCACCTTGAGGGTGTCCTTATAGTTCAGGCCGACCGCTTGCATCCGGATTTCGACCTCGTCCGGTCCCGGTGCGATCCGCTCGCAGGTGCGCAGGGCGAGTTCCGGTAGCAGGCGCGAACGTGGAATATCGAGACGGAAGGACTGCTCGGGATCGGTGAGCGGTCGCGGCACATCCCAGCCGGCCAACCGGTCGGTGAGGGTCTGCCGCCAGCGGATCGTCCAGCGCGCGCCCGCGCGCAGCGCCACCTCGTCGGTGGTGGTGTCGGTGTAGATCTGCTCGAGGATGTCGGCCGCCGCGGAGGCGGGTTCGGTATCGACCAGCCGCCACTGTCCGGCCGGAAGTTCGTTGAGCAGTTCGCGGCGCGCGCCGGTCAGGGCCGAATGCTCGAGCCGGGCGAACCGGTCGATCGGCAGGCACAGCGCGTGTTCGGTGACCACGACCGCGTGGATCACGACAGGCAGTTCGTCCGACAGCAGGGCCTTGAGCGCCTGCGCGACCTGTGCGAGCCCGTACACATTGCGCATGCCGTCGAGTTCTGCCCCGGCGACGACAACCAGTCGCAGGCACTCGACCTCGGGCCGGGCGTGTGCGGTCCGCAGCAGCTCGAGCAGCTGTTCGGTGTCGGCCGCCGAGGCATGCTCGCCGACCGTCACCACTTCGGCCCGGATGCGCATATTGGCGATTTCCTTGGCCCGCTGGGAGATTTCCGCACCGAGGTTGACGACGAGCAGGAACTCTTCGTCACCGGGCAGGTCTTGCGGTGCCGGTTCCGCGGTGTCCGTCACGATCTCCCACACCGGCTCGTAGAACAGCCGGTCGAGTTGCTCGTAGAGCGACGACCGCGGGGTGAGCGCGCGGAATTGCACCCCCGACATGGTCAGTGCGACATCGCCGCTCGCGGACGCGATGCGGATATCGGCGCGCAGTGGATCATCGGATACGCGGGTGAGGACCACGACCGGATCGGCCGGCATCGGCCCGGTCCACCGGATCCCGTTGATCGCGGACGGCACAACCACATCGGCGCCGGCGCCGGAATCTGCCTGTGTGGCAGCTGTTCTCGCGTACAAGGCGGCGAAGCACTGGAGTGCCGAATCGACTATCGCCGGGTGGGCAAGGTGCCGGTGCCCCGTGGTTACCGACGAATCGAGATGTGCGACAACGCTATCCGTGCCAACCCAGACCTCGCTCAACAACCGGAAAGCAGGGCCGTAGCGAAGTCCGTGCTCGGCCATGCTCTCGTACAGCTCGTCGACGGCGACTTCGACAGCGTCCGCCTGCGGCGCGGTAGCGACGGTGGTGGCGTCGGCATCCGCCTCGATGAGACGTCCATGCGCGTTGGGTGTCCATCCCCCACCGCTAGCGGGTCGGGACTGGATGGTGAACCGGCGGGTGCTCTCTTCCACGCCGATCCGGACGACCGGCACATCGTGCTCGTCGATGACCAGTGGGCTGATGAATTCGACGGATTCCAGCCCGAACGACTCCCGGCCGGTGCGTAACGCGATGGCGCTCATGGCGGTGTCCAGGTAGGCCGCACCCGGCAGCACCACGGCACCGGCCACGACATGATCACGCAACCACGGCAGGTTCGAAACCGACAGTTGCACTTCCCATTCCGTGGCCACCGACGCGGTGCGATCGCCGAGCATCGCGAATCCGTTCGGTGTGCCGATCCGATCCAGCTCCGTTTCCGGCTCCTGGGTCCATACGTACCGGCGCTGCCACGGATAGCGCGGTAGGTCGACATGCCCGGCGCCCGGATCGATCGCGCCGGGCAGGCGGTCACCGTCCAGCGCGCCCGCTCGGTATAACTCGCCGATCGCGGCCAGTGTGTTCTCGCGGTCGTCGCCGCCACGGGTGAGCGTGCTGATAGCGGCACCGGTAACGCCCTGCTGTACAAGGATTTCCCGAATGCTTCCGCTCAATACCGGGTGCGGGCCGACTTCCAGGAAGACTCGGTGTCCGGCATTGAGCAGTTCGCCGATCGCGTCCGCGAACCGGACCTGGTCGCGGACATTGTGAGCCCAGTAATCCGGACCCCAATCCTGTTGTGTCGCTTGCGTACCGGTGACCGTCGAGTAGACCGGGATGGTGGTATCACCCGGTGCGAGCGCCGCCAGTGCGGTTCGCAGATCATCGAGGATCGGGTCCATCAGATGGCTGTGGTACGGGACTTCGACCCGCAGCGCCTTGGCGAAAACACCGTCGGCAGTGAGACGTTCGCCGAGGGCGGCCAATACCTGGCGGTCCCCGGCCAGGGTCACCGCCGACGGGCTGTTCACCGCGGCGATACACACGCCGTCGACGTCCGTCAGCAGTTCGCGCGCTTCGGCCTCGGCCAGCCCGACCGCCAGCATGCCGCCGGTCCCCGCCGTTGTGGCCTGCAGTCGGGACCGGTGGTAGCTGACCGTGACCGCCTCGGCCAGCGATAGCGCACCGGACACGTAGGCGGCCGTCACCTCGCCGACGCTGTGTCCCACCGTGACGGCGGGTCGAATGCCGAACTCGGCGAGTTCGGCCGTCAGCGCGGCCTGAAGCAGGAAGTTGGCCGGTTGCGCGATCTCGGTGCGTGAGATCCGGGACTCCGCCTCGTCGCGGCCCATCTCCTCGAGGATCGACCAGCCCGCGAGTTCGGTGAATTTCCCATCGATTTCGCGCGCTAATTCGGCTGCCGGGCCTTGCCCCGCGAGCAGGTCGCGGCCCATGGCCCACCACTGCGGTCCCATACCGCTGTAGACGAATACCGGGTCGGTGTGTCCTTCCGCGATGGCACGAGCGGGCGGTTGACCACCGCCAGCGGCGAATTCGGCCAGCTGGGAACGCAATTCGCCGATTTCGCGGTAGCGGAAGGCGGTTCGCAACGGGTGATGCGCGCGGCGCACCCAGGCTGCCTCGGTCAGGACGTCGAGCGGTTCGGTGTCAGCCGCGGCCAACAGCCCCGCTGCGAGCGTGCGCAGCGCCGGTTCGCTGCGCGCCGACAGCGGTAGGATCGGCACGCTGTTCTGCCGCATTGTGGTTGCATCGGAACGGGTTTCGACGGGCGCGGGCCCGATGAGTGCGTGCGCGTTGGTGCCGCCGTAGCCGAAGCTATTGACCGCCACCAGCGGCCGGAGCAGCGGTTCGGCCGTCATGGGCACCCGCAGCCGCAGTTCGTCGAACGGGATCTCGGGATTGAGCTGGTCCAGCCGGGCCTGCGGCGCGATCGTCCGGTGGTGAACGGTCAACGCGGCCTTGATGACTCCGGCCACGCCCGCCGCCGCCTCGGTATGACCGATATTGTTCTTGACCGATCCGACCGGCAGCGGCTCGGTCCGGCCATCGATCGCGCCATACACCTTGCCGAGGGCCGTCATCTCCGCCGGATCGCCGACCGGTGTCCCGGTGCCGTGCGCCTCGACGTAGCCGATCTCATGTGGCGCGATGCCTGCGCTGGTGTGCACGCGCCGGGCAAGTGCTTCCTGCGCTTCGGGATTGGGGACCGGGATGGCCAAGGTGCGGCCGTCCTGGTTCACGCCGCTGCCGCGGACAACAGCATAGATACGGTCACCGTCGCGCACCGCGGCCTCGAGCGGCTTGAGGATCACCACACCCGCACCCTCGCCGCGGCCGTAGCCGTCGGCGGCAGCGTCGAACGATTTGCAGCGACCGTCCACAGACAGGAATCGGCCCTTGCACATGGAGATGAAGGTTTCCGGCTGCAGCATGGCATTGGCGCCGCCGACAATGGCGGCGCTACATTCGCCGAGCGCCAGCGATTGGACGGCCTGGTGCAGTGCCACCAGCGACGACGAGCAGGCGGTGTCGATGGTCATGGTCGGACCGTGCAGGTCGAGCAGGAATGCGATGCGCGCCGAGAGCAGGGTGTGCGAGGAGCTTGTCGGGGTATGACTGTTGATCGCGGAGCGGACCACGTTGCGGCCCACCGCATTGTCGTTCATGAAGCCGCCGACGAAGACGCCGACATCGCGGCCGGCGATCCGCCCGGCCATCCCGCTATCGTCGAGCGCCTCCCATGCGACCTCGAGCAGCAGCCGCTGCTGTGGATCCATGATCGAGGCCTCGCGCTGGGAGATGCCGAAGAAGTCGGCGTCGAACTCCCACAGCGATTGGGTCAGGAATCCGCCGCCGCGGGTGTACATCCGGCCGGGCGCATCCGGATCCGGATCGTAGAACTTGTCCAGGCTCCAGCGATCCGGCGGCACCTCGACGATGCCGTCGCCCTTGCTGATCACGAAATCCCAAAAGGCACCCGGACCATCGATCCCACCCGGAAATCGACAGCCGATACCGACGATTGCTGCATCGGACATTGCGCAGTCCTCGATTTCTACCCTGAGCATTGAACGGTAGGCAGCATACTTTCGATATTCGATCGGCAGCGCAAAATGACTGAAACCTGTTGCAACCACGGCCGATTGTGGTCCACATAGTGAAATTACGGTGTTATCGGACAGGCCATGACATTGTTATTGCCGAGGCGGACACTGTTATACGTCGGAGCACCTGCCAGCCGACTCGAATAATAACAATGTCATGGGCTCGAATTACATTGTTATTCGAACCCATGACATTGTTATCCAAGTACGGTGGCGGCCATGAACTCTGGCGAATTCGCCCTCGACCCGGCCGCCGAGCCCATCGAGGACACCGACTGGCTGCGCGAGTTCGTCGAGCGCTATATCGCCGGTTGGAACACCGGCGACGGCGACGCGGTAGCAGCCTGCGTCACCGAGGACACCCGCTGGCTCGACCCGTCCGAGGGCGAGCTGATCATCGGCCGTGCCGGGGTCGCGAAGTTCGTGCACGACACCAAACGCGCATTTCCGGATGTCAACTACACCACCGTCTTCGAGCCGGTCGTCACCTCGGACGCGCTGGCGGCAATCGTGCCTTGGCGAATGACGGGCACCCACCTCGGCATGATCGACCCGCCCGGATTCGCTGGCACCAATAAGAAATTCGACCTGTTCGTGGTCGACATCTGGCAGTTCCGCTCCGGACTCATCTGGCGCAGCAAGGCCACCTGGGATCTGAACGAGCTACTGCTGCAACTCGAATTGCTGCCCAAGCGCAACGGTTTCGCCGAGCGCGCAATGGCCCGCGCCCAGCGCCTCGCGGTCAAACTGCGTGGCTGATCAGGTGTGCGGACCGGTCAGCGCGGTGACCTGTTCGAGGGCACGCGCCACCGACCGCTCGATTGTCGCGCGTTCGGCGCCCATACCGATCAGAATGTTGACGATCGAGGGCAACAGCACCTCCGACACACCCTGGTCGCCATACAGGCCAGCCATATCCAACTGGATGAACCCGTACAGCCCGGTCCAGAACTGTGCCGCGGCCGAGCGCTCGTTCGTGCTGTGCAACAGATTCGCCTCCAGTGCCCGCCGGGTCGCGCGCACCACGAAATCGAAGCTCTCCGAGAAGTTCTCGAAGTCGGAATCGCTGCTATCGGCCAGCACATTGCCGCGGTGCACCTTGACCTCCGCCTTCGGTGACTCGGTGGCGAACATCAGCCGGAACAGCTCGGGTTTGCGCAGCGCCTCATCGCGAAAGATGAAGCCGAGCACCAGGATTTCGGCGATCGGATCGTCGGTGATCTCGCATTCGTCCAGCCGCGCGACCAATTGCGCGAAACCTTCCGAGCCGACCGCCTGGATCAAGCCGGGCATACCGCTGAAGTTGGAATAGATCGCCATGGTCGAGACCCCGCATATCCGCGCCACGCGACGCACGGTCAACGAGGCGAGTCCTTCGGTCGAGATGAGTTGGACTGTGGCCGCTATCAGGCGATCGCGCATCGAGCCGGTTAGTGCGGGTTCCAACGCTGTTGCAGTGTCGATCATTACCTCACCTAGCAGTGCTTGTGCTTGCTATGCCGCCGCGACGCCCAACTCGTCGGCGGTGATCTGTTCCAGTGGCTTGCGCCGGGTCTCGACGATGAACCCGACGGCCACCACCGCCGCGATCGCGATCGGCGCCGCGCTGATGAGCGCGGTCACCGCGATCGACGGCGTGGCGACTGCGAGCACCACCAGCGCGACGACCAGCACACCGCCCGCCTTGGTCATCGCCGCCGCGACACCGCTGCCGCGGGACCGGATCCGAGTCGGGTAAACCTCCGCGCCGTAGGCCACGATGACCGCGACTACCGAACTGGAACCCCAGATCGGCACCACGAGAAGGGCATACAGCAGAGTGGTGTTGTCGGCGACGTGATCGCCGAGGATTACGAACCCGCCGAGCGCGACGGCGAGCAGCGCGCTGAGCGTAATCAGTGTCCATTTGGTGGAGCGGTGGTAGCAGTAGGCGACCAGGAAGTTGAGCGGGAAGCCGATCAGCGCGGAGTCACGCAGGATCTTGTCGGCGGTGACGCCGGTGAAGCCCAGGCTGCGCAGATTCGTCGGCAGCCAGAGCTGGAAGCCGTAGGTGACCAGTCCGACCCCGAGTCCCAAAAGAGCTAGCACGATGGTCATTCCGGCGAAGGGGCGGCGCAGCAACTGACCGAACCCGCCCTGCAGATCATCCTCGGCGGCGAATTCCGGCTGCTCGACCGCGATGACCTCGGCATTGTAGGTGCGCAGCACCTCTTCGGCCTCGCGGTGCCTGCCGATGGCCATCAGGAACCGCGGCGACTCCGGAATCCAGCGGACCAGCAGCACCAGCAGCAGTCCGGTGGGCAAGCCGATCAGCCACAGGCTGCGCCAGCCGTAGGTCTCGCCGATCGTCGATGACAGCCAGCTGGTGATGACGTAGGCGCCGGCGATATCGCCGCCGATCAGCACCAGCAGCCAACCGCGGTGGCGCGCCGGGATGGTCTCCGAGAGCAGCGTGAAGGCGATCGGCAGCATGCCGCCCGCGCTCAGGCCCATGATGAAGCACATCGCGACATTCAGCTCGAAGCTGGGCATGGCACCGCAGATCGCGGTTCCTACGAAGAAGATTCCGGCCAGCAGGATCGCCGCCTTGCGCCCGATGCGGTCGCCGAGCCAGCCCCACAGGAACGACCCGAGCACCGTGCCGGTGAGACCGGATAGTGGCAGCAGTGCCACCGGTAGCGCGTCCAGGTGCGGACTCGCCGGTGTGCGCAGGTGGTACTCCGCGCCGACACCCGGAACGACGAAGGCCAGGGTTGTCGGCTTCATCACGTCGATGGTGATCGCGGCGGCCATGATCAGCAGTAGCACCACATGCACCCGGTTGATCGGCGCGTCGTCGAGTGCCCGCACCCGCAGCCCGGCCACCGTATCGTGCACCGCGCGCCGCGGAAACAGACCGTAAGTTGTGACGCCCAAACCGATCACGATCAGGATCATCCCGGTGATCATGGCGCCGTCCATGGGCATGCCCACCAACCGATAGCCCATATCGCGGGCCATGAGATACATCGGAAGGTGCAGGGCGGTGCCGAGCACCGTCAACACCAGACCGAACCAGAAAGCTCCCGTACGCCGACGGTTGATCGGATCCTCCGATCGATGCGCGATATCGACGGCGCTCACAGACATCACCGAACCCTGATCAGCCCCCCGTACACCAGTTACCGATCGGTATTACACACGAGTTCTGTGCCGGTGTGGGCTTTTTAATCTGTTCGGCATCAACAAGTTCGGGACGCGGCGGAGTTACCTATGAGAATGGTTACGACCGCAGTCGGGGGGGTAACCTGCTGCGCCTATATCGCACAACCTTCCCACTGGTGGAAATATGGCCGAGGTCGACTATTATTCGACGCCCAAGTGCCTGATGGATTCGCCACCCTTCGTGTGATGCAGGCGGCCGAAACGACTGTCGAGGAGGTTCGCCATAGCGTCGGCGGCGCCGGTATAAGCCTCTTCGACCGAAGCCGCGCGATGGGTTACCGCGACCGGAGGCTGACCGGATATCCGGGCCTCTAATACGCACTGCTTATCATCCGGGCCGCCCTTATCGGCGTTCAGATCGGTCAGGTGGACTTCCAGTCGGGTGAGTTGCTCACCGAAGCGATCGAGTGTCGAGGAGAGCGTCGATTCCACGCGCTCGGCCAGCGACGCGCCGCCGTGGATATTGCTGCCGGTGTTGACCTGAATCTGCACGAGCGTCTCCAATCCGATAGGTGTTCGCCCACGGTCACCGACCCGCAGAGCGCGAACTCGGCAATCCGTCAGCAATGCCGACACTACTCGCGTCGGTGCGTGCCCAGCAGATTCCCGAGTTCAGACCGGCTGCGCCGCGATCGGCGGCTTCAGCACCTGAGCGTCGGGAACAACGGTGCCGCGCAACGAGGTTCCCGCGGTCTCGCGCAGGAACGACCAGGCGACGAGTCCGATCAGGCTGGCGCCGACCATATACGCGGCCGGGAACAGCGACCAGCCGGTCGATTCGATCGCGGCCTCGTTGACCAGTGGAGCGGTGCCGCCGAATGCGGCGGTGGAGATGTTGTAGCCGAGGGCGAAACCCGCATAGCGCACATGTGTCGGGAAGATCGCTGGGAAGGTGGAGCTGATGGTCGCCAGCTGCGGCACGTACAGCAGGCCGAGCACGATGAATCCGGTGATGGCCCAACCGGTTCCCTGCCCCATCAGCCAGTACATGGGCAGCGCGAGTACCGCGAGTCCGACCAGCGAGACCAGCCACAGCGGACGGCGGCCGACCCGGTCGGACAGCCTGCCGAAGAACGGCAGCACGATCATCATCACCAACTGCCCGATCAGCATCATGGCAGTGGTGGTCGATTCGCCGACGCCGATGGTGTTCTGCAAGTAGGTCGGTTGATAGGTGAGCAGGGTGTAGTTCACCACGTTCAGGGCGACCACCAGGCCGATCAGCGTCAGGGTTTCGCGGCGATAGGTAGTCAGCACCTCCCATACGCCGCCCGGCGGGTGCGGTTTATCGGCCACCTCGGCGAAGACCGGCGACTCGTCCAGATGTGAGCGCAGATACCAGCCGATCAGGCCGAGCGGCACCGCGAACAGGAACGGCAGACGCCAACCCCAGTCGTGCATCGCATCCGAACCGAAGATGAGCTGACACAGCAGCACGACCGACGAGCCGCCGACGAATCCGCCGAGGGTGCCGAATTCCAGGAAGCTGCCGAGGAATCCGCGCCTGCGGTCATTGGCGCATTCCGCCAGATATGTTGCGGCACCGCCATATTCGCCGCCGGTCGAGAAGCCTTGCACCACCCGCAGGGCGATGAGCAGAACCGGCGCGAACCAACCGATCTGAGCATGGGTCGGGAGCAGACCGATGCATCCAGTCGCACCCGCCATCAACAGAATTGTGGTGGCCAGCACGACTTTTCGGCCGAGTCGGTCGCCGAGCGGTCCCCAGACCATGCCGCCCAGCGGGCGCAGCAGGAAGGAGATGGCGAAGCCGAGCATGGTGCCGAGGGTGCCGAGTTCACCCGGGAAGAATGCGTCAGTGAGGTAGGTGGCGGTCGCGGCGTAGACGCCGTAGTCGAACCATTCGGTGGCATTGCCCATCGCGGACGCGGCGACCGATCGGCGTAGCGTTTTCTTCTCCGATTCGCGATCCGTCACCTGCGCCTCCTCACCAGCCCCGGTCACGGGCCTCGATTCGTTCGACCGGCCCGATCCGATTTTTCCGAGTTCAGGCACGGAATTAACCGGTACCCACGTTCCAAACTGGGCAAACAAGCGGCGGGCCCGCCGAGGTGGCGACGGGCCCGCCGCCACCTGCGGAATCGATGGCAAATGTGAGCATGGTCACACTTGCGTTTTTGGGCAACGAATGCTGTTCGTTGCCAGCCCTTCTGGGGCATAGCGAACCCAGCGTCTTCCGCGAGCGGACCAACTCGCCTCCCGCACCCGGATGACACGCCCCTCATCCTCGCGAGCGAGGCCGATTCACAACGAGCGCGCGTCGATCATCCAGATCTGAATTCCGGACGGCCTGGCATTCTCACCGATCCGATCGATCAACCGGACCAGATCGGCGACATCGTCATTCTTGGCAAGCAATTCGATGCGCAGCCCCGCCTCGACATCGGTGACGAATTCTTGGCCCCGATAGCGTTCGACTCGACTGGCCCGGTCGTCCACCCGGTAGACCTGGCACACCACCATCCGCCGCACGCCGAACATGGCCAGCGCCTGCTTGATGTGGTCGAACAGGGCGGCGGGCAAAACCAACGTGATGAGCTTCGCATCGACGCCGTCACCTGGGCTCATCGGGTCATCGATGCCGTACCCGACACTGCCCTGGAGATGGATGGTGGCATTCACGTGGCCGCCTGGTTCCCGGGCGCCTCACCCGATGGTTTGTCCGGCGCCGGCTTGGGCAGGGCGGGCGCAGCGGGGAACGTCCCCACATGGGCGGAGACCAGGGTCCAGTCCGGATAGTCCGCTTCTTCGCGGGCCGCGACATCACCGGTCTCCAATACATGGTCCGGCATGCGCAGACTCATGGACAACCCAAGATCTTCAGGATTACAAAGGATCTCACGGCGCGAGCATCGTCGCGACACTGCGCGTGACATCCTCCGCGAGCGCGGCGTTCACCGGCGCATGGTGACTGAGCAGTCGGTACCACATAGCACCGAAGACGAAATCGACGACGAGATCCAGCGGGACCGACGCAGTCAGCGTTCCGGCGTCGACACCGCGCTGGAGCAGTGCGCGCAGTGTCGCTCGTCGCGGGCCGATCACGGTGTCCTGCAATCGTTTGGACAGGGCTGGATCGCGCTGTGCGTCGGCCATCAGACCGACCAGCGCCTGACCCGTCACTTTCTGGGCGAGTTCGAACGTGGCCGTGAGCAGGCGCTCGACCGCGACGAGCACATCCACCGATTCGTCCGAAACCCGCAGCGCCGCATGCTCTTCGGCCAATCCGATCAGCGCCTCGATCAGAATCGAGGCCTTATCCGGCCACCAGCGGTACACCGTCTGCCGCCCGACGCCGGCCCCGTCCGCGATGGCCTTGATGGTCAGGTCTTGGTAGCCGTCCCGCTCGCAGAGCTGCAGCGCCGTGTGCAGGATCGCGCGCCTGGCGTCCTCGCTGCGGGGTCGACCGCGGGTTCCCGTCATGCACATCACTTTACAAGACACTGTGCCTCGAATATATTAACGAGGCACGGTGGTTCGAAAATCATCGTGATTCGAACTTCAGGAGGATCTTGTGAACAACAAAGTCGTCATCGTTGGCGGAACCTCTGGAATCGGCCTGGCGACCGCTCGCCGACTCGCCGCGCACGGCGCGCAGGTCGTCATCGCCGGACGCAACGAAGAACGACTCGCCGCCGCACTTGCCGACCTCGGCCCGCAGGTCACCGGCAAGGTCGTGGATGCGCGTGCCGAAAATGAATTGGCACAGCTGTTTTCGGAGGTCGGACCGGTCGACCATGTGGTAGTTACCGTGACCGGACCGTCCGGCACCACCCCGTTCCGCGAACTCGGCCTGGACCATTTGCAGGCCCACGTCTCCGGCAAACTTGTGCCGCACGTCGCCACCATTCAGGCGGCGCTGCCGCACCTCGCGCAGGACGGATCCATCACACTGGTCTCCGCCGCATCCGCGGGCGGCGCCATGCCGACAACCGCCGCACTGGCCGCCGTCAATGCCGGTGTCGAGGCCATCGTCCCCGTGCTCGCGGTCGAACTGGCACCCGTCCGCGTGAACGCCGTATCCCCGGGTGTGATCGACACCGAATGGTGGAGTTTTCTCCCCGAGGATGCCCGCGCCGAGGTGTTCGCCGGAATCGCGGCGCAGACTCCGGTCGGCCGGATCGGCAGCGCGGACGATATCGCCAAGGCCATCGAATTCCTCACCGACAACACCTTCACCACCGGCGTGGTGGTTCGGGTGGACGGCGGCGCACGCCTGGGCTCCCCCAAATAATCCACCTCACCCGGCCTTTCGTCACGAACGTGTTCGCGTGACGAAAGGCCGGGGTGTGGTGAATCAGTAAGCGATGAACAGAATTTCGTCCCGGGAATAGTCGTGCCCCGGGTGGTTCGCGGCCAGATGCGCTTTGGTCTTCTCGACCAGGTCGTCCTCATCCGTCCCGACGATCTGTTCGCCGCAGGGGCAGTTCAGATTTCGCTTCATCAGCGGTCCTTCCTTCTCCCCGTCAGTCTAAGCACGCGCCGCACGCACGAGCCGATGCGTACCCTATCCGGGCCAAGCTCGGCACCGTCGGATTCTGCCATCCCATTCGGCGCCCGGGTTGTAGCTGCAAGCCCTGTCGTGTAATTCGGCCGAGACGGGCACGCCTGATTCGTCCGTCGCGCCGCGTCGATCGACGGCGGCCGATACCGGACGAAACGGCCCATCACGGCCCGAACATAATCCGGCGGCCTCGAACTCGGCACCGCGCTCGAAAGAGCGCAGAATGGGAGCAGGAGGTCATGATGCAACTGCTAAAGGGCCTGCTCGGCGTGGTGTTGGGGATCGTGACAGCCGTGCTCGGCACGGTAGTCGGGATCCTCGCGGCCGTGGTCTGGCTCGTCGGCGCGGTGCTGTGCGTGACAGTGCTCCTCATTCCGTTGGGGCTCCCTGTCATGCGGCTCGCCCGCCGCCTGTTCACGCTCGCTGGGCAGCTGATGCACCTTCCCTGAAGACCGTCCTGGGCTCTTCGACGTCGGACGCGCCGCCGAATTTCCGCGTGCCACCGCAGGCATCGGCGCACCTGCCGACCACCTACCGCAGCGGCACCGGCCACGACAGGCATTGCCAGGGGCATGCCATCCCATTCAACGAGAAACGGCTCGGCGTGCGCAACGGGAGTTCCACACAGCCGAGCCTGGGCCGCGATGGCGGCAGTCGAATATGCCGGCTCGACCGTGAGACGCACACGTCGACCTATTCGGTGTCCTGCGCGGACTGCTTCGCCCACCCCTGGCTGGTAATGGCGTAGAAGATGGCGATGAGCAGGTAGAGGATGAGGGCGACGACGGGCCAGAAGAGGCCTACGGCTATGCAGAGGGCGTAGATGAGGATGCCAGGGTAGGCGCGGGTGGTTTCGCGGCGGGCGAAGGCTGCGTCGTAGCCGGGTTCGAAGAGTTCGGGATGGTGCACCAGGCGCCACCACAAGGGGGCCCAGGGGATGGTCATCATGACGCCCGCGATCCCGTAGACGGCGGCGGCCGCGGCGGCGTCGCGATGTTCGCCGTGAACCACGTATTCGGCGAGAAGGCCAGTGGGGAAAGGCAACACGGAGACGCCGAGCAGCAGCATCAGGTTCCACCAACGGATCACGTGATCGAGATGGTGGAGGCGACCGAAGAAGCTGTGGTGGTTCATCCAGATGATGCCGATGGTGAGGAATGAAGCCAGATATGCCACATACGACGGCCAGATGTGGCCGAGCGCTTCGAGCAGGTGGCCCGGTTCGTGCTCGGGCACCCGAATCTCGAGGATCAGCAGGGTGATCGCGATGGCCATCACGCCATCGCTGAATGCCTCCACCCGGGCGGTGCCCGATAAATGCGCGCTCGGGAACTGCCCTTCGTCGACCATATGTGCAGGGTAACGCTGTGGCGTTACCCATGCCCTTGCTATCGCTGTGAGCGTAGCGCCGTTATGATCCGGCGCTACGCGTACTCAATTCCCTTGATCCGGCTGCGGATACGATCCCGGTCCGCTGCCGTCGCTGCGGCTGAACACCGGGCGAAAATCGGCACCGCCGGTGTCGGTTTGGACGGACGGCTCCGGCGACAGGGCGTCGTGGCTGAACAACCCGGGCGATCGCCCATCTTCCGTACTCATCTCACGAGCCTCCCTCTGATCGGCGACGTATGGCGGACCCTGGCTCGCTGCTCAGCGGTCCGCCCGGATCAACCGTACCTTTACAACGGTGTGACGTACGCGCCGGAGATGCCACCGTCCACCAGGAACTGCGATGCGGTGATGAACGAGGAGTCGTCGCTGGCCAGAAATGCGACGGCCGCGGCGATTTCCTCCGGCTCGGCGAAGCGCCCGACGGGGATGTGCACCAGGCGGCGCGCGGCGCGTTCGGGGTCCTTCGCGAACAGCTCCTGCAGCAGCGGCGTATTCACCGGTCCGGGACACAGCGCGTTGACCCGAATACCGTTGCGCGCGAACTGCACTCCGAGTTCACGACTCATCGCCAGCACACCGCCCTTGGATGCGGTGTAGGAGATCTGCGAGGTCGCCGCACCCATGACCGCGACGAACGACGCGGTATTGATCACCGAGCCCTTCCCCCGCTCCAGCATGTGATTGATGGCGTACTTGCTGCACAGATACACCGAGGTCAGATTGACCTCCTGCACCCGACGCCAGGCCTCGATGCCGGTGGTCAGGATCGAATCGTCTTCCGGCGGTGAGATTCCGGCATTGTTGAAGGCGATATCGAGTCCGCCGTAGGTGTCGACGGCGGTCTGGAACATGGCCTCGACCTGAGCCTCGTCGGTGACGTCCACCTTCACGAACAGGCCCCCCGCTGCACTGGCCGCGGCCTGTCCCGCGGCGGCATCGACATCGGCGACGACGACCTTGGCGCCTTCGGCCGCGAAACGGCGCACCGTGGCGAGGCCGATACCGCTCCCACCACCGGTGACGACGGCGACTCGATCCTGTAAGCGCTGCAACACATCTCCTTAACTAGGTGGCGATGAAGACGTTCTTGGTCTCGGTAAAGGCAAGTGCTGCATCGGGTCCGAGTTCGCGCCCGAGGCCGGACTGTTTGAATCCGCCGAACGGCGTCCAATACCGCACCGAGGAATGCGAATTCACCGACAGATTCCCGGCCTCCACACCACGCGACACCCGCAGCGCCCGGCCGACATCATTGGTCCAGATGGAGCCGGACAGACCGTATTCGGTGTCATTGGCAATGCGAAGGGCATCGGCCTCGTCTTCGAACGGCACCACTGCGACCACCGGCCCGAAGACCTCCTCGGTGAGCACCCGATCCGATGGCGCGTCGGGGAGCACAACCGTTGGCGGATACCAGAATCCGGGACCGTCGGGCTGCGTGCCGGTGAATGCGACCTTGGTGGACGGCTCGACGAACGAAGCAACCCGGTCCCGATGCGCGGCCGAAATCAACGGCCCCATTTCGGTGGACTCATCGCCCGGATCACCCACCCGAACGCCACGAACCGCCGGTTCCAACAACGCCAAGAATCTGTCGAAAACACTGCGCTGCACCAGAATTCGCGATCGCGCACAGCAATCCTGTCCGGCATTGTCGAAAACACCGTAGGGCGCGGTCGCGGCCGCACGCTCCAAATCGGCATCGGCGAAAACGATATTCGCGCTCTTACCACCGAGTTCGAGCGTCACCCGCTTCACCTGACGCGCACATCCGGCCATGATCTCCTTGCCCACCTCGGTGGACCCGGTGAAGACCACCTTCCGCACGGCCGGATGGGTCACGAACCGCTGACCCACCACCGCCCCTTTTCCGGGCAGCACCTGGAAAACCCCTTCCGGCACACCCGCTTCGAGCGCGAGCTCACCCAACCGGATAGCGGTCAGCGGCGTCAGCTCCGCGGGCTTGAGCACCACGGTATTCCCTGCGGCCAGCGCAGGCCCGAACCCCCATGCCGCGATCGGCATCGGGAAGTTCCACGGCACGATCACCCCGACCACGCCGAGCGGTTCGTGGAAGGTGATGTCCACCCCGCCCGCGACCGGAATCTGGTTGCCCAGCAGACGTTCCGGAATCCCCGCCGCGAAATGCAATACATCGCGGACATTGCCCGCCTCCCAGCGTGCATTGCCGATGGTGTGTCCGGCATTGGCGACCTCCAGCTGGGCCAGCTGCTCGAGATTCGCATCGACAGCCTCGGCGAATCGACGCAGCAGCCGAGCACGATCCCCCGGCGCGACCGCGCGCCAATCGGCACCGGCACGCTGCGCCCGCTCGATGGCCGCATCGGCCTCGGCCGCACTCAGCAGCTCGAGCGTCGTGACGACCTGCTCGGTCGCCGGGTTGACCACCTGCGTTGTCGTCACGAATTACGTTCCTTTCGATAGGTGGCCGCCGCCTCGACCAGTGCTCGCATCAGCCGCGTATCGGTCGCGTCCGCCTCCGGATGCCACTGCACACCCACCAGGAACGGACCGTCGGTCGCCTCCGCCGCTTCGATCGTGCCGTCCGAAGCATGTGCGGTCGCGACCAGACCATCGGCGAGGACGGCGACTGCTTGGTGATGGTGGCAATTCACCTTCACCTCCGGTCCGGCGATCGTGGCGACCAGGCTGTCGGGCACGGTCGTGACCCGGTTCGGGTGAAAACCGCCCGGCGTACCGGAATGGTCGTCGTGGCCGAGCAGATCCGGCAGGTGCTGGATCAACGTGCCGCCGAAGGCGACATTGACCAGTTGCAGGCCGCGACAGATCGCGAGGGTCGGCAGACCGGCCGCGCGCGCCAGGGCGAACAGCTCGAATTCGGAATCGTCGCGGTCGGCGCGGAGTGGGCCGAGGGCCGCATCCGGCGGCGCACCGTAGCGGGCCGGATCGATATCGGCACCGCCGGTCAGCACCAGCCCGTCGAGTCGATCCACCAGCTCCGCGCGCGCCACGCCGGTGGGCGGCAGCAGCACCGGTATACCGCCCGCGCGCTCGACCAGCTGCAGGTAATTGTGCGGCAGTACCGCACTCGGGACATCCCAGGCGCCGAACCGGGCCTGTTCCAGGTAGGTCGGCAGGCCGATGATCGGACGGATCTGCTCAGAGCCGCTCGAAACCACGGATTCGCTCCCAATCGGTGACCGCGGCGTCGAAGGCGTCCAGCTCGACCTGTGCCGCATTCCGGTAATGGTCCACCACGTCGTCGCCGAACGCTGTTCGTGCCACCTTGCTCTCGCCGAACAATTGCGCCGCTTCCCGCAGCGTACGCGGCACCCGCGGGCGCTGGGACCGGTAGGCATTGCCATGGAACTCCGGCTCGAGCGGGAGCGCGTGCTCGATACCGTGCAATCCGGCGGCAATTGTCGCGGCGACGGCCAGATACGGATTCACGTCGCCGCCCGGGATCCGGTTCTCCATCCGCAGGGACAGATCCTGGCCCACCACGCGCAGCGCACAGGTCCGGTTGTCGCGTCCCCAGGCCAGTGCGGTCGGGGCGAAACTTCCTGACATGAATCGCTTGTAGGAGTTGATATTCGGAGCGAGCAGATAGGTGAACTCACGCAGGCAGTCCAGTTGTCCGGCGAGGAAATGCCGCATTAGTGCGGAGGTGCCGTGCGGGCCGTCACCGGCGAATACCGCGGCCCCCGAATCGGCGCGCAGGCTTATATGGATGTGGCACGAATTGCCTTCGCGCTCATTGTATTTCGCCATGAAGCTGAGACTGCGCCGCTCCTGGGCGGCGATCTCCTTGGCGCCATTCTTGTAGATGCTGTGGTTGTCGCAGGTCACCAGCGCCTCGTCATAGCGGAAGGCGATTTCGTGCTGGCCCGGATTGCATTCACCCTTGGCCGATTCGACATACAGTCCCGCACCGGCCATTTCATTGCGAATGCGACGCAATAGCGGCTCGATGCGTGCGGTCCCGAGCATCGAGTAGTCGACGTTGTACTGGTTCGCGGGCCGCAGATCGCGATAGCCGCAGTTCCACGCGTCCTCGTAGCTGTCGTCGAAGACCAGGAACTCGAGTTCGGTCCCGACATAAGCCCGCAGCCCACGCTCGGCCAGCCGCGCCAATTGCGCCCGCAATATCTGCCGCGGCGAAACCGTGACCGCCTGACGTGCGGGTTCCACATGCTCCACATCGCACAGCACCAGCGCGGTTCCCGGCTGCCACGGCACCAGCCGCAGGGTGCTCAGATCCGGCCGCAGTACGAAGTCGCCATAGCCGGTTTCCCAGGAGGAGATCGCATACCCGTCGACTGTGGCCATATCGACATCCACCGCGAGCAGATAGTTGCACGCCTCGGTCGCGTGCCCGATCACCTCGTCCAGGAAAAACCTTGCCGCACAACGCTTTCCCTGCAATCGGCCCTGCATATCGGTCATTGCCACCAGCACCGTGTCGATCTCCCCGGCCTCGACGAGCGCCCGCAACTGCACTAGCTCCAGCATCCCCGTACGCATCGATAACCCCTCTCGGCAGCAACCTTGCCAACGCTAGAGCAAAAGGGTCGAGCGCGTGCCCCGACACACAAAACCCAATGGTCGGTTGGTGTTGAATGGCCTGGTGGACGACCCGAGCTTCGATCCGTCACACCACCCGGTGCCGACACCGCCGCGCCGGCGAGCGCTGCTTTTCAGGTCTTCGCAAACGGGTTGGCGGTGGCCGGTGGCGGCGCGGTCCGCGCTCGCATTCGGATTGCCCGCGCTGATCGTGCTCGCGGCGGGTCAACGGCAGCAGGCATTGATCGTCGCGCTGGGTGCCTTCGCCGTTCTCTACGGCGAGGCGCGCGCCTACCGAATGCGTTGGCGGATAGTGCTGATCGCGGGTGCGGGCTTTCTCACGACAGCGGCGCTAGGTGCGGTGATCGGCGATTCGGGGCAGGCGGGGACGGCCGGAATCGTCGGTGTGGCGGCACTTTCCGTGGTGGCGCTGGTCGCGAGCTATGTCATGGTCGCGACGCGGGCCGGACCGCCGGGCATGTTCTTCTTCGTGCTGGTCTGCGCGGTGGCAACGCGGATGGCCGTCGCCGGTGTTTCGGTGCCGGTAATCGTGGGATATACCGCGCTCGGCGTGCTGAGTTCGGTGCTGGTTTCGATGAGTCCGATGCTGCGCGATGCGCGTGCGCCGGAAAAGGCGGCGATGACATCGGCCTTGCGTGCCGTCGATACCTATATCGAATACCGGAAGGGCGGGCAGCCGTCCGCCGCCGAGCGGCACGCGGCGGGTGCGGCGCTACATTCGGCGTGGGCCACGGTTCATGATGCGGGTCTGCCTGCCCGCGAACCGGATTCGGAGATCGTCCGGACGCTGCTGGCCGCACATCGCCAGTTCATCGGGATATCGGACTCCGCACCGGACGTACTCGACGCGCCGGTACCGATGACCCGTCCGACCGTCGGTCAGCGACTGCGGCGCTCCCTGACCATCCGCTCGCATGCGGCGACCACGGCGCTGCGCACGCTGGCCGCCGCCGTGATCGCGGGTGGCCTCAGTGTGCTGTTGGATCTCGGCCGACCGGACTGGGCCGTGATCACCGGCGTCCTGGTGCTGAACTTGGGGCCGGATCGCATTGTCGGCACCGTGCGCGCATTGCATCGCGTCGGCGGCACAGTCGTCGGGCTGATCGTGTTCGCGACGCTGCACGCACTAGCACCGTCGGGCGTGGTCCTCGTGCTGGTTCTCATGACGCTGATGTTCCTGACAGATCTGTTCGTGGTGCGCAACTACGGG
The DNA here is from genome assembly GCF_044458905.1 of Nocardia sp. NPDC050408. Taxonomy (NCBI): domain Bacteria; kingdom Bacillati; phylum Actinomycetota; class Actinomycetes; order Mycobacteriales; family Nocardiaceae; genus Nocardia; species Nocardia sp. NPDC050408. The sequence goes on along the minus strand of NZ_JBITIL010000019.1, from coordinate 124,736 downwards.
ATCGCCGTCGTCTTCATTACGCCGTTGGCGTTGCTGATCGGCGGTGCGCTGGTCGGGCCGATACTGGTTCCCATCCGGGATCGCTTTATCGAGACGCTGGTCGGCGCGCTGGTCGCGGTCGCGGCCATGTGGGTGATCGTGCCACGTGCACATCGGCACGACCTGCGATGGAACGAATCCAGGGTGCTGCGGGTGGCCGCGGACCTGGTCGAGACGCTGCGCACGAAGCCACCGGCCGATCCGGCCGCCATGCGTTTGCGTCGCGATCTACAGTTCGAACTGGTCGGCAATCACCTCAGCGGTGTCGCCGCATATCGCGATGAACCGGCGTGGGCCCGGGCGCAGTGGTCTCGACATGCGGAGATCGGGCGGATCGGGTACGACCTGCTCGCGCGGTGTTGGCTGACACCGGCGAAACAACTGCTCACCCATCCCGACGACCTGGCCCGACAGATCGGCCGAATGGCGAACAGCGCTGGACCGATCGACACGTCCAGTTCGTCGTAGTTGGTTCACGACAGCGCGGGGCGGCATCTCCAGGGGCGGTGGCGGATCCGATACTCGCCGACCTGCTGGACGAGACCCGCCACGCGGGTCGCGAGTACTGGCGAGCCGACCGAACTGCCTACGCCGCAAGTCGAACGCACCGTAATGCCGACGCGTATGCTCCCGGCTCGCGATGTCAATGCGGCACGTCGTTTGCTGCCGAACGGTCAGTACGAGCGGCGAGAACTCGGCCGCACTCAACGATGTGATCGAGGGTGTTGTCGATGTGCCGGACGCTCGTTCGCGGATTGATGGTGCACATGCGCAGGACGGTCTCGCCGCGCACCGCCGTGGTGGTGATCATGGCGAATCCGCCGTCCAGCACGGTGCGCGCCAGCTCGGCTTGGAAGGAGTCGAGTTCTGCGCCCGGCGCCACACCGGGCGGGCGATATCGGAAAGTGACGATCCCCAGCCCCGGCTCGCTGGCCGGTTCGAGTTCGGGGTGGTTGCCGATGCGTGCGGCCGCGTGCTCGGCCAGAGTAATTCCTTGGTCGACGGCGTCGCGGAAGGCGTTCGCGCCAAAGGTTTTCAGCGACAACCACAGTTTGAGCGCACGCAGACCGCGGGTCTGCTGCGGGCCGTAGTCGGACAGATTCGGTTCTCTGCCATCGGATTCGGAAACCGCGAGGTAGCCACTGTCGAGGAAGTGCCGGGCCATCGCGAAGGTTTCCTTCAACTGCTCGGGCTGCCGAAGTAGGACACACCCGAGTTCATAGGGCTGGAAGAGCCACTTATGGGGGTCCAAGGTAAGCGAATCGACACGATTGAGACCCGCCAGGGTGCGGCGACCGCGGGCGGTGGCGGCGGCGGCCGCACCCAACGCGCCGTCGGCGTGCAGCCACATCCCTTCTCGACGGCATACGTCGGCGAGTTCCTCGATCGGATCCACGGCGCCGGTACTGGTGGTGCCGATCGTCGCGACGACCAGGAATGGATGCCATCCAGCGGCGCGGTCGGAACAGATACGCTCGGCCACTCGCACCGGGTCCAGTCGGAGCCGGTCATCAGGCGGCAGGACCACGAGTTGGTCACGTTTCAGGCCGACGATGTGCAGTGCCCGGGCGATCGAGGGATGGGCTTGGGTCGAGCAGTAGGCGCGCGCTGTACTGAGATCGCCGCCGAGCAAGCTGTCACGCGCCGCGGTCAATGCCGTGAGGTTGGCGATCGAGCCACCGGAGACGAACAGTCCGCCGAAACACGGTTCGAGACCGAGGAGTTCGCGCAGCCAACGCAGCGTGACCAACTCCAGTTGGGTGGGCCCGGAGCCGACCAGCCACGCCCCCGGGACCGACAAAAAAGCCGCCACCAACGCGTCCGCGAGTACCGCCGGATAGTTGCCGGAGGTCGGCACGAAGCCGAAGCACCGCGGATGGTCGGAATGCATACCGGACGGCAAAGCGTCGCCGGCCAGCCGCTCCAACAACCCCACCAGGTCTTGGCCGTGTTCGGGGATCGGCTCATCCCAATTCTGTTCGAGGTCATCGCGAGACCGGCGGACGAGCACCGGACCGAACTCACCTTCGCTCATGCGCTCGATGATCAACTCGATCGCACGTCGGCCCGCCGCACGCATCTGGTCGACCGGCAGGGTCAGCGGTGGCCGGGTCAGCATGACGCTGCTTCGACGCAGGCTGACACGGCCCTCACCCAGTGGGACCCGGCCGCGGTGAGGTGCGGATGCGCCTGCAGGCCGGCGACAGCTTCGGCGAGCTGGAGCAAGACGAGCTCGTCTCCCTCGGCTACCTCCACCCCGGGTTGGGCTTGCGCCCACAGCAATGCGTGACCGGCCGGAAGGTCTGCCAGGCAACGGTTTTCCGCTGACACAAGGGCACCGCCTGCCAGCCGATAAGTTCCAGATTCCGGCAGTGCGCCCAGCCGCCCGTCGCGCTCGGCGTGCACAACCAGCTGGCCGAGCATCGGCACCGGCGCGACGACGGTCTGCACCGGCAGCTCCGGCAGCAGACAGGCGAGCACATGCAGACCAAGGCACGGCAGCAGGTCTGCGCGCTGCTCGGCTGCCTGCACCAACGACACGACCGTCTGGAATCGGGGATTGATCTCGATGGCCAACGGCCGATTCCCATCCAGTACCAGGTCCAAGCCGAAGACCCCGCGGTATCCGCGCAGACGAAGCTGATCCCCCACCCGAGCCGCGGCCGTGCGGATGGCTTCGTAGGCGCCGTCGGGTAGATCGGCGGGGGCGATGAGCTGATTGCCGCAGTGGGCGCCCCAGACGGTGGTCAACCCGGGGATGCCGACCAGCTGATGCGACACCGCCGTTACGATCGTGGCGTTTCCGGCGACGCATGCGGTGACGGTTACCGAGGGGCCGTCTACGTACCGGCCCACTCGCAATTCCCTTGCGGCCCAGGCATCGAGACACTCCTGCAACTCGTCGTGATTCCGCGCGAAACGAGTGCCCCTGCCGATCAGATTGTTCTCGCGGCGTTGGACCACCACCGCCTCCCAGGCGTCGGGCCAGTACTGTCTCGCGGCGGCACGGCCGAACGGCGGCACTCGCACAAATTCCGGCGTTTCGATGTCGGCTGCCGCGAACAAGGCCAATGCGTCGAGCTTGTCCGCCGCGAATGCCGAAACCGCCCGGTCGGGCGCCAGCAACGGCAAGGCCCTGGACGCGGCCCACTCAATGGCCGTCGGACCATGTTCGGGGGCGAACGCCACGCACACCGCACGCCCGGCAGTCCCGAAACCATTATTCTCGGTTTTCGAAAATGGTGAAAAGGCATGCAGCTCAGGCCCACATCCGGCACGGAAAGCAGGCCGAGCGGATGCGGCCAGGAAGGGTGAACGGTCCAGCCAGTAAATCTCGTCGACCACTGCTTGCAACATGCCGATGCCCGCCTCCAGGCCCACCCCGTCGATCTTCGCGAGTCTTGTTGGGGTAAGGCGGGATTCGGCCGTTGCGCAACCGGTCGCCTGGCTGATCGTCATGGCCCGTGACTCTATCCGAGCCGTTTTATCGGCTATGGATCAGCGACGCGAGATGTCACTCCGCGGGTAGGGTAGCGGCGACCATGACTGCGACGGGACATTGCTAATCTCACCGCCATGATGAACTCGAGATTTGCTCTGGCACTGTCCGTTCCGGTACTCGCCACCCTCGTCGGCATACCGCTCGCAGGACCAGCTAACGCCGATGACGTGTTGCTCACGTGCACCGAGAAAGGAACCGTCAACTGGCTCGGCGCTGGGATCGGCGACTCACCCGCAAAGGTCGGTTGGACCGACACGATCACATTCAGCAACTGCACTGGTCCGGCGATTGACCAGGGTTTGCCCTACCCCGTCAGTGAGACGGACGCCGGCACCGAGACCGCCAGTTGCAGTCAGCCGACCACCGACAACGAAAGCACAGGGACGATTGTCTGGTCCGACGGCAGCACCACCGCAGTCAGCAGCGGAAGTTCCGAAATCGAAGCCGACGGATCCCGTAGCGGCGAATTCCCAACGCTGATCAGTACCGGACCCTATAAAGGCAAGACCGCCACCGACACCAACACTGTGACTCCCGCAATCGGCTCCAGCATCGCGACCCCCTTCGGCCAGCTGTGCCTCGGCGTGACCTCCGCGACGCTCGAGGGAACCTTCACGATCACCAAGTGAGTTTTGTTCACTTTGCCCGAGGCGTGCGGACATGTGTCGGACGCCTCGGTGAACATTCGCCTCGCGACCCGGAGTCCGTTGTGCCGCTACCCATCCTTCCCCTTCTGCCCCCTCGGGAACTTCCCGGTATGCAGCGACAGAGTCTGGTCTCTCCGCCGAGCACCATCGGCTCCGATCTAGCGATGTGCCTTCGCCGGGCAATGGACGACGAGGAAGTGCCGCTACCCGATGTCCGGAATCTCCAACCACCGATCATGGCGAACAGCGACGAGTCTGCTTTACGGCTGGACACCGCACAGGCTCGTTACGACGCATACTTCGGCGTCCGTAGAACTCGAGACCACGACGCCCTGGCCAAGGGCGTCCTCATCGCCTTCCACGGCGTGCTCGACAATCTACGGTCCGCCCAATCGCACCTTGCACCGGTGCAATGGCATCCGTTGGCTGCCGGAATACACAGCACGCTGAATTTCCTGCTGCCTGCCGACAGGCGCACCTGCTACCGGTATTCGCCGCTGCCGCGCGCTCACCGCGCTGCTGATCCTGCCGGGCGCTGGCAAGTGGGACACCGTGCGTTTTTCGTCCTCACCCAATGCGTCATCATCGGATTACGCGGTTTTCTGGACGCTGCGGAACGTGCAGCATGGCGTGACGCGGTCGCAGCGCTGGACTATGGCACCGCGATGCTTGCCGCATCCGAAGCGTGCCTGCGATTCACCGCTGACTTCCACTCCGACGACTACCGCCGAACCGTGCGTCCCGCCATGCCACCGGAATTCACCGGACTCGCGTCCGCCGACCACGCCTGCCTTATCGCATTGCTGCGAGCGGTGGGACCTGCACTGCGGGCAATGCCCGCGGAGTTCTCGGAACATCGGGAGGCACTGCGGGCCACACTGCACTCCGTTTACCTCGCCCACCAAGGCATCTGCGCTCGATTCGACGGCGACCGCGGTCCGAGTCTGCGGATGGCTCCGCACAGCGCCGTACCGGCGACGGCTGTCCTGTCTCGCCTTGCCCGTTCGCGGTCTCGGCTTCTCGAACCGCAGATCACGCTATCCGGGCAGGAGGCGAGCGGCTTCGCGGCAGAGTAGATCCCAAGCACCTGCCACATGGCGGTCTCGGGTGGAGATCGCGCCTATGGCCATTCGTAACGTATATGCTCCCCGTAGTTTGGTGTGGGACAGGTAGATCCGTCCGGTCGCATTGACCGCTTCGAGGAGTTGCCGGTTCACCTCGTCCGGCCCGCGCAACCGGAAACACACCAGCGATAACGGATGTGGTGCCATCAGCTCGAATCGACTATCGCCGACAACCCATTCGGCGAACTGCTGCGCGAGCGCGACATGGTGCCGGATGTGCGCGCGAAGACCTTCACCGCCATACCAGCGGATGACCGACCAGAGCTTCAGGGCGCGGAACCGACGGCCCAACGGCACCCCCCAATCTCGGTAATCCACCACCGCGTGCGACTCGCTGGCCCGGTTGCGCAGATATTCCGGCAGCACGGACAAGGCACCGATCAGCGCGTCACGATCAGCTACATAGCAGGCGTCACAGTCGAATGTGGTGAGCAGCCATTTGTGCGGATTGGTGGCGTACGAGTCCGCATAGTCGTTGACGCCGTGATGAATCCAGCGCAGTTCGGGGCATATGGCGGCCACTCCGGCGTGTGCGGCGTCTACGTGCAGCCAGGCACCGAATTCCGTGCAGACAGATCCTATTTGTGGGACGGGATCGATAGCGCCGGTCGAGGTCGTACCGATTGTCGCCAGCACCATTGCGGGGGTATAACCCGCAGCAATATCGCGCTTCATCGCGTTCCGAAGTGCGTCCGGGTCCATCGAGAAGTCCGCGCGAGTGTCGATCGTTCGCAGCGCCGCGGCACCGAGCCCGGCGACGCGGGCGGCTTTCTCGCATGCCGAATGCCCTTCGGCGGATGTGTAGACGGTAAACCGACCGCTTGCCACACCGTCACGCGTCGCCCGTCCGTTCGAAGCCCTGTGCAGCGCGGCGAGCAGGGCCACCAGTATTGCACTGGAGGCGGTGTCCTGGATGACACCACCTCCGCTGCCGGTGGAAAGAAACCGATCGGACAACCCCAACAGTCCGGCCAGCCAATCGAGGACGTGCTGCTCCAGTTCGGTACATGCCGGGCCGGTCTGCCACATCATCCCCTGCACATTCAGTCCGGCAGTGAGCAATTCGGCCAGCACTGCCGGTCCTGAAGTATTGCTCGGGTAGTAGGCGAAGAAACTCGGATGTTGCCAGTGTGTGAGACCTGGCACCACAATCGTGTCCATATCTTCGAGCACCGCATAGAAATCTTCACCGTGCTCCGGCGCCCGGGCCGGTAGTTGCTCTCGCACCTGTCCCGGTTTCACCTGTGCGAGGACGGGTAAGGACTCCACTCGGTCCCAGTAGTCCGCAAGCCAATCCACCACCGCGCGACCGTATTCCCGAAACTCGTCCGCGGTCATATGCCTGGGCGCAGGATCGACGGCTTCCGGCGCCGGCGACCACTGAGCATCTCGCATATATCCGCCCTTCCTCGGTGTTCCGATGACGGTCACTGTACTTCCGGTGCGCCGGTTTCCCGACCGTGCGGCCTATGCCGTCGTGGTGGCAGCCAGATATGCACCCGGATCGGGGATTGCCGCTCAGATGGAACGACCTCCCCCTATCCACCCCTATCGGCAGTCATGCACGATGGCTACAACTCCGGCGCAGCATCATCGGACCGAATTCGGCACGCGCGCGCTGATCTGCACAATCGATGAACCGCCCGCGGCCACCTGGCCATTCGCACACATCGGGCAACTCGCCGAAGCCACCCCGAGAGCGGATTTCGGACATGCCATCAATGGCAAGGTGATCGAACATGAAGACGATCCTGATTACGGGGGCCACCTCGGGCATCGGTCTCGAAGCCGCGCAACAGCTCGCCGCAGGGGGCGATCGGCTGGTGTTGGTCGGCCGGAATCCGCAGAAGCTCGCCGACAGTGCGGAATTGGTACGGGCCGCGGGGGCGGGGGCCGTCGATGCGCTGGAATGCGATATGGCATCGCAGTCGTCGGTGCGCCAACTCGCCAAGGCGGTCGAAGCCACCTACGACCGCATCGATGTACTGGCCAATAATGCGGGCGGCTACCACCCGACGCGCACCGAAACCGAGGACGGTATCGAGGCGACCTTCGCCACCAACCATCTCGGCGGATTCCTGCTCACCGAACTGCTCATCGATCTGCTGGTGCACAGCGCCCCCGCGCGCATTCTGTTCACCTCCTCGGTGATGCATTACGGCGCGACCCTCGATTTCGACGATCTCGGGTTCCGCGAGGGCTATTCGGGCGAAAAGGCCTACAGCCGGTCCAAATTGGCCAATGTGCTCTACACCCGCGCACTGGCCGATCGGCTGGCGGGCACCGGCGTAACGGTCAATGCCTTCCATCCCGGCGCGGTCGCGACCGGTATCTGGAACTCGCTGCCGTGGTTCGGGCAACCGATCATCGCGCTCGGCAAGCGGCTGTTTTTCATCACCGCGGCCGAGGGCGCCGCCGCACTCACCTTCCTCGCGACCGATCCGAGCGTCGCGGAGGTGACCGGCGCCTATTTCCGCAAGACCCGCGAGCGCGAACCGTCGCGGTTGGCCCGCGACGATGCGCGTGCCCGCCAATTGTGCGAGGTGAGCGCAAGTTTGGTCGGGCTGCCCGGATAAGGCGATCCACGACAGCGCCGTCGAAACTCCTGGCAACACAGGGAAATCACGCGACACAGAAAGCAGGGGTAATGCTGCGCACGCGTTTCGAGTCCATCGGCTCGTACACACCATCCACCGTCCGTTCCACCGAGGAGATCATCGCCGGACTTGCGGTACCGAGATCCCTTGATCTGGAACGGATTACCGGTATCAAGAATCGTCGGGTCTACGACTCCAGCGACGAGGGCTACGAATCCTCCTTCGATCTGGCGCTGCGCGCCATCGAGGACTGCCTGGCGCACTCCGACTACGCCCCCGATGAGATCGACGTAGTCATCTCGGCCTCCATCACCCGCACTCGCGGCAAGGAAATCTTCTGCTACGCACCGTCTTTCGCGGTCATGCTGGGCAAGGAGATCGGCACGACGAAGGCTCGGCACTTCGACGTGTCGAATGCCTGCGCGGGCATGATGACCGGGGTGCTGGTGCTGGATCGGATGATCAAGGCCGGCGTGGTGCGCAATGGACTGGTGGTCAGCGGCGAACAGATCACCCCGATCGCCGAGACGGCGGCGCGCGAGATCAACAAACCATACGACCCGCAGTTCGCCGCGCTGACCGTCGGCGATGCGGCGGTCGCGGTGATGCTCGACGATCGCGGTGACGACGACGACGAAATCCACTACGTCGAACTGATGACCTCCGCCGACGGCGCCGAACACTGCATCGGCATGCCCAGCGACCAGGCCCCCGGAGTCGCGCTCTACACCGATAACCGCGCGATGCAGAACGAGGGCCGCTATCTGCAGGCCATCAACCGCATGTCCACGTTTCTCGAGGAGACCGGGCGCACCTGGGAGAGCGAGAAGTTCGACTACTGGATCCACCACCAATTCAGCGCACCCGCCATCGAGTACATCTCGCACCTAACCGAACGCCACTTCGGCACCCCGATGCCCCAGGCCCTGAATGTGCTGCACGACTTCGGCAATACCGCGTCGACCTCGCATTTCGTGGTCCTGCACGAATATCTCGCGCAGCAGAAGATCCCCAAAGGCTCCAAGGTGCTGATGATTCCGGAGGCATCCGGAATCGTCTCCGGGCACCTAGCCGCCACCATCTCCCGTCTGGAGGCCTGAGCCATGCCGACCACCATCCTCGCGGCAGCCATCAATGCCGATCTCGATACCGGCAGCTATTTCGAACTGGCGACCCGCGCGGCCGCCTCCTGCCTGGAACAGGCCGGCATCACCCCCGAGCAGGTCGGAATGCTGATCAATGCCGGAGTCTTCCGCGATCAGAACATCTGCGAACCCGCGGTGTCCGCGCTGATCCAGAAGCGAATCGGCATCGGCCTCGAATACGCGCCCGGCCGGGTGCCCGCCTTCTCTTTCGATCTGATGAACGGCGGGACCGGCCTACTACACGCGATCGCGACCGCCGAATGTTTCCTGGTCAGCGGCGAAGTGTCGTATGCGCTGCTGGTCGCCGGTGATACGCATCCGTCGACCGAACGTCATGTCGACGGTTTCCCCTACAGCACCAGCGCCGCCGCGATCCTGCTCGGAACATCGAACACCACAGGCGGATTCGGTGCACTACACACCACCGACACCGCCGGTCCCGCCGATCCGATCGCCTGGGTAGCGATGGGCGCGGTGGGCGCGAACGGCCGCTCGGCCATGAGCACCAAGGCCGGTGCCGACGATCTGGTCGAATTGGCCGCGGTGGCGGTGCGCGACTGCCTGAGGGCCGAAGGATTGGACGCCACCGATTTCGCCGATGGCCGCGCGGTGCTACTCGCGCCAACCTGGACCCTCGCCTTCCGTGCCCGTCTGGCGTCTGCACTCGGGTTCACGTCGGAAGCGATCGTCGGGATCGATCCCTCGGTGGACAATCCGTACTCCGCGGCTCCGGTGCACGCGTATGTGAGCGCGCGCGACAGCGGCGCCCTCGCCGCGGCACGCACGGTGCTGTTCCTGGCCGCCGATGACACCTCGGCCGCCTGTCTGGCCTACCGCCAGCAAGTACTCGCGCACGCCGGGAGTCGATGACACGAAAGGCGTTGAAACACCTCATATTACGTAGGTGTCATCAGTCGACGTGACAGGATCGGGCGGGCGAATTAACCTGTGTTCACCGGCTGGATCATCGGGCGCGTGGACGCGTCCTTCCCGCTGCGACGATGCCGCATCCTCAGTGCACCCGAGCTGCTCGTTTTCGATGGTGCTCTCCCACAGTCGGGCTCACCACCTCGACGAAGGGCCTTGCGAGAATGTGTCAGCCTGTCCCGCCACACAGCGACCCCGTAGCGCACCGCGACCACTGGGCCGACTTCGCCAAATCCCGGGTCGGTCAGGCCATGGCCGTACTCGGCACCGCGAGCACGGTCGGCCTGGTCGCCGAGCTGCTGGAGGCGGACGAGGCCGCGGTGCGGACCGTCGTTCGACAACTCGCCGAAACCGCGCGCTTCGAACATGCGGAGGTCGGTGCGCGGATTCTGCGCAATACCCCCGACGAGGTCCGGCGGAAATTGCACAGTCGGGCGGCGGAACTGCTGCACCATCGGGGTTTTCCGGCGAGCACCGTCGCCGACCATCTGGTCGACGCCGGTGCCGCCGGTTACCCGTGGGCGGTCGAGGTACTGCGCACCGCCGCCGAGGACGCGATCACCAATGATCAGATCGAACCTGCGGTCGATCGGTTGGAGTTGGCCTATCGCGCCACCCGGGACGTGGGCGAACGGGCCACCATCGCGATCCGGCTGGTCTGTCTGGAATGGCGGATCAACCCGTCGACTCGTTCGCGCCAGTTCACCCGGTTGAAGGCGGCGCTGCGCGCGGGTCGGGTGCCGCACCACGAATTGCCGGCCGCCGTCATGTATCTGCTGTGGCACGGGCAGGTGCAACAGGCCGATCACGCACTCGGTCAGCTCAACAGCGGTAAGCCGGATGAGGCGACGCCGGAGATCGACTTCTTGCGCGCCTGGTTGCGCTACTCCTATCCCCCACACGTCCAACGTCACCCGCGACTGTTCGCGGCCCCAGCCCGGCCGTCCAAGGTGTGCGCCGACCAGTATTCACCGCATCGACACGGCGCAGATCTACTCACCGGCTTATTCACCCATCGGCTCGACGAGATCGCCACGCTCGCACAGCGATTGCTCACCAGTCACCGCCTCACCTCGACCACCATCGAAACCCTGGTCGCGGCCGTGCACTGCCTCATCTACAGCAATCGGCTCGATACCGCCGCGGCCTGGTGCGAATCGTTACTCGCCGAGGCCGATGCCCGCCGCGCCCCGACCTGGCAGTCGATCTTCGCCGGGCTGCGCGCGGAAACCATGCTGCGCAAGGGCAATATTCGCGATGCGATCAGCGATGCGGCGCTGGCGCTGAACTATGTGCCCGCCGAACACCTCGGACTCTGGATCGGCACGCCGATCGCCACGATGGTGCACGCGCTGACGATCTCGGGTCGTCATGCCGAGGCCGCGACTCAACTCGAAAGGCCGGTGCCCCGAACCATTTTCGAATCCCGCTTCGGACTGCCGTATCTGCAGGCACACGGCCACCATCACCTCGCGGTCGGACGCGCCGACGAGGCATTGCGCAGTTTCCGCCGCTGCGGCTATCTCATGGACCGCTGGAATATGGATTTTCCCTGGCTGGTGCCGTGGCGCAATGACATTGCGGCGGCCCATCTCGCACTCGGCGAGCACCGGCAGGCACAGGAATTCGCGACCAGACATATCGAGCTGCTCGGGGCCGCGGACCGGCACCGCTCCGGTGGCGTCGCACTCCGGCTGCTCGCCGGCACCAGCGATCGCTATCAGGCCTTCCGCTTGCTGCGCGAGTCGGCCGCGATCGCCCGCACCGGCGGTGACGATGTCGAATTGGCCACGGCCCTCGGCGAACTCGGCAAGGCACACCGCGCCGTCGGCGATCATGAGCGATCCCGCGCACTGCTCCGCGATGCGGCACGCATCGCCCAAACCTGCGGCGCCGAGGTTCTGCTGCACGATCTGCTCGACGGCAAACCGCAAACCGTGACGCAGCCGACCCAACCGATGCCCGCACTGCGCCGGATTCCGGGCGGGCTCGCCACGCTGAGTCCCGCCGAGCGCCGGGTGGCGGAATTGGCGGCCCGCGGCAAGGCCAATCGCGAGATCGCCGATAAGCTCACCATCACCACCAGCACCGTCGAACAACATCTCACCCGCGTCTATCGAAAACTCGGGGTGGCGCGGCGCGGTGAACTGTACTTCGTCCTCCCGCTCGGGCCGGCTGATACCGCGGTCTCGGCCACCGGGTAGCGGCCTATGATGCCGCCACGAGCGCGTACCGGTCCCGCCGGGACTCCGCCTTGGCGACGGTTACCGGCGCGAGCAGCCCGGCGGCGAGCAGGATCAGCCCCGCGACATACCAGCCCGCGACCCCGATCCCGATGCACAACCAGGTCAGTAAGGCCGGGCCGAACGCATCGGCCAACCGCAGACCGGTGCCGAATACGCCGAGGTATTCACCGACGGCCGCCGGCGGCGCCAAGGCATTCGAGACCTCGAACCCGCCTGCCGTCTGCCACAATTCACCGACGCTCAAGACCGCCGCACCACTAGCGAGAGTGAGCACCGCGAGCCAGCCCGACTGGCCTTCGGCCGCCGCCAGCACAATGCAAGCCAGCAGGAATGCCCATCCGGCGCGCCGTAGCGCGGCACCGCCCGCGCGCGCGGTCGCGACGTTGCGGCTCGCACGGACCTGGAAGAACACCACGATGAAGATATTGAGCATGTCGATCGCGGCGATCGACCAGCGCGGAGCCGTCGTCGCACCGATGATCCACAGCGGAATCGCGACCGACTGAATCCGGTACTGCAGCGACAACACCCCATCCAATAAGGTGAGCGCCAGATACGGCCGATCACGCAACACCGCCCAGCGCTGTCCACCCGCCTCGGATTCCACCGCAACCGGCCCCAATACGGGTAGCCGCCCGACCAGTAGCGCGGCCCCGGCGACGCAACCAGCACCGATGACAATGGCCGCGTGATAGAAATTCGCCGAATCCCACTGCACGGCCACCGCGGAAAGGCCGATGCCGATGGCTATGCCCACATTCAGAATCGAGCGGATATAGGCCCGGAATTCGTTGGCCCGTTCGGTGACCACACGGGTGATGATCGTCGAGATCATCAGCTGCACACAGGTCTGCGCGGCGGCCGTGGCCGGTATGACGATCAGATACCAGGCGAATTCATCGACGGTGAGAAAGCCCAGGGTGCCGAACGCCGCGAGAATCAGACTGACCCGCAGCACACCCAGCGGGCCGCGTCGATCCGACAGCTTCCCGGCCAGTATCGAGACGACGATGGACACGGCTCCCGCGACGCTGAGGCCGATACCGACCCGCATCGGCGAAATATGCACGATCCGTGTGAAGTAGAGGACGACGGTGGACAGATAGATACCGCTGAAAACGGCGGATGCCGCCGCGATCAGCGTCAATACACGCTGCGTGCCAACCGGCGGCAGGGCAGCAGAGAACCGCGACACGATCCCTTCCCGCGACTCAGGCGACGGCCGCGTCGACAGCCGGATCGTAGGCCACGCAATCCATCCGGAAACCCGCCGCGGTGCGTCGCAGCGAGTCGATGACCTCCACCGTGGATTTGCCACGGAAGCGGAAGGCGGCACCGATATCGGCATAGCCGAACGTCTGAGTGATGGTGGTCCCCGGCTGCGGGACCGAGACGTGGTATGGCGAATGCTGCTGCGGTACGTGCAGCTGGACGTCCACCACGGTGCACGGTGGGGTCACCGGCGGATGGATCAGCAACTCACCGACCACCGATTCGTCGGTAAGCGGATCGGCGGCCGGAATCCGGCCCAGTTGGATATCCACGGCTGCACCGAGCAGGTCGTAGCCGTGCACCTCCCGCCACATATGCGTGGTTTCCCCACCCGAGGCCCGCGCGGCCACTTCGAGGAATTGGATACGCGGTGCGGCACCGTCACGACCGAGGAAGAATTCGAGGTGGAAGACCGTCGGTACATCGGCGCTGAGCGCGGTGAGCACGGCCTTGGTGAAGCTCGTGAGCGGGTCGACCAATTCCGGCTCGTCGATCTCGACGTAACCGAGAGTTGTTCCACCATTGGCGAATTCGAGACAAGTGCCGAGGTATTGCGAAGCCCGCCACGGGCCGAGCTCGGTACCGGTCCACACGCCGTCGACGGCGCCGACCTCATCCGGACAGAAACGTTGTACGAGAAAAGGTTCCGAGCTCAGGTCGGGCAATGCCGCGCAATCATCGATGGAATTCAGCCGGATGATGTCCTTGCTACCGCCACCGAGACGGGGTTTGACTATGAGCGGAAAGCCGTGCACCGCAGCGAAGTCCGTAATCGACTCGACATCGCCGACATGGGTGAAGGCGGGAGTCGGCACACCCGCGGTGGCGACCGTCACCCCCATCACCAGTTTATCGCGAAACGGGAGCACATAGTCCGGGCGGTCACCGGCGATACCGAATTCCCTCCGTAATTCTGCCGCAGTCAGCAAATCGAATTCGTGCAGCGCGACAATGCGCTCCGGCGCGCCGAATCGAGCCGCCAGCGCGTGCACGGCCTCGGGCACGTTCGTCATATCCTCGAGTAATTCGACGGCGGCGGCCGCATGCCGCGGTATTCCGTCGATCAGATCCTTCGCGCAAACGTAGGTGACGGCATTGGCATGGTGGTCGATTCGCTCTAGGTAGGGGACATCGACGCCGCGAACTCTATGAATCACGGTCACATGTGGGGGCACTGGTTCCTCCGCTGACAACAGTCTCAATAGATCCACTGAGGACCCGTACCGTCGAGAGTGGATCATTCTCTCCGACAACGGAATTGTGCGCCGCGCCCATCGGTGGCGCCTGTTCGGAGACGGCTATTTAAGATCCCTTAACAGAGAGCTCGGGGCCGCCGCGGGCGGCGCGGTTACCGATCTATCGGCAACCCACGGGCTACATTCGATCTCACTCATCCGAGTTCTGGACAATTCCGCTGGACGAAGGAAGTGAGTGGGTCGCCGTGGTAATGAACGAGGGATCACCGACCAGTCGCGAAGCGTTGGTCGAACTGGATGTCTTTCCACCGGAGCAACACCGCCGCTGGACCGTTCTGCTGCGGCTGCTGTTGGCCATACCCCAGCTGATCGTGCTCTGGTTCCTGAGCATCGCCGCCTTCGTGGTGATCGTCTGCGGCTGGTTCGGCGCGCTGGTGCTCGGTCGATTGCCCGACTGGTGCGGTGAATTCCTGCGCGGATATTACGGCTACACCGTGCGGGTGCACGGGTATGTCATGTTGCTGGTCGACGACTACCCGCCGTTCGCGTGGAGCGCACCGGATTATCCGATTCGACTGCTGTTCCCCGCACCCACGCCGTTGAACCGACTCGCGGTGCTGTTCCGACTCATTCTGGCCTTCCCGATCCTGGTGCTGTCGGGCTGGTTCACCACCGGATGGGGGATCATCTCGTTCATTCTGTGGCTGATCGTCCTGATCACCGGACGGATGCCGAGCGCGATCTTCGAGGCCACTGCGGCGGTGCTGCGCACCGAAATGCGGGTGTCCGCCTACGCGTACCTGCTGACCCCGACATACCTGAAAGGCGCTTTCGGCGATAAGCGGGCGGCGCCATCCGGTCCGATATATACCGGATCGCCGAGCGGTCCGATGGGAGGTGCTGGTCGGGTGACGGGTGGGCCGGAACCGGCTGCGCAGTCGCCGACCCGCCCGCTTGTGCTCTCCGGCGGCGGCCGGACACTGCTGATCGTCATGCTCATCGTCGGCATTCTCGGCAGCTTCGGCGAAACCTCCGCGGGCTGGGGCAATGACGATGACAACGACACGGATGCGATCTCCAGTTCACAGCTCGCCCGGCGGGTCGCCATCGACTTCACCGACCAGACCGGGCACACCCCGCAGCACGTGCATTGCCCCGATTCCCTCGACGCCGATATCGGCGCGACGGAGGTCTGCACGGTGACCGATAACGGCATGGAGTTGCGTGCCCTGGTGACTGTCGACGCGATCACCGACGGGGCGGCGCACTTCCGCACCGTCATCGAGCACTGAAAAGCTAACTCTGCCTGCGGGCCCGGGCCCGGCGCTTGCCCTCGTGCATCGCCTGGACCCGGGCCACCGGGATGGTGTGGCCCTCCTCGATGAGATCGGCGGGCAAGGCCTGCGGCGCGGGCATCTCCCGCGCCCACGGATCCCGATCGCCCAACTGCTTCGGTGCGGTGCGCACGGTGAAATCACCCGGGCTGACATCGGCGAGCTGGGCCCATTCGATCGGGAAGGACACCGGTACCCCCGAACGCACGCGCGGACTGTAGGCCGCGACCACTGTCGCACCGCCCGCGCGCGTCGAATCGAGAAAGACCTTCCCCGCACGGTCCTCGCGGATGAATGCGGTGGTGGCCAGATCAGGATCGATGCGTTCGGCCCGCGCCGCGATCGCCCGGGTGGCGGCGGCGACATCCTCGATCGCGATTCGCGGCTGGAGCGGTACGAAGATGTGCACGCCCTTGGCGCCGCTGGTTTTCACCGCGCCCGCGAGTCCGTCATCCGACAGCGCCTGCCGGATCAGCTCGGCTGCCAGCACGACCTGCCGGAAGGCGCCGCCCTCGGGCGGATCGAGATCCAGGATCAGATGCGTCGGGCCCGCGGCGTGATCGGCCAGCAGCAGCGTCGGGTGATATTCGACCGCGCGCTGATTGCCGAACCACACCAGCGTGCGCACATCATCGCAGAGGGCGTAGGTCACTTCGCGTTTGGAGGTCTCGGCCCACACCGTCACCCGGCGCACCCATTCCGGCGTGTATTTCGGCAGATTCTTCTGCATGAACGGTTCCTGCCCCGGCCGGATGCGCACCACCGAAAGCGGACGGTCACGCAATTGCCCGACCAGCCGATCCCCGACGAATTCGAGATAGTCGATCAGATCCCGCTTCGTCGCATCGGCACCGTCGAACAGCGGTGCGTCGAGATTGGTCAGCTTGACACCCGCACGAACCTCTTCCCCGCTCATCGGCCAACCATGCACCGCCGCTCGGGGCACGGTCAACCTTCGACGCTCGCGCGTCGCGGACCGTCGGCTCGCGAGGCTTGCCCATTCCGGACGTCTCCGTGTCGCGAACGCTGATCCGTGTGACTGAAATGGCGTCAGCTCTGTCCAGATCGGCGTCCGAGTTGGGACAGACGACGAGTTGTTCGCTGGACCGATTCTCCTCGCCAACATCAGGATTCGGCCGCGCGGGGGTAGCCGAAGACGATGAAGGCGATGGCACAGGCCGCCGCGGAGGTCAGCAATGACCAGCCGATGCCCGGGGTGACGAGTGCACCCATGATTGCGACGCCGAGGGTCGCGCCGACTTGGCGGACGGCGTTGAGAAGGCCACCGACCGCGCCCGTGGTCCCCGGTGGTGCCGCATTGACAATGGCAGTGACCAGCGCTGGAAGGGCAAAGGCGACACCGAATCCCGAAAACAGTAGGCCGAACGCCAGCACCGGATAGCCGAGGCCCGCGAATACTGCCGCGGCCAGCACGACACCGCCCGCTGTCAGCAGGGCGAGTCCGGTCAGGATCGGGCGACGCGGTCCGATGCGGGCCACGAGTTTGCCCGCGAGCGGCGGGATGACGGCGAACGGCACGGTCAGCGGCAGGAAGGCGAGCCCGGTCTGCAGCGGATTCAGCTGTCGCTGCAACAGCAACGGCAGGACGAACAGCGCACCGGTGAGCGCGAAATTCACCGCGGCACCCACCAGCAGCCCCGCCCGCACTCGGCCCGCGCGCAGCAGTTCCCGATTCAATACCGGTGCGGCACTGCGTCGTTCGAGAAATGCGAAAATACTTCCAGCGAGCACCGCGCCGCCGAGCGACCACGCCGTATGCCCCCACGACTGCGCGCCCGCCGCGATCAGCGCATCGGTGCACAGCGCCAGGGCGAGGGCCGCGGTCAACTGCGCACCCCAGTCGATGCGGCGATCACCGCGCGCGCAGGTCACAGCGGATCCGATGCTAAGCCCCAACACGACCACCGCAATGGGAACATTGACCACGAATATCGACCGCCAACCGGCCAGGCCGACCAGTGCACCACCAACGATCGGCCCCGCGGCGACCGCAGCACCACTGATCGCCGCCCACGTCGAAATCGCCCGCGCGCGTCGACCCGGATCCGGATAGAGCTGAGTGATCATCACCATCGATGCGGGCACACACGCCGCCGCCGCGACGCCCAACAGCACCCGCAGCGCGACCAGCACCCACAGGTTCGGCGCGAAGGCACTCAGCAGCGAGACCAGACCGAAAGCCGCTGTGCCGAAACGGAATACCCGATGCGCGCCATGGCGATCGGCAACGGCGCCCGCCGAGAGCAGCAGGGCGGCGAAGGCGACGGTATAGCCGGTGGTCGCCCATTGCAGTCCGGCGACCGAGGTGTGCAGGGACGCCGCCAGATCCGGCTCGGCGACCGAAAGCACCGTCATATCCAACAGCACCATGAAGTACCCGAGGGATATCCCCAGCAGGGCTCTGGTTGATGCGGACGTACTCGCCCGCGATTGCAGAATGCTCATCCGGTGCAACAGCTCCTCGGTTCGGTGATGACGCGATCGACTCTCGTTGGACGGGCACGTCGGCTCCACCGGCCGCGGCGCATACCGCGTTCGGAATATCCGAATGCTGCGGCGGTGTTGGCCAGGCCATGGAGTTACGTCAGCTGCGGACCTTCGAGGCCGTCGTGCGCCACCGCACGGTCACCGAGGCCGCGGTCGCACTCGAGCTCGCGCCGTCATCGGTGTCCCAGCAGATCCGCACACTCGAAACCGCGCTCGGGGTGACACTTTTCGTGCGCGATCCCAAGGGCATGCGGCTCACGCCCGCGGGTCAGCGGCTCACCGGATGGGCGCGGCGACTGCTCGAACAGGCCGAACAGGCGGTGCGCGACGTACGGGAGGAACGGCCCGTCCTGCGACTCGGCGCATTGGAAACCCTCGCGGGTGCGTATGTTCCGCAGGTGCTGGCGCGGCTGGCCGAGCGGCGGCCCGATATCGAGGTCGAGGTGCGCTCGGATCGGGCCCGCGACGGCCTACTCGCCGATGTGGTCGGCGGTGATCTCGATGCGGCACTGCTGCTGGATTCCGGTGGCGCCGTTGGCGATCTGGGTTTCCCGGCGCCCACCGAACCGCTGGCCTTCCTCGACCTTGATCGGGTGCCGCTCGCCCTGGTCGCCGCGCCGACGCATCCGCTGACGGCGCGGTCCGGCTTGACGCCCGCCGACCTCATCGATGAGCGGCTGCTGGTCAATGTGCCCGAATGCTCGTTCTGGATGGCGGGTGAAAAGGTGCTCGGCTCGGGTCCGCGGCGCGTCAAGGCCGGTGCGGTTCCGGTCATGCGGGCCTGGACCGAACACGGACTCGGCATATCCCTGCTGCCGGAATTCGCGGTCGCCGACGGACTCGCGCACGGCACGCTGGTTCGGTTGGACTTTCCGGTGCCCGATCTGAGTCTGCGGCTGGTGTGGCGGGCGGATCAGGAATCGCTGCCCGAGATGCGCGAGGTCCTCTACGCGGCCGCGCGGCCATGATTGCGCCGTTCCCGGCAAACCGGCCGCAATACCCGCGGCAATGATTAGGCTGCGAAGAAGACGCAGGTCCCGACCTCGTAGGTCAACCGAGAGGAGTCAGGCGATGAGCGCGCAGCGGTTGGCGACCACGCACTTGGCACTACACGGCGATCTGACCGGCATCCTCGGCAAACACCTCATCTACGCCTACGAGAACGGCTGGAAATACGAGTTGTACGTGCGCGATGCGCAGACGATCGAATCGCGAAGTCTGATGGGGCCGATGTTCGGGCGCTGGTCCAAGAATCAGGCGGCGAAGCTGGTCCAACTGAACGACGATATGTACAAAATCGCCTGGGTGGAGGCGACCGGAACCACCACCGTACTCATCGTTTGGCTCGGTGACCGTCGGGTGCACACCACCATCTCCTATCCGCAGTGGATGCTCGACTATCCCGACTGCACCCTTACCCGCTACGAGGAGAATCTCGACGCGATCATCGCCGAGCGCGACCGAGGACCGACCTACCCGCTGACCCTGGTCTCCGCATCCGGGCGCATCACCTTCCTGGAATCCCGGGATCTCGACGACGACACCGTGATCGACTGTCCGCCGCACAAACTTCCGCCGGGGTACGCCACGCGCACCAACTGAGCGTGTCAGGCGAGGTACACCGGAAATGCGGCCAGGTCGAAGTCGTCGGCATGCTGCCGTGCACCGCGGTATGGCTGATTCACCCGCAATCGGATGGGTACCGCTGTGCCCAGGAGGTATGCGCATGACTCGTCCCGTGCCACCGAATCCGAGCCCCATCCCGCCGACGCCGATTCCAGAGCCGGTGCCACCGACACCGATCCCGGATCCGGTACCACCGAAACCCGGCCCCGAACCGATGCCCGGGCCCGAACCGTATCCGGAGCCGGAACCGATACCCGGTCCGGCGCCGCAACCGATTCCGCCGAGGCCTGGTCCCGACTCGGTGCCCGGTCCTGAACCGGTACCCGGCCCCTCACCGGATCCGATACCGCCGGTGCCCGGCCCTGAGCCGGTACCCGGCCCCTCACCAGATCCCATCCCCCCGGTGCCCGGCCCTGAGCCGGTACCCGGCCCCTCACCAGATCCCATCCCACCGGTGCCCGGCCCCGTTCCGCACCCCGAGCCGGTACCACCACCGGACCCCGGCCCGACACCCGAGCCACCGATCCCCGATCCACGGCCGAGTCCTGATCCGATGCGACCGCCACCGATCCCGAATCCTGGCGGTCCGGTAGATCCGATGGATCCGGCGCTGCCGGACCCCCGGTAGCGCTCAGATCAGCGCGGCGACCGCTTTGGGTGCGGCCAACCATTCACGAATAGTGTTACGCACCAAGGTTTTTCGCCTACACTCGCAGTATGCCGTGACGCCGTGGCCATCGATGCCCGCGCCACGGCACAATGCGACCGCCCGTGGCAGATGCTGGTATTGGGTGACGATAATGGCGCGGTCGACACCGAACAGATTCTTGGCCCGCTCGCATGTAGCCCGGGTCGACAGCCCTGCGCCATCGCAGCGCACAACCGCCGGATCGATGCCGTGGTCGGCGAGATACTTTGTCATCGAAGCGATTTCGTCACCGGAAGTGCCCGCCGCATCACCGGACACCAGGATCTCGCGCACTTTTCCGGCCCGCAGCAGTTCGATCGCGACATCGAGTCGTCCACGCATATAGGCCATCGGCGCACCGTCGGGTCCGACCTTCGCGCCCGGCACGATCACCACCGGAGCCGACGGCGCGGCCGCGGCCATGGACCGATATCCGGCCGAGACCAGCCACAATCGGACATTGGCACCCGCGACGACCACCGCCGCTGACGCGACCAGACCGACACCCATCCGAAGCACTGTCTTCCGGTCGGTTATGAGCTGCACCCGCCCGACGATACTGGCGGGGCACTAGGCGATGCGCACCCCGCTGTCGAGATCACCGTCGAGCAATGCAATGCCCAAGGTGGTCGCCTGATGCCGCATCGCATTGCGGTGCCGCCAGCTCTCGATCAGCCCGGCCTCGCGCAATATCGATGCGTGTTCGCTCGCCGTCGCGGGTGAAATACCCAGTCGGCGAGCGAGTTCGGTCGTTGTGCAGCCCTCGGCGATCTCCTGGAGGGCGGCGGCGCGCGTCCGGCCGAGTAGTGCGCTCAGCGCCTCGTTGGTCGCGCGGGGACCCCAGGCCGTGGCGAAATCGGCGATATCACGTAGCACCGGAACCACCAGCGTCATCGGCGCGTCCTTATCGATGGTGGACTTCAGCAGCTTCGGTCCGGGCCAGATGAACAGCGAGGGAATGATGCTCAGGCCGCGCCCGTCGAGATGTTCGTCGTTGCATTCCATCGGGGTGAGCACCTCGAGCGCGGGCGCGCGCCACCGCGCGAAGGGTGCCAGTCCGGCGAAGAACCGTTCGACGCCCTCGGTCGCGATGCTGCGCGCCATCCGCTCGGCCGCCACCTCCAGATACGACTGCACATGCGCCCACCGACCGGCGAATGCCACCGCATGGAATGCCTCGACGGCGAGCGCGACATCGTGGCGGGCGGCGCTGTCGCGGTCGGACAGATGCCGCGTCCACGCGGGCAGCGGGTGGTCGGTCAGTGCCCGCCGGCGGCCTGCGTGCTCCACCTCGCGGCGGAGTTCGTCACGGGAGGCCAGATGCAATGCCTCGATCCCCGCCGATATCGACCGCGCACCACGGGTCGGTGTGATCAGGTCGACGAAGTGGTGCACGCCGGGGAAGATATCCGCGAGCACGCCGAAGTTGTCCGGCATCGCGCGCCGCACCTGCCCGCGCCAGCCGCTGTACAACGTCGCGTCGGTGCGTTGCACCACCCGGGTGGCCAGCATTGTTTCGCCCATCGCGCCGAGCGGCGCCCCGATCCGGATGCGCGTCAGATCCTCGGGTGTGCAGTAGATCCGCTTCATACGCTGCCCCGCATCGTGGTACCGAGGCACCTCACGGTACCCGCGATCACCGCGGTCCTCGCAGCATTACCGCGAGGACCGGATCCATACTCAGGATTTGATCGGCGGCCGACTGCGTGGCCGTCCAACGAAACCAGCTCGGTCGCCACCGTTTCCGCCAACCGGTCACGCTCGGCCATCCCAGCATCAGGCCTACCGGCCGCGCCAATACATCGTTCACCATCGTCGACTCCTGAATCCGCACTGTTCAGCAGCCTAGGAATCGGCGGGCCCGACCCCCACCATGTTTCGGTCGTGGCCTAAACACCGCCGAGCACGGAGACATCACCGATCGTCAACTTGTTATAGCCGGTGGGCATGGCAGCTCGAATTGTGGGCAGCCGGTCTAGGTGAACAGCACTCGAACCTCGCCGTGGCGACATCGAATCGCGATCGGTTTGCTCATCACCGCCTGGGCGGCAGGGTGCGGCTCCTCGCAGGAGAGCGCCGCACCCACGTGGTCCGGCCCCGCGCCGATATCCGCGGTCACCATCACCATCGGACACGAGAACTACAGCGGCACACCCCCGATTGCACCGGGTGCGGTGCTCACGGTGGTCAACCACGATTCGGTGAAACACAGCATCACCAGCAAACGCCCGGGCCTGTTCGATCACGAGATCGGCCCGGGCCAGACCATCACCTTCACCGCGCCCGATGAAGTCGGCTCGCACCCCTTCTACTGCCGGTATCACGCGAACATGGAGGGCGCTTTGAGCGTGCGGAGGTCCATTTCGCCGTGACGCCGCCTACACGCAGTACTGGCAGGTCCCACTGGCAGGCAGCTGGATGAAGCACTGTTCGCACACCGGCGCGCGGACAGGCTCCGGCTTGGCCTCCTGCGCGGCGGTGCTCGCGGAGCGGCGGCCCGCGACCTTCGGCGTGAGCGGCGGGGCGGTCGGCTCGGCGGGCATGGCGGCACCATGATGCTCGTAGCACTGCCACCTGGCGTAGGAGGCGTGCAGCTCGAGGTCCTTCGGAATCGGCAACCCGGCCAGTTCCAGCACGTACTTGTAGGTGTCGCCGACGGTGTGGTTCGCCTGCACGCACAGCGAAGTCAGCGGTGGCTCGCCCGCATTGTGGCAACGCCGCGCGACCTTGCGCAGAATCGCCTCCATCCACGTCCGCGTCGGCGCACCCGTATGCACCCCGGACGTTTCCTGCACCCGCTCGGCCAACTCATCCACAGTGATGAAGTTCCCGTACCCCGTGGCGACCTCGGACAGCTCCGCATGTGCCGCAAAGGCCCATGCCACCGTCGCCTCCCGCAACGTCACCGGGACGCCGTCACCTGCCCGCCATGCCCCCGCCGTCGTGGATACCGAACTCTTGATCACCCGCTCAAGTTATCGCGCCGCCCCGCGGCCCGCCGAATGCCCCCACATTCCGGCCCCTGATCAAGATCACCATGCATGGCTGTGCACACACGATGATCTTGTTACTAGCTTTCTAGAATGCTAGCATCGGTGCGTGGGTGACGAGGATGTGAAGCAGTTCAACGTGTATTTGCCGGTGGGATTGATCAAGCAGGTCAAGTTCCGGGCCATCGAGTCCGGGATGTCACTGTCGGCATTGGTCGCGGAGGCGCTGCGCGGATACCTCGACGACACCCACGATCAGCAACCGTGAGCGCGACAAGGAGAGACGATATGACGACGCAGGGTATCGAAGGCGTATTCGTCGAGACGCACAATTGGGGCAAGTCGGCGCGGTTCTTTCAGGCGCTCGGCTTCGAACCCGAATTCACCACCGACCACAACTCCGGACTGTTCCGCAATGGCGACGGTCCCTATGTATTCATCGCCGAGGTCCCACGCAGCCAGACCCCACAGACACAACTCGTACTGACGGTGACCGAACCGGATGCGTTCCGACCGAGCAGTGACGTCGAGGTGGTCACGCCGTTCGAGGAAACCCATTACGGGACAAAGGAAATGACGGTGCGCGACCCGGACGGACGGGTGTGGAGTCTGCAGGTCGGAAAGGTCGGCTGATGCAACAGGTCATCGGCCCCGAGAGCACGGCGGAGCGCGTGGCACTGTGGCGGGCTTTGCACGTCGAGATCGATCCGGCGCCGCATGTACTCGAAGACGAGATCGGGCTGCGGCTCATCGACCCCGACGCCGGATGGCGCGCGCGAGGGGATATGGATCCCGAGACGACGAGCCTGTCGCGCGCGTGCGTCGTGGCGCGCGCCCGATTCGTCGAGGATCTGGTGGTCGAGCAGGCGGCGCACGGCGTCGACCAATACGTCATCCTCGGCGCCGGACTCGACACCTTCGCGCAGCGTCGACCCGAAATCGCTTCCGGCCTAACCGTATTCGAGGTCGATCAGCCGGGCCCACAGGCATGGAAACGGCAGCGGTTGGACGAACTCGGGTTCGGAATTCCGAAGTGGCTGCGGCTGGTTCCGGTCGATTTCGAGGCCGAATCCTGGTGGGACCGACTCATCTCGGCGGGCTTCGACCCGTCCCGTCGCGCGGTGGTCGCCGAAACCGGCGTCTCCATGTACCTCACACGCGAAGCGAATATTCAGACACTACAGCGGATCTCGGCCCTCGCACCCGGCTCCACCTTGGCCATGACCTTCCAACTGCCGCTGGACCTACTGGATGCGGAGGAACGCGCGATACGCCAGGCCGTGGAGAATGCCGCACGCGCAAGTGGAGTGCCATTCCTCAGCCTCTTCAGTCCCGATGAACTGATCGAGCTGGCCGAGGCAGCGGGTTTCGCATCGGCGCAACACATTTCGACGTCCATCCTGACCCAGCGCTACTTCGCCGACCGAACCGACGGCCTGCGTCCCCCGAGCGCGGAGCAGTTCCTGGTAGCGACGACTTAACGACCCCGGCATCGCGTATTCCGAAGCGGCCGAACCGATTCCGTGAAAACTCGCCATCGCCTACAGTGCCCGGCGCACTCCGTCCAATGCGGCGCGCACCGTCATCGACGCCCTACGTCATCGCACCTGAACGCTGGATACGCCCCACCGGAACGGCACCGTGATAGAAGTACCGCCCCGTCGCGTTCGACAGCAACCACAATGCTGATTCCCAGCTCACGCCCAGGTTTGCGTGCGAAGTTCTCCGGTAGCTGCTGGCGGGTTGAGGATGAGGTTTGATGAGGGTGATCGATGGCGTCGGCCGGTGGTCGGCCGGTATCAGCGTCGGGTTGGCGGTGCTGATGCTCGGAGGTGGGTTCGCGCAGGCGGACACGGTGGTGCCGCTGCCCGACGGCGAGCAAGCCTTGACGACCGCAACGGGTATTCCGGTGGATCTGACCAGGACCGGTGAGACCGCGATCATCTCCCAGTCCCTCGCCGCCAATGGCATGTCACGCACAGCGCAGCTGTCGGCGACCGCGTACGCGACGGCTCCGGGCGCGACAGCAGGCAGTTTGGAGACCGGCTATCTGATCGGCTGCCAGGCAGATCTGTCCGGCGGGCTGTCACTCGGCGGTGATGTCTACCTATCGCCCGGCTCGGTATCGCCGGAATTGACTCCGAGTATCAAACTGTTGCCCGGCGGCGTCGCCGTGGTGAAGTTCGGCACGAAGAAGCTCGACCCCGCAGCGGGTGCCGTCGGTATCGCCTACCGCAATCGCGGTGTCCAGCTGAGCGGGTGCGGCGGATACGCGCAGGCGCGCGCGTTCAGCTCCCTGACCGTGACCAACGACCAAGGGTCGGCCGAAGTGACTTTGTACGGCGACCCGTTCAGCGTCGGATGAGCGGCGTAATGCGATCGAATGAGAGGAACAGCGCGATGCGCCGTTCAGTCGGCGCCGCAATCATGACGTGCGCGGTCCTGCCCCTGGCACTGGTGACATCCGGTGCGGCACAAGCCGATACCTCCGTACCCCTGCTCGATGGCCACGACCAGTTCATCACTCGCGATGGCCTTGTCGTCGCGGTCGACCGCACCGGTGAACATGCGACGATCTCCGGGTCGATGGCCGCGAGCCCACTCTCCCGCAATGCGTGGGTTTCCGGTGTGACCTCGGTGCACATCACCGCACCCGCCGATATCACGGTCACCGGCGGTCGGATCGAGACCGGTTACCTCGTCGGCTGCCAGGTCGATCTCGGCAGTGGCACGCACGCGGACGGCAGCGGCGATACGCCGCCGCCGCAACCGAAAACCGACGCGCCCGCGGGTACCGACAACGGCGACGGTGGTGGCGGCGGGGGCAATGGCGGCATCACCGCGGGCGGGTACGCCGGTGGCACCGCAGGCGACTCAGGGATCTCGCCCTATGCCGACCCCTCCCTGAGCGTCCAGTTGAAGCCCGGCAAGGTAGCCACCAAGGAAATCGAGGACTACACCTTCACCGGCACATCGGGCATAACCCAGTACGTGGACCACACACTGTCGGTAGAAGGTTGCGCCGGCGCCGCCGAAGCTCGCGCCTACACCACGGTCACCGTGCACGACAATGTCATGGACGACTCCGAAACCCTATGGGGCCAACCCTTCGGCCTCGGCTGACATCATCGCGCGAGATTCACCGAAGCCAGTGTGGTGGATGCCAGCACTGTTCTGCGCGAACGGTCTTGGGGCGCAGGGAAGAACTGGTACCGTCGCACGGCATGACCAGCACCCACAACTGGGGGTATTGATGCGTTCGATCCGGTCCGTCACCGCTTTCTCTCTCTCCGCGATTACCGCAGCCGCCGTAATCGCCTCGGCCGCACCGGCTTCCGCTGACTCGAGCGGCGGCAAGTTCGCGACGATCTACGCACTGACCAACGGCCCGTGCGTCGCGATAGTCGACTCGTCGGTCAACGGCAATGCCTACCCGGGCATGGCCGCGTTCACCGTGTCCGCCCAGATGATCGGCCTCGGCCCCTGCTCGCTCGACATCACCCTGAACTACCGCAACGTCGACACCGGCGAAACCGGCAGCTTCACCGCACATGCCAATGGCCCCGGCTATTGGGGCAACAGCGGCTACTCAGCCTTGTTCAGCCCCGGCCACGACAATTTCGTCGGCAGCGTCACCCTCAGCGCGGCCCACTTCCCGGAGTCGGGCCAAGTCCAGTTCACCAATCACCCGTACCAGAGTTAGCGGGAGCCGTGCACAACCTGCAGGGCAATGGATTTCGTTCAGTCTCTGCGGGCCAGCAGTCGATAGCAGTTACTCCCGCTTCCATCGCGCAGCGCCGCCTTGATCGCCTGGTCGACAACCCCGCCTGCGAGGATGACCGGCGCTCCCACTATCCAGGTCCCAACGCGCCGCAGCCGACGGAAACGGGTCGCGGCGAACGGTGACCACGTAGACAGGTCCGGCATGAGCGTGGCGACTCGGAAGAGAGCGGATCCGCTGAAGTCCAAAGGCATCTGAGCTTGTGCACGTTGTTCGGCCACGGAAGTGAAACCCCGTGCGGCCAAAGCCGTTCGGAGGTTGGCGAGCGGGAAGAGGTGCTGGTGCTGCGGCTGCGACCAGCCCGGCCAGTACCGCCCGAGCAGCCGCGCCAGCGGCCACTCGGGGTCGGGAACCTCGATGAGCAGGTAGCCACCGGGCGGCAACACCCGCGCCGCGGCATCGAGCTCGGCGAAGGGTTCGCGCGTGTGCTCCAAGTAGTGGTGCATGCTGACCACGTCGTAGCGCCCAGCCAACTCCTCCGCCAGCTCGGGAAAGAACCCGCGAAAGCCGCGACAGACCCAGCCGCGCTGCTGCGCACGCTCGATATTCACGCTCATGTCCAGCCCATCGAAGACCGTCTCCGGCCACACCTCGCGAGCGGCATTGCAGAAGTGGGCCTGCCCCGTGCCGACATCCAGCCAGCGCTCGGGTGTGGTGAACGGAGCCAACATCACCGCCCGATCCCGATAGACCGGCGCCGTCACCGTAAAGCTGAAATCCGCCATCGCCGCACCGGAACCGTCGAAAAAGTCGCGGTAGTAGAACTCCAAGCCGGCCACAGACAGCCGCGGATTCTGGAAAACATGGCCACACTCCAGGCACTTGTCCAGCCGAAAGATTCCGGGCTTACGCTGACTGAAGTCCGGCGATTCGACCCATTTCCTCAGCACATGACCGCCACACCACGGACAGGTCTCTCGACGTGTCTCGAAGAATCGCGCCGTGCCGGACGCGAGATCCCGCGCGTAACGTTGCCTGGCAGCGGCGGCCCCTGCGCGCTCCCGCTCCTGTTCCGGCGAGCGCCACTTGCCCGAAGTCGTCCTGATCCAGGTGTAGGGCTCACGCACTGGCCGCAGCCAAGCCCATGCGAGGTCCCGGGGACGGAGCGGGCCACCGGCCACGACGAGATAGGGCTGGACACAGTACATCAGTACCGCCGCAGCACCCCAGCCACGATGGGCGCAGAACCCGGCAGCCAGTAGCGCGTATCGAACCACGAGGGGGGCCAACGCCCACACCCCAGGAAATCCGGTGGCTTCCAGAGCGGCTCGCCGCTTGCCGAGGTCGACATCAACCGCCGCGAGGTGGGCTGCCACCACCAGATCCGAGTCCGAGGGGGCGCATCGTTTTGCCTCGGCGGTGAACTCGGTGATCTCCACCGGATCCAGGTCGGCGATCTTGTTGAACTTCGCTCGCTCCAGAACCGCGGGCTGGACTGCCAGGGCATGCGCTGCACCGCGTCCGGGACGCAACCGTGCGCTGCGGTAGGTTGCGGGATCCACTACGCGGGCCAGATCCAGCGCGGCTTCGACAGGCAGGTCCGCTGGCACGAGATCAAGCACCGCCACCCCGTGTTTGCGTGCATAAGCGGCCGCCGAGCGCTGGACGGCGTCGTCCAGAGCGACTCCTTCCGCAGTAACGAAACGCAGCCCCTCGCCGACCGGCTCGTCAGCCGGCGCTAAGGTCCGCAACGCGGATAACCGGCGGCGCAGCCGCCACCCGTTGCACATCAGCCCACCGGTAACCAGCAACGGCAACACTGTGCGCAGTCGCGGGCGGCTCATACCAATTTCTCCAGGCAGTCGGCCGCGGCCACGGACCCACCGGCGGCCGCGAAGGAGGCTTGCACCCGTAACGCCGCCCGGCGGTACGACGGATCGTCCAGGACCGTCAATATCGCCTCGCACAGCTCGGCGGCCCGCACCCGGCCGAACTTCACCCTGATCCCGGCCCCAGCGGCCTCGACCTGCCCCGCGACGACCGGGTTGTCATCGCGGATCGGGGCTACCACCAGCGGCACGCCAAAAGCGAGGGCCTCGCAGGTCGTGGTATGCCCGGCGTGACACACCACGACATCGAGATGTGGCAGCAGTTCCAGATAGGGCACGAAGTCGCGCACCAGCACGTCCGCCTTGGACGAGTCGATCGCCCCTGGTGGGGCGACCAC
Source organism: Nocardia sp. NPDC050408 (assembly GCF_044458905.1). Classification (NCBI taxonomy): domain Bacteria; kingdom Bacillati; phylum Actinomycetota; class Actinomycetes; order Mycobacteriales; family Nocardiaceae; genus Nocardia; species Nocardia sp. NPDC050408. The sequence continues at coordinate 94,947 of NZ_JBITIL010000019.1, read as the reverse complement.
TATCAGCTGGATTCGATCCGTCACGGATTCCACCGCCTCGATCGCCGTGGAAAGAAAGCGCTGCCCTACGTCGCCGGCGACGGTCCCGAGCGTTAGAAACACATGTTGGCGGGCAGGGTCGAGGCGATCCCAGGGGAAGTCACCGCCACGCGGATAGATCGAGGGTCCGACAAACCGGTAGTGGCCGGGGAACCGCTCGAGCGGGCCGACGAGCGCCGCCGTCGTGAAGGCGAGCACTAGGTGCTCGGAGAAGCGCAGGTCACCCGCCTCGGAAGTGTCCACACCCAGACCATCGAATCGGCGCATAAAGCCGTTCACGCGCTCGGTGACCCAGGCCTGCAGTTTGGGCCCAGGGGCGTCGACCAGCTCAGCGGACATGATCGCCAAGGTCGCCCATGGCAGGCGACGGGCGTGGGCGACGAGCGCGCCGGCGAGGGTGTGCTGATCCACAGCCACCACGTCGGGGCAGAAGTCATCAACCGCGGCCTCGACACCCGGCACCATCGAGGTGGCGAGCGGGATCAGAAACTCCTCCCACAGGAACCGGAACGCCGCAGGCCCACGCATCCCGCGGCGACGACTCTGCATCGACTCCCCCCACTGCCGCGACCCCACCGGTTCGGGGGATCCGCTGTCCGGGTAACCCACCTCGATCGCGCGGGCCCCCGGCGGCAGCATGGGGCTGATGTGTTCGAGGTGGCCGACCCAGGCGACGTCGTGGCCGCGAGCGACCAACTCCGCGCCGACCGCCGCAGTCGGGTGGACGTGGGCGGCGAGCGGAGGCACAACGAACAGAAACCGACTCACGGGGCACCTTCTTCCGCCGCTGGGGGTATTTCGGCCGGACCGTGCCCTTCGTCCATCCGGGCGAGCACTCGGTAGGCATCGCCGCGACCCGTATGGCGGGTCACTCCGTCGAGGATCTGGTCGGCCACGAAGCCGACGACGACCAGCGGCGAGCCCGCTAGCCAAATGCCGGCCTGCCAGAGTCGACGCGGGAGCGTCGCAGAGGATTGTGACCATGGATAGTCCACCTGCGGCATGAGATCCCGCAGGAACAGCCCGACGGCGAGAGTGAGGCCGACGCCCATGTGCGCTCGGCCGTGCTCCTCGGCGACGGTCGTGAACCCCCGTTCGGCCAAGGTCCGCTCGAGGTTCGCGACCGGGAACATGTGCAGGTGTTGCGGCTGGAACCAGGGCAGCCAGTACCGTCCGAGGAGCCGAGCCAATGGCCACTCGGGATCGGGCACCTCGATCAGGAGGTAGCCGCCGGGCCGCAGTATTCGGGCCGCCGCATCCAGCTCGGCCAATGGCTCGCGCGTGTGCTCCAAGTAGTGGTGCATGCTCACTACGTCGTACCGACCCGCCAACTGCTCGATCAGCTCGGGGAACTGTCCCCGGTAGCCCCGCGAGACCCAACCCCGCCGCTCAGCCTCCTCGATGCTGTTCGACATATCCAGCCCATCGAACAGCGTTTGAGGCCAGACCACGCGGGCGGCGGCGCAGAAGTGGCCGTGGCCGGTGCCGACATCCAACCACGACTTGGGCGTGGTGAACGGCGCGAGCATCGTGGCCCGAGCCTGATAAACGCCCCTCGGATAGGGGTGCTCGAAGGCCGCCTCTTGCAACTCCGCGCCGAGGCCGTCGTAAAAATCGCGGTAGTAGAACTCCAGCCCAGCTGCGGTCAGCCTCGGGTTCTGGAAGATGTGCCCGCATTGCCGGCACTGCTCCAGGGTGAACCGTCCCGGCTTGTGCTGAAGGAGATCGGGCGTGGCCACCCGGACCGACAGGTCGGTCCCGCCGCACCAGGGACAGCTGATCCGGCGGGATTCGAAGAATCGCTCGATCCCGGCAGCTAGCTCGGCGGCGTACACCGGCCGGCGATCGGCTGCCAGCGCGCGTCTGGCCATGGCCTGGGGCGCGGGACCTCGCAGAGCACGCCACCATCGCCGCGGAGCAAGTACCGAACGCACCAGTACCGCACGGTGCAGATCGGGTGGGGCAAGGGGGTGGTGCCGGCCTGCGAAAACAAGGTAGGGCTGGAGACAGAACATTGCGGCGGCAATCAAGCCCCGGGCCGGATTTACCAGAACGCTCAGAGCCAAAGCGGCGTACTGAACACCCGGCAGTGCCAAGCGGACCTGGTGCTCGAACGGGAAGAGCACCCGCAGGAGTGCGCGGCCCTTGTCGGTCCGTTCGGGCAGCGCCCGCAGACCCGGCGCAACCACTACCTCGGTTGAGTCATAGGCCTGCCGTTTCAGGAGAATCGTGATCCGGGCCAGCTCGGTCAGCTCCAGCTCATCGAACTGCGCAACGCCCGCACGTTGGAGAACAGCCCGGTCGGCGAGAATCGCGTGATGGGCCCCTCGCCCCAGCGCGAACGCGTCGCCCCGGAAAGTAGCTGGGTTGATCCGCCGTCCCAAGTCCATCGCCAGGTCAACCGACAGATTCGCCGGAACCAGGTCGACGACGTCCAACCCGTGCAAGCGCGCGAAGGCGCTCGCGGCCCGCCTGGTGGCCTCGTCCAGCTCCACACCTGTTGCGGTGAGGAAACTGTGGCCATCCGCAACTGGTTCCGTGGCCGGCTCCAGCACGGCCAGGCGGCGCAGGCGCCGGCGAAGCCGGACACCGTTGACGAGAACTCCGGTCGCGAACAGCGGGGGAAACATATCGGCCCAACGCCTTCGACCCCTTACGAGCGAATTCATGTCGGGTGCCCCTTCCAGTGTTACCTCAGGCGACGCGCCGCGCGCGCCGTGCGGTGGCGGTGGATAGCGACCGCGGTGGCGGCCGGCCCCACCGGCGAAATGCGTGCGCTACCGCCGATCGGACCGCGCCGACCTGCTCGATAGGCACCAGCGCGATCACCGGGAGGCCGGTTTCCTCGATGACCATGCGGGCACCGAGCGCCCCCGCCTCCAGCACGGCAGCCACCACCAGGTCCTGCTCAGGACTGCTCCACCCCGCATGCCGAAGGACGTCGTGTGCAGCGGTGAGCAGCGGTCCAAGGCCTCGCACGTCACCGGCGCGCAGCAGCGCTCCCGCCTGATCAGGCAGGCTGCGGCCACCGGCGTCGATCCGGGTCATCGCGGCGAAATCGCCCTCACCGAGGTGTCGGCGCACTCGGGTATCGACAATCAGCAGCCGAAGCCCCGCATCCCTCAACTCCAAAGTGAGGCGGTCCAGCGAGCCGCCGCGGCTGTCGCAGGCGAGCGCCTCACCACCGCCCAACAGCAGCGACGCGGCCACCAGTCCCGGCGCTGCGACGGCAACCGAGAATGCGTGGAGCCCGTCGCTGACCAGGTCGATCAGATCGGTGTCGGAAATTTCGAGTCCACACAGGTCGCGCAGGGCAAGTCCAGTCGCGCACGCCGCCGCCACCGGCACCGCCGGTCCGCTGCCGCGCGGAAGGTCGGTCTGGACGGTGATCGCCGCACCGCCCAGCGAATACCCGGACTCGCGAAATGCCCACACGACGGCCAGTGGTTCGACCGCCCAGTCCGGACCCGATGCGACCCCGCGGCCGGGCGAGTAGCTCGCGAAGTCCACCGAGGCCCGCTCGGCCAACCGGCTGAGCGATCGCAATTCGACGGTGTCGCCATCTCGTGGTTCGACGGCCACGATCGCACCCCACTCGGTCGCGGTCGCAACTGACCCGCCATTGTCGCTCAGCAAAGGGACAGCACCTGGCGCCTGCCAGATCCCGGCAGGATTCCGACCGTGGAGTTTCTGGTAGAAGTGCGCAACGAGCCGCAGGTCGAGGGCCGCATCCAGCTGCGAAACCAAGTCAGCCATGGTTACCTCCATGCCGCGCCTGGGCAAGCGAACGGTCCGCCAACTTCGCCAAGTGATCGGCCGCCGCCACGGCGCCACCGGCCGCTTCGAACGACGCCTGTACCTGCCGGGCAGCCGACCGGTAGGCCGGGTTGTCGAGCACCGCGCGGATGGCCTCGCGAAGCTCCGGCGTCCGCACATGTGCGAACCTCACCTGGACCCCCGCACCGGCGCACTCGATCTGTGCGGCGACGACGGGCTGGTCATCGCGGATCGGTGCAACGACCACTGGCAGGCCGTGCGCCAGTGCCTCGCAGACCGTGTTGTGACCACCGTGGCAGACGACGGCGTCAACCTTGGCGAGCAGCGACAACTGGGGTACGTACTCCCGAACCAAGACGTGCGGCGGGACCGAGCCGATCAGCGCCGGCGGAGCCGCGATGATCAGCTGCAATCGGTCCGCTTCATCGGCGACCGCGTCTACCAGCGTGCGGAAGAAGCGCCCGCCGGCTCCGGCATTCAGCGTGCCCAGCGACGCCAACACCGTGCGGCGCACCGGATCGAGCCAGTCCCAGGGGAAGGCCACATCCCGCAGCGTGGTGTTCAGAACCGGTCCCGGGAAGACGAAGTGTCCGGGAATACCGTCGCGTCGGCCGATCAGCGCCGTGGTCGAGTAGATCATGACCAGGTAGTCCGACCAGCGGAGATCAACTGGGTCGGTGACGCCGTGAGCGCGCTGGAAAGCTGCCATGCACTCGATCACCCACGACTCGACCTTGGGCATAGCGGCGAGCGGCCGGGTCAGCTCGGATGAGGTGGTCACCGAGGTCGCCCACGGCAACCCGGCCCGGCGTGCGGCTAGCGCACCCGAAAGCGCCTGCTGATCGGACACGATGACGTCCGGGACGAACGTGTCGATCGCGGCACCGACCGCGGGCAGCATCACGTGTCCGAGTGGAATCAAGAACTCTTCCCAGAAGAACTTGAGCTCCGCGATACCACGCAGTCGCAGCCAGCGCTCATGGAAGGCGCGCAGCCGTTCCTCGGATACCGCGTCCGCGACCGGGAAAATCCGGGTACCCGCCGGCAGCAGCGGTTCGAGGGCTACCCGGTGGCCGACCCAGGCCACTTCGTGGCCGCGTTCGGCAAGTTCTACCGAGATGGCCGCCGTTGGGTTGATATGCCCGGCCAGCGGCGGGACGACGAAGAGGAAGCGGCTCATCGTTGTGCACCCGCGTGCGAACCCAGCCAGGACACCACTACCTCGCCCAGCGGGTCGGACGCCTCCCGTAACAGAGTGTGGGCCAGCCCAGGCAACACCTTCACCGTGCAATCCGGGACCTGACCGGCCAGCTCGCGTGCAGCGCCGATCATGTCGGAACGCTCGCCGAACACCGCCAACACCGGACAGCTGATTTCGCCCAGCCGGACCGGGTCGACCACCGGCGCGGCGGCGAGGTCCTCGATCAGTGTCGTCTCGTTGAGCAGCGCGTTGATGCCGATGGCTTGCCTAGCCAACTTGCGCCATCCCACGGCGGCGCACTGTTCGCCGATCCGTTCGTGCTCATATTGCAGGCCAGCAACACTGAGCGTGTTGATCATGCGTTCCAGCCACTCACCGACGATCTCGCCGGCGAATCCGGCATCGATCAGTACCAGACCCGCTACGCGGTCGGGCCGAGCCAGCGCCGCATGCCCGGCGAGAATTCCGCCGTAGCTGTTGCCGATCAGGACAACCGGATCGTGGATATCCAGGGCGTCGAGGATCGCAAACAAATCCGCCACGGCGTCTTCGAGGCGATAGCCTTCCGGGGGCCGCTCCGACAGGCCCTGACCACGCTGGTCGTAAAGGATCACCTCGACGCCGGCCTTGGCAACCGGGTCAGCAAGTGTGTAGTAGAAGCTCGACAGGTCGTCGACGGCGAGCCCGTGCAGGCATACGGCCGTGTGATCGCCCGGGGTGTGCCGACGCCCCGCCGCCGATGCCACCCGCTGCACATGGAAGCGCACGCCGTTCGCGAAAGCCTCAGCCATCGGGCACCTCCAGGAAGCTGACCAGTAGATCAGCCAGTGGTCGCTTGGCCGCGACCTGCAGATCATGGCCGCCGGGCAGAACCCGCAAGAACATTCCCGGGCTACCTTGGGCGATTCCCTCGGCCGCCGCGCGGTACGGCGACTCGGCCCCCACGACCATCAGCGTCGGAATTTGGGCTAGTTCTCGCAGGCCGACGCCGGACAGCGGGGGTTCGGCCTCCAGCTCGGACAGGATCGATGTCTCCTCGATCAACCGACACAAAGCAAGTCCGGCCCGGTTCTGCCCGCCGGGGCGCGGCGATGCAGCACGTGCTTGCTCACGTGTCAGGCGGCTTTCATCACGTGTCCACCAGGGACGTGCGCCGTCCGCGAGCGGCGGATCGACGAGTGCCATTCGGGTGACGCGGTCGGGCTGGGCAAGCGCGAAGCGCACCGCGACGATCGCTCCGAAGCTATGGCCGACGATGGCGAACCGGTCCAGGTCCTCGGTCAGCGCGGCGAGGTCCCGCGCCATCTGGTTGGAGCCGTAGCCGGACTGCGTGCGCTCGCTCAGGCCATGGCCGCGCCAGTCGATAAGCCGGATTCGAGTTCGGGCGGCAAGGGCCGGAGCCACAGTCAGATACCAGGAGGCAAGGCTTGCGGTGAACAACCCATGCAGCATCACCACCCGCGGTCCCGACGACCCCAGCTCCACCGTGTGGAACCGTGCCCCACGTGCGGTCACGAACGCCATCAGTCGATCACCTCAGAGGGGCGCGCGAGGCACCCCTCGATATGGGAGACCAGGCGGCCGATGTCCATCGCCATGATCTCGTCGATGTCCATGTCGGCGACGAACTCGACGAAGTTGACCTGCTCGCCGTAGCGCTGCTCGAGCTTGCCCCCCAGCGCCACGAACTCGATGCTCTCCATCGCGAGGTCTTCGCTGAATGTCGTGGACGGGCTGATCTCGACATCCAGCAGGAAGTCCGCGCCGATCACTTCGGTGAGCATGCTGACCACTTCGTCGAAGACCCGGTGGTCGGTGCCATCGGCTGTCATAGCTGTCCCTCTCCTTCTTCCGAAGCCGGGTCCGTCCACGCCACGACGAATGCCGCATCCGCCTGTCCGACGAGGGTGGTCCGAACCCGCCAAACCGAGTGATCGGGGGACCTGAGGGTCACGGTGAGAACGGCGTCAGGCCCGCCGGTTGGGGTCGAGTCGGTGACCACGAGGTCGTCTGGGCATGTGGGCGGTCCCAGTGCCTCGACGACCGCCTGTTTGGCCGCGGAGAACGCGGTTGCCGACGTTGCTGGATCACCATCGCCGCGTTCGGTAAGCGCCTGAACGCCGATCCCGATGGGGCCTGTCCCGGCGAGTGCGACCCCGAGACCGGGTGTGCGCCCGCGGCAGTTGGTGTTCGCGATCGAGACCCGCAGGTCACGAGGGACCCGACCGCCGCTAACGTGCGGCGAGCCGGCCTCGCCGTCGACTACTGCGAGTTCACATGGATACATGGAACTGCCGCCGCGCGCCCACAGCCAGTTGCGCACGGCATCCTTGGCGGCGATCCGGCCGAGGAGCCAGCGCCGCTGCTCCATCGGATCGAGTCGGGTGTATTCGGCACGCTCGGCGGAACAGAGGTAACTACGCATGGCCAGCTCACGCGACCCGCTGTCCGGCCACCGTTCCTTGACCAAACACCAGCCGCCGGTTTGCATCTCGCCGACACCGCGGGACTCCGGTGCGAATTTCATCGGCCAGGTGACCTCGTCGCTGGCGAATCGATGGTCGGTCCAGCCCTCGATCCGGGCCCACAGCCGGCCCGAACTGTCGACGAGCTCGGAGTCGGCGCGGACTTGCTGGGCCGTGACCTCGCGGATCCAGACCATCTGGGTCAGCAGTTCTCCGACTTCGGGGTACGGACCGTACATATGAATCGCCGCGAAGCCCACGGGGAAAACTGTCTTGTCGGCGTCCAGGCTGATCTGCGCCCAATGCCCGATGAGTTGGCCCGCCGCATCGAGCAGCGCGCCCCGCGTCGGCAGGTTCACCAAAACGCCGCGATGGCCGTTTTCGGCGCTGCACAGGATATCGGCGACGCCGGCGAAACGTGGGCCATGGAAGGCCCAGTGTTCGGTGTACAACTCGGCCCCGTCGACCACAGGCGGGCGCTCACCGGTGAGCGGCTCGCAGCTCGGCGCCGGCGGCTCCAGGGGCTCTGCGGCGAGGAGGACCGTACCGCTCGAATGACCCTCGATCGTCACGGCGACTCGGTCGACGCCATCGGTCCCCCGGCCCTGTGCGACTGCCCGGATCGTCGCGGTCGTCGGCGGCGCCACGGACAGCCAGCGCAGGGCGCGGACGTTCGCCCACCCGATCACTGCGCGGCCGGGAATCAGGTCGCGAGCCGCGTCAGCCATCACCTCGAGCATCACCGTCAGGGGAACCACAGGGAAACCGTCGGAGGGGTCCGGCCAACCGGGAGGCACGGGCCGCAGCGAGTGGTCCGAGAGCTCGGGCATCCGCTCCAGCGAGAACACCTGGGTAGTGGTCGCTTTCACCTCGGTCACGGCATCGCCTGCGGAGGTGACCGGCACAGCCGGGACGCCGCTGGCTCTCCAGGCGTCGACAACCGCCTGGGCATCCGAAGTTACCTCGGTAACCAGGGCGTCCAGCTCAACGAGAACGGGGTGACCGGTGGCTCGTGCACCGGCCGACCGTTCGGACGAAGTAGTGAGCGGCTGGAGGGCTCCGTCAAAGCGGATCAGCGGGTTGCCCAAATCGAGTCGCATCGTTGTGACCTGCGGCCCTGCGGGCGGCGGGGTGCCGGGCAGCCGCTCGAACCGCGGTGAAAGTCCGGCCACCCACAGAGCGGCAGCAACCCTGCGGAGCTGGTCGAGCCCGCCACGCTTCGCAACGTCCGCGGACACGACCAGGTGCTCCTGGCCACGCAGCGTGTCCTCGATGAATCCGGGCAGGCTGCCCGGCCCGACCTGGACGAAGGCCACCACCTCTCGGGCATGCAAGCGCTCGATCAGTTGCCGGAACCGAACCGGCTCGATGAGATGCCGGATGACCAGCGCCCGGATCTCATCGGCGGCATCCGGGAAGGGTTCGAGGGAGGTGGCCGACCACACCGGAATATGGGGCCGTCCCAACGGGAGGCGGCGCAACGCCTCGTGCGCGGGCCCTAGGAAAGGCTCGATCATCGGCGAGTGGAATCCGGTACGGACCGGCACCATCTGGGCCAACACACCGACTCCGCGGAGTCGAATGATCGCAGCGTCGATGCGGTCCGGTCGGCCGCAGATGACCGACTGATGCGGGCAGTTGTCGTGCGTCAGGACGACACCGTCCGGGCCGATAAGCTCGCCGAGAGCGGACGTTGCCTGCGCGGCCGAGCAGCCGAGCGCCCCGTAGACCAAGTCGGGCGCGTTCGCGAAACCTGGCCGCAACGAGTCGAGGAATGCGTCAATTTCTTGGCGCTGGTACAGGCCGCCGACGATCATCGCGGTCCACTCGCCCAGGCTGTGCCCACTGAGAGCGCCGGGGACCACGCCGAGCTCACTGAGCGCTGCGGCGAGTATTCGACCCATCGAGATGAGGTCGACAGCCTGCTCGATGAAGTCGGTGCCGTGCCGTAACGCCGGCACAGGTAGCCCGAAGTGCGACGCCACTTCGTCCACGCGGGGCTCGAACCCAGCTTCCAGACCGGGGAAGACGAAAGCGAGGCCACCGGAGTCGGTGAGCAGGGGTTGTGGCGCGAAGTGGATGTCGTTTCGGCCCCGCCACGGCGTACCCCGAGCAACGATCTTGCGCGCCAACGCGAGCCGCTGATTATTCGGGCCGACGATGGCTAGCCGGGCGGGGCTGCCGTCGATGCGCGGGCCGGTGGCCGCCTGCGCGAGCAGCGCCTCGTCGTCGGCGTCGAGTTGGCGCGCGATATCTTCGGGGCCGGCCCCGGCGAGGAGCAGCAGGCATTCAACGGAACTGTTCCCATTCCGGCCGGAACGAGCATCGGCCTCGATGACGGCACCGGCAGAACCGGCGAGCCGCCTGCGAACTGTGTGCCCTTCGGACGGCTGCTCGACGATGACGTGGGCATTGATCCCGCCGAACCCGAACGCGTCGACTGCGGCTCGGCGCGGAACGTGTGCCCGGCTATCCCAGGGCCGAGCCTGAATGATGGGGACGAACCGGCTGCCGGTAAACCCGCGACGCGGGTCCTCGCAGTGCAGGGTCGGCGGCAGAACACCGTCATGGACGGCGCAGATGGCCTTGATCAGGCCAGCGATCCCGGCGGCCGGCATGGCGTGGCCGATCATGGATTTGACCGAACCGATCCCGATGTCCGGCGCCGCTGCAATGACCGGCCCGAAAACGCTGGTAAGGGTGGCCAGCTCGGCCTGGTCACCGGCAGGCGTCGCGGTGCCATGGGCCTCCATCAGACCGATCGCGTTCGGTTCGGTGGGGTCCAAGCCGGCGGATCGCCACGCCCGCTCCACTGCGAGCACTTGGCCCTCCATCCGGGGGGCCATCAGGGTGGCCGCCCGTCCGTCGCTCGAGACGCCCGTACCGCGGATCACGGCGTATATCCGGTCGCCGTCACGTTCAGCGTCGGCGAGCCGTTTGAGCACAACCATCCCCGTGCCTTCGCCGATGAGCAGGCCATCGGCCTCGCGATGGAACGGGCGAATCATCTGTCGGCGGCTGATGGCACCGAGCTGGGTGAAGACCGACCACATCACGATGTCGTGGGTGTGGTGCACCCCACCGGCGATCACCGTGTCGCAGCGGCCGGTGGCCAGTTCGGAGCAGGCCAGGTCGACTGCGACAAGCGCGGAGGCGCAGGCAGCATCCACGACATAGGCGGGGCCGTGTAGGTCGAGCCGATTGGCGATGCGCGAAGCCGCCAGGTTCGGCACCAACCCGATCGCGGCCTCGGGCCGATCGGGGCCGAGTTTCTCCTGGAAGGCCTCGCGCACGCGCACCAGTTCGTCCTCGGCAAGCCCCGGTACCAGCTCGCGGAGAGTCGTTACGAGCTGATGCGCCGTGCGAACCCGTTGGTCCAGGCGTGCGCCGGCCGCCGACAGGTAGCCGCCGCGGCCCACGATGACCCCGACTCGGCTGCGATCGTGCAGGTGGTCCTCGCCGCCGGCATCGGCAACCGCCTCGGTGGCCACGCGCAGCGCCAGCAGCTGGTCCGGCTCACTGCCCGCCGCCGCGACCGGCATGATGCCGTACGCCGCGGGGTCGAATGTCGCCAGATCATCGACGAATCCGCCTCGGCGGCAGTACATCCGGTCACTCGCGGCAGGCAAGTCCGGCTGGAAGTACGAGGGGTCCCAGCGGGTGGCGGGAACCTCGGTGATGGCGTCCACGCCCGCCACGATGTTTCGCCAGAACGCTTGGGCGTTCGGCGCAGCCGGAAACACCGCGCCGATCCCGACGACGGCGACGTCCTGGCCGGTGGGGCCCCGGCTCTCAGCCATCACGGGAACCATTGCGCCGCAGCCTGGCCGGTGCACCGGAATCGGCGCCGTACGCCTCGGGAGATCCACACAAGTACACGACTTGTGCGCTATCGCCCTGCGCCAGCTCCCGCAGAAGGCAAGCGACGCCCTCGTCGGGGTCGATCGCCTCGATGCCCCGGCGGGAGTACTCCCGCAACAGCTCAGCCGAGACCATGCCGCCCCCGGACGAGGTCCATGGACCCCAATCCACCGACACGACGCGTCCCGTGAAACGTTTTGCCCAGATGTGCGCGAGGGTATCGAGGGCGTCGTTGGCAGCCGCGTAATCCACCTGACCACGGTTGCCGTAAACGCCCGACACGCTGCCGAAAAGTACGAGGAAGGCAAGGTGGTCGGGGTCCACAGCGTCGGCGAGCGCCTTGGCCCCGTCGACCTTGGTCGAATAGACCCGTTCGAATCCCTCGGGACTCTTGTCCCGAAGCATCCGATCGTCCAGCACGCCCGCACCGTGGATCACGCCATCGAGCCGACCGTGTCGTTCGGAGATATTCTCGACGACACCGCGCACTCCGTCGGGATCTCGGACATCGACGGCGTGGTAGCACACGGAAGCGGCATACCGGTTCAGCTCTGCCATCGTGGAACGGATCTCCCGCTGAACGAGCAACTGGCGTGTGCGCACCTCGACCTCGGCCGGCGCCCGGGTACCCAGCTCGATCACGGCACGCCGCAGCGCTACCGAGTCGGGTGCGTCCGCGGTTGCGGGATCCTCGTCTTCGATCGGTTGCGGTGTACGACCCAGCAACTCGATACGGCACCCGCTGGCGCGGGCCAATCCGATCGCAACCTTGGCGGTGATGCCGCGAGCGCCTCCGGTCAACAGGACAACCGAGGAAGCATTCAGCCCCAGTTCCCGTTCCGCCTGTGCGCCTTGCACACGCTCCAGCGGGGCCGCCTCGATACGCCGGGAGACGCGCTCGCCGTCGCGATACCCGACAACTACGGGCGATTCCTCATCGGCCCCGAGCAACTCGGCCAGTAGGTGCGCGGCAATCCGCTCCGCGGCATCCGTGGGATCGACATCGACGGCGCGCACGACGAGTTCGGGGAATTCCTGCGCGATCGTTCGCACCAGCCCGTGCAGGCCTAGGCCCGCGGTTCGCCCGCCGTCCGGGGAAACCTGACCGAAGCGGCCGCCGAACGCGGTCACGACCAACAGCCGCTGAGCCCCGCCGAGGAAGACCTCGCGCATCTCGCCGAAGCCGCCTGGCAGCACGGGCGGCCCCTCCAGAGCGATGGCGCCCAGGTGAACGACCGTATCGGCGTCAGAAAGCGACCCGTGCCCGTTACCATCCGGCGACAGCAGTACCTCGGCGCCATGCCGTCGCAGGAGCCCTGCCAGTTCTCGGCTCACGCCGTGATCGGGGTTGATGATCGCGAACCGACGCCCGGCCAACAAGCTCGCCGGACCGGACCCGTTGGTGCCGCCTGGCGGGGGTAGCGGAGCGACCCGAACCACGTAACGCGAACAACTTGCTGCGGCAGGCGGTTCCGAACCGGATTGCTCGCTGTCCGTGGTCGCCTCGCTGGGCGCGGGTGGCCGAAGGGATTCGCCCACACGGGCCAGGAGCCAATCGACGATCGCTCGCAGCGTCTTCAGCTGGGCGAGTTCCTCAACGACCGACTCGTCGGGCGCGGCCGCGCTGAATCCCAAGAAAGATGTGTGCTCCTGTAAGGCGCCAACGATCTCGATGCGTTTGATGGAGTCGATGCTCAGATCGCCTTCCAGGTCGAGATCGGCTTGCAGCATGTCCTCTGGATAGCCGGTGCGTTCGCTGACGATCTTGCGCACCGCATCGAGTGCGCGCTCCGGCGTGACCGGGATGACGTCCGTGACCGCTGCAGCACTTTCCACGGCGACCAGGGCGGGGGCCTCGATAGGCACCGGCGTCTGCGCCGGTGGTGCCGGCAGCGGCGCGCCGAGGTACGCCAGCATGACGTCACGCTGGGCACCCATCACCTCGCGCGTGGACCGCAAGTACTCCAAGACCGCGCCATCACGGTCGGGTTCGGATCGCCCCGCCGCTGGAATGGGCTGGATTGCAAGTTCGCGGGCCGGCTTAAATGCACCTGGGAGGTACTCGCCTGCGGCGGTCCGGATCAGGTGGCCGTTCACGATCCATCCGGGTCGTCGCGCAACGGAGGACGTCGACACGGTCGTCGCGTCCCGGCCGTGGAACAGCGGCGTCAGGTCGACCGGCACGCCCGCCACCGCGAGCTCGCCGATTGTGAGCAGCAACCGGCGCAGCCCGGGCTCGCCCGGCACATCGCAGGCGACCGCCGTGTGCGGGCGCCCGGCGAGAATTTGACCGACCAGCCCGGTCAGCACTCGACCGGGTCCGGCCTCGACGAACACGCGAATGCCGGAGTCGTACATTGCCTCGATCTGGTCCGCGAAGCGCACTGGCTCGGCGAGCTGGCGCATGAGCATCGCTCGGATCGATCCGGGCACTCCCGGATACGGCGACGCGGTCGTGTTCGACCAGACCGGGATCGACGGTTCGGCCACCGAGTACCGGCCCAGATCGGCGGCCAGCTGCTCGCCAGCTCCGGCGACGACCGGGCTGTGGAAGGCGCACGCGACCTGAAGTTTGGTGGCCTTCAGCCCAATTTCGCCGAAACCGGCGATTGCGGCTTCGATCGCGGGAGTGGGCCCAGAGATGACAGTTTGCGCGGGAGCGTTGTGGTTTGCCACCACTGCACCTTGGCAGCCGGAGTTTCCGGCGAAGACGGCTCGGACCCGCTGCGGGGTTGCGGCTACGGCTGCCATCGCCCCTGGATCCCCGTCTGCCGCGGACACTGCCGCGGCGTGAATCGCCTCCCCACGCGCGATGCTCAGATCGAGCAACTCATCCGCATCGAATACGCCGGCCGCATACAGCGCGACGAGCTCACCATAGCTGTGACCCGCAACCGCGTCGGGCCGGACACCGAGCGAGGTAAGCAGCTGGTGCATGGCTATGCCCGCCGCTCCGAGTGCCCGCTGCGCGACCCTGGTGTCGGCCAAGGCGGCTCGCTGGCCTGCCACATCCTCCGGCGAGAACGCCGCGGGCGGGAACATCGCGCCGGCCACCTTGTCGTCGGCTATCAGAGTTCGCAGCCTGGGGAAGGCCACGAATAGGTCGGCGAGCATCCCGACCCGCTGTGAGCCCTGACCGGGGAATAGAAAGGCCACCTGTCCGGGCTCGACCTGCGGCGCGCGGACGTACAGTCCAGCGGAAGTATCGGTCTGGAACGCGCGGGCCAACTCCAATTTCTCGGCCAGTTCGTCCAGGTCACCGGCCACGAGTGCAACCTGTACCGGCACATCGGCGGTCGAGGGATGCCGCTCGGCCGTAAGTGCGAGGTCGCGCAGCCGCCAGGGCCGCCCCGCTGCGTCGTTTGCCGCAATCAGCTCGGCCAAGCGATCGATGTCCCGCACCGCCTCGGCCTGGTCGACACCGCGGAACAAAAACAGCTCGGCGGGCCATTCATCGAGGCCGTGCGCGGGCTCTGGTGCGCCGCCATAGCCAGCGACCACCGCATGGAAGTTGGTGCCACCGAAGCCGAACGCGCTCACCCCTGCGATCCGTTCGGCGGCCGGTGTGCACCACGGCCGGGCAGCTGTATCGAAGAAGAACGGGCTGTTCTCGCGCTGCCAGTATCCATTCGGATTCTGTAGGTTACCGGTCGGCGGGCGCACTCCCGCGTGCACTGCTCGCGCCGCCTTGATCAGGCTGGCCAAACCCGCAGCGCATTTGGTGTGCCCGATCTGGGACTTCACCGATCCCAGGGCACAGGCTCCGGCAGGTGCACCGGCCTCGGTCAGAAACGTCGTCAATGTGGACAATTCGGTTCGATCGCCGACAATTGTTCCGGTGCCGTGCGCTTCCATGAGGCCCAGCCGAGCGGGCGACACACCAGCCATGCGGTAGGCACGCTCCATCGCTAACCGCTGCCCCTCCGGCCGCGGAGCGGTCAATCCGCGCGAGCGCCCATCACTGGAGCCGGCCAGGCCCTTGATCACCGCGACAATGTGGTCGCCGTCGCGTTCGGCGTCGGTCAGACGCTTGAGCACTACGCACCCAACCCCTTCACCGAGCGCGATGCCGTCCGCCGCACCATCGAACGTGCGGCACCGACCGCTCTTCGACAGCGCGCCGACCGCGGCGAAAAGCAGGTAGTCGCAGATGCCGTTGTGGGTGTCGGCGCCACCGCACAGCACCATGTCGCTCGTTCCGGCCTGTAGTTCCTTGCATGCTGTGTCCAGGGCCGCCAGCGATGAGGCGCATGCCGCGTCGACCGTGTAGTTGACGCCGCCGAGGTCGAGCCGGTTGGCGATACGGCCCGCGAGCACGTTGCCGAGTACGCCCGGGAAGCTGTCTTCGGTCAAGGCGGGCAAATGAGCATCCAACGCTTCCGGCAGGGTCCCGAAGTAGCTGGGGAACAGGGAGCGGAAGCCGTACGCGGTGCCGAGGTCGGTGCCCGCCTCCGTGCCGAACACCACCGAAACGCGTTCCCGATCGAACTCGCGACCAGTGCCCCCGCCGCCGGCCCTGTCATCCAACACCCGGTATCCGGCATCGCGCAGCGCGCGGGCGGCCACCTCCAGCGCGAGCAGTTGCACCGGTTCGATGGCGGCGAGCGATGCGGGCGGGATACCGAATTCGAGTGCGTCGAACGGCACGTCGGGTAGGAAGCCGCCCCATTTGGACGGGGTCTTACGCCCGCCGGCGTGTCCAACCGCTTCCGGGTCGTAATACAGCTCGGGATCCCACCGGTCCGGCGACACCTCGGTAACGGTGTCCCTATCGCTGACAATGTTCGTCCAGTACCGCGCCAGATCCCCGGCCTCCGGAAATACACCGGCCATTCCGATGATCGCCACATCCAATGGTGCTGCCGCACGCTCTCGGGGCGAACCGAAGTCGGCGTCGAAGCCCAGCTCGGCCGCGCGCGCGCCGAGAAGTCCGGTGGCACCCTCGCTCACCTGGGAGTGCAGCACGGGCATCGTCGTTGTGGCAGACCGCAGTGCAGCGACGTCGCCGATCATGACCATCCCGTCGGCACGCTGGATGTCCTCGCCGACCGGGACGATCTGCTCGCCCTCGCGTCGCAGCCCTTTACTGGCAATGCGCAGCCGGCCGAGGTTCAGTTGCTCCAGCTGCGCCCACATCTGTTGCTGTGGTGCCCGATCGGCGACGAGCTGTCGCTTGGTGTCCTGGAAGGCCCGCACATAGGGCGAGTCTGCGCACCGGGTGGAATGCCCGGGCGAAGTCTCGAGGAGCACGGTGCCGTCGCACTGCAATGCCGCCTGCTGGAAGGTCGGCATGATGGCGCCCGCCGCCACCGCCTCCTCGGTAAAGAGGTAGGCGGTGCCCATCAGCACCCCGATCCCTGCGCCACGCTCGACCAGCGGAGCGCCCAAGGCTGCCGCCATCGCCGCGGATCGCTCATCGTGAATTCCGCCCGCGAAGAGGATCTGCAGGTCCTCGAAGAATCTTTCATCGGCGGCTCGCTCACCGAAAGCGAGCAGGTGTTCCACCTGGACATCCCACAGTGCGAAGCTGCTGCGCGGACCGACATGGCCGCCGCACTCGCGCCCTTCGAATACGAACCGCCGCGAACCCTGCGCCAAGAACTGGTCGAGCAGCCCAGGCGAGGGGACGTGCAGGAATGTCGGGATGCCTGCCGCCTCGAGCTCCGCCCCCTGCGAGGGCCGTCCGCCCGCAATGAGCGCATACGGCGGACGAATCGCGAAGATCGCCTCCATCTGGGCATCCCGTACCTCACCCGGGACGAACCCCAAGATCCCGGCTCCCCAAGGGGCGTCGCCCAGCAGGGCTGCGGTCTGTTCGAGTAGCGCCTTGGTCTTTTCGCCGGACAGCAGCGACAGCGCGAGGAACGGAAGACCGCCGGCGTCGGCGACGGCTGCGGCGAACGCCGACTTGTCGCTGACATGCGTCATCGGTCCCTGTGCCACGGGATACCGCAGGCCATGTGCCGCGGCGAATACCGCCCCCGCCGCCAGGGGCCGGCGTTCGACAACGGTGTTCAGGTCAGCGGCAACCGAGGCGCGTACCGCTTGGACCACCGCTGCGGCGGTGACATACCGCTGCGCCAGCCCTGCGGCCACGGCGCCTTCCTGGCCGACCGGCAGCAACTGAGTACGCAGGTCACGCGCACCGAGTCGCGCGGCCGGATCTGGTTCGGTCGCGCCCGCTCCAGCTACGGGCAAGTCGGGGCGTACGTAGATCCGATGACCGCCGACGACCGCCGTCTCGCTGCCGTCCATAGCCCGGATCGCGGCGGCGACGGCGGGGGGCAGATCCATTTCCGCTACCAACGCCAGCTGGGCGTCCAGCACCACCCCTACTGCCCCACCGGCAATGGCGGCCGCTGCTGAATGCACCCCGATTCCACCCGCGGCCCAGACCGGCACGGTAATTCGCGGCTCGGACAAGAGCTGTTGCAGCAGCACGAATGTCGTCAACTCTCCGACTCGGCCACCCGCCTCACATCCCCGGACGATCAGGCCGTGTGCACCGGCCGCCACTGCCGTGCTCGCCTCGGCCAGCGAGACCACCTCGGCCAGTAGCCGCTTGCCCATCACACCGGCGGTCCGCCACGGCGATTGGGCACCCGGTGACAACAGGGGTGCTGGCAACACAATCGTGTCGACTCGGTCGGGCAGATCGGCGGGAGTGAGGTCGCAGCCGGAGGGGACCCGGACGCCGAAAGGTCCCGTCCACCACCGGCACACATCCGCTAGACCGGCACGTGCGATGTCCGGCCTGCGCCCGAGGTCGAGGACGCCCAGCCCACCGGCACGCTCCACCGCCACAACCAACGCTGCGTTCGGCTCCGTGAATGGGGTGACGACGACGACGAGATCTCGCGTATTCGGTGTGCTAGGCATATGCATCTTCCTCCGCGATGGACATAAGATGCGCCGGCCGTACACGCTCACGCGTCCGGCAATTTTTCGACCGAACACAAATGCTACTCGCTGGGGGCAGGCGCGCCTACCCCCGCGAAAAAGATAAAACGGAGCGGCCATGCACGAAAACCGTTCCTGCGCCAGCGCGGTAGCGCGCTGTCGAGGCCGCGATAGACACACCAACCGCCTCCTACGACGGAGGATGCAATGCCTGCAACCGAGGAAGGGTAAAATGCCGCGGCCATGCGGAACAGGTGAGAATTATGGTCTATTCGAGGATTACCATCTCACCCTCGCAAGGGCGGAGCACTGCCGTACTCGGCCGCGCACCACCAGCACCAGAAGCACTGTGCTGCAGCTAGATTCGATGGGATGACGAGGTGGGCTCAACGTTTATCGACATCGCCTAAAGCCCTCTCCGGAATGGCGGGTTACATGGCTACAAATCTTCGGTACGCATTGATCGCCGGAGTCACGCTATGGGGATTAATCTTCAATAACACCCGTGCCGATAAGCGAAATGTCGCCAATCAGGAAGATACTCAGAATAATAATGTCGAGTTAGCCCACGACGCAGCCGAACAGCGTGAACTCGCCAAGTGACGAAGAGAGTCTGCCATATCAAATCCGTTCACCGATCACAGGAATTATTGGACTCTAGGCCACGAGTTGGATTGACGGCGAAATCATCTCGTACCCGATCGAGGTGCGCATGCGCAGGGCAGAACGACGGCGCTGACGGTTGTGGAAGATCTCTTCGGCGGCGACGGAGGCCGCCAGCGCCGCCAATTCGGCTACACGCGAAGGGCCTTCGCGGACACCGTCATCGAACCCACTGGACAGCCATGCCGCGGCGGCATCGTGGCGCGGTGTCGTGGCCAGGGCGGATCGCATCAGATGCCAGAAGGTTGCGCCTCATCGCCGGAATTCTCACACCGACATCCGGACGCATCGAAACCAGCGGCGCGGTGGGTTATCTGCCGCAGACGCTCACCCTCGGCCGGGACACCACCATCGCGCAATTGCTCGGAATCGCAGGCAAACTCGCGGCCTGCGCGCAGTCGAGGCGGCGCGGTCGATGAGGTGCATTTCGAAACGATCGGCGACGATTGGGGCATCGAATCCCGTGCCGACCAGGCGCTGCATGAAATCGGTTTCAGCGCAGCCGATCTCGACCGCAAGGTAGTGGAGATCTCCGGCGGCCGGACGGTGCTCATCGCGATCACCGGACTGCGGATCCAGCGCACGCCGATCACCCTACTCAACGAGCCGACGAACAATCTCGACCGCGAAAGGCGGTAGGGTTTTCCGTCCTTGGCCGCACCGTCGAAATCGCTGGCGATGGTGCTGGCCGGCACGGGACAGCGGCGACGTTCACAGCCGGAAGCCGTCTCACCTCCGGCCAGCGACCGAGCCGGAGTGCCCTGGAGACGTGAGGTTCGGCGGTGTTCGGCCGCTGGGCCATGCGATGTCGTCAACGGCGAGAAACGGCTCGCCGGCCACGGTCGCGGGGGTCGCCCCGGTGAACGCCATGACGTCCCGATGTAGGTGGGACTGGTCGGCGTAGCCGGCTTCGGCCGCGACTTGGGCCGCGCCTTCACCCGCGATCAGGCGGTGGGCGGCACGGTCGAAGCGAACCAGCTTCCCGGCGCGCTTGGGCGGCAGGCCGAGCTGCGACCGGAACCGGGACCACAGCCGCTTACGGCTCCACCCGACCTCGGCCGCGAGTCCGTCGACCCGGGTCAGGCCATGGCTGCCGACGATCCGGTGCCAGGCCCAGGCCACCTCCGGGTCCACCAGCGGCCCCGCCTCATGCCGGCGGGCGAGCATCGCGTCCATCAACGCGAAGCGATCCTGCCACGACGAGACATCGCCCAGTCGTTCACGGATCCGCGACGCCTCCCGGCCCCACAGGTCCTCGAGGGCCAGCACGGTGTCGTCGAGGTCGGTGGGGGCGACGCCCAGAACCGCGCGTGCGATCACGGGGGACAGGCGCACCTGCACGCACTCGACGTTCTCACCCCACGCCCAGAGCGCGCCTCCGGACCCGACCCCCGGCCCGGCCACGACACTTCCTCGCTGCTGCCGTCCGGCGGCATCGCCCACGACCGGTGAACCGGCGCCGAACTCCACGAGCAGCGTCACGGCCGGGTGCGGGACCATCCGGAGCGCGTCCAAGTCACGAACACGGAACCCGGCCATGGTGACACCGACCACCCGGCTGGGCTGCCGCGGGCACGCGACACCCCACACAGCCGCATCGTGCACGAACGTCCGCATCGTCCCATGCTAGTGAGTCGATGGAGGGGAACATTTGTCCAATACGCCGGTGTGTGTTGGCGGCGACAGTGGGCTCATGACTGTTTCTGACGGCGGACCGAATGTGAATGGCGGCGCCGAGAGTTCAACCCTGCCTGTGGATGACGGTGACATCTACGTGTGCCAGGACGGCCCTCATGACGCCCCCACACTCCTGCTCATCCACGGGTCCGCCTCCTCGACCCGATCGTGGGACCCGATAGTTCCGCTGCTGACCGGATCGCACCGCGTCATCCGGATCGACCTGCTCGGGCACGGCAGGTCGGCCAAACCTGCCGACCGCAGCTACGCGCTCCCGGACCAGGCACGCAGGGTCGGCGCGGCCCTGGACCGGCTCGGCGTCGAGCACACCATAGTCGTGGGCCATTCCAGCGGCGGCGCGGTCGCCACCGCCCTCGCCGAACAGCGCCACGACCTGGTGACCGCGCTCGCATTCATCAACACCGGTCCAAGCCTGGACGCCTTCATCGCACCGGAGTCCGCCGCATTCGGGCCCGCGCAGTGGCCGCCGAACGACGAGCAGCTCCGTCAATTCGCGAGCACCGGTTTCAGCCGCGCGGGCTACCAGATCTCACAAGAGCTCCTGGACGAGGTGCGCGCCATGACCTTTCACACGCTCACCGCGACGATGCAGGCCACCCGCCATTACATGGAGCAGCAGGCGCTTCCGGATCGGCTGACGGTCCTGGGCAAGCCGCTACTGGTGATCTTCGGTGCGGACGACCGCAGATGGCGATCCTCATCCGCTTCCGCCTACCGAACTGTTCCGGGCGCGAAGGTCGAGTTACTGCCCGGTCTCGGGCACTCGCCCCTGCTCGAGGATCCGCCGCGGACCGCTACTCCCCTGCTGGCCTTCACCGCGATCCACGCCGTACGGGTGGACTGAATGAGGGACAGGGCCCAGGCGGAGATGCGCGAGCGGAAGTTCCACTTCGGGTTGCACCGCGTGCTGGACGGACTCGATGCGCGCCGAAATGCTCGACTCACCCTGAGTGGGTGCGGGTTACCACAACCGAACCCCCGTATCGGCTACGGTTCACGTCGCACCAACCTTCGTGATCCCTCAGGTCGAGAGGCGAAGTCTGTTGTCGGTGAACCTGTTCTGGCGTTCGATGTCTGTAGTCGCGGTGTCCCTGCTGGTGGCTGCGCCAGCCTACAGCCAGGCCGACCCGGTGGACGACGCCCTCCCGATCGGGTTGGACCGGTTCTATCACCAGCGGCTCGAGTGGAAGCCTTGCGGCGTCGAGAATGTCGACAAGGCCGGTGGCGAGTGCGCGGATGTACTGGTGCCGCTCGACTACGGGAATCCCGACGATCGCACAATGACCGTGGCGATTTCGCGGGTGAAGGCCGGCGATCCGCTGCAGCGGCGGGGAATTCTGCTGTCCAATCCGGGCGGTCCCGGTACGGAGGGGCTGGACAGTCTGGATCTGCTCGGTGATGTGCTCTCGCCGGAGGTCTTGGCGAGTTACGACCTGATCGGCATGGATCCGCGCGGCGTCGGCGAATCCGGTCGGAGTCCGCGGTGCGGGTGGCCGGTAGGCGAGATGATTCGGTCGGCGGGTCTGGATCCGCTGGGATTCGTGCACGACACCGTTCAGTCCGCGGGGATGGCCGTGACCTGCCTGATTCGTGATCCGAACAAGTTGAGGCAATTCACCACTCGCAACACCGCGCGTGACATGGACATTGTGCGAGGCGCCCTGGGTGAGGAGAAGGCCAACTTCTACGGCGTGTCCTACGGCACCTACCTCGGTGCCGTGTTCACGCAGATGTTCCCCGAGAGGGTTGACCGCGTCGTGCTCGATAGCACGATCGACCCGGACCGGTATTGGGAGGGCTTGGTTCAGGATTGGGGTCCGGCAGACGAGATCGCGCTGGACGACTGGGCCGGCTGGGTTTCCGGTCGGGATGACGAATTCCGGCTCGGTGCGACTCCACAGCAAGTGCGCGCGAAAATCGAGGAGCTCGTTCGTATCGCCGCACGCCAACCGATTGTCATCGATGGGTTTGCCATTGACGATCATTGGCTTCCGTTCATCCTGCACGGATTGCTGATGAACTTCCGGCTGAACGAAGCGATGGCCGCCACTGTGCGCGAGATCGCCGATGCCGCGGGCGGTCCGCCCACTGCATCGCGAACACCCCGGCTTCGCGCCATCGTTGAAGCGCTGCGCGACAATGAGAACTCGGTGCTTGCGGAGATCGCCTGCGGCGATGTCGGGGCACCGATTGATCCGACCTGGTACTGGCGCAACATCGAAGAGACCCGTGCCACGCAGCCGGTGTTCGGCGCGCTGGCGAACAACATCCAGCCGTGTGCCTTCTGGTCTCGCCCGGTCGAGCCTGCGACTGTCGTCCGGAATTCGGTGCCCGCGCTCATCTTGCAGGCGACGGGGGATCCCCGGACTCCTTATGCCCACGGCGTCCGATTGCATCAGGACATGTCCGAGTCGCGGATGGTGACGCTGCAGGATGTCCGTATCCACATGACATTTCGGCCCGAACTCAGCAGCTGCGTAAATCGCGCGATCAACACATACTTCAGCCTGGGAACCATGCCGGATACCGACATCACCTGCTACGCGGATCATTCCACGCCCTAGTTGTACTGACCGTGACGGGTTTCGTCGGATTCGCACCAAACACACTCTCCTGGCACATACCACGCCGCGCTGGCAAGCCAGCCCGGTTGCGAGAATTTCAGACGACCACAGCTCGCCCTTTCCGTGCGAGAACTGTTGCAGCACAATGGATGTGACGGTTACGGAATCAGTACGAGCTTGCCCGGTGCGTGTCCGGCGATGCCGACCTCGTGAGCTTTCGCGGCCTCGGCGAGCGGGAAGGTGGTATCGACGATGACGCGCAGCGCGCCGGACCCGGCCCGCTCGACGAGTTCACCGCGGGCGGCGGCGCGGACTTCGGTGCCCGCGTCCTGCCCCGGCCCGTAGCCGAGCAGCTTGATGCCGGCCGCGGCACGTCGTGGCGACCCGGCGATCGAGGCGATCCGGGTGCGGTCGGCCACCAGCTCCAGCGAGACGTCGAGCGCCTCGTCGGTACCGGCGAAGTCGACTGCGGCGGTGATGCCCTGCGGCGCAGCGGAGTTCACCCGGTCGGCGAGCCCAGGGCCGTAGACGACGGGGATGGCGCCGAGCTCGCGCAACAGTGCGTGGTTGCGCTCGGCGGCGGTGGCGATCACCGTCGCCCCCGCAGCGGTGGCCAGCTGCACGCCCATCAGGCCAACCCCGCCGGCCCCGCCGTGGACGAGCACCGTGTCGCCGGCACCTACGCCTGCAGCGTGCAGCGCGTGGACGGCGGTGGTGCCGGTCAGCATCAGCGCCCCGGCCTGGGCCCACCCGATCCCCGCGGGCTTGGTGAAGATCGACGTGGCCTGGACCGTGACGTAGTCGGCGTAGGCGGCCGTCACGGGGTACACGATGACCTCGTCCCCGACCTGCACCCCGGTTACCTCCGCACCAACCTCGGTGACGACGCCCGCGCACTCCAGACCGATCGAGGGCATCGAGGCGGCGACCCCGGCGGCGTCCTTGTGGTCGTCGTCCACGGCGTGGAAAGCCCCACTGTAGAGCTTCCAGTCGATCGGGTTGACCCCCGCGGCCCGGACCTCGACGACCACGCCCCCGGCGGTCGCGCGCGGAGTCGGCACCTCGGTTACGGCCAGCACATCGGGTGTGCCGTAGGCGATTGGACGCACGATTCTGGGCATGACTGGGCTCCTGTCCTGGTGGGGTGGCAGTCGGCACTGCCCCGCGAAGGGTGGCGCGACCTATCGGTTGTCTCATCGGGAGCGGCACATCCGCTGTCGAGAACTCCCGCGGATCAGTATTGACCCACCCAGGCATGATCTGCAGCGCAACATCGGTAAGGAATACTTGCGTGGCACGCAACTCAGGTCCGGCCCGGCTGTGCGGCGAAAGCACCAGCTGACGAGCCAGTCACCGCAGCCAGGCCGCTGGCCGAGAGCCTCTCGGCGTGCTGAAAGACCAAGACACCCAGACCAGTTCGGTCCGGCATCGAAGAAGACGGTCGGCGACGCTGGTCATCGAACAACGCGACAGCCTCGTCGAACCGGCCCGCACACCTCGGGATAGAATTCGAGCAACGCCTGCGCGCGACCCCCGCGACGCGCAGATCTTGCGACTCGAGGCCGACAACCGCGCACTCAGCGAACAGCTCGCCCAGGCCAGCGGCAGAACTCACCGAATTCCGGACCCGGGCTCTTGCAGAATCGCCGCCCAGCACGACGAAATCCAGCGAGACTCCGCACCGCAGCATTCTCAAATCCGACCGTGACCGCCTGCCACCTCCACGGCAGCAGGTCATCGGCCCAGGCCGAAGGGATGCGCCGAGAAACCGAAACCACAAGTACGACAAGTAGATCCACCCGCTACCCAACCGAAGCGAGCCGACAATGACATGGTCGATACCACGAATCACCACCGGTGCTGAACGACACCTGCTCGAGAGCATGCTCGACCGCAACCGGGCCGAATTGGTCAACACAGTGCGCGGTCTGTCCGAAGAAGACGCCCGCCGCCGGCTCGTTGCGTCGATGACAACCCCGATCGGACTACTCAAGCACGCCGCGGTCGCCGAACGGATCTGGTTCCAGCACGTATTGGCGGGCCTACCCAAGAGCGAATGCGACGGCGGCACGACACCGGGCGACACTAGTTTCGTCGTCGACGACAGCGAGACCTTGGCCGACGTAATCGCCGAATTCGAACGCGCCAGCGACCGTTCCCGCGTGATCGCCGCCGAATTCGACCTCGACGACATCAGGACACACCCGCGCGCCGGCGACGTCAACCTCCGATTCATCTATCTGCTCGCCATCGAGGACTTCGCACGTCACGCCGGCCACGGCGACATCCTCCGCGAGCAGATCGAACATCCCGCCGCGCCGAGCACCGATGTCCCAGAACAGCGCTAGCCGAGCGACCTATGCCGAATCATCCAGACGGAAAAGCAGCACACTCACGCGTTCACGTCGCACGTCTGCACGCCGCGAATCGATGCAGCGCAATCACCGCTGCCGTCGATGTCGTTGCAGGAGCCCCGCTCGGCGTTTCAGGAACCATTGCCATCGGAGTTGTGCGACAGCGGCCAGTTCGTCATCCTTCGCCGGAGGGATCCAAGTCGTACTCATTCGTGAATCCAGGCACAGCGCAGCGCATTACGCGGTCGAGTCAGGGCCCGACCGGCCCGTTTCGGTTACCGCCGATGATGGTCGCCGAGCACGGTCGCTCGCGAACCGCCGCCGTCCGCGAAGATGACTCGACTCGTGACGAAATGGTTGTCCGTGCCGGCAAGCCACCAGATGAGCTCGGCACCCCATTCCGGCCGGGCACGTGAATCCACCGAACAAGTTGCGACGCAGCGGCTTCGACGCCTTCCGCACCTCGACATCAGTGAAGATCCAAGCGGCCCCGGGCGCATCGACAACACCCGCAGCAACGACATCGAGGGCAATGCCGGCCAAGGCGTCGAGCCATATCTCGAGTATCCGCGAGCGGCCTTGTCCGCACCCAATTCTCGGGCCCGGCGCTGTTGTGTCGCCGCGGCCCGGCCGGGGAAGAGGTCATCCGGGCTCCTGGTGTCGGTCGGTGGTGCGCAACGGCGCGCCGACGTGGTGCAGGTGCTTCAACGCCTCGCTGTAAGAGGAGATCAGCCCGGTCTCGTGGTATGGCACGCCGATTTCGGCGCAGTAGTCGCGGACGATCACCCGGGCGTGACGCAGATTCGGCGTCGGCATGCTCGGGAACAAGTGGTGCTCGATCTGATAGTTGAGCCCGCCGAGGGCGAGGTCGGTCAATACGCCACCCCGTACGTTCCGGGAAGTCAGCACCTGCCGGCGCAAGTAGTCGGGGCGGTCGTCGCCGATCAGAGTTGGCATGCCCTTGTGGTTCGGGGCGAAGATGCAGCCCATGTACAGGCCGAACAGCGCTTGATGGACAGCGAGGAACGCGAAGGCTTTCTCGGCGGGCAACACCGCGAACAGTGCGGCCAGATAGGCGGCGAAGTGGCCGAAGAGCAGCGCGCCCTCCAATCCGCGGTGTTTGACGGATCGGTTTCTGAGCGCGCGGACACCGGCCGCATGGAGATTCAGGCCTTCCAGCATCAGTAGGGGGAAGAACAGGAATGCCTGCGCCCTCCCGATGAGACGAGCCACGCCACGGCTGGCCCGCGCCTGCCGTTGTGACCAGACCAGAATGTCGGGTGCGACATCGGGGTCGAGTTCCTCGTGGTTCGGGTTTGCGTGATGCCGGGTGTGCTTGTCCTGCCACCAGCCGTACGCCAGGCCTATGCCTGCGTTGCCGACGAGTCGGCCCACGACCTCCGTCGGCCGCCGCAACCGGAAGACTTGGCGGTGCGCGACATCGTGCATGACGAGGGCGACCTGAGCGCACGTCACGGCCATGAACGCCGCGATCGTGAGCGTCCACCACGAGTCGCCGACGAGAACGAACGCCGCCCAGGCGGCCGCGAACGCGATCCCGACGAGGCTGAGCCGGACCGCGTAGTAGAGGGGACGCCGGTTCATCAGTCCCGCGTCGGAGATCCGGCGCAACAGACGGGCGTAATCACCGTCGGCGCCGTCGCGCCGCGATGATCGTGGAAATGACTCGGGGACCAAGGCCGGTGTCGTCATAGATCTTCCTGAGAGGTGGGTCGGAGATGCTACCTCGGCCCGTCCTCTATACCGGCCCGGTCGATGTCGATCGGAGATTTGATTTCAGCGGAACTGCTCGGTGTGTCGGGGAGGTGACGATTCGAAGCTATCGGCCGGATTCTCGTTCGATGTAAGCCCTTGGTATGACATGGAATCGGACTGCGGTGTGATAGCGGATGCGCACCGCAGTCCGAGGGGTCTCACTGAGACCTGGCCGGTTTCATATCGCACAGCCCGCACAGTCTCTTAGGCTGCCCGCACGCCAATCGTGGCACGGCTATCCCGCTGTTCCCCGGCGCGTAGCCGAGCAGATCCTGGGGGCCGCCCATGAGAGGTGGAGCAAGGCGCGGGCGTCTGAGCCCAACCCCGGTGCCGGCATAGATGAGCGTGTCGCCTGGTTGGAGAAGCTCGCCAGGATGATCGGTGTCCTCGCGCTGAGCGCTACCATCCCACAACACCGAATTCGACCGGGCGTGTGCCGTTACTGTGCGTCCAAGCGCATCGTGGTCTCGGCGGCGGGCGGGCCGGTGATCGCGTCGATTATCGAGGCGGCGTAGCGGCGGTATTTGGCGCGGTACGCGGCGTCCACCCGGTCGTTGATCGCACCGTCGACATCGGTGAACGTGACATCGGCGTCGACGCCGGGGGCTTGCAGGTGACCTTTGTGGCGGCTTCGCGTTCCGCGATACCAGGCGGCGGTGGGCCCGTTGACCGAACGGATGTAGACGTCGTCGCCGTCACGGACGGCCCAGATGGTGCGCGGTGTATTGAGGGTTCCGTCCTTTCGGAGGGAGCTGATGCCGATTTCGTCGACGCGCTCGATCGTGTCGAGTTGGGCCGGGGTCCATGCGGTCATGCCGAATCTCCTTCTGGTTCGGTCGGTGGGTCAGGGGCGGACGAGCACCTTGAGGGCTTCCCGATTGTCCATCGCGCGGTAGCCGTCGAGGACTGCCGCGAGGGCGATTTCTCGGTCGAAGACTTTGCCGGGTTCAACGCTGCCGGCCAGGACTGCGGGCAGCAGGATGTCGATGTAGGCGCGGACAGGCGCGGGCCCGCCGGTGAGGGTGATGTTGGGTCCGAACAGGCTGCCGAAACCGACTGGGGCGGACTCGTATTGGGGGACGCCGACACGGCTGATGGTGCCACCGGGTCGCACGACACCGATCGCCTGCTCGTAGGCGGGCAGGTGACCGACAGCTTCGATGACGACATGGGTGCCGTCGCCGCGGGTCAGCTCGCGGACGGCGGCGACGCCTTCGGCACCACGTTCGGACACCACATCGGTGGCGCCGAATTCGCGGCCGAGGTCGGTACGGTCCTTGTGCCGTCCCATGAGGATGACCTGTTGCGCGCCAAGTTGTTTGGCCGAAAGTACCGCCAGGAGACCGACCGCGCCGTCGCCGATGACCGTCACTGTGGTGCCGGTGGTGACGCGGGCCTTGGCCGCCGCGTGGTAGCCGGTGCCGTAGACGTCGGAGAGGGTCAGCAGTGACGGGATCAGCGGCGAGTTCTCCTCGACCGGGACCGCGACGAGGGTGCCGTCCGCGAGCGGCACGCGCACGGCCTCGGCTTGGCCGCCGCGGACGTCGCCGGAGTTCCAGAAGCCTCCGTGCCGGCAGGAGGTCTGCAGTCCTTCGCGGCAGAAGTCGCAGGTGCCGTCCGACCACGCGAACGGCGCGATCACGAAGTCGCCCTTCCGCACGGTGCGCACATCGCTGCCGACGTCTTCGACGATCCCGCCCGACGGCATGGGTATGCCACGCTGTCCGGGCACGCAGCCGAAACCGACGTTGTCGCCGAGCGCGGGCGAGTGGCGACGTCGCGACCGCGTGCCC
Source organism: Nocardia sp. NPDC050408 (assembly GCF_044458905.1). Lineage (NCBI taxonomy): Bacteria > Bacillati > Actinomycetota > Actinomycetes > Mycobacteriales > Nocardiaceae > Nocardia > Nocardia sp. NPDC050408. The sequence continues at coordinate 65,856 of NZ_JBITIL010000019.1, read as the reverse complement.
AGGGTGGTCATCACCGTGAACGTGGTGATGCCCACCTGGCCACGGTTGTGCGGCTTCGCGGTTGATTCAGGTGGCAGGCGGGGGTGTCCAGCGCCGTGTGCGTGGGAGTGTGGACGAGACGCCGAAGTCTTGTTTGAGATGTTCCGGGATGGCGTATTGCATGACGCGGCCGCGGGTCAGGGAACTGAGTTCGAAGCGGGTGGTGAGGTGGCCGAGGCGGTCCAGCGCCCATGCGCCCAGCGGGGATTTGTCCTCGATGGTTTCGAGGACTCCGAGCAGGCCGGGCACGGTTTTGACGGCGGTATCCCAAGCGGTGCGGGGTACTTGGAGCCAGTCAGCGCTCGTGTCGCCGATCAGGTAGCGGATGAGGGCGGAGACGACGGGGTCGAAGAGGGTGCCAGGGACAACCTCCTCGTAGAGGTCGATGAGTTGGCGGGTGAGGTGGACGCCTTCGTCGCTGGGACCCATGTAGCGGGTCAGGTAGGTGTCGAGGAATTCTCGAGCGGATTCGAGGTCTTTGGGCGCGTGCGCTTGGTCGACGCCGAGCATTGCGCCGACTACCCGCCATGCGTAGTAGTACGCCTCGGCCCCGTCGACGCTCATGTGGATGTTGAGCCGATGCAGACTGTCGAGGACGAGGATGGAGAACAGCATTTGGCCGCCGATCAAGTCTTCCTGGCAGATCGGCGTGCCGAGGGTGTTGGTGTCCCAACGGTTTTCCCTGGAGAGGTGGTAGCGGATCGATGCGTGCAGCAGCCGGACTTTCTGGACGGCGGGGATGAAGCGGCTGCCTGCTTCGAAGGCGTCGGGCTGCATCAGGTAGACGGTGAACTGCCCGGTCTCGGCCATGCGTTTGGCGGGGTACTCCAGGGAGTGCGTGGCCGACAGCAGTTTCGCGATATGCGGGACGAGGTAGCAGGCGGGCATAGAGGCGAAGGACAGGGCCGTGGAGATGTGCACGTTGTTGTCGATGAAGAACAGCCGGGCCTTCTCCATCTCGCCCCAGTCCACCCAGGAAGGCGCAGCGCTGGTTTCGTGCAGGTATTCACGGGCGATATCGGGCAGACCGTCGGGTAGGGGCGCGCCAACGGTGGAGACATAGCGCATGAGGGTGTTGAACGTGCCGAGCTCGCCACGTTCGAACAACGTGGCCACCGTTGAGTCGGCGAGTTCGTCACCGTATTGCCGCAGTGCGTCCATCGACGTGTGGGTGTAGGTCACCATGGCTCCTTGTGTCGACGGCGAGACGGTGGAAGTGCTTCTGCGGCAAGGTCAATGCCTGCGTGTGGTGGCGGCGTGCGCGAGCTCGGTCAGGGCTCGGGCGGCGGGCGGTGGAACATCCAGGCCGACCAATACGTGTGTGGCCTCCTCGACCCGCTCGCCGATCATCCGTTCGATCAGTTCGGGAGATCCGACACAGCTCATCAGCTCGCGCATCTCCCGGAGATCGTCGGGACCGAGATCGGGTCGATCCAGCAAGGTGTGCAACTGTTTTCGTTGTCCGCGATCAGCGGCCCGCCAAGTCTCGGCGAGCAGGGCAGTCGGACGGCGGGCGCGGAGGTCATCGAGGCTCGCCTTGCCGGTCCGGGCCGGATCGCCGAACAGGCCGAGCAGATCGTCGCGCAGCTGAAACGCCTCGCCGAGCGGTAACCCGTACGCAGAGAACGCTTTCAGCAGCCGGGGATCGGCGCCGGCCAGCGCGCCGCCGATGAGCAACGGCTGTTCGACGGTGTACTTCGCCGTCTTGTACCGGACCACCTTCAACGATTCTGCGGTGTCCGGTGCCGCGCCGGTGCAGAGAATCTCCAAGCACTCACCTGCGATCAACTCCCGCGCCAGCGCCGCCCACAGCGGACGCGCGCGCGACAGATATGCCGCGGGCAGTCCGCTGAGAATGAACAACTGCCCGGCCGACGCCATCAACAGATCCCCGACCAGCATGGCGAGGGCCCTGGCAGACTTCTTGGCGTTCGGGCGCCCGCGCAACGGTGTGCGCAGGGCGATCTGTGCGGTGGGCAGGCCGTGCCGCAGCGGGCTGTCGTCGATGATGTCGTCCTGCACGCTGGCCGCCGCGTGCACCAACTCCATCGCCGCCGCGGCCCGCACGAGCGCGTCACTGTCCGGTTGTCCCGCTGCCCGCCAGCCCCAGTAACAAAACGCCGCCCGCAACCGTTTGCCGTGCGTTGTCGCCACCACGATCTGATCGGCCACCGGCCGCAGTTGCGGGTCGACCGCCAGGAGTTGGTCATTCTCCTGCGCGACGAACTGCTCGAGTGTGGTGTCGATGCGGGCCTTGAACGCAGCGGGGTCGTATCGGTCAGACATCGCGCGGGGTAGCACGTCGCGCCGCAACCCGCTGGGCGAGGATCTCCAGGTGGGCCGGGGGAATTGTGGCATACCTGTCCAATGCCAGCCTGCCGCGCGCCTTCAAATCGGCGTCCGCCGCACCGGCCAGCGCCACCAGGTCCGACCGTCGCAGTAGTCCCCACATCCGGCCGACCATCGGTCCGATGCGGCTGAGTGTCAGTTCGGCTAGACCGGCTGCTAAAAGCACGGCGTCCTCGCCACGAGATCCGGGATGATCCGACTTTTGCGACATGCGACCACGCCTCCATCCACACGACCGGTATCTGACGCCGTGCGGTCCCGAGAACAGGATGGAATGGCCCGGCCAACACAGTGTGACACCGGCTCCACTCGGACACGCCGAGAATCTTGGCCACAACAACAAAGCAGATTCTCGCCCATCACCCAAGATCAGCAGGCTCGCGAAGACTCGGAACCATCCCTATGGTGCCACTGGGAGAACCGCGAACACCGAGGTGTACCAGCACATTTCGTTTTGTCTGGCCCCGCAAGCTCGCGGATGGTCTTGACAGCTACGGGAATCCGGCTTCATCTCGAGCACACCGGACGACCTGAAATCGGCATGTGCGCGTTCGCTGGTGAGTCGACTTGAGCGCAGGCCGCAGCCCGGCTTCGGCGCGCGCCAGCGGCGTGAGCGGATGCCGCGGGTGTGTGAGTCTCGCGTGGTATCCAGGCATCGCTCAGCTGGTTTCGGGCCCGGCGAGGCTGGCGTAGGGCACGGTCCGGTCCCGAGGCCGGGACAGATGCAATGCGGCATGGTAGTAGCCCTCGGTCTCCTTTCCGGTGGGGTCGGCGCCGGTCGCGGCGACGGCCGCGACGGCGTAGCGCTGTTCGTCGGGATCGGTGAATCGACGTTGAACGACCGTGCGTTCCGAATCGACCTCGGTGACCAACCCATGCTCGGCCAGAGCATCGGCGATGGGCTGGTAGGAGCCGGTGCGCAGCACAAATGCGGCGACCCACACCGGCTCCTTTGCGGCGTACAGCAACTGGTGGATGGTGCGGGCGGTCAGGAAGCTCGCGCCACCGGTCACGGTGATCAAACCGGCGGCTCCGGCCGCGCGCAGCAGGGCCGCGGAAGCGGTGTCGGTCTCCAGATTCTCGGAGAAGCCGGCCTCGAGCAGACCCACGGCCAGCGCGTAGTCGATCGCCGGGGCGGCGATATCCAGCCCGACCACCGGCACGGCATCATCACGGCGACGAGCGGCGTAGAAGTCTTTGTCGGACTCGATCAGTTCGGCCGTGTCCAGCGCGGCCATCCCCGGGGAGGTATAGCGGGCGTACAGGTCGGCGAGGGTCAGGTGGTGGTTGAGCAACGCCGCATTGATGCCGTACGAGCAGCACAGGTCCAGCACCGTCACCGGTCCCGATCGTGCGCGTGCCGCGGCCAGACGGCGGAATACCTGTTGGGCATGCTGCGGGGTCTGGTAGTCGAACCGGCCGAGACCGCCGAAGAACCCCCGAGGATCCGGCTGGTCATAGATGTCGTCGAAAGGTGTTCTGCCTCTAGGGATTTGCGTCATACCTCGATGTTGGCACGGCAGGCGGCAGCAGGTGATCGCAAATGGATTCGCCACACTCGAAGCAGCAGACCGGTATCACCTCCCGAATCCACAGTCGCCGACCGGTCCCATCCTGGGCCTCGGCCCTGCTGAGGTGGCGGCCCAGCGTGCTCGCCGATCCGCACAATTAGCTCGCGGAGGTTGACCAATCTGTCATCACGGGCGAACCCGCGAGCCGCACGGGCTCCGTATATCGACGGCTCTGGCTGCTCGGACATCGGCATTACCGCTCACTCGTTGCAGGTATAGCCAGTGCGCGAGGCCGAGCATGTACGGCCTGACCGCCCCCTGACGACGCAGTTGCACCAGTACCCCTCTGCACCGGTTGCGCCGGCGCCGACACCATCGATAGCGAGCAGACAGCCACAAGCCCATCCGGAAGCTCTACACGACATGCCGCTCTGCCCCGGGCCGTGCCCGCTACAGAACCGAAATGGTTCGGATTAATACACAAACGCAAAGAATCCGCAGGCCGTTGACCTGCGACTTTGTCATTCTGTGGAGCTAAGGGGACTCGAACCCCTGACCCCCACATTACGAGAACTCATGACTACCACAGACAACTACGAACGACTCTACCGTCGGAAAAATATCATCTGACCAGCTCATACGACGACAATCGACTACTCAGGACCATCGAACACACATTCGGTAGATCGCTACGTTGGTGGAATTTGTTGGGACTTAGTTGGGAGCATCCTGCGGCTGGCATCGGTGTGTCGAAATCCGTGACACGCCGCGGCTTTCCACCATTGGTTAACCACCAGCTACGCGGACTGGGTTTCTCACCTGGTTGCCGGGCGGCGGCAGGCAGCGGTCAATGCAGGCAGGTGCGGCGGTTTTGGCTGTGACGGCTGACGGCGAGTTCGCTGACGTAAGCACGCAGAGTCCGGCCGCACGATCGGTTTGAAGGTGGCCCCCGCGACGACATGGGACTCACCGAGACCAGGCCGCACACCGGCTTTGCAACGGCCCGAATAGTATTCGGTGGTGCATCTCAGATGTCTTCGCTCAAGTCATCGAGTACCGTATGGCCATGTCTGAGGTGAATGCGCAGGCCAAGGACCGCGGGATCCCAACTGTGAGTGATTCACTCCTGGCTGAGATCATGTCGGTGGTGCGGGGGCCGTCTCTTGCCTTGATGCTGTACGGCAGTCAGGCTCGTGGGTCCGCAGACCACGACTCTGATGTTGACGTACTGCAAATCGCATACCGACGGGCTGGGTCTTACTCGGATGGACGCGTGTCAGTGACTGTGTACACACCGAGGCACCTCCGAAAGATGGCGGAACGTGGAAGCTTATTCGTACTGCATCTGCGAGCAGAAGGCATCGAACTGGAAGATCCAAACGGCGTACTGCGGGATGCACTGTCTGCCTATCAAGCGCCGAGATCCTATGACAGCCTATTAGCCGAGCTTCGGTCTGCAGCCCGCGCAGTCGCAATTAAGGGAATTGAATTCGATGCCCTTCACGAGGAATTGGGCCGCCTAGGAATATACCTGATCCGCACATGGTTATATCTAGAGAATGTCAAAGTTGGAATAACCGCGTTTGAGGTTAGCGATGCGGCTGCGGCGCAGACCGATCAGGAAGTGCTTGAGGTTCTACGTTTACGTCGTGCGAAATCGCTTTCTTATGACGACTCAATCAAAATCCAGGCTAAGGTTATGAAAGTTTTTGAAGTAGAATCCGAGGAATCCAAAGACCTTTCGGAATTGGTAAGGGAATTGGCAGCCGAGCACCCCCATGCTTCCGCCTTGATTCAACAGGTATTTGAATACCTTGATACTCTAAACTATGCCGATATGCCACTGCCGCCTTTATGAGTTCAGATGCCTTCGTGTTCGTCGGAGACATTCACGGAAGCCATGATGAGCTGAGCCAAGCCCTGAATATGTTTGGCGGTCGTCGTCATCTTGTGTTTCTGGGTGACTATGTGAACCGCGGACCACGATCTAAACAGGTGATTAGCCGCCTGATCGAGGCGAAAAACCTGTGGCACCACCAGATAACGCTTCTTCGGGGCAACCATGATCAAGCATTTGATGACTTCATGAAGGGTGCTGATCCAATTCATCTCGTGCGCCTAGGCGGGCTGTCTACGGCTCGTTCATATACGGGCCTGCGGAGCGTTAATATCATGGACGATTTTAAACGGGCGGTGCCGGATTCTCATATTGAGTTCCTGAATAGCCTTGAGGATTACTTCGAACTGGATGACGTATTCGCCTCGCACTGCGGCTTTGATCCATCGCATCCGGGATGTCGGACGCGGGATTCTGTGGCTTTGGCATCTTATCCAGAGTTATTCTCGCGCTCACCCATAGAACTTATCGGCAAGGCTGTTATCTGCGGGCACTACATACAACAGAATGGGCGGCCGTATATCTCGGAAACCCTCATGGCCATCGACACAGGATGTGGAGTTATCTATAGAGCGCCATTGACGGCATTGCTGTGGCCGGAACGTACAATAATTCAATTTAGGGGATCAGGGTGAGCGGCGCATCTGATATACAGGTTCAAGTACTCAGGCAGGCATTGGATCGTGGCGAGTCGATTTGGGCTGTCCACTATGCTTCGCATAGCCTATACAAGGCTAAGAACGAGCCCGTCCCAGTCACGTGCATCAGCGCGACGTCGGTAAACGATCACGGCAGCAATGTAGCATTCAGCATTTCCGATATCCGAGGCAGTAATCGAGAGGATCGAGAGTCGGAACTTCTTGACCGGTTCTTCACCTTCTTGGATGAGCATCAAGATGCCAAGCTTTTACATTGGAATATGGATAAGGCCGACTATGGTTTTGAGTCCCTCGCAAATCGATATAAGTGGCTCACCGGCAAGGAGCCACAGTATAGACCACCCAGCGACAGGCTGTTCGATTTGGATCAGATCATTACCGAACAGTATGGCGAGGCTTATGTGCCGCATCCAAAGTTTCGAAATTTGGTTGCGCTAAACAAGGTGAGCCAACGTTATTGGATTTCAGGCCAAGACGAGGCGGAAAAGGCCGAAAAGGAAGACTACGCCGCGATTCAGCGCTCGACCTCAGAAAAGGCACGCGCAATCGCTCAACTATTCTCCGGGTTTATGGGAGGATCCTTGGTGACAAGCGGGTCTGCTGGCTCAGTTGAATTTGCAGGAGCTCAGATCGATGCCGTCAAGCTTATATTGCAACTCGCTGATAGAATGTTGTATGTCGAGCGCTCTTTGAAGAAGCGTCACAGTCAACGACCGACACTTGAAGTCACAGACGAGTACGATGTACAGGATCTCCTCCGATCGCTTCTGGTTCTCTTTTTTGAGGACGTTCGCGAAGAGACTTGGTCTCCTGAATATGCTGGCGGCTCGAGTCGTATCGATTTCACGGTGCCGGATTATGGGGTTGCCATAGAGGTGAAGAAGAGTCGTGAAAGTATGACGGCACGGTCCGTCGGAGAGGAACTGTTGGTCGATCGCGACAAATACGCCGTACACCCAAATGTTAGCCACTTGGTGTGTGTAGTCATGGATCACGACGGAAGGCTCTCGAATCCTCGAGGGCTCGAACGGGATCTGATGCGCGAATCAGCCAAAGAAGGGATTGCGGTAACGGTTCGGATTGTCGACCGCTAGCGGCTTGCCGTTGGCTATCCAACCATTCCTTGAAACAAATTGTCTGGCGCAACGGGTACTACTATTGCTTCTGAATAAGTTCCGTGATCGGGCGAGCGGAATGAGGTAGTGGCCGGCGTCGGCCAAGTCCCCGCGATTTCTGGTCTGGATCGGGGGACGGCAACGCTATGTGACCGTCGCGGATGTTGACCACATGCGCCCGCCATGGTTGAGCTACGACAGAAGGATCATCGATCGGACGCACGCGGTCGACGCTGATGCCAAGATCGTCTGCCAGCTCCGGCCACATGGAGCGCGGAGCTGGCACAGCTCGCCGGGGTGAGAACTTTGTTACACACGGCCATTGTCTCGGCATCAACTGGACCGGCACCTGTCGGTGGCGGGCGATACGCTGGTTTGTTGGATCAGCAAGCCATTGCTCCTGGGAAATGCTGCGTTGACCGGTGGTGGAACCGGCATCCAGCAGGCCGCCCTGATGGCACACTTGGGCAGTGAACAGACCCAGTTCTCCTGCTCCCGTGACAACGACTGTGCTTTGGGACTCAGTAGTCGGCTCGCAGCTAGAAGAGCTTTTATTCGGCCTTTTAGAGGCCATGGGCGCTACTGAGCTGGTTTGGAGAGCTGGCACAACCAATGGGGTTTCTGCTCCTGATGGAGGTCGCGACCTAGAAGCGACCTTCGTTCATCCCACTCCTGATGGCGAGCTAGAGCGGTCACGATGGTGGATCGAATCCAAAGGCCGAGATTCAACCGTAGCGAAAGCGGATGTTGTCGCGTCCGTTATGAACGCGGCTGGCACACCCGACTTGGATGTCCTTGTATTTTGCACGAACAGCAGATTTTCCAACCCGACTCGCGATTGGGTCTCCGAATGGCAGAAAAATCATCCCCGACCAAAGATTCGCTTATGGGATCGTGACCGCCTGATACGCCTAGTCCGAGAGCATCCGATCGTAACAGCACGAGTTCTTCCGGAAGCACTTGAGGATTCCCAGCGACTCCAACTCCTGGTCGATCGTTTTACTGAACTCGGTGAGACGCCGAATGAGCTTGATCTTGAGTATTTTTGGGCACACCAGTCCGTTGTGGTAGGCGCGGACGCTCACTTTTACGCTATTGCTATGTTTGCTTATTCAGAAACTGATCACGGACTTACGGAAAGACCCTGGGGGTCATTAATCCCAGACGGGATGGACTCGGCTAGGACTACCCTGATTTTAGTTCTAGCCGAACTTCCCAGGCTGATCTTTCGGGAGAAGCCACGCCCATTGAGCAATAGCCGAGTCGTCGAAATAGCAGCCTATATGATCTTACAAGTAATCATCCACATTCCGGCGAAGCTAGCGTATAAGATACTTACAAACCCGGGACAGTATCTCAAGAGGCCGCATCCATTGGCAGATCTCGACGATGAGCGTGCGGCGGGATGGAGAGATATGGTTACACTCCCAATGCTTGAACGCATAAAAGACGAACTAGCGAGTGTATGCGCTTCCGATTGCGTGCGCGTGTCGGTTGATCCGTACGCCTTCCCGCCACCACTGACGGGAGAACGTTATTGGCGTCGCTTTGGCGTGGGTAAACCTTCAGATGAACGAGTTCTGATCATACAGAGCCCCGACGAGCCTTGCGCCGTAGGCTTGAAGCTGACAGCAAGCACAGGCTGCCCTTTGGTCGAAGACATTGAACTAAGCGAAAAGTTTATCGAACAACTCCAGGCCATCATAAGATTTCGCCACAAGCATCCAGACGGCCAGTTCTTGAAATTGTACAATCGCACAAAATTGAGTTCCATCCTGCCCGAAATCAAAGATATGATGCCCGGTCTGAGTGACGGTAAGTAGTTTGCTTACCGGCGTGACATCGCAAATTGGCGCGAGTCCACGATCCTCAAGTTAATGGCCAGCTCGGAACAAGCCGTACCCCGCGACCATTGTTGATGGTGGCAAGCCCCGGAGGGGTGCGGCAGTACTGCGAGACCGGAGTCGGCAGTACTGCGAGACCGGAGTCGCCGTGTAGGTCCCGTCGTGGCGGTTCGGTCCCCATCCTGATCCCGCGCCGGGGTGTCCGCCCCGGAGCGGAGCGGGAGGGCGGGCGCACCGGGCGGCGCGCACATGCGCGCCGCTCTTGATTCTGTAGAGGGAAATTCGGCAAGTTCTCTTACTTGGGTTTCCGGCTTCTTTTCTTCTTTTTCTTTCTCTTCCGGGGGCTCCCAATCTTCTTTCACTCTCTACATGAGGTCATCACGTCTGCGGCACAATAGCTTTCGCGAGACTGATCGGTAAGCCCGCTCGATCCGCGACGCACCCCGGCAGGCACTCCGCACGCAGGATTTCAGGACTGGGGCAGCCGAATCCAGCACAGCGGAGGACCAGCACAGGCAAGTGCCCGGTGGAGCGGGACGCCTTCCACAACCATGTCCATGACGGCGAGCTTGATCGTCGTCAGTGCCGTCCTGAATGCTGACGTGGCTACGCTGGGTTTCGTTTTGAGCGCTACTCGCCTCGGTGTCGGCCCTCACGTTCGCGTTCGGAGCGTTCGCGTTCGCGCTGCTGATGTATCGCCCGTTCTCGTTCAGCGTCGGCATGGGTTCGAGTTGGTCTTGCTTCCTCACCCGGCTGGGGCCGACCTAATTCGTACACACGAATAACTTCCCGTGGCACCCCCTCCCGCACTGCTCGCTCACGCATTTCTCGCGCTTGTTCGCGTTGTTTGTCGATCGCTTCCCGCTCGGTCCGCTCTTTCTCTTCACGTGCGAGGGTAGAGCCGATCTTTCCAAGCTCATGCGTTACGTCTCTGCGTTTATCTTCGTGGTTCTGCTCTATGAGACGCTCCGTTTCTTGGGCGTGTTCGCGCCCTAGTCCGGCGTCGTGAACCATCTCCCGAGCCTTCGCGCGTTCTATTTCGCGAATATCCGCTAGGTCTTTGGTCAACCGTGTGTGCGACTCCCGCAGATTATCGATTTCGAGTGCCTGACCCTTTTCGCGCGGTTCGGCAATCTTCCGCGCCTCTGCCACATGTTCGCGGAGCTGTTCGCGTTTCTCGTTCAACTCGCGCGGACCTACACCCCGCGCCAACTCTCTATCACGTGCCCGCTGTTCTCGCTCCGCGATCCGCGTCCGCTCTTGACGCTCTTTCGCCAGGTCCCGCGCCTCCCGCTGCCGTTCCTTTTGCAGCCGCGCTTGCTCACCGACGCCAGGTAGTTCGAGTTGCGGAGTCGGTTCCCTTTCCAATCCCCGCGCCCAGACCTCGCGGGCGTCCTCGCGCGAGATGATCTGATGTGTGAACTTATCCCCGTGGTCGCGGACCAGACCATCGATGAGTTCCTTAGCTCGTGGCGATATCGCTTCGCCCTCAACCGATCTCAGCAGATGATGCTGGACCTCACCCTTTTCGATGAGAGCGCGCACCACTTTCAGCTGAGTTTCGTCTTTATCTCCTCCGATTCTGCCTGATTTCTCTTCGATAGTGGATGTGCGTCCTAGCTCGTCCTTTCTGACCTTGTCGAACTTGATACTGTCTTTTCCGTCCCTGTATGTTCGAGACTGGTGAGTGTATCCGTTTTCGCGGTCACGGAAGAATCGGTCGCTGCCGTTTTCGAAGATCCTCCCGCGTTGGTTGCTGTCGAATCCTTTGCGATCACTGCTGTAACCGTCACCCGGCATGGCGATACCCCGCCCCCGAAACTATGAAACGAAATTTATTTTAGGTCACACGAAAGGAGGGTGGTCAGGAAAGCTCTCGCCGAGATCGGAGAACAACGGGCCGCCATCTTTGTGCAGCCTCCAGAACCCCACCGATACCAGTTCGACAATATCGAGGAATTCATGCTCGATCACGAATTTAACAAGACATTCTGCCGTGCAGGTCTTCCAATCCATGAACTTGAAAGCTATGCCTGGCTTAATGTCGTCGTATATAGACATATCTTTACAGTAGTTGTATCCGGATGGCATATCGGTCAGATCGCACCATTGTGCGTCCAGATAGCGGATGAACCATTCTCCGAGGAAGCACACGAGTTGATCGACGAGATCGGCATTCTCTGAAAGGGTCGCGGCTGTGATATCCGGAAACAGCTCAGCGATCACGTCGTTGATCTGAATTGCCTCGTCTGATTCGAAATCCCATGGCTCCGACGGCAGTGCGGGCAGCTCGGCACGGTTGAGGAGTTTCCTGACCTGTGCCGTCCGTCGCTGCGGTTCGACCCATGTAACCCATGCGTTCGGCTTGACATCAACGACCAAATCCAGGCCCAGTTGATCATCATTCCCCACGCTGATACCTCCGCTTCCGTCGCTTCTCGTTCCCTCTGTCCGAATCAAGATTCCGCTGACGCTCGTGAGCCTCGGACCTCGCGCGCCAGTGTCTCACCTCACGGTGACAGGTAAAGGCGCTCGCACGGCAGCCGCGGGTAGCCTCTGGTGTCGCCGAGGTCGACCGCGACGGCATCGGCGTAGTGCTGCGCCTGGTGCTCTTGTACGAAGATCAGCGCGGCCGTAAGGCACGCGACGAAGTCGAACCGTGCACCGTGTAGGAACACACTCAGGTGTACGTCCGGGTCATCGGGTAGCGGTGAAAGGTCGCGTTGCACAGGAACTTCCAGGCTCATGATTCCTCGCGATCGCGAACACTGGTCGGCTGAATCGTGATTGCGTCGTCTTTGTCCAGCTCGGCGTCCGAGTCGGAGACCCATCCGTCCTCGTCAACCGGCATCACCGAGCCGTCCGCGCGCTGGTAGATCGGAGTACTGTCGACGGGGGCCAGGTCGAGCTTGAAATGGGTTTCCTCATGGAAGACCGCGAGCAGTTTCCGCACGCGGGGAGATATCTGTACCTTTCGCGGCCGCGCAACTTCATTCATGCGGCCGGTCCTGCGTCGATATGCGCGTGTAGAAATCGGGCATGCGTTCGGCCGAGTCATCCACCACCCGTACGCCGATCCATGGACAGCGCAAGGCCGAGGGCAGAATGCCGTCGTGGTCAGCGATCCGAGCGTCGACGATGGGGACCAAGCCTGAGCACAGCCGATCCGGGCACCTGACCGACCGTAATTCGCTGGTGTCGGGGTCGAATGTCCCGATACCGCACATCGACAACTTGATCCACGGCCCGCACTCACATTCAGACATGAGCAGTCCAGCGCTTCACCGGGCGATAAAGGCCCGAGCACGCCCGGATCGCATCGACCACCACAAGCCCGGAGGGCCGGAACGTGCAGCGCGGCGCTTCGATCCAACGTCTGAACTGCGCGCCGTTGTCGACCGGTGACGGCAACGCGACGGTGCCACCGGTTCGCACTACCGACACGTTCAGCCGGAACATCTCGGCGAACAGGCGTGCGTCGTCGGGGATGTCCGGGCGCACAAGCAGCGTCCACCGGTTCGAGCGTGGATGCGACAGTATCGGCCCGATATCCGAACCATGGTGTTGCATATAGGTTTTCACGGCTTGTCCGAGGTGGGCAGGGAGGATGAGTGCCCATACGTGCTCGGCTTTCATGATGATGCGGCCGAGGTGGGGCGAATCGACGGTCGCGGGCAGATCGCACACCCGCTTGTAGAAGTGACAGCGCGACAACGGTGTGTCGCCAAAAGCTATGTGGTCCATTGGAGTTCAGACCCCCTGATCGGGTTGTTCGTGGGCTTGTTCGGGTTGCCACTCGTGTAGGGCGTTTAGGTAGCGCTCAACAACCTCGGCAGGGAGATCGACCGCGATGGCGGCGGGAGGGCCGACGAATGGCGTCCGGTGCGGGAGTTCTGGGTTCACCATCGCGCCCCCTCAGTAGCTCGATTGGTTAGGTGTGCCCGGTCGTAACGGCGCTCATGTACGTACCCGGGACGGGAACAGGGGCCAGGCTGAAAGTCGGACAACGACGGCGACGGCATAATCAAGCTCCCCTGCTTGCTGTGAAATGGTTGCGCAGCAATGAGCGTCACACCGCTCTAGCCGTTCTAGCAGGGCAAACACCCCCGCAAAGCCCCCCGCAAAGTGCCGTCAGCGGGTGACAATGCGGGGTACTGGGTGGTTATTCTCGGTTAGGAACACAAGAGAGGGTCGACTGTGTATCGGGAACCCAATGTGCGGTTGACGCAACACATTCAAGAACGTGACTGGACCCAGGCCGAGACAGCCGAGCGGGTCAACGCCGCGTACGCCGAAATCACCGGGCGGGAAGGCCGCTACGACGATGAAGCGATCCGCCGACTTCAACGGGGCAGCGTGACGTGGCCTCAGAAGCCATACCGGCAGGCGTTTTCTCAGGCGTTCGGGGTGCCGATTGAGGACCTTGGATTTTTCCGGCGCAATCGCCGGGCTAGTGATGGAGATGACGTGCGCCGTATTGACTTCCTACGCGGGCTTGCCGCGGTGGGGGGAAGTTCGCTACTAGCGGGGGGCCTAACCGCGACACTGGACGACGCGATCGTCCATACCGCTATCCCGAACAGCATCGGGCCTGAGCATGTCGCCGAGATCGAACAGGTCATGCACGCCGTTCGCGAGTCCGATCACCTTGGGCACCCTTGGGCCTGGGAGGTAATGGCGGCACAAGTGCGTCGTGGTGCCGCTCTCCTGGAAGCAGCCAACGACAACCAGGTAAGCCGCGATCTGTACGGGGCAGTAGGGGCGCTGGCGGATGCGGTCGGCTGGGCGCACTTCGACGCCGGGCATTATCGAGCGGCTGACCGATACCTGCGCGTGGGTTTGCATTGCGCGGATGAGGCGGGGGCCTGGTCGTTACGCGCGGACATCTTGAGTGATATGGCGCGGCAAGCGATCTACCTCGGTCAGCCCGACGAAGCCTTGACGCTGCTGGGCGCGGCCAAGGTGCGCGAGGACAGGATCAGCAACTTGCGGCGGGCAAACCTGTCCGCGGTGCAAGCTCGAGCATTCGGGTCGCTCGGCAACGCTCGCGAGTGCGTTCGGGCGGTTCGTGATGCGGACGAGCACTTTCACGATTCGGCGGATGACGACGTGCCTGACTATGGGAACTTCGCGCAGTTCTACACATTCGCCCAACTGAACGGGGACACCGGGCACGCGTTGTACGACATCGCAGTTCACGGCGTCGAAGTGACAGAGACGCGGCACCGGCTCAGGGTTGCCATCGAGAGCTACTCGGAGTCGTGGGCACGGTCGCGAGCGTTCTGCCTGGCACGTGAGGCCGTGCTGACACTTCAGAACGGGGAACCAAGGGAAGGCGCGGCGCTCGGTCTCGAGGTCGTTGAGGAAGCACGACGCATCGGCTCGGCGCGGTTGGCGTCCGACGTTCGCGCTATTCACGCGGCGGCGGCGATCGACCACCCAGATGTTCGGGCTCTGCGCAGCAGCGCAGGGCAATTGGTTGGCATCGAAGAGAATGCATGAGGTTCGGGGATGGCCGGGATGTATGCCAGCAATCAACAAGTGCGCGACGAACTGATTGCGCACTGCAAAGCGAGCGGTGCAGTCATCGAAGACTCAACGCCCGCAATGATCTACGCAAGTTCGGCAGACCCCCGACGGACGATCACTGATCTTCGAAACACATTGGCAGACACTCTATTTCGTGAGCGCACAGCCCACGACGGCGACCAGGAAGCTTTCATCACCGTACTGGACGCGATAGACAGAACAATCACCGTGAAGGTGCGTCGGGGCCTGTAGAACCCGGTAGCAGAATGGGAGCCCGGCAGGTCGTGGAGGCCGCCGGGCTTCGTCGTAGCTGACGCACGGCGGAACCTACGGCAGCGGTGCTTTTAAGGGACCTTGCCGCACGTTTGATCAAGTGTGATTGAAATCATAGTCGCATGTTCTTTTGTCGCTCTTGTCGTCTTGTTGAGTGCGTTTGGTGATGTTTGGTCGTGTTGGGTCGGTTTCGGTGCTGTTCGATGCCGGATCGTCCGGTTCGGCGTATTCAGTCCCGTTCGGTCGCGTTCGGTTGGTTTCGATTCGCTTTTCGGGCGTATTTCGCCTCGAATTCCGGATAGAACGAGGGTTATATCCGATCGGCGGGCTCACCGCGGGTGCGTGACTGTGCAGTAATGCTGGACAAGCCTCGTATTGTGGTTCTGGAGAACGATTGTGGGTGTCTCTCAACGGAAAAGGAGGATCAGGGATCGTGTCAGTCCTGTCTTTGGCCTCGGATCGGTTGTGGGGCACCGTTGTTGGGTGTCCCGGTTCGTGTCGTCGGCGTGAGAGCTTCCGTGTCGCTGAGGGATTCGCGGCACGTGAACGCGCGAGTGGTTCGCGAACTATGTTGTCGCTCTGGATATCTCGGCGTCTCGAGTGTTCGCGGCATTTGACGATCTCACCCTCACCTATTTTTAGGAGAGGGTGAAGCCTGGACATGTAGGGGTTGTGGCGGTGACGATGGAATGTTGATCAATGAGAGGTAGGTGAAGTGGATTGGCTGATGTGAGTATCGGCTGAGCCGAACGGTTTTCGCGGCTGTCCCCCCGCGCCAACGAGGGGACAGCGTGAACGAAACACACTCCTAGAAGGCAATCCGGTAGCAGGGCCGCCTTTTCGGAGTCCCCATTTCATCCAGTGCAGAAACGGCGGTCTCTGCTGTGTTCAGAGTAGTGCATTCCCGCGTGTTAGAACACCGATCATCGGGTTCTTGGGGCGAATTCTCAACCATCCGGGCCGATGTTCGGCCGGTCGGTGGCCGTGGTGCGCGGGGGTGTGTCGGCGGTCGTGACCCGCCTGTTTGCGCTGCTCACGTCCGGGTGGGAGCCCCTTCGATCAGCGGTGCGGTGTGTGACCGCGTCGAGGCTGCCGCCGTAGTGGCGGTGCCAACTCGAGAAAACCGATAGATACAGATGAAAGGTGACCGTCGTGGCCAACGACAACAAGTCCGACATTCGCAGAAACTTTCGATACCCCGTGGAGTTCGGGGAGTTCTTCCCCGTTGGGCTGTATCAGATCGGGGATGTGCGCCCCGATCTGGAGTACACCGGCAACCCGGACCGTCCGGGACCCCAGAAGCGGGATGAACAGACGGGGCAGCTGGTGTGGAAGATTCCGGTCACCGACCCGAATGAACCCAACCCTCGCCGCGCCAGCTACGAGGTTCTGCTGTTGTCGGATACCGAACCCGAACCCACCACCCAAGAAATCGCCCCGGGTATGCGTCCGGTCGCGTTGACGGGGTTGACAGTTCAGCCGCGCGTGGGTGGACAGGGTGAGTTCAAATACCTGACCCAGACCGTGCGGGCGAGCGGGTATGCGACCCCGCCGGGGTCGGGTAGTCGGTCGGCGGGTGGATCGGGCACGGGCAAGTCCCCGGCCTGATCGCTGACCGCTGTTTCTGTGTGGCGGGTCGGCTCGCCGTGATGGGAGCCGACCCGTCATAACCCCACTCATGTGCTGTATGAGGCTGTGGGACAACAACATTCGACAAATTCAAGCTGGAAGAGGTGGATAGGCAAATGGTTCGTTCCGCAGAGTATGAGAAGCCCTCGGCGCGTCCGCCGACGATCATGGATGATCTCGGTCAAGGGCTGATGTATCTGCTCGAGGCACTGGTGCTGATACTGATGCATCTGCTGTGGTGGGCAGCCTTGTTCCCGATGCTTTCGGTGCCGCTCTTGTTGGCGGGCGCCACAGCGTGGTGGCTGGGCTGGCCGTACGGTGCCGGTGTCGCCGCGTCGTCGGTCGCCTTGTGGGTGATGTGGTGGGCTTGGTGGCCGGGCTCGTGGCGGCGGTGGGTGTGGGGTCGGATGACCTCTCACTACCTGTCGTGGAAGCGCTACAAGCGGCGGTGGAAGACGCTGACCGCGGTCCACGGGCTGACTAAGATCCTCGACAACGGCGTCCAGACTCCCGCATTGGTGAAGATCACCATCGGCGACACCGCCGATGAACTGCTGATCAAGCTGGTAGGCGGTCAAACGGTGCAGACATGGGCCAAGCAGGCCGATGCGTTGCGCCACGGGTTCGGTGTGGTCGGGGTCCGGGTCCGCAACGCCGAATCGGGATTCGTGCGCCTTCAGGTCATCCACACCGATCGGCTGATCGAACCCATCCCGTTGCCTCGGGTGGTGCCGAAAACCGTGGACCTAGAGGCACTCACGATCGGGCTGACCGAACTCGGGGAACCGTGGCGGATTCGTCTGCTCGGCAATCAAGTCCTCGTCGCCGGAAAGATGGGCTCGGGTAAAGGGTCGGTGGTGTGGTCGCTGATCGCCGCACTCGGCCCAGCGATCCGAGACGGAAGCGTGGTGCTGTGGCTGGTTGATCCGAAAGGAGGCATGGAATACGGGGCAGCTCGGCAGTGGTTCGCGCGTTTCGCCTACGACAACGGTCCGATGGCGCTCGAGTTGTTGCGTGACGCTGCGGCGTTGGTGCAGTCCCGGGGCGGGCTCTACATGCCCAAGGCCGAACGAAAGATCACTCCGACCGTGGCCGAACCACTGGTCGTGGTGATCATCGATGAGGCCGCGAGCCTGACCGCCTACTACAGCGACCGCAAGATCAAAGACGAGATCACGCGGTTGATGGGGATCGTGCTCACGCAATCGCGGGCGGTGGCGGTGCCGATGGTCGGAGCCCTTCAAGACCCGTCCAAAGACGTGCTCGAGCTACGCCAGCTCTACCCCTACCGGATCGGTTTGCGCATGAGCGAGCCGACACAACCGAACATGCTGTTCGGCCAGAGCGGGCGCGACCGGGGCGCGTTATGCGACGAGATCCCCGAGTCCACTCCGGGCGTAGCCTACGTCGAGCACGAGGAATCGGTGGAAATCACCAGGGTTCGCGCCTATTGGGTCACCGATGACGATATCGAGTGGATCATGCGCACCTATCCACCGCTGCCACGCCACCCTGACGGCACGCCCCGGCTCGACGACGATCCCGAACAACAATGAACATCCGAACTCTCACAAAGCGATCGATACCCTGGTGATCAGGGGAAACAGCACATCTTGAGACGATAGGTAGCCTGGTATAAGCCGCGCCAGGCGACATCACGAAACACCCTCTGCGAGCGGCATTCTCATTCAGCGCGGGTAGCGCATCCTCACCTTTCTTGATTCCAGCGCGGGTAGCGCATCCTCGAAACTTTCTCGGCGCGGGTAGCGCCTAGTGGCTGTCGTACCGGCGGCGTCACAACCATTTCTGAAATCTGTTCCGGCAGTGGCTCATTCGTTCTCTACGGCATCGCGCCGAGGTCTCCACGCGGTGTGTCCGGCGCGATGCCGCTTCTACTACGGGATAGGTGAATTTCATGACAGACAGGCTCGATGCCGGCCAGTCACACGCGAGCGAAGACGATGAGCAACCTCCAGGGCGGGGGACGTCGTTCGATGAGGTGGCGGTGGAAACGGCGAAACGGTTCGGGGTGTGTATCCGGCCGATGGTCCTCGAACGCACCGACACCACGACCGGGGCCATCTCGCATGTTCCGGTGCCGTGCGGCAACACTATGGAAGCGGTGTGCCCAGCGTGCGCGCGCAAGGCGAAGGCGTTGCGGCTGGCCCAGTGCCGGGAAGGCTGGCACCTGGACCACGAACCCGAAATCCCGCGTGCGCGAGCGACGTTCGATCAGACCGGGCTCATGTATTACCGGGCCGATCTGATGGTTACGCTGACCGAAGCTGAATCCGAAGGCTGGACCCAAGACGCCGAGGAGTTGCGCGCGGAAATCGTGTGGGTGGATAAACAATTGGCGGCGTTGGGAATGCGCGGCAAAGCGCCAGCCCCGCAGGACATCACCGATGCCGGTATCGAGGTCGGCCCTGACCCCGATACGGATGCCGATCCTGACCACGATGCCGACAGTGATTCAGTTTCTGACAGAGACACCGGGCGTGCTCGGTCGACACGTCGCTGCCCGGATGTGCCGGAACTGCCGCGCAACCCGATCCAGAACCGCACCATCGGGCGCGAATACGCGGGCAAGTTCAAACCCTCGATGATGATCACACTCACCCTGGACAGCTACGGGCGCGTGGATCGTGACGACGGCACCCCCATCGACCCCGACAGCTACGACTACGAGCGTGCGGCGTGGGACGCGATCTGGTTCGCGCGGTTGTTCTCCCGCTGGATTCAAAACCTGCGCCGCGTGGTCGGCTGGAACGTGCAGTACTTCGCCAGCGTCGAACCCCAACGACGCGGCGCACCCCATGCCCACATCGCAATCCGCGGCGACATCCCCCACCGAATCATCCGGCAAGTCACCCAAGCGACCTACCACCAAGTGTGGTGGCCCCACCCGAACGAAATGGTCTACCACGGGGCGCGGGCGCCGCTGTGGGACCGCGAGGCCAAGACGTTCGTCGACCCGGACACGCGGATACCGCTGCAAAGCTGGGACGCCGCGATGGACAGCACCTGGGATTACGAGAACCCGGCGCACCTGGTGCGGTTCGGTACACAGGTCCATTCCAAAGGCATCCTCGGCGGCACCGAGGAAGCCAACCGCCACATCGGCTACCTGTGCAAGTACCTCACCAAATCGGTCAGTGAGGTTCTGGAGGCGAAAACTCCTCGGCAACACGCCCATTACGACCGGCTACACCAAGCGCTGTGTCGCACACCATGTTCGGAACGGTGCGCAGTGTGGTTGTTGTACGGGATCGTCCCCAAGGGCGCGAAATCGCGGATGCAACCCGGCCGCTGCAAGGCACGCGCACACCGCCGCGAAACACTCGGGCTGCCCGGCAACCGAGTGCTGACCTCGGAACTGTGGACCGGGAAAACCCTCGGGGACCACCAGGCCGACCGAATGGAATTCGTCCGGGCCACCCTCGCGGCGGCAGGGATCGACAAACCCACCCCCGACCCGCACCGCTACACCTGGTCGAAACTCGCACCGGGAACCCGAATCCCGTCACGGGCGCATCTGCTCATGGCCGCCATCGCTCAACGCATCGCCTGGCGCAACGAATACGACCGGGCCATGCTCGCCGCCGAACCTCCACCCGGCCCGGAGAGATCGACCGCCACCCAATACAGCTAATTTGGAGCAATCGAATGAGTATTGATCTTCCTGCCGGACCGGGGTCTTCTGAACACGCACGATCACGGCCGGTTCGACAGTGGGCCACCACCAAAGCCGCTGCGGCGCACATCTGCGTACATCCCGAAGTGCTGCGCCGCTGGAATCGCAATCGTGACAAGTACCCGTGGCTACCGCGACCCAAGCGGGTCGGAAAGGATTTTCGGTGGGATCTGAACGCGCTCGACGCGGCGCTAGAGGCACGCACCGACGAGTGAACCGCGCCGCTGAGAAGATGCGGCGGTGAGGCGGGGCAGACCGGCCCGCCCTATCGGCGTCCCCGGCACGCCCATGCTGACCGAGTTATCGGCCGGGCACTGGGAAGCGCGGATACTCGTCCGCGACGCCTCCGGCAAGAGGCGTGACCTGAGACGGGTCTCCCCGGTCAGGCTCGACACACGCGGCCGAAAGATACCCGACCGCAACGGGTCTCACGCTCTGGATGCGGTGATGGCGGCTGCGGCGGCTATCCGAGTGGACCTCGGCGGGGAACTGTCGGACTCCACCACGGTGCAACAGCTGTGGATTCTGTACCGGGGCTATCTGGTCGAACAGGGCCGCGCGGGCAGCACACTCGAACGCTACGACGTGGCAGCAGAACTGTTCACCACAGCGTTCGGGCAGCGGCGGCTCCTGGAGGTCACCACGTCATCGGTTGAGGCGTTCCTCAAGCAGGTCGGCGCGGCCAAAGGACCGTCTTCGATGCGGACCGGCCGCAATGTCTTGTCGGGCATGTTCCGCTACGCGGTGCGTAAAGATGCCCTCACGGTCAACCCTGTCCGTGAGTCGGAGATGGCGAAAAACGTGGAGGCCAAGGGCCGTACCGGCGGCGCACGTGACATCACTATTGATGAACTGCGGTTCATCCTCGCGGCGGTGCGGACTTCGCAAGTGCCGTGCCCGCGCAAGCTCTCGCGCGCCGAGCGCAACCGGAAAACTCTGGTGACGGCGTACACCCCACCCACGGTCGCGGCCTACTGCGACAGTGCCGATCTGGCCGACGTGGTAACCCTGCTGGCGGCAACGGGCTTGCGGCGCAGTCAGATTCTCGGCGTGCTCTGGACCGACATTGATCTCGAGGCCCGGACTCTGCGCAGTACCGGCAAGGTCGTGCGCGTCAAAGGTGAGGGCCTGGTACGCATAGACCGCGACGACGACCCCAAGAACCGCCGGGGAACAATCGCCCTGCCTGACTTCGCCGTTGAGATGCTCAAGCGGCGCAAAGCGGTACTAGCGGCCCGCAAGCTGGTCGCGCCGCCGGACCCGGACACACCGACACTCGACCTGGTTTTTCCCTCGGCCGTGTGGACGCTGCGCGACCCCCAGAACGTCGGCCACGAATGGCAGCGGGTACGCGAAGCGCTGGGCATGGCCGATGACATCACCGCGCACAGCTTCCGCCACGCCGTCGCGACAATTCTCGATGACGCGGGCCTGTCGGCACGGATCACCGCTGACGTACTCGGCCATGCGGACCCCGCCATGACCCAGCGGCGCTACATGGCACGCGGGCGAACTCACCACGCGGCGGCGGAAGCACTCGAACGCGCCGTCAATGGTCCGGGGAATTAGTTGGGAGTTTGTTGGAGGATTGGCCGCTTTCGATTCGTCTCACCGAACCAAAAAGCGGCCCTGACCTGCAAAAAAAGTGGAGCTAAGGGGACTCGAACCCCTGACCCCCACACTGCCAGTGTGGTGCGCTACCAGCTGCGCCATAGCCCCGAGTGGGTTGCCGTCGGGTTTCCCTGACTGCCTGAACGAAGTTACACCACTGGCGTGTCGGCAACCAAATCGCCTCGATTCGGGGGTGACGGTAGGGGGTCTCGACTTTCGCAGTTTCGACGAACGGGTGTTCGAGGTACAAGGCGATGGTCTCAGCTGACACGGGGATAGTCGTCGGGATCGACCGGCCAGCGTGCTGGCTGGATCGAGGCGAGCCCGAGGGACTCCCGCTCGGCCTCGCAGTCCGCGCACGGTCGGCAGATCGGCTGCCGGTATGTCACCACACGCGACACTGCCGGCAGCCCGCGCTCGCGCACTCGCCCGCAGCGAGGACACTTCGCCTCCGACACAACAACTCGGGGTAAACCCGGGACCAAGCATGTTGCCGCAACCAGGTGAAATCACTCGATATGCGGCCTTACAGCTAACTCTTACTGACTATAGTCAGTATGCCGGGTGGGAATCGCCTTCCTCGCGGCATAGCGTGCGTTTCGCGGCGGCGGCGTCCACCGGTTTCCTTGTTCCGGGCTTGACCTTGCCCCTAGGGCAAGGTTCGACGATGGTTCGCATGAACAACAACGCACTGCACACCGTCGAAGCCCAGATCCGCGAGCAGGTCTCCGCCTACTGCGAGTCCAACAACGTTCCCGGGTTCGTTGCCGGCGTCTACCACGCCGGCGAACAGATCGTCGTCGCCCACGGCACCGCGAACGTCGCTACCGGCGCACCGATGCTCGAAGACACCGGATTCCTCTTCGGTTCTGTCACCAAGGTCATGACCACCACGTTGGTCCTCCAACAGGTCGAGCGCGGAGTCTTGGACCTCGACACACCGGTCGTGAAGTACCTACCCGAATTCGCCCTGACCGTACCGGGTGCGGCGGACAAAGTCCTTGTCCGGCACCTGATTTCGCACACGAATGGCATCGACGCGGACCTGTTCTTCCCCGATGCCAAGGGTCGCGACGCCCTGAGGATCTACGTCGAGGGCCTCGCGAGCAGCTGCGGCACCCTGTTCGAACCCGGTGAGCAGGTCAGCTACTCCAACGGCGGCATGATCGTTGCGGGACGCCTGCTGGAGGTGGTGACCGGCATTCCGTTCCCTGAACTTCTCGAGCACGATCTCTACGTACCCGTCGGCATGCAGGACTCCAGCACCTCGGCCGAGCAGGCCATCCTGCGCAGCACCGCGGTCGGCCACTTCAATGACCCCGAGACCATGGCGGCCAAGCCCACAGCCATGTTCACGCTGCCCGACACCTGGGGACCAGCCGGCGGCACGCCGATCGGCACCATCGCAGACCTGCTCGCCTTCGGGCGCACGCACCTCGCGGGCGGTGTATCTCCCTGCGGCGCACGGGTTCTCTCGACCGAGTCGACCGCGCTGATGCAGCAGGTCTCCTTCGACATGGCCAGCCCGAACGTCCCGCCGATCGGCATGGGCTGGGTGCTGTATCCGTTCGGTGACACGACCGTCCTCGCCATGTCGGGCGCATCGCCCGGTGGCGTATCGATCCTGTGCGTTGTACCCGAACATGACCTGGTCTTCACCGCCTTCGGCAATACCTCCGGAGCGATCATGCTGCAGGACCAGATCCTGCAGCGGCTCCTGAGCGAGCATCTCGGCGTCCAAACGCCCACACTGATAACCGAATCCGAGCCCGACGTCGACCTCACCCCCTACGCGGGCACCTACCGCTCCAATCAGCTCCGCGTCGACGTCAGCGTCGTCGACGGTCAGCTCGAAGAGCGGACAACCTACGAACCGGCCGACGAATCGCAACGGCGTATCTTCACCGAGTTCGCCGGCGGCACGACCTCCGCCCCGCCGCAACGCTACGTCCCGATCCGGCCCGGCCTTTTCGCGCCCGCTGGATACCCACACGAGGCATTCGACGGATATCTGCGACTGCTGCTCGTCTCCTACCACGATGTCCGCGACGGCCAGGCGCGCTTCCGCAACGGCGGAGGTCGCCTGACCCGACGGGCCTGACTGTTCCGTTTGCCGCCGCTGGAGTGGAAGGATGTCCAGCATGATCACGATCGGCCGACTCGCGGATTACGCCGGAGTGACCATCAAAGCCATCCGCCACTATCACGAACGCGGTCTGCTCGCCGAACCCGAACCCGAACCCGACCGCGACTCGTCCGGCTACCGTCGCTACACCGCCCAAGAGGCCATCGACCTCATCAAGATCAGAACCCTTGCCGATGCGGGCGTACCACTGGCCCGCATCAAAGACCTCCTCGACACCGACCCGGACGCGCTCACCGCAGCCATCGCCGAGATCGACCACCTCCGCGACCGCATCGCGCAACTGCGACGAACCCGCGATCGGCTCGCCCAACTACGCGGCGGCGACCGACTTTTCGTCTCCCCCGAAGTCGCCGACTACCTCGACGACTTGCGCGAACTCGGCGTCAGCGAACACCGGATCCACCTGGAACGCGACGGCTGGATCACCGAAAAACGCGACCTCATCACCGATCCCGAGTTCCGTGCCATCTACCTCGAACACGACGCCGCCTACGACTGGTCGCCGAACGATCCCCGCCTCCCCGCCCTCGCGGACCGTACCCGGAACTGGTTGCCCGTGAACGTGACGAGACGCTCGGCGTCGACGCTGCCTGTGGTACGGCGCCTTCCGGGCATGTGCAACTTGCTGATCCGAGCGCGACCCCGCGGGTAGCGAGCTGAAATCTAGCAACGCTAGACAAGCTAGTGGACGAATGTTACCGTTGCTCCACTATCTAGCGCTGCTAGACATAGAATTCACCAGGAGTACCTGACATGACCTTCACCATCAATGAACAGCAGTTCCTCGCGGAGGCCGGGATCGGGCGGCTGGCCACGGTGTCGCCCGACGGCGTTGTGCAGAACAACCCGACCAGCTATCGGGTGAACGCCGACGGCACGATCGACATCGGGGGCATGCGGATGCGTGCCAGTCGAAAGTACCGCAACGTCGAGGCGGGCAGCCGGGTGTCGTTCGTCATCGACGAACAGGTTTCATTGGAGCCGTACGTTATTCGCGGCATCGAGGTACGCGGCACGGCCGAGGCGCTCGATGACGAGGAGCCACCGTTCCAACCCCAGGACCGCGCGGTCATCCGAATTCACCCCGAAC
This sequence comes from Nocardia sp. NPDC050408, assembly GCF_044458905.1. Classification (NCBI taxonomy): domain Bacteria; kingdom Bacillati; phylum Actinomycetota; class Actinomycetes; order Mycobacteriales; family Nocardiaceae; genus Nocardia; species Nocardia sp. NPDC050408. The sequence goes on along the minus strand of NZ_JBITIL010000019.1, from coordinate 40,470 downwards.
GGGTCATCTCCTGGGGCATCGACAGCGGATCCTTCGACTTCACCAGTCGCGGCGCCGAGTAGTCAGGCATCGCGGGCGATCGCGAACCGGACGACCTCGTCCATCCTGCGCGAGCCGTTTGGGCATCTTTACAGCTGGACTGTCGAGCACGGCGAGGAAATCCAGAACTGCCAGCGGGCGTACGACAGCGGAGCTGACACATAGCCGCCTCGAGCGGCCCGCGGGATCCTCTTGGTCGGTGCGCGACGCGTTCGCACTCCGCGAAGTGTGCCACCGCTGAACACATTCCGGCTCGGGAGCGGTAGTTCCGGGCGATGGATCGGGTTCGCTGCGAGGTTGGGCGCGCTGGGCCTGCCGCAGCCGACCGGCGCGCCCGCGTGAGCGCCTGCGTGAGCACAGCGGTCGTGCCGCGCTCCTGCGCGAAAGGCCGAGCATGAGTGCGGTGGCTGTCGACAGTCGCCGGCCTCACGCTGCGGGCGGCGGAGGCATCACGATGCGGAGGAGGTGCCTGATCCCGTCGAGGTCGACATCGGCCGCCAGCCGAGTCTCCTCTGGCATCGCGTCCACGAGGGGTTCGACTCCGAACAGCAGGCGGGGAAGCGTTGGGTGGATGACGAGGCCGATCAGTTCGTTCGCCACGACCTCTGCCTTGTCGGCCGCGAGGCCAAAGGCTGCCACCAAATGTGACGCGAGATCGCCGACCGTGATCCCGAAGAGGACGTCGTAGAGGCCCGCCGCCAGCTCAGGCATTCGGTCGGCCTCGGCGATACCGAGACGGAGCATCCCTCGCCAACGCTCGGCCGTATGGCCGGAGGCGCGGTGCCCCCGCCCGTTGCCCCATGACTGGCCCCTGACACCTCCAGATTGCGCGCCCCTCACGTGACCGCTCGGCACCCATCGCCGTTTGCGGCGCAACATTCCATTTGCACGTCTCCAGTCGCCACGAGCTATGTGCTGTCGGCATCACTCGGGCCGTGTGCGTCGAAGCCCCATGCGGCGCCACGTCGACATCGGTAAGGCAGCTCGCGCTCGAAGCGTCACATAACACCCACATGCCGCAAAGCTCGATTTGTCGACTTCGATCCGAGGGCGAGCGGGATTCACAAATACCCCAGCGGGTCACAACTTCACCATCCGCACCGAGCCGGACTGGCGGCGAAACCAGACATACACCCCAGGATCCAGCGCTCAAACGCGATCCAGATCACTATTTCGTAGTGATCCCGAACACATAACGTAACTATCACGAACGGTCGTATATATACATTTTTACGCATTCGAACTGCGTGAATGTCGATAATCCGCAGTTAGGGTCGAGGCAATTCGGACGTTATCTCAACGTGATCTGTCGCGAATTCTTCGCTAGCGTCGTCGTCGACAGCCCGGATCAATGCGACGGGCTCGAACTCGAATCGCTGAACGCCGGTAACCCTGCCCCGCGGTTTCGAGGGTCCCCGACATCGCTGGGGGCAGGGACACGGCGGAAGTCCGCCGGAGCCGAGCGGGCGCAGCCAGGAATCCACATGACTCAGAACCGCAAGTTCACCCGTGCCCTTGGTCTCGCCGCCGTCGCCGGTGCCATCGCCGCCGTTCCGTTCGGCCTGTCCACCGCCACCGCGTCGGCCTCCGGCCACAACTGGGACGCCGTCGCGCAGTGCGAAAGCGGCGGCAACTGGGGCATCGCGACCGGTAACGGCTTCTACGGCGGCCTGCAGTTCACGCAGAGCACCTGGGCCGCCAACGGCGGCTCGGGCAGCCCGAGCGGCGCCAGCCGTGAGGAGCAGATCCGCGTCGCGGAGAATGTGCTCGCCACCCAGGGCCCGGGCGCTTGGCCCGTGTGCGGCGCTTACCTGTAAGCCCGGATAGACCTAACGGGGTCCGCGCCATCGTGCACGGGCCCCGTTGTCGTCGGTACGAGCAACGAAATCGCCACTGCCGGAATTATTTCCAGCCCCCGTGCGCAACCGCCGTGCTATTCCGGCGAATATCCGCCCCCGCCTCGGAATCGAAACCCTTACTGCGGCGGCCGAATTCATAATCCCCACCCCAGCTCGAGATGCTTGCGGCGTCAACCAATGGTCCCACTCATCGGTACCGTCTATTCCAATTGCGCAAATCGAGCGTTCTCATGGTCCGAAACACCTGCGGGCAGTGATCCATCTCACTACCCTGTGTCCACCCGGCAAATCGCCCTGATCCACACACGGTTCAGGTCCTTTACGAAATGCCGTGGCTAGAAAGGCATCTCGACCATGAGCTCGACCCAGATTGCGGATCCGCCGACCCTGCTCACAGGGCTGTGGCAACGCAAACTACCGCACTATCCCGATACACCCGCCCGCTCCTGGTACCTGGCCGTCGTGGTCATCGCCTCGATCGCGCTCTACTACCAACTATTCGTCACCGGCGCCGTGGGCAATGAACTCATCGGCTACTTCGACCTGTCCTTCGCCTACTTCGTCTGGATCTTCATCATCGGCGCCGCCTTCGGCGCGGTTGCCTCGGTGCTCGCGGGCGTGCTGGATCGATGGGGGCGGGCGAATATCGTCGCCTACGGCGTGGTGATCTGCTCGCTGCTGACCCTGTTCGCGGTGCCCGCGACGACCACCAAAGAGCAGTACCTGCTCGTGTACTGCCTGGTCAGCATTGTCGAGGGTGCGGTGCTGGTGGCCACACCGGCTCTGATTCGCGACTTCTCCCCGCAGCTGGACCGGGCATCGGCAATGGGCTTCTGGACGCTAGGGCCGGTCATCGGCGCCCTGGTCACGACGCAGATCTCCACTCACACGCTCGACGCGCATCCGGATTGGCAGTACCACTATCGGCTGTGCGGTGTGATCAGCCTCGTCATCGCGGTAGTCGCGGTGATCGGATTGCGCGAGCTGAATCCGCGACTGCGCGACCAGATCATGGTGACCTTGCGCGACCGTGCGCTGATCGAGGCCCGCGCCCGCGGTCTGGATGTCAAGGAACTCGAGCAGGGTGTGTGGCGACAGATGTTGCGCCCCGACATCATCGGCTCGGCCTTGGCGATCAGCCTGTTCCTCGCCTTCTTCTACACCATCGTGTCGTTCCTTCCGGTGTATATGGCGACGAACTTCGGATTCAGTCCGGCCAAGGCCAATGCGCTCGGCAACTGGTACTGGGCCGCCAATGCGATCGCCCTGGTGCTGGCCGGGATCGTGTCGGACAAATTGAAGGTGCGCAAGCCGTTCATGATCGTCGGCGCGCTCATCAGCATCGTCGGCATGTACATGTTCATCGGCTACACCGATCAGCCCGATACCGGTTACTACTCGTTCGCGACGGTTTTCGTAGTGATCGCGGTCGGCACCGGCATCGCCTACTCCACCTGGATGGCGAGCTTCACCGAGACGGTCGAGGCCCGTAATCCCGCCGCGACGGCGGTGGGTCTCGCGGTGTGGGGCGGCACGCTGCGCAGCGTCGTCACCGTGGTGCTGTTCGGATTGCTGATCGTGGTGAACGCGGCCGGTCCGCTGGTCAATTACGGACCGCGGCTATCGGAGATCGCACACAAATACGCCCAGCAACTCGCGACCATCCAGACGGTCGGCACGGAAACCCTTGCGGCACTGCAGCACAACCCCAATGATCAGGCCGCACAGGTCACCGCGCTGACCAAGCTGACCGGGGCGTCACCCGCCGATATCCAGACCACCGTCGGTCTCAACACCCGCTATCCGCAGGAGTTGGCGACGCTGCAGGCCATCGATTCGGCGACACTGACCACACTGACCACGAATCCGGCCGACGCGAACGCGGGTCTGGCGGCGGTCGGACAGGTCGCGAAGAAGTTCGGTATTCCGGTGGATCAGGCGATCGCGCGCCTGCAAGCCGTGCAGCAGATTCCGGCCGCCGACCTCGCGGTGGCCGCGACCGTCGGCCCCAAACTGGCGCAGGCGACTACGCAGTTGCAGTCGGTCGGCACCATCCCGGCAGATGATCAGGCTTATCTGGCCGCGCACGCCAAGGAAGTACAGCAGGCGCAAGCCGATTCGCCGAAGCAGTGGGAACGCTGGTGGTGGATCTGCCTGGTCGCGCAGGTGGTGTTCCTACCGTTCGTCTTCCTGATGGCCGGACACTGGAGCCCGAAGAAGGCGGCCGCGCAGGCCAGGGCGCACGACGAACTCGTCGAGCGCGAACTGAGCGCGATCGCGAAGGGTGAGCCGGAGCCGGAGCCCGCCGGGTAGGTGCGTCGTGCCGGGCGGCGCCACCGCCCGGCACGATTACTTCGTCAGGTCGAGGACCCACTCGTGGTTGTTCACCTCGACCTTGTTCTTGCCGTCGAAGACGGCGGGCGTGGCGACCTCGCCGTTGGCATCGGTCAACGCCGCGCGTGCCATTTGCGCGTGGATCTTCGCCGCATCGAGTTTCGCGCCGGAGCTGATGCACTGCACCGCCGCCAGCGAGGCGCCCGATTCCTTCGCGACATTGGCGAGATCGTCATTGCTGAGATCCGCGCCGCCCTCTTCCGGCTGCTTCGAGGTGAACAGCAGCGCGTGGAATTTCGAATACACCGGACCCGAACCGGTTTCCGCGACACATTCGTTCGCGGCGACCGCGCGGGTCGAATAGTCCTTACTCTTCGACTTCGGGTCGAGGAAGGTCACGAGGTGGTATCGGACCGCGAGCTTGCCCTCGTCCATCTGCTGCGCGATCTCCTGACCGTAGAGTCGCTCCAGCGCGCCGCAGGACGGGCACAGCGGATCCTCGTACACATCGATGGTCTTCGCCGCGTCCGGGCGGCCGAGCAGAATCGTGCCGTTGTTCTGGTCCAGGACCGCGTGCACGTCCGCGCTGTGCACCGATCCGTAGCCGTCATTGCGGATCGTGGCGTCGTCGCGCCCCCACCGGAACGCGAGGATCACGATCAACACGATGAGCGCGAGCGCCACGCCACCCAGGGCATATGTCGTCGCACTGGACATCGGCCGCGGCGTGTACTTCGATCCCGATTCGCTCACCCCGAACACTCTGCCCCAATCACACGCCACCCCGCGCACGGGGTGCTGCTGGACCACTGATCACCATGCGTTTATGCGGGCAAACGGAGAGCCCCTCCAGGGTTACCTGGTGATCAGACGTCCAGGTCAGCGGGCGGCGTTTTGAGGAGCTGGGGCGGGGGTGTCTACGAGGCACTCGGCGCCGTCGGGGCGGTAGATGTAGTCGGATGGGTGATCCGCGGCGATCTCCACTTTCGATTCGACGCCTCGTCGGTGCAGTGGTTCCGGGACCAAGGCCCAGATGGCGGCGGCGATGGCGAGTAATGCGCCGGTCAGGGCGAGGGCGAGGGCGTAGGAGAAGTGTTGGGCCACGGCACCCACTGCGACCGGGCCGATGACGGTGCCGAGGTCGGCGGCCATTTGGAAGCCCGCGAGGACGGGGCCGCCGCGGGCCTTCGGTCCGATGACGTCCGCGACCGCGGCCTGCTGGGCGGGAGTGAACATGCCCGAACCCAGCCCGGCCACGAATGAGGTCACCAGCAGCCAGGGCACGTTCGACGCGAGACCGAGTCCGGCGGTACCGGCCGCACAGATCAGCGATCCGGTGATCAGGAATGGTTTGCGTCCGAAACGGTCGGAGAGCCTGCCGGATGCGAAAAGCACCGCCACATTGCCTGCGGCGAACACTGTCAGTGTCACACCGGCCATGCCCGGTTTCTGATGCAGCACTTCGACAACGAGCAGCGGCACGAGCGCCATTCGCACGCCGAATACCGCCGCACCATTGGCGAAGTTCGATAGCAGTACTGCCCGATACTCCGACCGCGCCAATCCCTCGCGGAACGACATCAGCCGCAGCCCGCCCACCGGTTCGGGTGCGGCCAGGGTCGAATGCCGCAGATTCACATAGACCACCGCGGTAGCGAGCAGCAACGCCGCCGCGTAGATCAGGAACGGCGCCCGCAATCCGAGCCCGGCAAGCGCACCGCCGACCAACGGTCCGCTCACCGAACCGATCAGAAAACTCGTCGACCACAGCCCGGAGACCCGCCCGCGCTGCGCGGGCGGCGACATCCGGATCACCAGCGCCAGCGACGACACCGTGAACATCGTCGACCCGACCCCACCCGCCGACCGCAAAACCAGCAGCTGCCAATAACTCTGGGCAAACGCACTGGCCCCGGTCGAAACAGCGACAATCAACAACCCCCCGAGATACACCGACCGCTCCCCCAGCCGCTGCACCAACCGCCCACTGACCGGCGCGAACAACAACCGCATCAACGCAAACGCACTCACAATCGCCGAAGCCGCGGCAACCCCGACGCCGAACCCCCGCGCAAACTGCGGCAACACCGGCGCCACCAGACCGAACCCGACGGCGATGACAAACGACGCCCCCACCAACACCCAGATCTCAACCGGCAGCGCCCTGGATGCCACCCCACCCCATCCGGCCCCCGCGCCGCCCTGCTCCCCCGCTGAAGCTCTCGAACCTAGCGACCCCGACGACCCCGCAGTCGATCTATCACTCACCGGACAGCGCCTGCCCCACCACTTCTTCCGCGGCCGCTTGGACCTGGGTCAGATGTTCGGGCCCCTGGAAGGACTCCGCGTAGATCTTGTACTTGTCTTCGGTGCCGGAGGGGCGGGCGGCGAACCAGGCGTTTTCGGTCGTGACCTTGAGTCCGCCGAGGGGGGCGCCATTGCCGCGGGCTCGGGTGAGGACCGCGGTGATCGGCTCACCGGCGATCTCCTTTGTGCTGATCATGTCCGGTGTCAACTTCCCGAGCAGTGCTTTCTGTTCCGGGGTCGCGGCGGCGTCGATGCGGGCGTAGGCCGGACTGCCGTAGCGCTTCTCGAGTTCGACATAGCGCGCGGACGGGCTCTGGCCGGTGACCGCGGCGATTTCGGTGGCCAGCAGGGCGAGCAGGATGCCGTCCTTGTCGGTGGTCCAGACGGTGCCGTCCATCCGCAGGAACGATGCGCCCGCGCTCTCCTCACCGCCGAAAGCCAGACTGCCGCTGAACAATCCGGGCACGAAGAATTTGAAGCCGACCGGCACCTCGTACACATCGCGCCCGAGCACGCTGACCACCCGGTCGATCATCGACGAACTCACCGCCGTCTTGCCGATCTTGGTGAGCGCATCCCAGCCCATCCGATTCGCGACCAGATATTCGATGGCGACCGCGAGGAAGTGGTTCGGATTCATCAGTCCGCCATCAGGGGTGACGATGCCGTGCCGATCCGCGTCGGCGTCGTTGCCGGTGGAGATGTCGTAATCGTCCTTGATCGCGATCAGCGAGGCCATCGCATAGCGCGAGGACGGATCCATCCGGATCTTGCCATCGGAATCCAGCGTCATGAACCGCCAGGTCGGATCGACGAACGGGTTGACAACCTCGAGTTCGAGGTCGTAGCGCTGCCCGATCTCCTCCCAATAGTCGACACTGGCCCCACCCATCGGGTCGGCGCCGAGCCGGATCCCGGCGCCACGAATGGCATCCAGGTTCAACACATTCGGCAAATCCGCGATGTAGTGGTCGAGGTAGTCGTAGCGCTCGACGCAGTTCTCCAGCGCATGCCGCAGCGTGGTCCGCCGCACCCCGGCCAGTCCGCTGCGCAACAGTTCGTTGGCACGGTTGGCGATGGCATCGGTGGCCTTGGTATCGGCCGGACCACCGTGCGGCGGGTTGTATTTGAAGCCGCCGTCGCGCGGCGGATTGTGCGACGGCGTGACGACGATGCCATCGGCCTGATGCTTGGCCCCACCGCGGTTGTGCCGCAACACCGCATGACTCAGTGCGGGCGTCGGGGTGTAGCGATCGCGGGCATCGATCATCGTGGTCACATCATTGGCGGCCAGCACCTCGAGCGCGGTGGTCCACGCGGGTTCGGACAATGCGTGGGTATCGCGGGCCAGATAGACCGGACCGGTAATCCCGCGCGTGGCGCGGTATTCCACGATCGACTGCGTGATGGCCAGGATATGCGCCTCGTTGAACGCGGTGTCCAGACTGGAGCCCCGATGTCCCGAGGTCCCGAAGGCCACCTGTTGCGCGGGCTCGGCCGGATTCGGGATGCGGCTGTAGTAGGCCGTCACCAGACGCGCGATGTCCTCCAGGTCGGTGGGACGCGCGGGTCGCCCGGCTCGATCATGGGCCATGCTCGGGTCTCCCTTCCGTGTCGGCTGCGCCCGGCTCGTCATCAAAATCATGTCCACAACCACTGGGTCGTGGCCGCGGCGACGAACACCGCGGTCAAGCTGGTCGCGACGCTGAGCACCACATTGCCCACCGCATAGGCGTAGGCGCCCTCGGCCGCGAGCCTGATCGTCTCGTAGCCGAAGGTGCTGAATGTGGTCAGCGCACCGCAGAAACCTGTTCCCGCGGCGGCCAACAGCCAGTGGTTCGCGCCGGCGCCGATCAGTCCACCGAGCAACGCCGAACCGACAATGTTAACGGTCAATGTGCCCAGCGGCAGCAGAGATTCGAATCGCGCGGCCACCGCACGGTCGATGAGATACCGCGCAGGCGCACCGACCATGCCGCCGACCAGGACGAGCACCACCATCATCGGGCGACTCCCAGACTCGGCTGCCAGACCTCGACCTCGGACAATGCGACTGTCACCCCGGCGAGTACCTCGGAATTCTGTTCGACGAAGGCACGCAACCGCTCGACCTCGTCGATGATCATCACCAGCACGGGTAGATGTTCGGCCAGATCTAGGATCCGACTGGTGTGGATGCGCGAGGACGAGCCGTAACCCTCCACGCCACGCCACACGCTGGCGCCGGCCAGGCCGGTGTCGCGGGCGCGCCGCACGATCTCGTGGAACAGGGGCCCGTGCCGCCACTTGTCGTCCTCGTCGAGCAGCACCGTCAGCCGCGCCGCCGACTGCCACTGTCCCGCCGCCGGACCAGTGCCCGTCGGTGAATCTTTCATCGCCTGACCCCCTTCCGTCGCGCTGTCCACTATTCAACTCGTCCGCCGTGCCGTACCAGTAGCCCACCGTGCCGAAAACATGCCGAGCACAACCGCCCCCAGTCCGGCCACCACCGTCCCCCCGAGATAGCCGAGCGCCTCGACCGCGGCACCCGATTCGAGCAGTCTACGAACCTCGAGGCTGTAGGTGGAAAAAGTGGTGAAGCCGCCGAGCACGCCGATACCGAGAAATGGGCGGAGCAGTCTGTGGGCTACCCACACCTCGGTGATCAGAACCATCAGAATTCCGATCGCAAAGCATCCCACGACATTGATCGTGAAGGTCGCCCAGGGGACCTGATGCGGTTGCGAAGGCCACCACACGCCGATGCCGTAGCGCGCCAGCGCGCCGAGACCACCGCCGAGCGAGATCACCACCAGCACCAACGGTTCGACGGCAGGGTTGCGGGCCCGCTGACCCATCCGCTGACCTCCTGCCGAGCCGAATGTCACCGGCGCAATGCTAACGGTCGGGTCGGCCGAGCCGAACATCCGGCACGGCGGCACACCCGATGAACAGCATCGTTCGTTGACACGGCGGCGTCGAGGGCACACGAATGCCGGGAAGGTTGGCCGAAGTTTCCACCTCCGCTTACGGACACAGGTCCGCAGCGATGATGGCGGCACGAAGGGCGGTACCCGCAGCGCCTCGGAAGACGGCGAAAAGCGGACGCCAGCAACTGTTCGGCAGATCGATTCGTGGCAAGTGTGGTCTTTCGTAGCCGGACGGACTGCTGAACATTCCGGAAAACACAACGCCCGCATCATCATTGATGCGGGCGTTGTGCTGTTCGAGCGGAACAGATCAGTGCACGATTACCGGTTCACCTTCCGACGGAGCCGGAACCGTATTCGGCATCAGGAATCCGGTGATCACCGCACCCGCCGCGAAAATCGCGGTGGCCCACCAGAAACTGGTCGTGTAGCTCTCGATCTGCGCCTGTGCCACGGCCAGCGGACCCGGCGTGTGCGATGACAGGTAGTCCGTCGCGGCCGACGCGGCGATGGTGCTCAGCAGCGCCGTGCCGATCGAGCCGCCGACCTGCTGGCTGGTGTTGATCATTGCCGAGGCGACACCGGCATCCTCGTGGTGCACACCGGCGGTCGCGCCTTGGAAGGCGGTCGACATCGCGCCACCGAGACCGAGACCCATCAGGATCAGGGCGGGCAGGATATTCGCGACATAGCTGCTGTCCAGGCTGATCTGGGTCAGCCATGCCATGCCGAGCGCGGCGACCAGGAAGCCACCGGCGACCACCATTTTCGGACCGACCTTCGGCAGCAGCAGCGAGGGCACCGTGGTCGAGGAGACGACCATGCCCGCCACCATCGGCAGGAACGCCAGACCAGTCTTGATCGGGGAGTACCCCATGCTCAGCTGCATGTAGTAGGTCAGGAACAGGAAGATCGCGAACATTCCGATGCCCATGACGAAAACCGTCAGGAACGAACCGCCGCGAGTGCGGTCCAGCACGATGCGCAGCGGCAACAGCGGATTCGCGACTCGGGTCTCGATCCACACGAACATCGCGAGCAGGGCCGCGCCACCGATCAGGAAACCGAGGGTGACCGGGTTGCCCCAGCTGGTCGATTCGGCGTGCGAGAACCCGTAGACGATGCCGAACAGTGCGGCGGTCACCACGACGGTGCCCGGGATGTCGAGCTTGGGCCGCTCGACGACCACATGCTTGGCCAGCAGCAGCACCGCGCCGACCAGTGCGACCGCCGCGAAGGCGAGGTTCACGAACATCACCCAGCGCCACGAGGCCCATTCGGTGAGCATACCGCCGAGCAGCAGACCGATGGCGCCACCCGCACCGGCGACCGCACCGAAGATGCCGAAGGCCTTGGCGCGTTCACCCGGTTCGGTGAAGGTCACCGTGAGCAGCGACAGTGCTGCGGGCGCGAGCAGCGCACCGAAGACGCCCTGTCCGACGCGGGCCGCGACCAGCATTTCGAAGCTGGTGGCCGCACCGCCGACCGCAGAGGCGCCGGCGAATCCGATCAGGCCGATAATGAAGGTGTTACGTCGGCCGAACAGGTCACTGAGTCGGCCACCGAGCAGCAATAGGCTGCCGAAGGCCAGGGCGTAGCCGGTGACAACCCACTGTCGGTCGCCATCGCTGAAACCGAGGTCCTGTTGCGCTGCGGGCAGCGCGATATTCACGACGGTCGCGTCGAGCACAACCATGAGCTGAGCCACGCCGAGTACGGCGAGCACCCACCAGCGCAGAGCGTGCGAACCGCGGCGGCCCGAGTCAGTTGTCTCGGGGGCGGGTGCCCCACGGTCCAACGTGGTAGTCATGTGTCCCCTATTTGTCTCGAGGCTTAATCCGGAGGAACTTCCTCCGCTTACCGAGTTAAGCTAACACAATAACGGAGACAACTCCTCCACTTAATCCCGCTTATTGCTAGGATGTGCCTGTGAATCCCGCCACTACCGTGCCTCCACCTCGGCGGCTACGCGCCGACGCTGCCCGCAATCAGCAGCGCATCGTCGAGGCAGCCCGTCAGCTCTTCGCCGATCACGGCCTGGAGATCACCCTCGATGACGTGGCCGAACGCGCCGGGGTCGGCGTCGGCACCGTCTACCGGCGCTTCGCCAACAAGAAGGAACTGATCGCCGAGGTCTTCGAACAGAATGTCGGCGAGTTCGCCGTCGCCGCGGATACCGCGGCCAAGCATCCCGACCCATGGCTGGGGCTGGTCCAATTCTTCGAGTACGCCTGCACTCATCTGGCTACCAATCGCGGCTTCAGCGAGGTCATGCTGGAACTCGAGGAGGATCTGGAGCGCTTCGCCCAGTTGCGCGACCGGATCAAGCCGACCGTCGCCGCGGTCATCGATCGCGCGCGTGACGCCGGCGCACTGCAGCCCGATATCGAGCCCTCGGACTTCTTCGCACTGATCCATATGGTCGACGCGCTCGCCGAGTTCTCCAAGCCGGTGAATCCGAATGCGTGGCAGCGCTATATGGCCATCGCACTCAACGGCGTACGCAGCGATGACACTCCACGCCGACCGTTGCCGGCACCGCCCCTGACGGACGAAGAAGTCGAACAGGCCAAGTCGTTCGTCTGCGCGGGCCGCAAGCGCTAGCGCAGAAAACCGGACATATCTAGCGCTGCTCCGAGCCAGCCCTTACAGTTGGACGCATGACCAACTCGTGGGGGAACTGGACCGGGGATCAGCAGTGCGCGCCCGCTGCCATCGCCGCCCCGCGCAATACCGAAGAATTGGCCGAGATCATCGGCCGCGCCGCCGCCACCGGACAGACTGTACGTGTCGCCGGTGCGGGTCATTCGTTCACCGATGCCGTCCTCACCGACGGGATTCTGCTCGACCTCGCGAAGCTGAACCGCATCCTCAATGCGGATCGGGAGACCGGCCGCGCCCGAGTCGAGGCGGGCATCACCCTCAATGCCGCGAGCAATGCGTTGCATCCGCTCGGCCTGGCCTTCCCCAATCTCGGCGATATCGACGTACAGACCATCGCGGGCGCGACCGCCACCGCCACCCACGGCACCGGCGCGACGCTGCAAAACCTTTCGGCCGTACTGCAATCCATCGAGCTGATACTCGCCGACGGCAGCCGGGTCGAGTTGAACGAGGAGTCCGATCCGCAGGGTTGGCGCGCGGCGCGGGTCAGCTTGGGGGCGCTCGGCGTGATCAGCGCGGTCACCCTGCAACTGGTGCCGTCATTCGTGCTGGAGGGGATCGAACGCCCGGTACCGGTCGAGGAGGTCCTCGCGGATCTGGACTCCTACGTCGAGGGCAACCAGCATTTCGAGTTCTACATGTTCGGGCACAGCCCGCTGGCCATGACCAAGCGTAATAACCCCGTCGACCTGCCGGAACAGCCGCGCGGTAGGGCCGCCGACTGGTTCGCCGACATCCTGATGTCCAACTACGCCTTCGACGCGCTGTGCCGACTCGGCAAGCGCCGGCCCCGGCTGGTCCCGTGGATTCATCGCGGCGCGGCATATGCGGGCAGCTACCGCCGCCAGGTCGACCGCTCCTATCGAGTCTTCGCCTCGCCCCGGCTGATTCGCTTCACCGAGATGGAATACGCGATCCCGCGCGAACATTCCGTCGCCGCCATTCGCGAGATCAAGGAGCTCGCGACACGGTTCGATACGCCGATGCCGATCGAGGTGCGCTGGGTCGCCCCCGATGACGCGTATCTCTCCCCCGCGAACGGGCGCGATACGTGCTACATCGCCGTGCACCAGTACCGCGGTATGGACTTCGAGCCGTATTTCCGCGCCTGCGAGGCGGTTTTCGATAAATACAACGGCCGCCCGCACTGGGGCAAACGCCATTTCCAGACCGCCGAAACACTGCGGCCGCGCTACCCGGATTGGGATCACTTCGCCGAGGTGCGCCGCCGCTTCGATCCCAAAGGCCGCTTCGCCAACGGCTACGTCGAGCGGGTACTCGGTTGTGTTTGATTTGCTGTGTTGTTGGCGGCGCGGGCGCCGCGTGTTGGCGGCCCCCTGGTGTCTCGCGTCGGGCCGCGAACGGGCCGCTCGTAAGACAGAGATTATGGATGAGAGCCCTGCGGCGGTTGTCCTTGACTCTTTGTAAGACACTCCGTGGCGGTCGGTGATGGCGGGGGAGTTCGGCACCTGATGCACGGTGGATGGTTGAGTCCTGCGCGCCTGCGTCGCGTGCGCTTGGACCGCCAAGGTGTCGCCCGTAAAACTCGCTCCGTTGGGGCAGAGTCGCGCGTCAACTCGCCAGTACTAGTTCGGCGACCAAGCGGGTTAGCGTCAACTTGCCAGTACGTCAGCGACCAAGCGTGGTAGGGCGGTGCCGATGGGTTCGCGGATGACCTCGGTGGCGATGCTGTCGTAGGGCGTCGGTTCGGCATTGACGATAACCAGATCCGCGCCGCTGTCGACCGCGATCGCGCACATCGATGCCGCGGGCTCGACCTGCAGCGAGGAACCCACTGCCAAGAAGACATCGCTGGACTCGGCGGTCAGCGCGGCCTTGGTCATGGTGCGGCGATCCATTTGCTGGCCGAACATGATGGTCGCGGATTTCAGAATGCCGCCGCATGCCGGACAGGGCGGATCCGCCTCGCCCGCCGCGACGCGAGCCAGGGTGGCGGCCATGCTCGTCTGGTATTCGCAACCGATACAGACGACTTCGAACATATTGCCGTGAATTTCGATCACCCGGCCCGGTGAGGATCCGGCGCGCTGATGCAGCCGGTCGATGTTCTGGGTGATGATCGTGATGGTGCGTCCGGCCCGTTCCAGATCGGCCAGTGCGGTATGCGCGGCATTGGGTTGGGCCTGCCAGGCAGGATTGTCGCGGCGGGCCAGCCAGGAGCGTTTGCGCAGCTCCGGATCGGAGAGGTAGGCATCGTAGGTCGACAACAGTTCGGCGATGGGGTCTTTCGTCCACACGCCGCGGGGGCCGCGGAAATCGGGAATGCCGGAATCGGTGGAGATGCCCGCGCCGGTGAGCACGCCGATCCGCCCGTCCCGTTTGCGCCAGTCGGTCGTCACATTGATTCAGCCTAGGGGGCCGTGTCAGCGGTGCCCAGGACAGAGCGGTCGACAAGCCAAATTTGTGAGAGATTGTTACACTAAGTCTCTCAAGTTCTTAGATGGTCGATCAAAGGAGATCGCAATGACAGCCGTCGCACCGGACGCCGATTCGCGGACCACACCGGAGCGCCGCCCGTTCGCACCGGGGACGCGCATGTGGGACGAGACCGGCTTGATCACCTTCTCCCTCACCGCCGGTTCGGCATTTCTGCTGCAGACCATGGAACCGACCATTGCCGCCGTCGTCGACGAACACTCCACTTTCCGCACCGATCCACTCGGACGCGCGGTGCGCAGCCTCGGCTCGGTGATGATGTGGATCTACGGCGGCGACGAGGCGATCGCCGAGGCGGATCGCCTGCGCAAGATGCACGCCTCGCTCAATACCACCACTCCGGACGGCGTCCGGCACAAGGCGCTGGCCTCCGGGCCCTGGGCCTGGGTGCTGCACACCGGCACCTTCGCCTTCACCGTGAGCACCGAATACTTCGCCCGCCGCCCACTGACCGCGGCCGAGAAGGAGGCGTACTTCCAGGAGACGGTGCAACTCATGCGAAATTTCTCGGTCGCCCCCAAGGAGATTCCGGCGGACTACACAGAATTCGAGAAATTCTTCACAGATATGGTGGAGAACCACCTGCAGGCGACCGGTACTGCACACGACTACCTGAAGGTGATCCGGACGATCGCGCCGCCGACCCAGTTACCACGGGTACTGCACCCGGTCTGGAAAAGTGCCGTCGCACCCGTCGGGTGGCTGCAGTACTTCGTCACCGTCGGCACCACCCCGGAGGCAGCCCGGCGCAAGCTCGGCCTGACGTGGTCGGAGTCCGATGAGCGCAAGCTGAAGGCATTGGGGTGGTTCATCGCCCGCACGGTGCCGCTGCTACCGGAGCGGGTGCGCTATTTTCCGATCGCATACGAGGCGCGGCGGCTAGAGCGTGATCGCGCGCGGCTGCGCAAGGTCATCAACCTGCGTCCCATGTGACGCCTCGCGCGCGTGCACGGCCCGCGGTTGCCGCTCCGGCACCGCGGGCCGCGTCATATCCAGGCAAAACACTGAATTTCTGACCGACCGGTTTCTTCTCGGTCGATATCCCGCGTGCGGCAACAACTCTCGAGCGACGGGCCTCGAGATGCTTTGGCGGACAAAGTCGCCCCCCTCGTCGCGAAACATATTCCACCCATCCTGGTATACGTATCACGCACCCTACGACGCAGACCCGGTGCAACCGTCCGACAATCCCGACATTGCGCCCAGAACCACGCACCAGCCTGAAAGGTATTCCCGCACATGGCTCACAAGCCCAGCGTGCTGTTCGTCTGTGTCCACAATGCGGGCCGGTCGCAAATGGCCGCCGGATTCCTCGATGCGCTCGCCGGCGACCGCATCGATGTGCACTCCGCGGGGAGCGCGCCCGCCGACACCATCAATCCGGCCGCCGTCGCGGTCATGGCCGAACTCGATATCGATATCTCGGCGCACGCGCCGAAGCTGCTGACCGTGGACGCGGTCGCCATGTCCGATGTCGTCGTCACCATGGGCTGCGGCGACGTGTGCCCGTTCTTCCCCGGTATCAGCTACCGCGATTGGATGCTGCCGGAGGCGACAGATGAGGACATCGCCATCGTGCGCTCGATCCGCGACCGGATCCGCATCCTGGTCGAGAACCTCATCGCGGAACTGATCCCGGCCACCGCCTGCTGAGTCCGATTTGTTCAAGACGCCCACCGAAGGGCGGCATACGCTGCGGGTATGACTCCACAACTCAATGTCATCGGCATTGTCGTCAGCGATATGGCCGCCTCCCTCGCCTTCTACCGACGCCTGGGTCTCGAATTCCCGGAGGCGGATGACGGGCATATGGAGGCCCCCTTGCCCGGCGGTATGCGCCTGACGCTGGATACCGAGGCCGTGATCAAGTCGTTCCACTCCGAGTGGCAGCCGCCGACTTCCGCAGGGCGACTCGGCCTGGCCTTCCAGTGCGTCGACCCCGCCGAGGTCGACGCGGTCTACAGCGAACTCATCGATGCCGGATACCGCGGCGAACTGAAGCCATGGGACGCCTTCTGGGGCCAGCGCTACGCGACGATCCTGGATCCGGATGGCAATAGCGTCGATCTGTACGCCCCGCTGTCCGATTGAGCCTTCGCTATGAGCGGGTGAGCAACTCGCTCAACGGCATACCTGTCAGTTCGCGCACATCGCGCGCGAGGTGGGCCTGATCGGCGAATCCGGTACGAAATGCGGTGTCCGCGAGCGGTACTCCGCTGCGGGCCACCGCGAGCGCCCGCTGCAGCCGCAGGATTCGGCCCAATGTCTTGGGCCCGTAGCCGAAGGCCGCGAGCGAACGTCGATGCAATACCCGCGCACCGAGCCCGGCTGCTTCGGCCGTCGCCGCCACCGACCATCCGGCATTCAGCGCATCGACGATCCGTCGCAATACCGGGTCGGGCGGTTCGGTGTGGTAGGCCCGCCGCATTGCGATCGCCTCCAATGCGGCAGTCTGATCCGCAGCCGCCCCGACCTGTTCCGCGAGCCGCCGAGCCGCCGCCGCGGGCCACAGATCCGGCAACTCCACTCGTTTATCGCGCAATTCGTGCGCGGGCACCCCGAGCAGTGTGGGCGCGCTGCCCGGTGCGAATCGAATCCCGACCCATCGAGTGCCCGTCGCACCATCGGCCATATACGCCCGGGTGTCCGGTCCGGCCACCAGCAACCTGCCATTGCTCCACAGCAGATCCATACATCCGTCCGGCAACACCGGTAAGGCTGCGGCCCCGGTGACATTGGTATTCGTCCACACCACGGCGCCCGGCAGCCGCGACGGCCGCTCCCGGTATCCCGGCACTACCTCTGCCACGAATCCGAGGCTACCCGCGCCGCCTCGCGCCTCAGCCGAGGAAGGTCAGCAGCCGGTCGGCCAGCCACTGCGGCCGCTCTTCCGGCACGTAGTGACCGCAGTCCGGGATCCGTTCCAGGCGCATATCGTCGGCGTAATCGCGATAGCTGTCCGGCACGCCCTCGGAGAGCGGATCGCAGGCGCCGTTGAGGTGCAGGGTCGGCACCCGCAGCCGCATCATGCGGTAGTGCCGTACGAAATGCGGTACCTCGTGCAACATCACATTGCGATTGAAGTCGATGGTCGCCGCATGCGCACTCGGTGTGCGCATCCGGGACAGATAGACCGCGGCCTCCGCATCGCTGAAGCGCCCCTGGTGCCGCCACGCGCGCAGACTCCGCTTTGTCAGCACCGTTTGCAGTGCTGACGAACGTCCAAGCGCGGCAAGCGCGTAGACGTGCCACGGTCTGGTGAATACCGCGGGACGCACCCCATCGATAGTCCACGGATGCACACCGGCCAGCGCGACGAACTGGTCGAACCGCTCCGGCCAGTTCAGGCAGGCGCGATACCCCACGACCAGCCCCCAATCACGTCCGACCACCCGCGCTCGATCCACTTCCAACCGATCCAGCAATTCGACGAGATCACGCGCCAAGCGCTCGAACGTATAGCCGTCACCGGATCCTTCGGACCACCCGAGGCCGCGGATATCCGGACATATCACCCGATACCGCTGAGCGAGCGGTGCGATCACGTGCCGCCACTCCCACCAGTGCTGTGGCCAGCCGTGCAGCAAGATGAGCGGTTCACCCGCGCCCGCCTCGGCGTAGTGGATGCGCAGGCCATCGATCTGAACGAAGTGGTGGCGCACGGCAGTCGGGATATCGGCGGAAAGTGCGGTGAGTTCGGCGGAATTCGTCAGCGATGTAGTCACGGGTCTCTCCTGAGTTCGACCAACCCCCCAACTCGAAGCTAACATAAGATTTAGAAGTAAGCACACCATGATTTCGAACTCAAAGGATGGCGATGGCGCGGCGCACCTACAACCAGTACTGCGGACTGTCCCGCAGCCTCGATCTCGTCGGCGAACGCTGGACGCTGCTGATCATCCGCGAACTCATGGCGGGCCCGAAGCGCTACACCGACCTCGCCGACGCACTCGACGGCATCGGGACCAGCCTGCTCGCCGCGCGCATCAAACAGCTCGACGACGACGGCCTGATCAGCCGGACCACCCTGCCGCCACCGGCAGCGTCGCAGGTGTACGAACTCACCCCGGCCGGTCGGGAACTCGCGGCAGCGCTTGTCCCCCTTGCCATGTGGGGCATGCGGCACCATTTCGACGAACCGCGACGGCCCGAGGAGAGCTACCGCGCCGAATGGACGCTCGTCTTCCTCGCGACACTGATCGACCCTCCCGCCGACATGCGGGCGACGATCCAGTTCCACATCGACGGTTCCGCTGCGGCCATCGTCATCGACGACGGACGAGCCACCGTGACACCCGGTGAACTCGCCAATGCCGATGCCACCGTCACCACCGACCTGCACACCCTCGGTCGCCTCGGCACGCGCCAACTCGATCCGGCGGATGTGGTCGACCGCGTGCACGTCACGGGCGATACCGAACTCGCCTTGCGCCTACTGGGATTGGTGATCGGTCGCCGATGAATTCCCGGCGGCCGCGTCGTCGTATCGAGCAGACTGGACAACACCACCGAGGAGGCACGTCGTATGCGAATCCGTTCTCGCTTGTGCATGAGCGCCGATGGCTACATCACCACGCCCACTGGGTGGCCGCCACAGGTAGTCGACCCGGCGTATGTGCCCGGCGAAAGCCACGGCGTTCCGGAATTCGTCGCGACCTGCGAGGCCGCGCTCATGGGGCACACCACCTTCGCGCCCGCGCTGACCAATGACCGCTGGCCGTGGCCGACACTGCAGGTGTTCGTGCTCGCATCGCAGCGCCCCGCGGGCACTCCCGATCACGTCACCGTCGACAGCGATCCGACGCGATTGCTCGAGCAGCTGCGCGCGGCCAATCGCGGTGGTGATGTCCACTTGATCGGCGGTCCGCGCACCATCGAAACCTTCCGCGCACTAGGCGCATTGGACAAGCTCGAACTGGTCGTGCTGCCCTTCTTCGTCGGCGGCGGGATGCGGCTGACCGAAGCCCTGGATATCGACACCGGCCTCACCCTCGACAGTTCGCGCGCATTGCCCGGCGGATCGGTGGAAATCGTCTACACGGTAGACAATCGCGGTGGCGTACCACAGGCCCGGGAGGCGGGGTGGGCGCCCGCGTCACAGCGATTCAGTGCGGGGTGATGCCACGCGGGACGACCCGGATCAGATGATCGTCGCCCGCGGCGATTTTCGCCTCCGGATCCTTACATCCGACGGTGACCTCGGCGCCCGCGGGTGAGGAAAAGGTCCACAACGTCATCCATTCTTTTCCGCCGATTGTTTCCTGTTTTTTCGTATTCGTGGAACGGAGGTCTTCGTTGCGTCCGGTGCTGTCGGTTACCGCGCAGCGCAGTCCGGCGCCAGCCGCGCCCCAGTCGACGGGCACCCTGATATCCATCACGGCATCGGCGGGAATCGGCACTTTCCTGGTCTCCCCCAACGGAATCCGCACGCCCTCGCCCGGCTCCTGGTTTTCGATCGGTGTCGCACTCACCGAACTCGTCTGCGCAGGTACGGACGAACTCGATGCGGTCGTCGTGGACTTGTCATCGGAGCAGCCCGCCACGGCAACGGCAAGTGCGGCCGTCACCGTCATCCAGATCAGTTTCACAGGTCAACCTCTCTTCGACAGAGCATGACTACAACTTCCAGATGGGACGCAGACTACATGGTGGGAATATCAGCAATTTGTTCGCAAATAAGAGGACTCGATGGATATCTACCACCGAATTGTTGATCGCCCATGCGAGCCAAGATGATTCGATACTCCGGAGCCGATCGCCCGTTTGGCAAGCGCCCTCGACGTGGCGCACGTCCGCTACGCCTCGGCGCCCTCCCCGAATACCCGTTACGGCTTCACCATGCGCGACACCACGGTCTTCGATCAGGCGCCCTACGACCACCACCTCACCGATCTACTCGACCCCCTGCACCGGGCGCTCCCCAACGCCTGATGAGAGGGCAGGATGAGCAATGAGCAACCCGAGGACAGGAGTGCGAATGGAGCTGAGCTACGGCGATGTGAAGGCCGCCGCCGATCGGATCACCGGGCATGTGCGGCCGGTCGCCATCGCACCCGGGGACGCAACGGGTGAGCTGTGGCTGGCATTGGAATTCATGCAGCACACCGGCTCGTTCAAGGCCCGTGGCGCCCGAAACTTCATCCAGGCGCACCAGGACGACGGGACGCTGCCGGATGCGGGCGTAACCATCGCATCCGGCGGAAACGCCGGACTCGCGTGTGCGTGGGCGGCCCGCGAACAGGAAGTACCGGCGACGGTATTCCTACCGACTACCGCGCCGACGGTGAAGGTCGAACGGCTGCGCGGCTACGGCGCGGATGTACGCCTGGTCGGCACCGAATACGCTGAAGCACTCGCCGCCTGTCGCGAATTCGCCGATACCAGTGGCGCTTTGCCCTCACACGCCTACGACAACCCCTACGTCGCCGCCGGGGCGGGCACGCTGATGGTAGAGATCCACCATCAGCTCCCACGGCTGGACACCGTTGTCGTCGCGGTCGGCGGCGGTGGTCTGTTCGCCGGAGTCGCCACGGCCGCGGACCACTACGGCGTCCGGACGATCGCGGTGGAGCCGGAACGCTGCCGGGCGCTGCACGACGCGATCCAGGCCGGACGGATCGTCGACGCGCCGGTCGATTCGGTCGCCGCCGATTCTCTCGGCGCCCGCCGCGCCACCGAACTGGCACTACACGCGGCGCAGAACTATGACGTGACCTCGGTGCTCGTCCCCGACGCCGACATTATCGCGGCCCGGCTGGCGCTGTGGCAGGACCGCCGCGTTGCCGTGGAACACGCCGCCGCAACGGCTCTCGCGGCATTGACCACCCAGGCCTATCGGCCCGAGCCGGGTGAACGGGTCTGCGTCGTACTGTGCGGGGCCAACACCGATCCGGCGGATCTGGCGCGATAAACGCACTACGCTCGATATCGACTCGGATGGAGGCACCTCATGTCGGTCCAATCCCTGATGGTCCCGATCGGAACACCCGCTCCGGAATTCAGTCTGCCCGACCTCGACGGTCACCTGCATGCCCGCGCCGACTATGCGGACGGGTCCGGGCTACTGGTCGTCTTCGCCTGCAACCACTGCCCGTATGTGCGGCACCTCGAGTCGAAGCTCGGCGAGGTGCTCGGCACACTGACCATCCCGACCGTGGCGATCTGCACCAATGATGCCGACGCCTACCCGGATGACGCGCCGGAACACCTACGGGCCCAAGCCGATCGCGCCGGTTGGAAGTTTCCCTACCTGATCGACGAAACACAGCAGGTGGGCCGAGATTTCCGCGCCGCGTGCACACCGGACTTCTTCCTCTACGACGCACGCCTCGAACTCGCGTACCGCGGCGCCTTCGACGAATCCACCCCCGGCAACGGTAAACCGGTGACCGGCAACGAATTACGCGCCGCCGTCGAGGCGGTACTCACCGGAGCACCCGTGCCCGAGCCGCACCGGCCGAGCATGGGTTGCTCCATCAAATGGCGTGCCTAGCTGCCGATTACGGCATTCATGATGGTGCCCGCGCTGGTCGCGACGACGCCGCCGATCATGGCTCCGGCCACCATCTTCGGCGACTGCAGGCCACCACCGGACCACTTCTCCCAGGCGAACCGACCGCCCGCGTAGGTGATGGCGGTAATGCCCGCGAGCAGGATGAACCAGGTGAAATAGCGGACCATCTGCAGGATCTTGTCCGCGAGGGGCGGCGCCTCCGGTGTCGGATTGCCGAGTTGGGCCAGGACTGCTCCATACGTGTCATGTGCCGCGGCGAGAATCATGCTCACAGTCGTACCCCTCTTCTGATATCGGCGACGCTGGTAAGCGTCTAGCCAGATAATAGCGGCTCAACTCGAGACAGATTGTGCAGCAATCGGATTCAACGACATACCGGTCAGCTCGATTCCACCGCGGGCTTGCGATCACGCAGCAGCATGTACAGTGCCATCGCCGAGCCCGATACCGTGAGGACAGCGGCTATCGGATAGATCGAACGCAGCCCCGGTCCGTCATCGATGGCCCAGCCGCCGATGCGGCCCGCGCACGCGGCGGCGAGTTGGAATCCGGAGGCATTGACCGCGATCGCCAGTGTGGGTGCCCCGCCCGCCGAGGTCACGACCCGGGTCTGCATACCGGGAATGATCGCGAAGGCTAGCACACCCAGTACGAAAATCATTGCCACCGTGATCAATTGAATATCGGCGACTCCCCACAGCAACACCAGCGTGCCCGCCAGGGCTGCGAGCAGAACGGCCAGCGATGGCATCAGCGCCCTATCGGCCAGCCGTCCACCGAGATAATTGCCGAGCACCGCGCCGACTCCGTACACCAGCAGCAGCGCGGGAACCACCCCCGCCGCGAAGCCGCTCACTTCGGTGAGCAGCGGGGTGAAGTACGTAAAGACCGTCACCACACCGACATTGCCGAGCGCGGTAAGCGCAATCGCCAATTGCACACGGCGATCGGCGAATACGCGCAGCTCGCCGCGCACCGATCCGCTCGACAGCGCGGGCATCGTCGGCAGGAAACGCAGCACAAGCAGTAGCGCGACCGCCGCGCACAACGCAACCGACACGAATGTCGCACGCCAGCCGAAAGTTTGGCCGATAGCCGCGCCGATCGGAGTGCCGCCGACAATGCCGAGATTCATGCCGAGCGCCACCTGCGCCACCGCCGATGCCTCGCGGCCGGGTTCGGCCGTCGAGACGACCGCCGCGATGGCGACGGCGAAAAACGTTGCCACCACGAGTCCCGCGGCGAATCTGGCCAGCAGCACGGTCGAATAGTTCGGCGCGAGAGCCGAGCCCAGATTCGCGACGACCGCCACCGCGACCAAACCGACCACCAGTGGTTTGCGCGGCAGCCGCGCCGTCGCCACGGTCACCACCGGCCCGCCGACGATCATGCCGAGCGCATAGGCGCTTACCAGCAGACCCGCCGCGGGCACCGATACCGCGAGTCCATCCGCCACCTCGGGCAGGATTCCGGCGATCACGAATTCGCCGGTGGTCAGGCTGAAGACCACCAGCATGAGCGCAAAGACAGCAGGACGCATACATTCACTCCCCAGATAGTGACAACTCAAATGATTTGAACTAGAACTATCACAGTTCGAAGCGTGGCACTAGACTCGGCGGCATGAAGGAGCAGGCAGCACCGAATCTCGCCGTGGATACCGAGATCGACCGCGATGTCTGCAAGCTGGTACATCAGTTCACCCACCGCCTCGACGTGCACGTTCGCCGCGTCGCCGAGACGTTGGATATGACGCCGTCGCAGGTCATCGCCCTGCGCGAACTGTCGGAGCCGATTACCGCGCGCGAATTGGCCACCAGAATGTCGTGCGAGCCGTCGAACGCGACCTTCGTGCTGGACCGCCTCGAACAGCAGGATCTCGTTCGGCGACAACCACATCCGACCGACCGACGCGCCAAGCAGATCGTGCTGACGGCAGCCGGGGAGCGGCGGCGCGCCGAGGCGCTCGACCTACTCGGGGCGCAGTCGCCACTGACCTCGCTCACCGCCACTCAGCAGCGAACTCTGCGCGATCTATTGCACGCTATGGTGACGCCGGTTGATTAGCTATACGGTCGGACGTACTCTTTGGTTATGACTACGGAGGACAAGCGCCTGCTGCGCGGTGCCCGGAGTCGCCAGCTCGTATTGCGCCAGGCAGTCGACACGGCCTCCCTCAATGGTCTCGACGGTTTGAGCTTCGGCAAGTTGGCGACCGATACCGGGCTCAGCAAAGCGGGGGTGCAGACCCTGTTCAAGACCAAGGAGACGCTGCAACTCGCGGCGCTCGATTTCGCCCGCGATATGTTCGTCGATGCCGTCATCCAGCCCGCCCGCGCACAACCGCATGGGGTGGCACGACTTCGCGCCCTGATCGAACACTGGATCGTCTACGCGCAGACACCGCTGTTCGCGGGCGGCTGCTATCGGGTCGCGAATATGGCGGAGTTCGACAGTCGCCCCGGCCCGGTGCGCGCTGCCCTGGTGCGCGATCAGCGCGACTGGATAGCGACCATGGCGCGCGAACTCCGGTATGCCGTCGATGCGGGCGAAATCGCCGATTTGGATATCGATCTCGCCGCCTTCCAGATCGACGCCGTCCTCTGCGCCGCCAATACCGCACTGCGCCTCGGCGAAGCCGATGCGGTGTCCAAGGTCCGCCGAGTTGTCGAAAGCTTTCTTATTCCGGCGAGCTAGGTATCAGGGGCAGTCGGCGGTTTGTTGCAGCTCGATCCTGATGCGGTCGTCGCTGAGGATGAGGGTGCCGTCACCGGTGGTGGTCCATGTGGGCGCGAGCAGCAGGAATTCGGTGAGCCAGGAGTCCTGGGCGGCGAATTCCCGAGGGTAGGACAGCACGGTGGAGAACGGGGATCGGGTTTTCAGGACGCCGCTGTCGGGATCCACCTCGAACATCACGGTATTGGCACCCGCGTGGGCGGAGAGGCGGCGGGTTTCGTCGACGAACCACAGGGTGATCCGGGTGCCGCGGACCAGGAATCGCGGTCGGCCATTCTCGGTGACGGATGAGGAGACGTAGCGGTGGCCCCAGAGATCGGAGTCTTGCATCGGTGGATCGGCCCTTCAGCGTTCGACAGCCCATCTATCCTGGTTCGCCCGCCGAGCATGCAGGAACGGCCCGGTCCACTGAACGAACCGATCAGCGAAGATTCTTCTCGATTTCACGGGCGGTATGTGCGACCAGACCGGGCAGATTCGGCGGAAACTGTTGGGCCAGAGAGATACAGCCGATCGCGGCCGCATCACACCTGCCCGGTTGACGGATAGCCGCTGCGGCACAACATATCCCGGCGATCAGCTTGTGATGGTCGACGGAAACCATTCCGGCGTCGACGATTCCGGAGCAGACACGCTGCCATTCCGCGGCCGAATATGTCGGTGGCGGGACAGTATTGTCGGCGCGTCCCGCGAACAGCACCTGTGCCAGCGCGGTGCGGTAGACCAACTCCGGATCCGCGGTGGTGTTGACGAAGAACTCCGCACCTTTGATCCCGGAGACCATGCGAACCTCGCCCGCGTCGAGAATGCACACCGCGACAGTCGAATTCGTTAATGCGGACAATACCCGGGCCGGTCGTTGCGCGGCCCGGCGCAGGATCGGCGCCGCCTGCCAATGCCGCCCGAGCTCCGCCATCCGCTCGCCGACGAAATACCGCTGCTCCACTCGCTGTACGGCACCGAGCGCCACCAATTGTTCGGTCAACCGATATGCGGTGGCCTTCGCCAATCCGGTGGTGCGGGCCAGTTGCGAGAGTCCACAGCCCTCCGGTGCCGCCGAAATGGCCTCCAGGATCTGGAAACCGGCATCGAGCACACCGCGGCCCGTTCCGTCCGCCGATGGACTACCGGCCATCGCGCCCGTCCTCCTCTTTGCCGCGGCTCCGATCGGCACACGGCAAGAAAAGATGGTACGCCGGTTGTCGTTCGCAACAAGGCGTTCCGGGACGGGGTCAGCTCACGTTGAGGACGACCTTGCCTGGGCCACGCCCTTTTTCGCTCTCCTCCTGTGCGGCCGCCGCGCGCTCGAGCAGGAAGGTCCGCGCCGGGCCCGGCAGCCGAAACGCACCACTGGCGACCCGTTCGGCGACCTGGTGGAGGAGTTCGGTCGGCCGCTGGGCACCGCTACCGGCGAGGAAAGTGATGCCGAGTTCGCGGGCTGTCGGGTCGACGATCGTCACGATCCGGTCGGTGCCGCCGCGCAATTCGATGGCGGCCGGCAGCACACCATATCCGGCCGCATCGAAGACCGCGTCGATGCCATTGGGCGCGAGTTCGCGCACGCGCTCGACCAATCCGACGCCGTAGGTGATCGGCGTGGCGCCGAGTTCGCGCACAATATCCTGATTGGCCGCGGATGCGGTGCCGATTACGGTGGCCCCCTCGGCCGCGGCCAGTTGCGCCGCCATCGACCCCACCGCACCGGACGCACCGTTGATCAACAGTGTTTCGCCCGGCTGTATTTTCAGTGCCGCCAATGACTTCTCCGCTGCCGATACCGCGACCGGGAGCGATGCGGCATCCGGCCAGGACAATTCCTCGGGTTTCTTCGCAACGGCGTTGCTGAGGGTGTATTCGGCATACGCCGCGACCGCCCAGCCGAGTACCTCGTCGCCGACCGCGACCCCGGTGACATCGGGACCGACCGCATCGATCACACCCGCGATCTCACCACCCGGATACTGCGGAAACACCGGTTCGCCGAAAGATAATGCGCCAGAACGGATCTTCCAATCCACCGGATTCACCGCAGTGGTTCGCACCGCCACCCGGACCTGGCCCGGGCCCGGTTCCGGGATCGGGATGTCGACGATCTGCAGTACGTCCGGACCGCCGAATTCGTAGAACGCAATCGCCCGCATCATTCCAGCCTACGGGTCACACCGCGCGCCTATGGGTAGCGCCGCCGAGTTTCTCAGGAGAGTCTCATCGAACACCTACCTCTGGTCTCAGAACTGTTCTGTTCAATGGCCGGTGGCTGCCCCGCCCGGTCCGGTCTCACCCGGGCGGTAGGCAGCGCCAACCTCGGCAAGAATCCGAAACGACCTCGAACCGAATCGGCGGCCATCTCGTAACACCTACAACAACGAGCCGACAACGCCGAGGTCCCGATGAGCGTCGAACACGTCAACCGTCGAACAATCGTCATCGGAGCAGGGGCGGCGGCAGTTGTCGCGGCCTGTTCTACGAGCGAAACCTCCTCGAACCAAGCCACTTCCACTGCCACCGCGGTGCCGAGTTCGTCGAGTTCGGTCGCCGCCGCGCCGTCCGCGGAACCGACGCCGCCCCCGACCGAGGTGCAGGCCGGGCCGGAACCGGTTCCCGGCACCGCGCTTACCCGCACCTCCGATGTGCCGATCGGTTCCGGAGTGCTACTCGGCGATACCGTCGTCACCCAGCCGAGTCCCGGTAATTACCAAGCCTTTTCGGTGATCTGCACGCATGCGGGCTGTGCGGTTGGCACGATCAGCGGCGGCACCATCAACTGTCCTTGTCACGGTAGTAAATTCAATCTCGACGGATCCGTGGCCACTGGTCCGGCCACTCAGCCGCTCGCCGCGCGCACCATCTCGGTTCAGGGCGAATGGATCGTCGCGGGCGCGTTCGCACCGCTACCCGCCACCCATCAACAGGTCCCGGAACAACCCGCACCTGCGCCGCGGGTCGAGGAGGGCGCACCGGAGAACGCCATCGCCCGCGCCTCAGATGTACCGGTCGGCTCGGGCCTCATCCTCGGCGACACCGTGGTGACCCAACCGAATCCCGGTAATTACCGGGGCTTCTCAGTGATCTGCACACATCAGGGCTGTGCCCTCAACGAAATCGCGGGCAACACCATCAACTGCCCTTGTCACGGCAGCAAATTCAATCTCGACGGGTCCGTCGCCACCGGTCCGGCCAACGAACCGCTGTCACCCCGCGAGGTATCCGTACAGGGCGACTGGATCGTCGCGGGCGCACCGGCGACACCGCCGGTGATCAAGCCGTGGTGGTGCGAAATCCCGATCTTCGCCCCGGGTAGTGCAGGGTGCTGACTATTTCCGCCGCGCTGTGCGGGTCGCTCCGATGGAGGCCGCCACCACGCAGATGACGCCCGCCCATTGCGCCGCATGCATGATCTGGCCGAGGACGATCAGTCCGGCGAGTGCGGCGGCCGCCGGTTCCAGGCTCATCAGCACGCTGAAGACGCGCGGTGGAATGCGCCGCAACGCTTCGAGTTCCACGGAATACGGCAGCACCGACGACAACATCGCGACCGCGAAACCGGCGGCGAGGACCGACGGCTGGAACAACGTGGCCCCCGCGTCGGCAATGCCCACCGGGACCATGAGCACACCTCCGAAGGCCATCGCAATGGCCAATCCCCCGCCGCCGCTGGTCCGGTCACCGAGTGCGGCGCTCAGCAGAATGTAGCTCGCCCACAGGGCTCCCGCGGCCAACGCGAACAGCACACCCGACCAGCCGACATCACCGCCCGCCTTTGTCAGCAGCAGCACGCCGCCACCGGCGAGCACCGCCCACACCGGATCGGTCCATCGCCGCGAGCCCGCCAGCGCGACGGTGAGCGGCCCCAAGAATTCGAGGGTGACCGCCATACCCAGCGGAATCCGGTCGATGGCCTGATAGAAGCACAGATTCATGGAGGCGAGCACGGTGCCGTAGCCGAGCACGACAAGTAGCGCGCGCCGCTCGATTCGCAGCGAGGACCGCCAGATGACCAGCAGCACTACTCCGGCGAAGAACAGGCGCAGCGTGACCGCCCCCGCAGCACCGGTGGCAGTGAACAGCTGTTTGGCCAGCGCCGCACCGACCTGCACGCTGACGATCCCGATCAGCACCAGTGCCGTCGGCGGCACCCCGCCGAGCCCGCGCGCGTGCACCGCGCGCAGGGGCGTCAGCGGCCACGCCGGCTTCGGATTCCGTTCGATATCGATCGCGACCACGCGGCACCCTCCGTCCAAAACCCGGCATCCCAGAAATGGTCAGGCCGCCGGGCGAGGACCTGCCAGATCGACTAGATCGACATCCTTCGACGCGCGATCGCGTTCGCCCACTTGCGACTTCGTCCGCCTGCTGGCAACGAGGTACGCAACCACCAGCAAAACGCTCAACCACACGTAGGTATTCCCCCACAGGTGTTGCCAAGGGGTCCAAGCCAATTCGCGGCGATTATCGCCGGGCAGCCAATTCTGCGGCCCGTAGACGAATGCTGCCGTGGTGAGGACGATTGCCACATACCAGCCGATCGCCCGGCCGCGCGGCAGTATGGTCGCGTAACAGACCATCGCGAACAGCGCGGGCGCGATCATCACCCAGTGGTGCGACCAGGAGATCGGCGAGACCAGCAGCGTGAAGACGGCGTTGATCGACAGCGCGAGCGCGGGCACCTCGGCGGCGTGACGCATGGCCGGGACCACCAGCGCGAGCAGCGCCGCACTCAGCAGCAGCCACAGCACGGTGAACAGCGGCTTCTCCACGCCGAAGCGGGCGAGCACGGCCTGGATCGACTGGTTGGTATGGAAGGACGAGCCGCTGAGCCCGGAGACATTGCCGAGTCCGCCGAACCAGTAGTTGACCGATTCCTTGGGCAGGATCGCGAAGCTGAGGGCGGTCGCCACCGCACCGGTGATCGCGGCCGTGATCGCGGCGCGATAGTCCCGGCGCACCAGGAAATAGAGGACGAACGCGGCCGGCGTCAGCTTGATCGCGGCGGCCACGCCGACCAGCATGCCGCGCCGCCACTTCGGCTTCGCGGTCAGTGCGTCGGCCGCGACCAACACCATCAGCAGCAGATTCACCTGTCCGAAGTCCAACGTCGAGCGGACCGGCTCCAAAAGCATGGCCAGCGGGGTCGCGCAGGAGGTGGCAAGCAGCGCAAGAGGTAATCCGCCACGCTCGGGCCAGCGCCGCCGCGCGACCAGATACAGCGTCACGGCCAGCGCGAGCGTCGAGGAGATGAAGAATGTGAACGCCGCGGCGTCCCACGGCAGCAGTGCGAACGGGCTCAGCACCAGCGCGGCGAACGGCGGATAGATGAATGGCAGGCCGATACCGATGGTGGTCTGCGGCAGCTGACCGTACATATCCGCGCCGTCGCGCAGCGCCTCGATACCGAGCCGGTACACCTGCAGGTCGATGAACCCACCGGTGATCCGGTGGAAGGGCCACAGTGGCGCCAGCAGGCACCAGGTGACGAAGGCGACGAGCAGCACCGGCACCAGCCACACCGCGCGCCCGAATCGTCGGTTCACGGGCTTGGACCTATCTGGGGTGGTGACACTACTCATCCGCGGCGACTATACCGATCCGCCCGAACGCAGCCGAATCGGCGTTCGGGCTCATGCCAATCGGTCACGCCCCGAACAAGCTCAACAGATCGTTCTTGCCGAACATGGCGGCCGCGGCCCGCGCGGACGGTGTCCCGGCATCCGGATCCGCACCGGCGGCGAGCAGAGCGCGCAGGATCTCGGTCTCGCCCTTGAAGACGGCACCGGCCAGCGGTGTCTGTCCCTTGTCATTGGCGCGGTTCGGGTCGGCATCGCGGCCGAGCAGCACCTGCACCGCGTCCTGATGACCGTGGTAGGCGGCCAGCATGAGCAGCGTGTCGCCGTTGTCGTTGGTGAGGTTCACCGGGACACCGGCATCGAGGTACGCCGTGAGCTGCTCGGCATCGCCATGCCGAGCTAGATCGAAGATCTTGGTGGCGAGTTCGATCAGGTCCGCGTCCGTCTCGTCATTGCCCATCTGCCAGTCCTACCACTCGAGGCGCGTCGGAGACGGCAGTTGTCACGGAATGATTCGGCCTGTCGCGGTCGATAACAGTTTCATAACTCGGCAATCGGGTAATCAGCGAACATGACAGTGACGCACAAGCGAATTCACCGGCGGGCCGGTGTCGATCGCGGAACCGCGCTGCTGGCCTCGGCAACCTGCCTGATTTTCGTGGCCGGCATCGCCACCATCACCCGTTCCTTCCCGACCAGCGCCGCGGCCGCTGGATGCATCGCGGCCGGATTGGCCGTGACACTCGGCATCCTGCCGCACAGTCGTTAGCCGATCCACCAGAACGTCGACTCCCCTACCTGATACGGCGGGCTTGCTGCCGTGCGTGTACTGCTGCTCGGCCCCTTCGAAGTCCGCGATGACCAGGACCGACCGCTCCGGATCGCCGGGGTTCGTCGCGCGACCAAGACTGAATCAGTTATCGGAATCGGCTGGTACGGAAGTGGGTTCGGGCACCGCACCCGCGACGATCATGCCCAGTAGCGCGAGCGCGCGCTCATCGGCCGAATCCAGCTCGGCGTGATAGGCGATGAGGATCTGACCCGGAGCACCGTTCACGGCAAAGGTTTCGTACGACAGCGTGAGATCGCCGACCAGCGGGTTGCGAAAATGTTTGACGCCTGCGGTTTTCGCCCGCACGTCATGACGGGCCCACAGCCGCCGGAAATCCTCGCTCTTCAGCGTCAGCTCTCCGACAAGTTCGGTCAGGCGTGGATCGTCGAGATCGGTGCCCGCGGTGGCACGCAGACTGGCAACGGTATCGGCGGCAATGGTGGGCCAGTCGGCATAACACTCACGCGCCTGGGGGTCCAGAAAGATCGCCCGCACCATATTGACGCCCTTGGCCGAACAGGAATTGACCGCGGTGGCCAGTGGAGTCGCGGCGAGCACATCCATATGTCGGCCCAGGACCAATGCGGGCGTATTCGGCCAGGAATCCATTAGGCGCAGCAGCCCGGGCGCAACCCGCTCGGGCCGTCGCGTTGCCCGCCTGCGCCGAGCCGTCGGCCGTGCCAACTCGCGCAGATGCGCGACCCCCTCCTCGTCCAACGCGAAGACCCGGGCCAATGCCTCGACAACCTGCTCGGACGGATGCTTATCGCGTCCCTGCTCCAGCCGCACATAGTAGTCGGCGCTCATACCCGCCAGCATGGCCACTTCCTCGCGACGCAGCCCGGCTACCCGCCGTTGCCCGCCGGCCGGAATCCCGAACTCCTCCGGACGCGCTAGTTCGCGGCGGGCGCGCAGGAATACGCCCAATCGGTTCTCGGAGTCCATGTACCCGAGGGTAGGACAACCTGGTCGGACCTGGGTGGCCCTGCGACTACCAGGAAGTCCGCAGCCTGGCGGATGGCCGCGGCGGATACGAACGTGGTGTTCATGACAAATAACCTCGAAGGCCGCACCGCGGTCGTCACCGGTGCGTCCAGTGGTATCGGCGCCGCCACTGCCCGACAGCTCGCACACAATGGCGCACGGGTGGCCCTGCTCGGCCGCCGTAAGGATCGGATCGAAGAACTGGCCGCCGAGATCGGTGGACCGACCCTCGCGGTGGTCGCCGATGTGGTCGATCAGCGATCCGTGCGCGATGCCGCGGCGACGGTGCGCGCTGCATTCGGCCCGGTCGATCTGGTGGTCGCGAATGCGGGCGTCATGCTCGCCGCGCCGTTCGAAGCCGCTGACACCGACGAATGGGATCAGATGGTCGGCACCAATATCAACGGATTGCTCTACACCGGAAGAGCTTTCATCGATGACCTGCTCGCCGCGGCACGCGACGGCCGCCGCGCGGATCTGGTGCATGTCGGCTCGATCGGCGGACACACCGTATTCCCCAACTACGGCGTCTACACCGCGACGAAGGCCGCGGTTGCCCATCTCACCCGCAATCTGCGCGCGGAATTCGGCCCGCGCGGTGTCCGGGTGAAGAATATCGAACCCGGTTTCGTCGAGACCGAACTCGGCGCGGGTATGCGCGATGAAGAACAGCGCACTGGGCTCACCCAGTGGCGCAGCGAACTCGAAATCCTGGGTTCGGACGATATCGCCGATGCGATCGCCTACGCCGTCGCCGCACCGCCGCGCGTCAATGTGGCCGAGCTCATCGTCGTGCCGACCCAGCAGGGCTGAACCCGATGCGGCGGACGCCCTCCCGGACCTCCGCCGCTCGGCATCGCAAGCGCGTTAGGACAGCGCTGTCCACCCGTCCCACACCCGTGGGCCGATATCGCCGCGCACACAGGCCAGTCGGAGATCCGCCTGCTCCTGGTACTCCGAATTCGCGGCCGCCGCCTGCGCGGCCATGGTGGCCATCCGGAACTCCCGGATATCACGCAGCAGATAGAAGCCGTCCCAGCGCATCACATCACTGCCGTAGGCCCGGCAGTACTCGCCGTACTGCGCATCGGTGATCCAGCCGAACGAGGCGCATTCGATCGCCGCATGCACCAGATCCCATTCCGGCGGACCGAACGACAACAGTCCGGTATCGAGCAGAATCACGCTGTCGTCCGCCGCGACAACCGCATTGCCGCTCCACGCGGCGCCGTGGATGACGCACCACGGTCGTCCGGTCGGCAGCGCGGCCCAGCGACCACGTAGTTCCGCCAAATGCCTACGCATCCAGGATCTGTCGTCAGTGCTCATGGTGTGCGCGGCGTCGATGCGTTCATCGAGTCCGACGAAGGGCGCCACCTGTCCGATTTCCATATCGGTCGGCGGCGCGAGTCGGTGCAATCGGGTCAGCGCCGCGGCCACCTCCGCGGGTGTGCCCGCGCGGTGCTGCGGCAACTCATGCCAGAACGTCACCGGGCGACCGTCCACCACTACCGGCTGCGGAATGTCGGAAACCGCCTGTGCCACTGGGATTTCGGCGGCGGTCAACCATCGGGCGACATCGACTGCGCGCTTGGCGGCACCCTGCTGTCCGGGCGCACCGATCCGCGCTATCACACCGCCGGGCAACCGATAGTCGATCTCCCCGGTCACTCGAAGTAGTTGGGCGTCTGCGGAATTGATGCCCACGCCCGCGCAGGCGTCCCGCAGAATCGACCACGTACCGTTACCGAGCCGCATCGCGGTCATTTTCCCATGGTATCGGTTCGATCTGACGAATTGCATTGATTCACAACCAATCTGATGTATCAACCACCACATCGACCAGAGGGCGCCCATAGGCCGCGGTCTTGCATGCCCGGCAACCAGGTTGTTCGGATCGGCTCGAGGTCCAGGTGGTCAGCGAGGCGGGGCCGGCCCATCTCGGGCGAGTACTACCGCAGTTCCACCGCGATTCATTGGCCGGCCCAGTGCGAAATGATCAGGTGCACAGTCTGGTAACCGTAGGCAATCTGATCTATCTGGTGCATTCGCTGGCGGCGCAGCACAGCTCAGAGGCTACGCCGATGGAGGCGCGATGAGAACCCTGATCGCCGATCTCGGATCCGCCGAACAGCGCGGCATCATCGCCGCCATGCTCGCTGAGCCGCAACGCGGTTCCCGGGCACTGCCTCACAACCAGTCGAAACTTCTTGGGCCCGAGTGATACTCACCGCTCACCGCGCTCGCACTTGACCACGGTCGAATAACTCGGTCGCATACGTCGAACAGTTGGCATCCCGCACACAGTTCTTTTAGTGCCGCTTCCAGATAGCTTGCCGCGCCACCCGCTCCGACCGCTCGCAGGGCTGTCATATGACAGTCGATGCGGCGTGGGCGACCACCCTTCGACTGCCTTCGACGGAACCCCTCGAACCAGGCTCGATACGGCAGGGGCTGTTTGGACGCGGCACTAGCCTGATTCGCCTGGGTCGATCATGAACGAGGCACTTCGCCCGCGTGCGTCGAGCCGCCCATCACCCCAACTCGCACTGCCGTAGGCGTCGACTTCGATGGCGTATGCGCCCTCGGCCAATTCCGCTGGCAGTTGCACCGATGCCGACGGCCGTCGGTCCACGAGGTCCAGGTACATCCGCTCCGGATCGCCACCCAGTGTCACCAGGAAGATCCGCGCGTACTCGAACTTCTTGCGGGCGGCCGATGCGTTGGCGGCCGACCACGTAATGTCGAGCAATCGACGCGCGGTATCGGTGAATTCGACGGTGACTCGCAACGTCCCCGCCAGCCCGGCCTGGTACCGCACGGCTTCCTCCTCGTCTGCCCGCTACGTCGCATTATCTGCCGGGACTGGTCGTCGGCGCGTAAATTCCGGTTTCCATGCGCTGACCGTCATGATCGCCGTCGCTACTGTCTCCGGCGGCTCGGATCACAACCACGGAGCATAGGATTCGGCTGTCTCGCACACAGACAGCCCGGGAGCCGCGCCGATCGTGGACATCGCCCGCGCAAAATGACCGCCCCCAAATGTTCGCGCCGAGCCTGTCCGGATACACCAAATGAGCGCGGAGTCTTCGAGGACTCCAAGTTCTGGAATCCCACCGCATTCATGCACAGCGGCAGTATGAACAGCACGGTTCCCGACGTCGCGCCACTGTTCCGCAACAGGCTCAAATACGAATGTCGATTTCACCAACGGCTTTCGCATACTGGGGCGATTCCAGTACCGGGTCGATGATCCGGCACGACACTCCCCTGCGGCGCAACTCGATCGCGGTGGTCAGTCCGATCGGGCCTGCGCCCGCGATGAGTACGGCGGTCTCATCCATCCGGCATCACTCGTACTGTCATCGACCGGTCGTCGTTGTTTCGGTGGAACTGCTCGTCGGGCTCGTAGTCGCTTTGCCCGGCAGGGCATCAGCACCGTAGAAGGTCGGCAGCATGCCTTTGACCAGCACCAGGGCGGACCCCTCACCCGACGGAACTGCCGCGAGGTTCGTGGTGACCACGATCGTGAGGTCCGATGCCGGGTCATGGCCCATGAAGGTCATGAAACCCGGGAGCTGACCGTCGTGTCCGATCAGGTGCGTACCGAAACGCACGATGCCGAGACCGTATCCGGCCTGCTCCGGATTGGCCGGATCGATCGGCTGAATGCTGTCCACCCGAGTCTTCTGCATCTTCGCATCGAGCAGGCCACCGCCGACGAGCGCCTTCACATAGGTCGCCATATCGTCGGCCGTCGAGATCGCGCCACCGGCTGTCCACGCCCAAGACACGTTGATATTTGTTTGGTTGCTCGGTTTCAATGTGCCCGCGAAGGCCTCGGCTTGTTCCGCGGGAGGAAGAGCGTAGGTGTCGATGGTGGAAACGTTGGTGCCGAAGGCATAGCCCTGGGGATGCGGATTCGGAATCGAGGAGTCCGTGGCCGCGGGCAGTGATGTGTGCTTCAGGCTCAGCGGTTCGAAGATACGCTTCTGGAAACTCTCGGCGGCCGTCGTTTTCGTGAGCTTCTCGATGACCAGGCCGAGCAGGATGAAGTTGGTATTGCTGTACTCGAACTTTTCCCCGGGTTGGAAGTTCACCGGGTGCGCGAACGCGATGGCCAGCAACTCCTCTGGTGTCCACACCTTCTGCGGCTCGTTGTCGAGCGCGGCATTGAACTGCGGGTCGAACGTGTAACTGTATAGCCCGCTGCGCATTTCGTTCAGCTGAGCAATCGTGATCCGATCGCCGTTCGGCACGCCGGGCCAATACTTGTCGATGGGGTCGTCCAGCGAGAGCTTGCCATCCTGCGCCAACTGCAGGATGACCGTCGACGTCATCGTCTTCGTATTGCTGCCGACCCGAAAATAGTCGTCAACCGTCATCGGCTCATTCGAGTCGATGGTTCGAGTACCGAATGCCGCAGTCCAATTGCCTTGCTTCGGCGATTTGACAACCACAACAGCACCCGGAATGACGTTGTCCTTCATCAACGTGGTTATCACCGGCCGAAGAGCGGCGGCATACGCGGGCTCGGCCCCCGGCGAGGTCGATTGCGTGGAAGTTCCGGTGGAGTCCGTCGACGTTCCGCAGCCCGTGACGAACAACAGCCCGGCTGCCATGCACGCGGCGATACCCATCCTGTGTCCCATAACGCTCCGTTCGCGGTTTGCTGGAACGTGGCTATGTAGCGCGGTGCAACACTAACTCCGCGCGACGCGGTTTCGGACGGGAATACCGGGCTCCGTCAGCTCGGACCGTCCGATCCTCGGCACTCTGAACATCAGATTCTCGGCGCGGCCTGCGCATATGTGATCCGCGTCTCAGGTACCGTGCGACGACCTACACCGGGCCATGAGGGGCTCGGTCGGCACAGCGAAAGGCAGGCATGATGGGCGGACTCTCGCGCGGCGCGGCCGGTGTGGCGCTGGCGGCGGCGTGTCTGACAGTACCGACAACCTTTGCACCCCAAGCGAATGCGGCGATCGCCCCAACACTGTCGGTAACGATGACCGGCCCGGCACTCGGCGCTACCAGTGTTGCGGCGGTCGGCTGCGGGCAGACTGCGCAGGCGAGGGTGCAGCGTCCCGACGGCACCCCGGTGCAAAGCGGTGTCGTCGAATTCACCAGCCGCCTGCCCGGCCTCGGCGGCAACATCGTCGGCACCGTCCCGGTCTCCAACGGCACCGCAAGCATCCTCTGGATTCCGGATATCGCGGGCCAGCACATCGTCAGCGCCGTCTACTACGACGGTCTCCCCGACTACCAACCAGCAGCCGGGTACACCAACGTCACCGCGTTGAACCTCGGCGGCGTCTGCGTGTAGTTCCGAACGATCAACCGAAACAACGAAGGCCCGGTCCATGTGGACCGGGCCTTTCGTGGGCCTAACGCTTCACAACTCGAACCCGCTGACGGTCGCAGGGCTGGCGATTCGAATCACGCCGGTAGGTACTCGGCGGATGTGAGCGGTCGTGTGCCAGGGGCGCGCCGCGGGCCAGGCCGTAAGCGGCCAGAAAGCACGCCATCGACCCCATCAGACGTTCACCAACCGCGTTCGACGCACGATACTTCGAATCGGCTGCTGTCAACGCGGCGCGGAACGAGTGGCACGAAATTCCCTTGGACAGTACGCTTCTCGAAGTTTGCAGCAGTGGTTCGGCGACCGAAAGCAGGGATGCGCTGAAGACCGCGTCCCCAGAACAGCACACACGAACATCTGGAGCTCCATTCTTGAGTACGCCACAGTCCCGACTGGACACCCCGGCCTGTCCAGTCGTCCACGGCTCGCCGATGGCTACCGAAGGTCCAAGGGTGTCGCTGTACTCATCGGAATTCGCCGCGGATCCGCACCGTGTTTACGACGAAATGCGAAGACAATACGGCTCTTTGGCTCCGGTTGAGCTGGCGCCGGGCGTGCCGGCCACATTGGTGGTCGGGTATGACACCGCGCTGCGGATCCTCAACGATCCCGAGCACTTCCCTGTCGATCCGCGCACCTGGCAGCAGAACATCCCGGCCGACTGCCCCGTCCGGCCGCTTATGGAGTGGCGTCCCACCGGGAGTCGAAACGACGGAGCGGTCCTCCAGCGCTACCGGCAGGCAATCACCACGAGTATCAACGCGGTAGATCTATATGCTCTCGATGCCACCGTGGAGAAGATCGCCATCCCGCTGGTCAACACCTTTTGCCAGGCCGGTACAGCCGATCTGATCAGTCAGTACGCGTTACCGCTCGCATTCGCGGTCACCGATGCTCTGCTGGGCTGCCCGCCGGAGATCGGACAGCGGGTCGCCGCAGGCATGGCCGCGATGTTCGAGGGGATCGATGCCGAGGACGGCAACAAGATGATCGTCGAGGCGCTGCTGGAACTGCTGGCCCTCAAACGGACCCATCCTGGCAACGACATCACCTCGCTACTACTGCGGCATCCGGCCGAACTCGATGAACTGGAGATGATCCACCAACTGAACAGCGTCTACGGCGCCGGGATCGAACTGCAACAGAACCTGATCGGCAACACCCTGCTGCTGATCCTCACCGACGAACGTTTCGGTGGAAGTGTCGTCGGCGGGAACCTATCCACCCGAGACGCCTTGGACGAAGTCTTGTTCAACAACCCGCCGCTGGCAAACCTCCTCACCACCTATCCCCGTCAGCCGATCCTCATCGACGACGTCTGGCTGCCCGCGCACCAGCCGATCCTCATCAGCATGGCCGGCTGCAACAACGACCCCGCGATCCGGACCGAGAATCACACAGGCAATCGCTCGCATCTGGCGTGGGGCATCGGCCCACACGCCTGCCCCGCGCAGTCGCTGGCCTACCTGCTCGCTCAAAACGCCATCGATCAGCTTCTCGATGCGCTGCCCGAGATCCAGCTGGCCATACCGGCCGACGCACCGACCTGGCGGCCTGGCCCCTTCCACCGGTCCTTGGCGGCTCTACCGGTCACCTTTCCCCCCTCTGCTCCGTTGAACGGACTCAGATAGAGGAGCTGGCTGAACTCGGCAGAATGGCCCAAGGCGAGGGCGAGTCAGACGCCGTGCTGGCGGTACGCCAGCTACAGGACCGCTATCCATTGTGGTACTCGGCTTCACTCTCCTCGCTGTCAGACGATCTCCGTGGGCAGTTTATCGAGCAGTTCGAGGCCAGATATCCGAACACAAGTCCCAGGATCAAGCAATTCATTGCCTACCCCAGAAAGCCGTGGGCACTGTACAACTCCGTTCCCCGCTTCCTGAAGAGCCATGGCCGATGGCAACACTCACTGAAGCAGAGCTACGAGGAGCCCTTGCTTGAACAGCGCCGTCTGCTGTTGGAAGCCAAAGGGCGGCTAGCCATCAATCCCGAAGTCCACGACACGATGAATCAGCTGACCGAGCTGTTTCGCCGACTCCCACCTGCTTTGGCCATTATGGAACGCCCGAATCGTCGCGGCCCCGGCCTCATTACCGTGTCGGACGAGTATGACCTTCAGAAGATCCTGCATGCCGTGCTCCGGCTTCACTTCGATGACGTAGAGCCGGAGGAGACAACCCCACGCAGAGCAGGCGGCTCGTACCGTATTGACTTCGTGCTACGTCAGGAACAGGTGGCGGTCGAAGCAAAGATGACCCGGCCATCGTTGGGAGCGAAGGAGATTCGGAGCCAACTCATCGACGACATGTTCGGCTATCGAGGGCAAGCGAACGTCGCCGCGCTGGTCGCGGTGATCTACGACCCAACTCGGCGAATCGACAACCCAGCCGGATTCGAGCACGATATCAACACTGACGACCCCGAACTCCCAGTCCGTGTTGTCGTAGCTCAGGGCTGACTCATCCAGCAGACCTACAGGTTCCGGCCTGCCGCGCACTTGGTGGCGGGATGCGTCGATCGCTCCGAGGAACCCAGGAGCACCTATCCACTCCTGCGGCGCAGGGTCTCTCGGCCGTTGCCCCGTCGCCACCGTGCACGCCAGCACTCCGACCGTCCACTCGCCTCACCAGACCGACTCCAACCCGGGTCAGGCAGGTTGGATAAGTACCGATTATATTGGGCTGCAATGGTTTCAACCGGGACTGTCAGATGAACGGCTTTGGCTCACTTCCGGTGGTCGCTGGGGCTATGCCAGCAGGATGCGGTGTCGGAGCAGTTGGAAGCTGGCTCGGCCATACATTTGTCGTTTGATCAGTTTAAAAGTTACGTGGAATCTGGCTCGGGATGATCATGTCTCCCTGGGGTGACCACGGACTTTGGAGGCAGGTTGAGTGGCGCGGTGGCGCTGGT